>JAJYRH010000021.1 GCA_021794205.1 bacterium
ACTCGACGAAGGGCTTCGATCTTGTATTCCGACGAGTGTTGCGTGCGTTTCTTTGGCATGGGATACCTTTCTGGCCCTCCTCGGGGAGTGACCTATCTTGGCGTCCACGAAACCGGGTAAAGTCCAATACGGCGGCTTCGGCCGCCTACTCGGCGTGACACAAGCCCTACTCGGCGTGACATATCGGCCCAACGACGACGAGCGACCGTGCGATGTCGGCGCACCCGACGAGCGATTAAGCGAGCGGCGAGGACCCTGACATTGCTTGTCCGAGCCGCGAGCGTCTAGCTCGGAGCGGTGCGCCGCAGTCGCGCGGGAGCGTACGCGCACGAACGCGCCTCGATACGGCGGCTTCGGCCGCCTACTCGGCGTGACACAAGCCCTACTCGGCGTGACATATCGGCCCGACGACGACGAGCGACCGTGCGATGTCGGCGCACCCGACGAGCGATTAAGCGAGCGGCGAGGACCCTGACATTGCTTGTCCGAGCCGCGAGCGTCTAGCTCGGAGCGGTGCGCCGCAGTCGTGCGGGAGCGTACGCGCACGAACGCGCCTCGATATGGCGGCTTCGGCCGCCTACTCGGCGTGACAAGATCGCGCCTCGATACGGCGGCTTCGGCCGCCTACTCGGCGTGACAACGTCGCGCGTTAGTTCGTGAAAATCTCGTCGAGCGACTCGCCGATCGCGACGAGCGTTGCTTCAACGTCGCCGCGAGCGTGCGCGACCGATAGGAACATCACTTCGTTCTGCGACGGCGGCAAGAGAATACCGCGCGCCAGCATCGCTTCGTAGTACCGACGGTAGAGTTGTTTGTCGGCGCGGAGGGCGTCGTCGAAATTGCGATTCGGTTCGCCTTCGCGAAACTTGAAATCGACGATCGAGGCGTGCTGTACGACGGCGTAGCGCAGCCCTCGCTCGGCAAAGAGCGCGCGAATTCCGTCGGCGAGTTGCGTGGCGAGTTGCTCCATCTGCGAGTAATACTGCGGATGCGATTCGAGCAAATCGAGGACGCGGTGCGCCATCCCCACTGCGAAGGGATTGCCGGCGTGGGTGCCGCCGGTAAAGACGCGGCCGTCTGGGGCAAGTTCGGCCATGATCTCGGCGCGGCCGCCGAAGGCGGCGATCGGCGCGCCGCCGCCGAGTATTTTGCCGATGGTGACGAGATCGGGGCGCACGCCGACGAGCGCGCTCGCGCCGTGCAAGCCGAGCCGCAACCAGGTGATCACTTCGTCGAACATCAGCAGCGCACCGAAGCGGTCGGCGCGTTCGCGCAGACCGGCGAGGAAGCCCGGAATCGGCGTTACGTAGCCCATGTTGCCGACGATCGGCTCGACGAGGATCGCCGCAATATCGTTTTCTCGACCGCGTATCTTTGCGTCGAGATCTTCGAGATCGTTGTAGCGCGCTACGATGACGTCTTGCGTGACGCCGAGGGGAATTCCGCTGCGACCGGCGTCGTCGGTGTGCGCCGAGGCCCCGGCGTCGAAGAGCGCGAGATCGGAGTGGCCGTGATAATTTCCGGCAAACTTCACGATCGTGCTACGTCGCGTCGAAGCGCGAGCGACGCGGATCGCGCCCATCACCGCCTCGGTTCCGGTCGTCGCGAAACGCATGCGCTCCATCGCCGGCAGATAACCGCGAATCCGCTCCGCGAGACGAATCTCCTCGGGATGCGTCGTTCCCCACATCCAGCCGTTTGCGGCGAGCGTATCGAGATCGGTGACGAGCGCGGGGTGCGTGTGGCCGAAAAGCAACGGGCCGTACCCCATGATGTAATCGATGTAGCGCCGCCCGCGTTCGTCGTAGGCGTAGGCGCCTTGGGCGCTCACCTGGACGAACATCGGCGCCCCGATGGAATGGCCGCTCCGCACCGGCGAATCGCATCCACCGGCAAGAATCGCGCGCGCGCGCTCGCTTGTATTTCTCGTCTGCACGAGGGGCGCGGATTCCGGCCCGGCCTGCCCGCGCCCTGCGGGGCTGCCTTTGGTCGCAGAGGAATGCGGCGCTTCGCGCTTTACTAGGGAGTATATGCCGCATAGCACCATCGAAATCACGCCGCAGAGCAACATTCGCGAATTGGTCTCCTCCCTTCCGATCGCCGCCGACGTCCTCACGCAATTCGGACTGGGATGCTCGGGCTGTGGAGTCAGCAAGTACGAAACCATCGCGCAGGGCGCTGCGGCCCACGGCTTGCGCGTCGAGCCGATCCTCGCCGCCCTGACGCAAGCGCGGCTCTCGGGCTTCGTTCCGCTCATCGCCAACGAAGATCGTCTCGCGCATCGTCGCGCGCCGGGGAGCTTTAGCGGGCGGGCCAAGATCGCGCATGTCGTCCCCGTCATGTCGGGGAAAGGCGGCGTCGGCAAATCGCTCGTCACCGCACTGCTCGCACTCGGCCTTCGCCGTCGCAATCTTCGCGTCGGCATTCTCGATGGCGATATTACCGGTCCCTCGATTCCAAAACTCTTCGGCCTGCGCGATCCGCTCGCGATCGAGGCCGATCCCAACGCGCCGAAAACGCCGCAGGGGAACCCGCAACCGTTAATGGTTCCCGCGGTCACGCGTAGCGCGATCGAAATCGTCAGTTCGAATCTCCTGACTGATAAGGAAGATACCGCGATGATCTGGCGCGGGCCGATCGTCAGCGGCGTCATCCGACAATTTTACGAACAGGTTCTTTGGAGCGATCTCGACGTATTGCTCATCGACCTTCCGCCCGGCACCTCCGACGCTCCGTTGACGGTGTTGCAGTCGCTTCCGATCGACGGCGTCGTCCTCGTCACGATGCCGCAGGCGCTCGCAACGATGATCGTCCGCAAAGCGGCGAACCTGATCCATCAACTCAAAAAACCCATTCTCGGCGTCGTCGAAAATATGTCGTACTTCACCGCCCCCGATACCGGAGTTCGCTACGACGTTTTCGGGCCGTCCTACGCGCAGCGCGTTGCCGAACTCGCCGGAGCTCCCGTGCTCGCGACGTTGCCGATCGATCCGAAGAAGGCGATGCTCGCCGACGAAGGACGGGTGGAAGAGATCGACGATCCGGTCTGCGACGAACTCGCCGCGCGCTTGCTCGATGCGCTCGCCGCGCATCCCAAGCCCAAGGAAACGATCTCGATTATCTAAGCGATGAAGAACCGACGCACCCTCGCGCTGCTCGTCGGAGCCGCCGGCCTTTCGTACGTCGCCTGGCGCGCGTGGCAAAGCCGCGCGGAGTTGCTCGCACCATCGCCGCAGGGAGCGCGCGATGTCGAGCGCTACGCGCGAGAACAGCGTCGTCTCGCCGTCTTCGGCACGCTGCGATCGCTCGCACAGGCTTGGGCGCTCCCCGAGAGCCCGGTCGCCGACGTTCTCGACACGCTCGCCGCGCGCGCACCGGCGTGGCTCGCACCGGCGGCGTTCGCCGCGCCGATGACCGCAGTGAGTGCTTTGCTCGAACTCCCCGTCGATTTCATGGAAGGCTACGTCACCGAGCGACGTTACGGCCTCACCGAGCAGTCGCCGCGAAGCTGGCTCGGCGATCAACTCAAAGGCGTCGCCCTTGCGACCGCGCTCTCGGCAATTCTCGCGACGATCGGCGGCGCGGTAATTCGGCGGGCGCCGCGAGGATGGCCGCTCGTCGGCGCCGCGATCTCGCTCCCGCTGCTCGCGCTCGGCAATATCGTCGTTCCGCTCTATGTGATGCCGCTCTTCAATCGCTTCGAACCGTTGGAGGGGGAGATCGAACGACGCTTGCGCGCCCTCGCCGAGCGTTTCGGATGCGGAAACGCCGAGATCCTCACCATGAACATGAGCGCGCAGACGACGAAGGCGAACGCATTCGTCATCGGTATCGGCAGCACGCACCGCATCGTCATCGGCGACACACTCCTCGAGAACTTCTCCCCCGATGAAATCGAATTCGTCGTCGCGCACGAACTCGGACACTACGTCGCACGCGACACCTATCGTCTGATGGCGGCGGCGGAGGCGCTGGTGACCGCATCGCTCTTATTCGCCGCGACGCTTCCGGAGAATCGCGATACGACGACGCGCGAGCGGCCGCGTTTTCTCGCACAAATTTCGGCTCGGGTCGCTCTCGCTTCGACGCTGCTGCGCCCCCTCGTACTCAAACTCACGCGCGACCGCGAACGCGCCGCCGATCGATTTGCCATCGCCGCGACCGGCGCACCCGCGTGGGGAGTCGCCGCCTTCGAACGGCTCGCCGAACAGAATCTCGCCGAGGCGGAGCCCCCGCGCTGGTTCGAAGTGCTCTTCGCCTCGCACCCGAGTCTGCGCGAACGCATCGCCGCCCTACGCGCCGCGGGTGAAGCCCCCGCCGGCGATTAACGCATCGCGTCGACGACGCGCGAGTTTCGCGTTCCGAGCCAACTCGCGAGATCGGTTTTCGCCGTGACGTACGCGCCGCCCGCGAGCTCGCGCCGAAACTCGCCAAACGTGCCGAAGGCTTCGGCGAACGCGTCGTGCTTGTGAATCGATTCGTCGTTCACCTGGCTTGCGAAAAGAAAGGCATCGTCGCCGAAATCCGCGTAGCAGTCGAGCGCTCGCGAGAGAATTCCGCGCACGACGTCCTCGACGAACTTCGGATTATGATGCGCTTTGTTTACGATAAAAAATTCGTCGGGACGCTTTAGCAGATCGTAGGTCTCCGAAGACATCGACGATTCGACGATCTCGACGAGATCCTCGGCGCGAATCGCCTCGCCGCGCCGATCGGTGGTGCCGATCAGGACGCTGCCGCGGCCGCGTTGGTTGTGCGTCGCGCCCGGCAATGCATCGAGCGCGCGCTGCGCGTCGTCGGCAGAGAACCCGGCCTCGATGAGCTCGCGCTCCGAGTGCTCGCGCACCATCTGCTGCGCGCAGGGGCATGCGGTCATCCCTTCCGCTTCCACGCCGACGGCATGCCGCGTCGTCTCGGGATCTGCGTGCGCGATGCCGACGAGCGTGTACGTCTCGACGCCGCGTTTCGCACTCACCGGCGTCCAGCGCTCCAGCCCGAACTCGGCGCGAATTTTCACGTCGGCCCGAATCGCCCGCTGGGTATGGACGACGCGCTGGGCGATCCGCTCTCCCAACCGTTCGATTCGCGCGGGCATATCGCCGTCGGCGAGCACGTCGAGCAGCGTTTCTTCGAGAATCTCCGAAAAACGAGACATATGCACGCCGGCCTTATCGGGCGAGAGATCGGCGACCATCGAGAATTCCGCATTATACACGCGCGGCTCTCCGCCCAATTCGAGGTGAATCACGCGTTTAACGCGGGCGACGCCGACGCGGTTGAGCGAGAGACGCACTTCGGGTTCTTCGTCCTGCCGATTCGAGAGAAAATGCAACGAGCGCTCGAGGCGCCGCACGCCGTTTTCATGGTGGAGGGCGGCGAGATCGCGGAGCGACTTCCCGCTGAGTCCGTCGCGCAGATCGGGAGCGATCTCCGCCAACGGCAACAGATCGAAGATGCGCTCGGAGATATCGGGGCGCACCGATCCTTGCGCGACGGTAATATCGATATCGATCGCCCGTGCGACGAGCGGTTCGTGGCTCGCCCGCCCGACCGCGCGTTCGACCCCGCCGGCGTACTTGACGAAATCGTCGATATCGAGCGGCCCGCGAATCTCTGCGGCGACGTTCAAAAACGCCGGACCCTGCGCGCCGTTCGCCGGAGCGCTCTCGTAGAAGCCGGAGAGCGCGAGCACCTCGACGCACGTGCGCAGGCGCTGCAGAGCGCTGAGAATATTCGCTTGGCGATCGCCGAGATTCGATCCGAGGCTGATATGGAACTGGTACACGCTCTCTCGTTTCCGGCCCGGCCCACACGTTCCCCGCAGCACTCGCCAGGACACCGCACTCCGGGGCGAAAACCAGCGGCCATGGCCGACGTATTCACGAATCTAGCTCTCGCACCGCTTCGCCTCGATCCCGTCCTCACGCCCGCTATCTGGGGCGGCGAGGCGCTCGTTCGGCTCTACGGTAAAAGCGGCGACCCCAACGCACGCATCGGCGAGTCGTGGGAATGTTGGGAAGGGAGCCGAGTCGCCGACGGCCCGCTCTCCGGCAGCACGCTCTCATCGCTGCGCACGACGTTCGGAGCCCGCCTCATGGGCCATCTCGATTCCGATCGCGTTTTCCCCATTCTGACGAAATTCATCGACGCGCGCGACTGGCTCTCGGTGCAAGTGCATCCGACCGATGCCTACGCGCAACGCGTGGAACACCAACCCTTCGGAAAGACCGAATGTTGGTTCGTCCTGCACGCCGAACCGAATGCGGAGATCGTGCTCGGGTGGACGCGCGATACCTCGCGTGATGAATACGAACGTCGCGTCGCCGACGGCACGCTCGGCGAGCTCCTTCGCCGCGTTCCGGTACGGAGCGGCGATGCATTCTATCTTCCGTCGGGAACCCTGCACGCAATCGGTCCCGGCATCGTCGTCTACGAAACGCAACAGACCAGCGATCTCACCTATCGCATCTTCGATTGGAATCGCCTCGGCAACGATGGGAAGCCGCGCGAACTCCACGTGGCGAAGGCCGCCGACGTTCTCGATTACCGCGCCGGGACGGCCGGCGCACTGAAGACGATCGTCTATGCGTGGCAAGGCTGCTCGCGCACCGCGCTCATCTCGGACAGCAATTTTACCGTCGAGCGCTTCGAACTCGCGAACGGTGCGACCACGACCTTGCTCACCGAGGGCCTGCCCGCGATCTTCACCGCCCTCGCCGATACGGTCGAGATCGCTCATTCCGGCGGCTCGCTCCGCCTCGCACCCTACCAGAGTGCGCTCATCCCCGCCGAGCTCGATTCGGTAACGCTCAGTAGCAGCGATACGACCGCGTTCCTCTGCATCGTTCCGACGATACCAGGGCGGCTCGCCGAACGCGTTCATCAGGCCGGCACGCTCGACGCGACGATCGCCGATTTTCTCGCACAATTTTCTCCCGCAACGTAGGAGCGCTCGAGCGATGGAAGCGGCTCTCGCGCTCGCGCAGCGTTTCGGAACGCCGTTGGTCATTTACGATCTCGAACGACTCGACGCGGCGGTCGCTCGCGTTCTCGCCGCGGCGAAACCGTTCGATATCGAGGTCTCCTACGCCGGAAAGGCCTTCCTTTGCGTTGCATTCGCGCGCTATCTCCACGAACGCGGCATCGGCATCGACGTCAGTTCGCTCGGCGAATTCGAAACCGTTCGACGCGCGGATATTCCGCCCGAGGCGCTCACGCTGCACGGCTGCATGAAGAGCGAGGCGGAGATCTCACTCGTCGTCGACGGCTTCGTCGGCCGTTCGGTCGTCGACGGTTGCGAGGAGCTCCACCGCACGATCGAGCGCTCCGCTGCAGCATCGCCGACGCCGATTCTCCTGCGCCTCAATACGGGGATTGCCGCCGCGACGCACGCGGCGATTCGCACCGCCGGTGAGGCGAGCAAATTCGGGATCGCACCCGATGGCGAAGGCGAAGCGCTCGCGCTTCTGCGTTCGGCGAACGGTCGCGTGCGCTTTCTTGGGCTGCACGCCCACCTCGGTTCGCAGATCGAAGAGCGCGCGGCCTTCGTCGCCCACGGTCTCGCACTCGTCGATGCCGCGGCGCGCTTCGCGGTCGCTGGGTTCCCGGTCGAACGCATCGTTCTCGGCGGCGGTTTTGTCGACGATCCGGCTCCGGCGCTCGCCGCCTGTATTCCGGCGATGCGCGCGCGAGCTCAAGAACGGGGCATCGCATTCCCGCGGATCGGTATCGAGCCCGGCCGCGCAATCGTCGCCGCTGCGGGAACGACGATCCTGCGCATCGGAGCGGTGAAACGCACCTCCCACACGCGCATCGCCATCTGCGATGGAGGGCTCTACGAGAATCCGCGCCACGCCCTCTATGGCGTCACGCATCCGGCGATCGTTTTTTCCCACGAGGGCGAAGCAACCGAACCGACGCTTCTCTGCGGGCGCTCCTGCGAGAGCGACGAAATGGGCACCTACGAGTTCCCGCGTTCGTTAGCAGCGGGTGACGCAATCGCCCTTCTCGATACCGGAGCGTATACGGTGAGCATGGCTAGTACCTACAATCGATTCGCACGCCCCGCCGTCGTCGCGGTGCGCGGAGGCGAGGTGGCGCTCTGGATGCGCGCGGAGACGCTCGACGAAACGGTTGGGCGCGACGTCCGTGCGTAAGCGGCTCGGCGCGCTCGCGCTCGCGGCCCTGCTCGCCGCACCAATGCTCGCATCCGCCGATACGAGCGCCCCACCCACACCCGCATCGACGCGCTTCTCCACCGCCGAGGTGGCGCGGCTGCGCGCGCGCATCGCCGCGATTCTTCGCACCGCCCGCAACGGTACGTTACGCGGCGCGCACGTCGCTTTTCTCGCCATCGACGCAAACCGCGGAACGCTGATCGACTCCGTGCATCCCGACGACGATTTCATCCCCGCTTCGACGTTCAAATTGATCGTCGGTTCCGCGAGTCTCGATAGGTTCGGGCCGAAGCAGCGCTTCGTTACGACGCTCTCCTCCGACGGCACGCGCGCGGGCACTGCTCTGCACGGAGATCTCATTCTGCGCGGCGGCGGCGATCCGACGCTCGACGACAAGGCGCTTCGAGAAGCCGCTCGCGCGGTCGCGCGAAGCGGGATCACCCGCATCGACGGCGCGCTCATCCTCGACAATACGGCGTTTCGCTATCCGAGCGCACTCTATCGCCCCGGATGGGCGTGGGACGATCTCACGTACGGGTACGGCGCTCCCACCGACGCGCTCTCGGTCGACGAAAACGCGCTGCATGTCACCGTCGCCCCCGGCCCCCGCCCGGGATCGGCAGTCGCGCTCTCCGTCTCGCCGGAAACGGCATCGCTGCAAATCGAAAATCATGCGATCACCGGGTCGAGCGAAGCGACCGACACCATCGATGCCATGCGCCCGTGGAACGATCCCAACGTCGTCCGCATTATCGGCGTTATTCCGCAAGGCGTGAAGAGCCCCGACCGCTTTCGCGTCGCGGTGGAGAATCCGCAGGCGTTCGTCGGCGATGCATTTCTCGCCGATCTCGAAGCGAACGGCGTCGCGGTCGCCGCCGGTCTGCGCACCGATGCATCACCACCCGATGCGACGACGATATGGCAGCATCACTCACCGCCGCTCTCGACGATCCTCGCGCGTATGTGGCAACCGAGCGACAATTTCATCGCCGAGATGCTCTTCCGACATCTCGGCGGCGCGCGCGCGGAGCGTGCCTGGCTGCGACGCATCGGCATCGATCCGGAAACGCTCACCATCGTCGACGGTTCGGGGCTCTCGGCGTACGATCGCATCACGCCGCGAGCACTCGTTCGTATCCTTCAATACGACCGGACGCCGCAGCGGAGAGCGATCGTCGAGGCGGCACTCCCGCTCTCGGGCGTGCGCGGCACCCTTCAATATCGTTTTCGCGACCCGGTCCTGCGCGGCAAGATCGACGCAAAAACCGGGAGCGTCAATCACGTCCGAACGCTCGCGGGCTACCTCCGGACGGAGCGACACGGCACGGTGACCTTCGCACTGCTCGTGAACGATTGGATGGATCGCGGCCCCGGTGCGATGAAGCGGCTCGATGCGGTGCGCGGCGCAATACTCCGCGCGATCGTCACGGCGCCCTGAGCGGGGCGCCGCCCGGAGCAACAAGCGTCGAATCCAAGCGCTTCCTCGAGGCGTTATACTCGCTGTGATGACTGAAAAAGCGATATTTGCAGCGGGCTGTTTCTGGGGGGTCGAGGCCGGCTTTCTCCAAGTCCCCGGGGTCCTCGACGTCACCAGCGGTTACACCGGCGGACAGACCGAAAATCCCACCTACCGCGAGGTCTGCGGGCACGGAACGGGGCACGCCGAAGCGGTCGAAGTCACGTTCGATCCGGAAAAAGTTGGCTACGACGCATTGGTGGCCTATTTTTGGCGCATGCACGACCCGACGCAAGTGAACCGACAAGGCCCCGATATCGGCTCGCAATATCGGTCGGCGATTTTCGTGCTCTCCCCCGAACAGCGCCGCATCGCCGAGGCGTCGAAGCGCGCCGCGCAAGCGGTCTTCGAAAAGCCGATTGCAACCGAGATCGTCGACGCCGGCACGTTCTGGCCGGCGGAGGCCTACCACCAGCGCTATTTCGAACGGAACGCGATCGCCTGCCACGTTCCCGCGCCGTGACGCGCGCAGGGATGCTCGTCGGCGTGACCGCGCTGCTCACGACGGCGTCGAGCGTGAAGCATCCGCTCGCGCAGCGCTACGCCGTCTCGATGAGCCCGGCGGCATGGCTACGTAAGCTCGGCTCCGCTCGCTACGCGATCTTGCGCGAAGGGGGAACCGAGACACCGTATTCGAGTCCGCTCGATAAAGAATTCGCCGCCGGCATCTACGCGTGCGCGGGGTGCGACCAAATGGCGTTCAGTTCGACGACGAAGTACCACGCCGGCGAGGGCTGGCCGTCGTTCTGGGATGTTTTGCCGGGGGCGGTGCGTTATCGAAAAGACTATCAACTCATCGGCGAGGTTCGCACGGAGGTTCACTGCTCGCGCTGCGGCGGCCATCTCGGCCATCGCTTTCACGACGGCCCACAACCGACCGGCTTGCGCTACTGTATCGACGGGCTCGCGCTGCGATTCATTCCGAGATCCGGCGCCGGTCGTGACTGATTTTTAAAACGAGAATCGTACAATTCAACGCGAGCGTTACCGCGTTCGTGAGGAGAATCGGCAACGAACGTAAGGCGATGCCGTACCACACCCAGAGCGATATTCCGAGGATAAAAAACGCCAGCGCGCCATAGGAAAGATCGTCGGCGCTGCGCCGCTTGAGAATACGCAGCATCTGCGGCATGAACGAAATCGTCGTGAGCGTTCCCGCGGTTAAGCCGAGAACGTCGAGCGCGCTCACGTGCCGTGCGCTCGACGGGACATGCGATACATCCAGGTATAGAGCCCGCCGACCGTCGCGACGAACGCGAGCGTCCCGATGATTTGCGATGGCCCCGCAAAGGCATCGCCGACGAGTGCGAGCGGGGTGCCGCGATCGCTCGCGACGATGAGGCCCGCGAGGAGCACGCCGAAGAGGCTCTCGCCGACGATCAACCCCGATGCGAGCAGGACGCCCAAGCGCCGTCCGAGATCGGCGAACGCTTCGCCGCGCAGGCGACGTTCGTACCAGTATCCGAGCAGCGCACCGATGACCACCGGTGCGGTCGTCGAGGTGGGGAGATAGATACCGAGGCCGACGGCGAGCGGCGGAAGCTTGCCGCGCCCGGTCGCGCGAAGCACTTCGTCGATCGCGACGACGACCGCGCCTATCAAACCGCCGATACCGATGAGCGACCAGTCGAGGTTGCCGCCGAGCACGCCCTTCGCCAATGCGGTGATGAGCATCGCTTGCGGCGCGGGCAACGGATGCGAACCCGGGGCGACGTGGAGATTTGCCGCGCCCATGAAACCGTATCCGCGCGCGAGCAAATCGAGAATCGGTGGGATGACCGCCGCGCCGACGATCACGCCGATCACCAATGCGACCTGCTGTTTCCATGGCGTCGCATCGACGAGTTGCCCCGTCTTGAGATCTTGCAGATTATCGTTCGCAATCGTGGCGACCGAGATCACCACCGTCGTTACGAAGAGTGCGAACGCGAGCAACGGTTGTTCGAGTGCCGGGTGCGCGTGCCCGAAGAGTACGGCGATCGACGCGATCCCCAGGACCGCGAGGATGGCGAGCCCCGATACCGGGCTGTTCGACGAACCGATTAAGCCGGCCATATAGCCGCAGATCGCCGCGACAAAGAGCCCGACGATCGCGATGTAGAGAACCGCCACGACGATGAGCGGTATCGCGACCGTGGGCGGCAGCACTCCCTGTACGAAGACGAAGAGCAAGACCGCGAGCGGCAGCATCAACGCCGCCGAGACGCCGGTGACGATGCCGATGGGAATATCGCGTTCGGTGCGGTCGAGCTCGTGCGCGCGCCCTTCTTTCCGCGTCCGCGCCGCAGCGAGCGCTCCACGAAGACCTTCCAGCACCGGCCCGAGCAGTTTCAAGAGCGTCCAAATTGCCGCCACGCCGATCGCACCCGCGCCGAGAAAACGCACGTCGTGCGACCATACCGCCATCGCGACATCCATCGGCGCACCGCCCGTAGCCGGATGGATCGTTGTGAGAATCGGCACCAAGATACCCCAGGCGATCGCGATGCCCGCGAGGATCGCGAGCCCGACGCTCAATCCGATCAGGTGCCCCGCGCCGACGAGCGCGAGCGAGAGCGAGATGCCGATACCGGTCGTCGCATGTCCGAAGCGACGGTAGGCATCGAACTCGCCGATAAAGATGCGCGTCGCGACGACGGCGGCGAACGCCGCCGATGCGATCGCGCCGGCGACGATCGCAACGAGTCCGGCCGCTCCCTCGGCGGCGCCGGTTTTCGACGACGCGCCGACGCGAAGAACTTCTGCCGCCGCGACGCCCTCGGGATAGGGAAGATCGGAGTTGGTCACGAGGGCGCGCCGCAGCGGAATGGTGTACATCACGCCGAGGATTCCGCCGAGCGCTGCGACGGAGAACGATTCCCAAAACGGGAAGCCCGTCCACCAGCCGATCATCACTAAGCCGGGCAGCACGAAGATAATCGACGAGAGCGTCCCCGCCGACGACGCAACGGTCTGCACGATGTTGTTTTCTTGCACGCTCGAATCTTTAAACCAGCGCAAGATCGCCATCGAGATCACCGCCGCGGGGATCGACGAGGCGAACGTTAGCCCAACCTTCAGGCCGAGATAGACGTTCGCTGCAGTAAAGAAGAGCGTGATAATCGCGCCGATGACGACACCGCGCAGCGTCAATTCGTGGCTTGCTTTCATGCCAGCGCCCTTACGCCGTCGCCGCGCCATTCCATGCCGCGGCGCAGGGATCGCTCGAAGGGCGAGCGCAGTGAGCCGCCCGTGAGCTTTCGCGTCGCGTGTGCCGGTATCGACGAACTCGATTTCACCGAACCCGCAACCGTCCTGCGGGCCCGCACGTTCGCCGAGGCCGAGGGCGCACTCGCCGAAGCGGAGCGCGGGCTCGCCGATGGCTATTGGATCGCGGGATATCTCAATTACGCGCTCGGATCGGCGTACCACGCCCTCCCGGTCCGCGCCGAGTGGCCGCTGCTCGCCCTCGGTCTCTTCGCATCACCCACCCCGCGCCTCGCTCCACCGTGCACATACGAACGCTGCGCACCGCCGCTGCCGCTCTTTTCCGAGCGCGCGTACGAACGCGCGATCGCCGAGATCGTCGCCGCGATTCGCGACGGCGATCTCTACCAAGTCAATTACACGGTTCCGTTTCGCTTTTCGTTTGCCGGCGATCCCTACGCCCTCTGGTCGGCGATTGCGGCGCGCACCTCGGCGCGCTATCAAGCGTTCGTGCGCGACGAAGAACGGATCGCGCTTTCGTGGTCGCCGGAGCTCTTTCTCGCATTCGACGGCGCGCGCATCACGGCGCGCCCGATGAAAGGCACCGCACCAATCGGCCGCAGCGATGAGCTTGCGAGCGAAAAAAACCGCGCGGAGAACCTGATGATCGTCGATATTCTTCGCAACGATCTTCACCGTCTGGGGGCGCGCGTCTCCGTCGATCGATTGCTCGAAGTCGAACGCTACCCCACCTTCGCCACGATGACCTCGACGCTCCGCGCCGATCTCGACACCACGCCGACGCTCGCCGAAATTTTTGCCGCGACCTTTCCCTGCGCGAGCGTTACCGGGGCCCCCAAGCGCGCCGCCATGGAGCGGATCGAGCGGCTAGAAGCGCGCCCGCGCGAGATCTACTGCGGAAGCATCGGCTATCTCGCACCGGAGCGCCGCGGATGGTGGAACGTGGCGATACGCACGGCGCAGATCGACGGCACGACGGCGAGCATCTCCGCTGGCGGCGGCATTCTCTACGATTCGGTCGCCGCCGACGAACGCAGCGAGGTCGATACCAAACTCCGTTTTATCAGCAATGCCGCGGAGATCGAACTTTTGGAGACGCTGGCGAGCGACGCCCCCGAGCGCACGATCGCTCTCCACCTCGATCGCCTGCAACGCTCCGCGGAGCTTCTGCACCTGCCTTTCGACGGCGACGAACTCTACGCGCGTATCGACGGCGCTCGCGGTAACGGAGCCGAACCGCTGCTGCTACGCATCCGTCTCCGGCGAGACGGCGCGATCGTCGTACGCAGCGAAACGCTCCAGCGCCCTACCGAGATCGATATCGCGCTCGCGCCGACGCGCGTGCGCTCCGACGATCCGTGGCTACGGATCAAAAGCTCCTATCGCCCCGCATACGAGGAGGCTGCCGCCTACGCCGCCGCATCGCAAGCGTTCGACGCCGTGCTCTGCAACGAACGCGGCGAACTCACCGAAGGGAGCCGTAGCACGCTCTTCGTCAAGCGGGGCGACCGGCTGCTCACCCCGCCGCTCTCCGCGGGAGTTCTACCGGGCGTCCTCCGCGCGCAACTCCTCGAGGCCGGGGAGGCCGAAGAGGCGCGGCTCGCGCCGAACGATCTCACCGACGTCGAGGAGATCTACCTCGGAAACTCCGCGCGCGGTTTGATGCGCGTGCGCTCGATTCGCTAGCGCCCGAGATTTCTAGCCGAGAATTTTTGCGAAGGTATCGGTGAGTCGAGCGATCTCTTGTTGATCGATCGAGCCGTTCTTTCCGGGCTTGAGACATTGTACGAGGCTCGAGGTCATCAGCTGCACGGTCGCTCGTTCCAGTGCGGCTTTCGCCGCGCCCATCTGTTGGGCGATCGCGTGGCAATCGCGTCCTTGCTCGATCATGCGCGCGATGCCCTGAATCTGCCCCTCAACGCGGCGTAGGCGCGTCAGCACGTCGCCGGCGGTCGTCGCGTCGAGACTGCCGTGGAAGTCGGCCGGAGCCCCCGCTCGTTGCTTTGCCATGCCGATACTCTACCCCGTAGCCCGGCGTCTTGCAATACCCTAGGGGGTATGGTATCATTACGATCGTTCCTAACCATCTTTTTTGGGGAGTTTCTCGAATGCGTTTCACCGATACACTGATGTGCCCGGCGCGCGAGCGTGGCTGGAAGGTCGAAGCAACCGTGCGCGGCATCGCCGGCACGATCGTGCTCGCGAGCCTCGCGCTGTCGTTGCTCGATCGTCGCTGGCTCTGGCTGACCGCGTTCGTCGGCGCGAACCTCCTCCAATCGTCGCTGACGGGGTGGTGCATGATGTCGAACATTTTGGGTGCGTTGGGCGTCGGAGGAAAAACGCGTGAAGCGTAGCACGATCGCGGCGCTCGCCGTAGCGCTCTCCTTCTCCCTTTCCGCTTGCGGCGGCGGCGATTCCAAACAGCAATCCGCGCCCACAATCGCGGTGCGCACGACGACCGTAACGAGCGGATCGATCGCATCTACGACCGATTTCTCCGGCTCACTCGTCGCCGTGCATCGGGCGACCGTCGGCGCGCTGACCCCGGGGCGCATCGATTTCGTCGCCGTTCGCGCGGGCGATCGCGTCGCAGCGGGCACGGTGCTCGCGCGCGTCGACAGCGCGCAGTACTCGGCGATGCTCGCCGGCGCGCAGGCCGGCGCACGCGCCGCCGGCGCCGGATCGCAGGCGGCACTCGCCGGCTTGCAACAAGCGCAGAGCCGTTACGATCTCGCCGCCAAAACCGCGCAGCGCATGAACGATCTCTATCGCGCCGGCGCGATCTCCAAAGAACAACACGACCAGGTACAAATGCAACTTCAAGTCGCTCGTGCGGGGCTCGCACAGGCGCGCGCCCAGGTGCAAGCGGCATCGGGAGGCGAGGCGGCGGCACGCGCCGGCGTCGCGGCGGCGAGCGTCCCGGTGAACGACGCCACGATCGCGGCACCCTTTAGCGGCATCGTCACCCAAACGTTCGTTCGCCAAGGAGAGGTCGTCGGAGCGGGCAGCCCGGTCGCACGGATCGAGAGCGATGGATCGCTCGAATTAAAAGTGGCGATTCCGCTGAACGATCTCGCCGCACTGCGCTCCCAGCGCCGGCTCGCCGTGCGCGTCGACGCGCTCGGAAGCAGTACGCTCTACGGAACCGTACGCTCGATCGTCCCCTCGGATAATCCGGCACTGCGCTCCGCAATGCTGCGCGTCGAGATTCCCGCCCATCCGGGGCTCTTACCCGGAATGTTCGCGCGCGTTCTGGTTCACGCGCGGAGCGCTCGCGGCACGCGCATCCCACTCTCGGCGCTCGTCGAACGCGCCGGGCAGAGCGGCGTCTTCGCGGTCCGCGCCGGGAAGGCGGAATTCGTTCCCGTCACCTCGGTGCTCAGCAACACCCACTACGCAATCGTGACCGGGCTCGCCGATGGCACCACGATCGCCGCGAGCAATCTCGCCGAACTCACCGACGGGGCAGCCGTCACGGTTACGACTCGATGAAGCCGTTGACCGGAATCGGCCGCCTCGCGCGATATTTTCTCACCTCGAAACTCACGCCGACGATCGTCATCGCCATTTCGGTGTGGGGAATCTTTGCGATTTTGCAGACGCCGCGGCAAGAGAACCCCGAGATTACGATGCCTGCGGCGACGATCTTCACGCAGTACTCCGGCGGTTCGGCGCGCGAAGTCGAACGGCTCGTCACCGAGCGCGGCGAGCGAGTTTTGCAAGAAGTTCCCGGCATCAGCCATATCTATGCGACCACGACGCAAGACTACTCGATGCTGACCGTGCTCTTTCACGTCGGCGAGAGTCCGAGTAAATCGTTCGTCGCCCTCTACGACCAGGTCAACGCGCATCTCGGAGATCTTCCGCCGGGCGCCTCGCACCCGGTCATTACGCCGCTCTCCGTCGATGACGTTCCGATCGTCGTGCTCGACCTTCACGGCAAACGGTACAATCGCGGCGAACTCTATCAGGCCGCACAACGGCTGATCTCCGAGGTTCGCGCGATTCCCGGCGTCTCGACCGTGCAAACGTTCGGCGGGCGCGCGCAGGTCGTCAACGTCCGCCTCAATCCCGTCAAGCTCGCCGCCTACGGTGTCTCGGCGGGACAGATCGCGGCCGCTCTCGGTGCGAGTAACGCCACGCAAGCCGTCGGCGCGCTCCATAGCGACGGGGAGAGCCTCTCGCTACGCGCGGGCGACGCACTCACCTCGCTCGATGCCGTACGCAATCAGATCGTAAACGTCAGTAACGGGCAGCCGGTCCGGCTCGGCGATCTCGCCACCGTCGAACGCGGGCTCGCGCCGCGCGAGAACGCAACCGGCTTCGGCTATGGCGCGGGTAGCAAAAATGCCGAGCGCGGCCTCCAGGCGTCGGTGAGTATCGCGATTGCGAAGAAGGCCGGGACCAACGCGGTCACCGTCGCCGACCGAATTCTCGCCCGCGTGAAGGGCATCACCCTGCCGCCGGGCATGACGCTCGACGTCACGCGCAACGACGGCAATAAGGCGAACCTCGCCGTCAACGAGCTCATTCAACGGTTGCTCGAAGCGATCGTCATCGTGGTCGCGCTCCTTTTCGTCCTCGGCTGGCGCGAGGCGCTCGTCGTTGCGACCGCAATTCCGTTGACGCTCTTCGTCACGTTGGGGATCGGAATGATCGACGGACAATCGATCAACCGCATCACGCTCTTTGCCTTGATCTTGTCGCTCGGTCTCCTCGTCGATCAAGCGATCGTCATCGTCGAAAATATTCATCGACACTATCACGTCGTCAATCCCCATCGCTCCAAAGCCGAGGCGACGGTTCTCGCCGTCGAAGAGATCGGCAACCCGACGACCCTCGCGACGATTACGGTGGTGCTCTCCTTCCTGCCGATGCTTTTCGTCACCGGCATGATGGGGCCGTACATGCGCCCGATTCCGTTAAACGTGCCCATAGCGATGATCGCGTCGTTGTTGATCGCTTTTACGATCACGCCATGGGCGACCTACGCATTACTTCGTAACCAAAAGTCGAAGGCCGCACACGGAACGCCGAAGTGGATCCTTCCCTTTCGCAACGCGCTCGAGAAAATGCTCGCCAACCGCAAACTCGGACGACGCTTCCTAGCGATCCTCGCGCTCGCGCTCGTGCTAGCGGCGATGTTGCCGGTGCTCAAACTGGTGAAGTTCCGGATGCTCCCCGATGCCAACGAAACCTCGTTCCTCGTCGCAATCGATGCCCCGCCATCGAGTTCGATCGCACGTACCGAGAGCATCGCCGCGGCGGTCGGCAGCAAACTCGCAACCTACCCGCAGATTCGCTCCTACCAAACCTTCGTCGGCACGAGTGCCGTTCCCGATCTCGCAGCGCTCTTTCAGGGCACCGTCTTTCGCAACGCCCCGAACCAGGCGGAGATTCACGTGACGCTGCTTCCGAAGGATCGCCGTTCGATCGAATCTGCTCCCTTCGTGGCGGAGATTCGCCCGGCGTTAGCGGCGGTGGCAACCGCACGCGGCGCCTCGTTGCGCATCCTGCAAGTACCGCCCGGACCGCCGGTGCGCGATACGATCCTTGCGAAAATATACGGTCCCGATCCCGAGGTACGGAGAGCGATTGCGGCACGCGTCGTCTCGATGATGCAACGCGAACGGGGAGTCGTCGATATCGATTCCAGCTTTAAGGAGCTTCCGGCCTCGTTGAATCTCCGCGTCGATCCCACCGAGGCGGCGCTAGCCGGCGTCTCGGTTACCGACGCCATTCAAACGCTCGCCATGGAGATTCACGGAGCGCCGGTCTCGACCTTACACGTTTCCGACCAAGCGCGTCCGGTCTCGATCTTCCTTCGACTCGAACGCGCGTATCGCGGCGACCCGGCGGCGCTGGAGTCGCTCACGCTTCCCTCGCGCGCCGGCATGCAGGTGCCGTTGAGTGCGGTCGTGAGCGCGCGCGCCGGCAACGTCGAACGCCCGCTCTATCGCGACGACTTTCGGAACGTCTCCTACGTTGGAGCGGACATGGCGGGGCGCAGCTCCACCTATGCGGTGATCGATATGGAGCTCGCGCTCATGCGCCATCCGCTCCCCGCCGGTTATTCGATCTCGTGGGGCGGCGAGTGGAGCCTCACCAATCGCGTCTTCGCAGATCTCGGGCGCGCGATGCTGCTGGCGTTCATTTTGATCTACTTCTTGCTGGTCGCGCGCTTCCGCTCGTTCATGATTCCGCTCGTGGTCCTCGCGGCGGTTCCGCTCGCGGTGATCGGCGTCTTACCGGGCTTCGCGTTGCTCGCTCCATTCGGCATCTACTTCTCGGCAACCGCGATGATCGGATTGATCGCACTCATCGGCATCGTCGTTCGAAACTCGATCATCCTCCTCGATTTCATCGAATCGAAACTGAAGGAGGGCATTCCGTTGAACGAAGCCTTGGTCGAGGCGACGACGGCGCGTACGCGGCCGATCTTCCTCACCGCGGCGGCGGGGGTTCTCTCTTCGATCGTCATCGCCGCCGACCCGGTGTGGAGCGGATTGGCGTGGGCGCTGGTCTTCGGCATGACCATGTCGGCGGTGCTCTCGGTGCTGGCGATTCCACTGCTCTACGGATTGATCGCCGAGGGTCGGACGCGCACCGTCGAACAACTCCCGGCGCCGGGGATCGAAGCCGAGCGCGTTCGCAGTATCGTGAACTTCCCCGAACTCGACTGCATCGAACTCGAAACCACGGCGTTGCCCCGTCTGCTCGAAGGCGAGAGCGTCGATCTCGATATGGAGATCTTCCGCGGCGAGGGCGATGCCCGCGATGCGGTCGCAGATCTCAGCGGCCCGTACCGCGTCGAGAAAGCGCGGATCGAACTACAGAGCGCGTACGGCGCCATTACCTCCACCCAACACCTCACGTTGCGTTCTCTCGAAAACGCTCCCTCATGGAAAGACCTCGATCGTGAATAAATCGCTCGTTCTCGCACTCGCACTCTCGTTGAGCTTCGGCGGCGCGCTTCGCGCCGCCACGCCGACGCCCGCAGCGAGCCCGCAACCCCTCGCGCTCGCCGACGCGATCCATATCGCCCTCCAACGCAACACGTCGTATCGAAGTGCGGCGGTCGGAGTCGAGGCCGCTCGGGCGCAACTCGGCGAGGCGGAAGCTCCCCTGCTTCCGGGGCTCGCGCTCCAAGACTCCTACCAAAGCGTCAGTACCGTTGCAAAACTCAGCACGCCGATCGGAGCGCTTCCGTTCAGCGCCGTCAACGCGACGAACAGCCCGATTCTCGCGATGCAATACACGCTCTTCGACGGCGGCATTCGCAACGCTCACGTCGGGCAAGCCGCAGCCGGGCTCTCCGCGGCGGAATCCCAACTCGTGCAGGCACGCGGCGCGACCATCGCCGCGGTCTCGCAAGCCTACTTCGGCGTCGTCACCGCACAACGCATGGATGCGGTCGCGCAACGGGCGGTGCAGGTTGCGGCGCAACACGAACGGGAGGCGAGACTCTACCTTCAAAACGGAACGATCCCACGCGCGGATTTGCTACGCGCGCAATCCGAGGTCGCCGACCAGAGAGTGCGCGCCATCGGTGCCGCGGGCGCGGTGAAACTCGCCGAGAACCAACTCGATATGGTGCTCGGCGTGCCGTTGACCAACCGCTACCGGCTCACCGAACCGCTGGGAACGACCGCGCCCGCGTTCGATCTCGCGAACCTCTTGCAGACCGCACTCGCGCAACGCGGCGATCTCGCCGCCGCGCGCGCCGCAGTTCGAGCGGCGAGAAAGGGCATCCTCGCCGCAAAGGCATCGCGCGTCCCGCAAATAAATGCGGTCGTCTCCGATGGGAATACGCAACCGGCGGTCGTCGGCGGATACCACAACCAATTCGCCATCGGCCTCACCGCCGTGTGGACGCTCTTCGACAACGGCTATTCGAGAAACGGAATCGCCCTCGCCGAAGCGGGACTTAAGCAAGCGCAATTCGGCGTGACGCAGCTGCAGGACGGCGTCGAACTTCAGGTGCGCCAAGCATATCTCCGCGAGGAGATCGCGGCCTCGCAAGTTGAGGCGGCGAAAAAACTCGTCGCGCTCAGCGATGAAACGCTCCGGCTCGCCGAGGTACGCTATCGCGGCGGCGTCGGAACCGAACTCGAACTCGAGGATGCCGATCTCGGGGATCGCGCCGCACGCGAGACGCTCGCTCGGGCTGAAGGCGACCTCCGGGTTGCCATCGTCGAACTGCGATTTAACGCGGGGCTTCTGTAGAAGGCGCTTGACAAGGCGCGGCCGCCGTGCGACATACGAAGGCGATGTTCGATGATGAAATCGCCTTCGAGGTGGACGTGCGGATCCTGCCGACCTGGCGGCGGCACGCGCGCATCGTCGCATCGTTCGACGCCCTCGCGATCGGCGAGGCGATGCGCATCGTCAGCGATCACGAGCCGCGCCCGCTCAAGAGCGATTTCGAACGGTTGCGGCCGGGACAGTTCGTCTGGTTGCAGAGCATGCTCGGCAACGACACGTGGGAGGTTCTGCTGCGGCGCATCGGTGAATCGCCGGTCGAGACGCTCGCGGATCTTCTCGCGCGCAGCGCGATTTTTTCGACGGCGAAGGCCACCACGATCGAGGCTCTCGAACGCGCGGCGACGCAACGCGAGGTCGCGCGCAACGAATCGCTCTGCGAGCAAGGAACGCCGTGGCCGTACCTCGGGCTCGTCCTACGCGGCGGCCTTCGCGCGATCGTCACCTCGCCGCTCGGCCGAGAGCACGCGCTCTACGACGTTCTCTCCGGTGAATCGTTCGGCATTCTCGATACGATCGACGGCGGCGTCGCTTCGGCGCGCCTGATCGGCATCACCGAGAGCACGCGGGTAGCGATCTTCCCTCGCTCGGTCGTCCGCTCGATTCTCCAGGACGACATGCGCGTCGCGCGCGCGATCAACGCACAACTCGCACAACGGCTACGAATGGTGATCGACCGCTTCACCGCGCAAACGTCCTTACCAACGATCGGGCGCGTCGCCGGCGCGCTGCTGCCCTACGCTTCTCCCGACGCGGGGCTTTCGAAGGCTTTACCGAGCCTCGAAGGCATGACCCAAGGCGATCTCGCCGTCGCGGCGGGCACGGTCAAAGAGGTCGTCAATCGTACGCTCGCCGAGCTCGAGGCGGGCGGAGCGATCGAGCGCGTTGCTGGGCGCATCGTCCGCCTCAACCGCGAGAGCTTAACTCAGATCGTGAACAATGCGTTCCCAGGTGAGGCCGTCGGCTAACCGCCGTTTCCGAAGGATACGCCGAAACCGCGCGCCGCGGCGACGGCCATGAAGACCATCGCGCCGCCGACGATCCAACCGAGCCCCGCCGCATAGTTCTCCGCGGAAGCGGTGGTGATATACGCAAGTGCGATCAAGAGCAGATGTTCGAGAACGTGTCCCGAGGGATGTAACTCGAAATAGTTGTACGCCGAGGGCCACATCGCGAACATCGCCACCATCGGCGCGAGCAGCGCCGGCACGAGCCAGAACGCACTCCCGCCTTGCGAACCGCGCGCGCGCGCGGTGACGAAAATGCCGCCGAGCGCGCCGCCCGCGAGCAGCCCCGCGTGCAGCAGATGATGCTGCCAGATCGGGAGTTCGGCGTGACGGTCGAGGAACGGCACCATCGCGGCGACGAGCGTAACCGCGAGAACGCCGAGACCGAACGCTCGCGGCTTCACACCGCCGCTCCCACCGCTCGCATACGCGCGAGACGTATGCCTTCAACGAGCGCCGCGAGAACCCCGACCAGAATCAGAAGGGTGCCGACCGTCGCGATCCCCGCCCAGAACGGACCCGGCGCTGGTTCGACCGCATAACGGCGCGGGACGCCCGCGGCACCGGCGACGTAAAACGAGATCAAGAAGAGCGCGCCGCCACCGAAGATGCCGAGACCGACGATCCACCGTACGAGCGCGTTCGAAGCGGCTTCCGCACGCTGCTCCAACGAGACGAAGACCCAACCGAGAATGAAGAGGAAGACGCCTTCGAGGAGATAGGTGTGGAAGTGCGCCGGCACCCAGAGCGTGTTATGCAAATCGACGTTGAAGGGAATCGTCGCATCGAGAATCGCCGCGCTCCCCCCGACGATCCATCCGACCATCCCGGCAAAAAAGAACATCGACCCCAACGTCCATTTCATGCCGGAGCGATGGATGAGCATGAGCCCGCCGAAGACCGTCACGACGACCACCGGAACGGCAGCGAGATACGAACTGATCTCGCCGATATATTGCACCGCCGGCCACTGAACGAAGTCCATGTAGAGATGGTGGAAATACGCAATGATGACGAATACCAACGTCCCCCACCACGCCACGACGAGCGGGATCGACGAGTGGTAGGCTCGTTTGGTGCAAATCGGTAACGCGACGTAGATGCCCGCGACCGCCATATACATGGTGAGATTGGCGAACGTGTGGCCGAACTGATAGGTGAGGTTTTTCGCCCAGAGCGGATCGATGACGACGTGCGGATCGAGCCAATGGGCGATCATGGCGATTCCGACCAAGAGCCCCGAGGCACCGCCGATGAGTCCGTCGATCGAGACGACGGTCGCCGCGAGCATCTGCGGGCTCGGCGGGTGTTTCCCCGCGGCCTCGAATGCCTTGCGCCCGAAGACGTAATCGAGCCCGAGCGCCGACCCCAATCCACCGGAGCTGCGCAAGATCGCGCCGAGAATTTGCGCGCAGATCAGCATGAAGCCGAGCATGACCGCGGCGACGCCGAGCAACCACGCTCCGGTCGCCCACGAGGGCCAGGTGGTTCCCACGAAGGGAAGCGGATAGAGCATCGTCCAGAGCGCGCCGTAGTGTCCGAAAACGACGCTGACGATCACCACCACGACGCCGATCGCGAAAAATGCGAACGCGAGCATCGCGACGCGCTCGTCGAGGTGGATTTCGCGATCGACCAGATACCAGAGCAGGCCGAGGCCGGCGATCGCCATCGCGGTGATCATGCCGACGCCGTGAAGGCTCAACAACGAGTAGAACGTTCCCGTATCGATCGGTATCCAGCCGGCCTGCGAGGCGCGCAAGCCGATACCGACGAGCAACATCAGTCCGAAAATCGTGAGCCCGGCCACGATATAGGTCCACATAATTTTCATCGTACGTCAAAGCCTCCATGCATATAGGCGTGGCCGATTCCGCAAAACTCGAGACATCTCACGACGTAATGGCCTTTTACGTGAAATTCGATCGGAAGGTGATTGATGTAATCGGGCATCGCTTGAACTTGCGCGAAGAGCGTACCGTCGGGAGCGTAGATGCCGAAGCCGTGATTCACATCTTGCGACGTAACGTCGAAGACGAGCGGTACGTCGACCGGTAGAACGGAGGGCATGACGAATGCGTACTGCGCCGCCGTCACCCGAACGTGCCGCGCTCCCACCGACGCTCGTGCCCACGGATACGGAAAGAACGGCACCGTGAGCGCGAACGCGATCGCCGCAACGACGAGAACGAGCCCGAGCCAGAGCTTGCGGATGCGATACCCGGCGTCGTTCACGACGCTCTGGGGTAATGGCTTCTTCGCCCCATAGAGCGCGACGAACAGCATCGCCGCTATCGCGATCGCCGCTACGACGAGAAAGATCTTCAAAACCAAGAGACCGTCGCCCATGCATGACCCTCCTTCGAGCATTCTACACCCAGCTCGCCCCGAGGGAATGACGGGGGTCAATGACACGCGAATCACCCCCGGTAGCAAGCGATAACGAAAGGAAGCACACGTGCCCGGAGAGATCGAACCGCAGCAGGTCCCTGAGAAAGCGCGCGCGGGCGCCTTTCTTCTGGACGTTCGCGAGCCCTCGGAGTGGGCTGAGGGGCATATCGAGGGAGCGACGCTCATTCCCCTCGGCCACCTCGCCGCGCGCGTTGCAGAGATTCCAACGGATCGCGAAATCGTGTGCATCTGTCGTTCGGGGGCCAGAAGCGGGCGAGCGCAAGCCGCCATCGAGGCCTCGGGGCGATTCGGGGCCTGTTACAACATGGCCGGCGGTATGTTGCGCTGGGTGCAGCGCGGCTTGCCGATAAAAAAGGGTCAGTAAGGTGCCGAAGCGCAGAGCGGACCTATGAATATCCCGATTACCGATGGGACGAAGGCGAAGCGCCTTTTTACCGGTTCGGGTGCGGAGGGCGAGATGGCGGCGCAGATCGCCGAGAACGCGATGCATACCGCGCTCAAGATGACGTTGCTGGTCGCGATGAACGGCCGCGCGCCCGACGTGCAGAGCAGTTTGGCCGCAGCCGTCAACGAACGTCTCGAAGCGATCGTCAACACGTCGATGGATGCGGCTGCCGATGCCTTTACCGCCGGACGCGCGGCGATCGCAGCGCAGCGGAGCCCGCATGCCGCTGCGACGGAGGCGGCGATTGGAGCGGGAGTCGCAGCGGCGAGCGCGGCGACGAGTATCGGCCGCGTTCGCCACGCGCTCTATCGCGGCGGCTCGGTTCTCGGCGACGTCGAAGCGGTCGCCTCCGGCAATCCGGAGCGCATGGTTCGTCGCGCGGAACAGCACGTGTTCTGGCGCGCTTTCGGGCGGGTGGGTCGCGGACTCTTTCGCGGAATCGGCGGAAAACGTTGATCGAAGAACTCTCGGCTACGGCGGCCGAACTCGAAGCGGCGAGCTCGGAGGAAATTTTGCGCTGGGCGCTCGCGCGATATTCGGGGTCGATCGTCGCGGCGTGCTCGTTCGGCGGGCCGAGCGGGATGGTACTTCTCGATCAACTGCTGGCCCTGGATCGCACGGTACCGATCTTCTATCTCGATACCGAGCTCTTACACGCAGAGACGTACGCACACATTCGCGCCGTCGCGAAAAAATATGATATCGCTCCCATCGCCGTGCACCCCGCGATCGATTTGGCCGCGCAGGCGCAGAGCTACGGCGAACGTCTTTGGGACCGGGATCCCGATCGGTGCTGCGGGATCCGCAAGATCGACGCGCAACGGCGCTATCTCTCCGGATATCGCGCGTGGATTTCGGGAATTCGGCGCGATCAGACCTCGGCGCGAGCTCGAACGCCCGTCGTCGAATGGGATCGCCGCTTCGAAATAGTAAAGATCAATCCGCTCGCGCGCTGGAGCGAACGTGAAATATGGAGCTACATAGAGACGCATAACGTGCCTTATAATCCGCTCCACGACGCCGGATATGGAAGTATCGGCTGCGTTCCCTGCACCGCACCGAGTACCGGCGCGGAGACCCGAAGTGGGAGATGGCCGGGACGCGCGAAAACCGAATGCGGCTTGCACCAATCATGAAACGTTCGCTTCTTCTGCTCGCGCTGCTCTTACTCGCCGCATCGTCGATAACGCTCCCTCCCGCGCCTGGGAAAGCGGTCATCACGCTGACGCCGAAGCCCGGCTTCTGGTCGGAACCGGCGGTGGCGATCGATCCCGCGGATCCGCGTCGCGTCATCGCGGCCTACCAGGTCGGTGGGCTCGTCGACTATTCGCGCAACGCCGGACGCACCTGGAAGAGCGTGGCAGCGGTTCCCCACGACCATCGCCTGATCGACGGCGACGTTTCGCTCGCCTACGACGCACGGGGACACGCCGTTCTCTGTTACATCGCGTTCGATAAACTCGGTACCGAAAGTTATTGGGCGCACCACGCGACGCGGAACGGCATTTTTGTGGGACGTTCGAACGACGGCGGCCTCCATTGGCAGCGCCGTGCCGTCGCCGTGAAGGCTCCCGTGGGCCGCCCGAATGTCTTCGAGGACAAGCCCTATATCGTCGCCGACGATACGCACGGGCCCTATCGCGGCAATCTCTATATCGGATGGACCGAGTTCCATCGCGCGTACTCCGAAATGCTCTTTTCGCGCTCGACCGACGGCGGAGCGACGTGGTCGCACCCCATGCGCATCAGCACCGCGAACGGTTTGCCGCGCGACGATAACGGCGCGGTCGAGGGGTTCGACGGCACCGTCGACCCGCACGGGACGCTCTACACCGTCTGGCAGGACGGCAGGCATATCGTATTCGCCGTTTCTCGCGACGGCGGGAAGAGCTTCGCTCCCTCGCACACGATTATCGACGTCCCATCGATGAATTACTACGTGCAAGGCTACCAGGACCGCGAGGTCAACGGCTTTCCCCAGATCGGGATTGCGCCGAAGGCGCATCGCCTCTTCGTCACCTGGTCCGATTACCGAAATGGCGAGGTCGATATCTTTAGTGCGACGTCAACCGATGGCGGCCTCACGTGGAGTGCGCCGACGAAGGTGAATTCCGATCGCGCGCACGATGGGCGCGACCATCTCTTTCAATGGCTCTCTGTCGATCCCACGAGCGGCGACGCCTACGTCATCTTCGACGACCGTCGCGGCGACCCGAAGAACGAACTCGCAACCATCACGCTCGCGCGCTCGACCGACGGCGGGCGCAGCTATCGTAATTACGAATGGACGACGAAACCGTTCGATCCATCGTTTCAATTCATGGGCGATTACAACGGCATCGCCGCATACGCGGGGCGCGTCTACGGCCTGTGGACCGAGGCGGCGCCGACGAAGGCGAAGCGCTGGAGTGAAGCGTGGCGAGCGCCGCGGACGATCGTCCGCCTCGGCATGGCGCAATTTTAGGACACCACCGTCGATGAGTGCGGAAACCTCACGACGCAACGACGCCAAAATGGCGAGATAGGGTATGCCGCAGTTGGAAAGTAACGATTTTCGCCGTACGTATGTGTCTTGGCGAGGGTTCTTTATAGCGGTATTTTTGGTGCTCGTATTCCTCGGTGTCGTGGGGCTGGGTCTCTTCCAGGCGAGTATACAATCCGATCGCGTGGCGGCGTGGGCAACCGAGCGGCTCTTTTTGCGCCACATTCACATCGGCATGACACGCCAACAGGTCGATCGCGAGGCACGAACCGACGGCTTATCGATCTTGTTTGGTTGCGTTATGCAGGACGGCGAATGCGTGACCCCGCAGCGACCTCCTTACTACATCTATCGATCGGCGGAGTGGTTGGCGCCTCCGTGTTGTGGAGAATCGGTGAACGTGCGGGTGTACTACGATCGGCGCGATGTCGTGACCCAGATAGGCCCCCCGCGCCAATACGTCACCGACGCCATGTAAACCGCGCGAACCTTTGCACTCGGTTGTGACGGTCGAAGAGCACGTTGAGATTGGTAGTAAAACTACAGCCCGGTTCGGAGACGCCGACGAGACGGATGACGACGGCGTGGGCGCCGCTGCTGCGGAGGAGCACGCATTATAAGAATGGGCTCCCCAACTCCACCAACGAGCGACGGAATTCGTAGCGGTGGAGATGCAGAACGCAGTCGGGACGAACGTCGTCGATTGAATACCAGGCGCCGCTAACGCGCATGCGACCCGAGCGAGCGTCATCCCCAGCCGAATACGGGGCAGCATCCATCAGCGCCATTTTCTCATCCTCAACCTATTTCAAACGCCGGATACATACTCCCAGCCGAGGCTGGTTAATACAAATTTTCCCGTTCGCGATCTTGCGCTTTGACGTTCGGCAAAATGTTGGAGAAACGAAAGCTTCCCCGATTTGAAAAACGGCGCCACATCGACATCCGGAATCGCGCCGGCCCTCCAGCGCACCGTCGAGACCGTTTGTCCATGTTCTTGACCCGGAATCGTAAAGCTAACGACCTTACTCACTATTAAATTCGCAAAACAAATGCTTGCAAAATGGGATGGATCTCCGGGATAAATTAAATGCCTCCCCTGGGGCGTGAGATCGTAACGCACTGCTGGAAACAACGACGTATCGCCATTCGTATCTTCGGCCGGCGAACGCGTATTTACAGTCGACACCAAATGAGCGAAGACCAATTGATGCAGGTGCAATATCGTCGACTCAGCGATTCGTACGTTGCTCTCGTCTTCCGAATTATAGTCCTGAAAATGCGAGCCGACCGCGAACACGTCGAACGGAAACCCGTGCGACATCGTATAACAAATTCGCCCGTTCGATCCCTTTCCGAGATATCGCGTGAGACCCTTCGAGAAATTTACATTTGACGGCGCATTGGGGTTCGCACACCCCGATAGAATCAGCACGATTCCAGCTGCGATCGTCGCGATTAGAGAACGACGGCGCAATCGCCCATTCATACTCATTCGGTCACCTTACAACTAACGCGCGCTGCGACTATTCAGCTTTTTTGCAGTCGCAAAAACGTTTAGTGCAAATGCGACCATTAAAGAATAGAAACCCATCGAGAAGCCGCCCACCGATGTTATAATGACCGGCAGCGAAAGGGATGCGAGCCAAAGAATGGCGAGAGTCCCAAAAAACGCGCACGAAAGTCCGTAGGCGATCGTTTCGCGACTTTTAATATTTATTCGCGTCTTTTCAAATGGCAAAAGCGCCAAAACGATACCCATCGCGAGCGTTATCAAGCCCGATAGGCCCGCCTGGCTAAGCGAGTACGACACGGAACTTCCGGAAGAAAACAGCCCCTGCGCCGTTACCAGAGGCGCGAAATATCCTATGATCATAAGCAAGGTCGTTGCCAGGCCCATCAATTTTTCCGCTCCGAGCCCGATTATCGAATCCATCATTTCAACAGTCGGTGATGTCTGATGCGGCATTTGTTGGCCGGGCGATTGCGCCGACGCTTCGGTGGTTACACCGTCACTTTCTTCCATCGACTCATCCATTCAGGTTATAACGAGCATCGCCCTTACAGCTACGCTTGCGCGACGGCAAACGCGTTCGGCCGCGCGAGGCGCAGATCTGCGTACGCTAGATCCGCTAGCTTTTTATTGTGATTCATCACTTCACTCGGCATAGTGAAGAGAGAGATGATCCACCATAATCCGAACCCTTCAAGGGTGAGCAAACTGATTACGGCGAGACTCCATTTCCCTTGATATACATACGAGATCGTCGGAGATAGGATCGCGGTCAGCAACCAAGCGACGACGACGTTTTTGGGCCCCTTATTTTGGTACATTTGCATGAACAACTGTCGATCTGCCTCATTTGGGAACTGGGCGGAAAGGGCGTTCACGTACTCTTCGGCGCGCTTTGCCGGTCCCTTAAAGAACCATGTGGCGCCTATTACTAGAAGGACGATAAAGGCGACAAAAATGAGGGAAAGAAGCACGGAAGCTCCAGCGCTTCCCGAAGAATGAGCCGACGAGGCCCGCGCGGCCGTCGTCATAGCAAAAAAGAACGCCATGGCAGTAAGCGATCGATTCATATTCTTCCCCTTGCTAATCTCGTTACAAGTGCGTTGCTCGGCCTGCTTCTTGGACCTGGTCGCTCCTCCTTTTCGATAGGTGTTCGAATATTTTTTGCGTTCGCTCGTTACCGATGGGGTGCTTCGCCCGCGCCACCGTTAACTATAGACGGTTGCCAATGAGGATATCGAGGCACGCCTAATACGCTGACCGGCGATACCATGTGCGGAACGAGCGGCGGGAGTTGCCCCCCCCGCCACTCGAAGTGGGCGGCCAATTGGCGAATGCCTAGGAAGGATCGCACTGCGGGGGGGGACGACTGATGACCAACGTCTTTATCGGGTCAAACGGTATCCGTGCCGGCTGGCGGCTATCGATCTTCGGCGCCCTCATCGTCGTGGAGCTTTTAATACTCCTCGGCCTGCTCAAGCTTTTCCATGTGCCGATGCATCCACCGAAGGGCAACCATACGCAGCACGTTCCTGCGTTGATGATTTTTGTCGCCGACACCGCGCTTTTTGGAGCCCTGCTTCTCGCCACGTTTATCATGTCGAAGATTGAGAAGCGGCCGATGGGGTCGTACGGAATTCCGCTCCGCCAGGCCTTCGGCGCAAAGTTCTGGTTGGGTGCGTTGGTCGGTTTCATCGGCATCACCGTGGTGATCGGCGCGATCGCACTTGCAGGGGGCAACGTTCGCTTCGGTGGCCTCCCTGCGCCGACGCCCGCGCTCGCCGGCGCATTCGTCCTCTGCTTGCTCGCCTTTCTCGCCGCCGGCTTCTTCGAAGAGTTTCTCTTTCGGGGTTACATTCAATATACGTTATCCACCGGAATGTATTTTTGGCCCGCGGCGATTCTCACATCGGCGTTCTTCGCGTTCATGCACACGCGCAACGGCGGGGAAACGCTTGCGGGGATCGCGCAGGTCTTTCTCTTCGGCATCGTTTTCTGCGTCATGTTGCAACGCACCGGAAGTCTTTGGTTCGGTATCGGCTACCATATGGCGTGGGATTGGGGGCAGACGTTTTTCTACGGCGTTCCCGACAGCGGCCTGAAATCGCCGCAAAACCTGCTTCACACCGTAATCGCCGGACATACCGTCTGGATCACCGGCGGCAGCGTCGGCCCCGAGGGCAGCATCTTTACGGCGGTCCAACTGCTGCTCGTTCTTGCGTTCGTCGCGTGGCGCTACCCAAAGAAGACCTACGTCACCACGGCGCCGGCCGCCGCCGTCACCGCCTAACGTGAACCGCTGACCGCTGCACGCGCCCCACGCTCCGATCGGGGTGCTTTCGCACTCGACCGAGACTCACGGCTTAGTGACGCGCGGTTCGCTAATCCGGCTCGCGCAATTTAAGATACGCGGCGAACGGAAGCCGGAACGGCATTCGTTTCTTTCGGGTATGCAGGTTAACGAAACGAATCGTGACTCGGTCGTACACGCGCCCGGCATAGCGATAGAGCCCGTCGGCATGTTCGGCGGCGATATAGCGCGCGCCGTGAATCTCATCGAAATCGATCGTCCATGGAATGTGGGTGCCGGGCCCGGTGACGAAATTTAGTGCGATGCGCGCTCGGACTGTCGCAAATGTTTTCGTGTCGATCCAAAGATCGCGCAAGCGATAGCTTCCACTAACCCGCAACGGCCGCAAAGCGAGATGATAGCAATGATGCGTGCCGATTTGTTCCTCGCCGATAAGCGTAATGGTATATCGTCGCGCGTATGCAACGACATCGGCGATCGTCGGCATTTTCGATCCGCGCATTCGCACCGGTAGCGGCCGACGCATTGGGTCGTGAAACTCCTTTCGAATCTGGCGGACGATTCGCGCGGAGTCGAGTGCCGATGCCACGTTGCCGGAGTCGACGTCCCCAAGCGAAAAGGAATAGTTCGGAGCGAGAATCGGAACACCGATAAAATCCTGATGAGGCGCTGGGGCGAGAGTCGGGCCGCAACGCGGCATCATCGGCCGCACCCCGTCCGGGGAGCCCACCGACGGTGAAAAACCTGTCGTGAAGCAAAGCGTGGCTCCCCGCCCCCGAGCGGGATGGGCGCGTTCGTAATCGCTGACGGGGTCGACCCATATCTGCCCGTTGCTCGCATCGTATGCCGAGCGGTAGTTTTCCACCCGCCGACCGCTCTTATCGAGAACGTCGATACGAACGCTGTAGTTCATGCGATGCGGATAGACTTGATCGTTCCAATACGCACGAGCATTGGCAAATAATTTGTATGCAAAAGCAGCCGACGCGATCATGGAGATGCTGCTTTGCGCAAGGATTCGCTTCGGCCTGCCTTTCCGCTCCGCCTGGTCGCTACGGTCGCCTAGGGGCCAAGGGCTGCGCGGTCGTCTGCCCGTTCGGATCGCGGCACGTTGTTATGTTCGCGCAAATCAGGCGATCTATCGTCGCTTCTTTCCCTATTTTATAACGATCCAGCACGTAGGTCGACCGGTTATACCACAGGTCTTCGGAATTCGGCGCGTCCGCTGGGGTATCGGCCGCATCGGTCCAGGCTACATGAAGGCACACATCCGTTGGATCCGCTCGCGGGCCCCTCGAAACGCACGACTTGGTAACCCACAACGTTCTCCCGGGAGCGATGGTGAATTTTCGCTCGCCGCTTCTTAGGATGATAAACGGCAACAAGTATGCTTCCATCGGTATAATACGCTTCGTCCCCGGCATCGGCGTAACGACCGCGTGAGGACGCGAGCAGATTACTTTCGGCATCCCTTCGCACCGGACCATGGACGTGCGCTGGAACGTCGCCGAGCCATCCGAGCGCCAAGATATCCACATTCCCGGACCGCCGAGATTCGATCGCAGAGAAATCACCGAAAAAGTTCTCGTGTTAAAGCGAATTTTTGAATAGGTTGGGAGCCTGGAGTTTGAGCTTTCGTCAACTATACGTTGACCGCTGTCGGAAATGGTGATTACCCGCTCGGCCATCCCCCGTGTCCCGTAATAATAAACACCGTCGGCAATGTGCGAGGGAGGGGGTGTCGCGTGAATCATAACGACCACTTCTTCATTACATCATCATTTACTGCGGTGAATCGATTGGGAGAGATATCGCGCAGCGTAAAGCGGTTCGGCGTTGACCAAAGGGCACCCGATGCACCAGGTTGACCGGCGCTGCAGGGATCGATTTGCGACGCTTCCGAGGAATCCATGGAATCCCAGGGCACGAAGCCCGAAGGCGCAGCCTATTGGGAATGGAATCTTCGGATCGATGGAACTAAGTGAGGGATTGCGGAACGACGTATCTACGTCTCCCCCGGTGAGTTCGGCGATTCTCGGCGTCGACGATCGCAGGGCATGGATCGATGCCGTGTCGCTCTTTGCCTTTTTTCTTTTCTTGAACGTCGTTGGGAACGCTACCTATCGGTTCGAAGCGCGAGTGCCCTGGCTTCAGCTCGGACAAGCAGTTCTCATTCTGCTCGTAACCTTAGCGGCCGTCGCAATCCAGCGAGGCCGTGGACGTCCGTTCTTTGCAATCGGGAGCCTTTGGATTGCATTCCGCGGCATTTGGTGGCTGTGGTCGATCGCTCTTGCTATCGCGCTCGTTACTGCCGGTACACAAGGGATGTTCGCGAGCCATTCGACACTTTGGTATTTGTGGTTAGCGACCGGTGTCGCCGTTGCGCCTCTTACCGAAGAACTCGTTTTTCGCGGGGCGATTCAAACATCCATCAACAGCACTTCGCTCGGAACGCGTACTTTTTTATCGTTTCGCTTGGGCACGTTGATTTCTGCCATGCTTTTTTCGTGCTCGCATTTTCTGCTGCTGCTAGACGGTGTCGCGATGTCGCGCGTGCTCTTCGAAGTACTCTCCGCCCTTCCACTCGCGCTCGTGACCGGCTACATTTACCAGCGCACGTCGAACCTATGGTACGGCATCATCCTCCATGCATTGGGCAATCTCGGAGGCGCTTAACAACAGCTACGGGAGTAGCCCGCGAATGTCGACCAGGACACGCACTCCGTTGGTATGTCGCAACACAGCGGTTGGCACCGAGTAATCGCGAAGGTCGTCCACGGCTGCCGTCGTCGGCAACCGCATGACAACCGACCTAGGACGCAGCATCGCTGTTAAATGTGTCGTGTAGAAACTGCCCGATTTCTTTCCACGCCCGCTCGCGCGCGTCCCGATTAGCCACCGTATTCCCTCCATGGCGAAGAGTGAACGGCCCAAGCCGCGTCTCCAGCCCCGGCCAATCTGGCGAGGAAACTAAAAACAAGTGCCCAGCATGGTCGAACTTGAGATGACGGTCGGCATACGGGTGAACATGCTCTCGCAAATACGTTTCTGCGAATTCGCATTGCATCTCCGAGTTCCAAATACCGTCATCGCCGGCGCTCAGAAAGAGAACCGGCCCACGAATACGTTCGAGCGCGAACAACGTTGGCCTAATGCGATCGCGATGGCGTCGCACCGCATGGTCGTAGCCGCCGCGCAAATCGACCGGGCGCCGCATTAGAAATCCGGCCGCAAAGCTCGCCCCCATTTTCCAGGTGTATGGGACGAACGGGACTGGTTTCCCACCAATCGTCCAGGACGACTGGGGGGCACCACCTCCCGTTCGGATTCCCTGCCACGCAAAGGGGCTTGGGACAACGGCGATCACAGCGCGAATTTGAGGGTAGTGCGATGCGGCGAGCAAGCACAACTCTCCGCCTTTTGAAATTCCGAATATTGCAATACGCTTTCCATCAACGTCGGAGCGTGCCGTAAGAGCTTCGATTGCAAGGCCAACGCGCTCGACCGGGATCTCAACGAGCTCGCCCGGGAGACCCTGGTACCGAAAATACGTAACCGTCTGTTGAGGACCGTCTTGCGCTGGGGATTGTCGTTCACGATGATGGAGGGAACGCGTCTTCCATCGTGAGGTCTTCATGGCATCAACCAAAGTCCCGAGTCCGCGCACGCCGGGTCGC
>JAJYRH010000005.1 GCA_021794205.1 bacterium
AGCGAAATTCCTTGTCGGGTAAGTTCCGACCTGCACGAATGGAGTAACGACTTGGGCGCTGTCTCGATGGGGGGCCCGGCGAAATTGCAGTACCAGTGAAGATGCTGGTTACCCGCAGCAGGACGGAAAGACCCCGTGAAGCTTTACTGTATCCTGATCTTGGGTTCTGAGACTGTCCGTACAGGATAGGTGGGAGTCGATGAGACGAGGGCGCTAGCTTTCGTGGAGACAACGTTGGGATACCACCCTGATAGTCTTGGGATTCTAACCGGCCGCCGTTATCCGGTGGCGGGACAGGGTCAGGTGGGCAGTTTGACTGGGGCGGTCGCCTCCTAAAGAGTAACGGAGGCGCCCAAAGGTTCCCTCAGAACGGTCAGAAACCGTTCTCACAGAGTGCATAGGCATAAGGGAGCTTGACTGCGAGACGGACAGGTCGAGCAGGTGCGAAAGCAGGGCTAAGTGATCCGGCGGTACCGAATGGAAGGGCCGTCGCTTATCGGATAAAAGCTACTCCGGGGATAACAGGCTTATCTCCCCCAAGAGTCCACATCGACGGGGAGGTTTGGCACCTCGATGTCGGATCGTCGCATCCTGGGGCTGTAGTAGGTCCCAAGGGTTGGGCTGTTCGCCCATTAAAGCGGTACGCGATCTGGGTTCAGAACGTCGTGAGACAGTTCGGTCCCTATCCGCTGTGGGCGTAGGAGATTTGAGGAGCGTGGACTCTAGTACGAGAGGACCGAGTCGAACGAACCGCTGGTGAACCGGTTGTTCCGCCAGGAGCATGGCCGGGTAGCTACGTTCGGATCAGATAAACGCTGAAAGCATATAAGCGTGAAACTGACTCCAAGATGAGATCTCAATCCCGTAAGGGTGGAGAGCCGTGGGAGACTACCACGTTGATAGGCCGGGGGTGGAAGCATCGTAAGGTGTGGAGCTGACCGGTACTAATAGCTCGGAAATTTTTTACTACGCACCGCTTGTTTGACACGGGAAGTTCTTCTTTATGTAGCTTTCCCGCCGCGATCGGCTTCGAGCTCAGGCTCGTCATCGCGGTTGGGGATCCGGTTTGGGTGCTCGAACGAGATTCTCGTTCCTGTCGCTCACCAAGTTTCTGGCGCCCATGGCGGCGGGGTCCCACCCGTTCCCATCCCGAACACGGCAGTTAAGCCCGCCAGCGCCGATGATAGTCGGACCGCAGGGTCCCTCGAAAGTAGGACGGTGCCAGATTACAGTCCCGAAGAGCTCGTAGCGTATCGCTGCGGGCTCTTCGGCATGTCGCGCGAGGCCTCGGATGCGAAGAAGGAGCGCTGAGGGAAGTGGCGCTGCCGAGAAGGGACCCTGACGGGAGGATGCGCCTCGCAACCGACGGAAAGCGGAAAGGCGCTTGCTTTGTACGCGTCCTCACCGATCGGAGCTCGTTATGTTACTCGCTCGCCGAATCCGCAGGGTACGCCCCCTCGCGCTTGCGTTCGCGCTCGTAGCGGGCGTAGCGTTTTTTTACCCGCTCTCCTCGAACGCCGCCGCGGAATCGAACCATTCGATATGCGAAAATGGGGTGATCGCTGCGAGGCCGGCTTCGCCGACTGCGAGCTCCGACGAGGCACCCCGGGAGCACTCCGGTCCGTGCGGTAAGCTCGGCGGAGGTGGTCGCCGCTTGTACCGCCGAGATCGACTCGGGGCGCTTTAGCGGCGCCGATCTCGCCGCTATCTACAACGACCGCGGGCTCGGCTATCGCGACGGTGGCGCGCCCCATCGCGCCATTGCGGACTATAGCGAGGCGCTTAGCCTCAATCCGCGGTCGGTGAGCGCGCTCGTGAACCGGGGCACGGCGTTCGCCGACCTCGGCGAGTATCGCCGCGCACTGGCCGACGTCGACCGCGCGTTGGAGATGGAACCGAAAAATCTCAAAGCGCTCTCGAACCGTGGCCTGATCTACATGGATACGCAACGATACGCGCTCGCGCGCGCCGATTTCAACCGAGTCCTCGCGATCGACCCCCACGACGGGAAGGCCTATGGGTTACGGGGGTTCGTCGAGTACATGCGGGGCGATCGTGCGCGGGCGCTTCCCGATTTCAATCACGCCATTGCGGCGAACCATCGCGATGCATTGAGCCTCGGATTGCGTGGGAAGCTCTATTCCGATGAAGGGAAGGAGGCGCCGGCGCTCGGAGATCTCGATCGTGCGATCGCCCTGAGACCCGGGGACGCGCTCGTCTACGAATGGCGTGCGCGCGTCAGGTACGTTCGCGGTGAGTTCCGGCTCGCCGTCGCCGACGACACGCGTGCGCTCGAGCGGAATCCCAAGATGGGCTCGGCATTCGACGGCCGCGGTTTCGCCGAGCTCGATCTCGGAGAGCTCGCCGGCGCGATCGCCGATTTCTCGCACGCGATAGCGATCGATGCAAGCGACGCGAGCGGCTATGAAGGGCGCGCCGAAGCCGAGAACCTTCAGGGGCATCTCACGGCGGCATTCGCCGATTATGCGGCGGCGATACGCGTCGACCCAACGAGCCCGTACGGCTACGCATCGCGTGGGAACCTGTATTTCGAGCGTGGATCCTACGCCTTTGCCGCGCGCGATCTGGCGCGGGCGATCGCGCGGAAGGACCGCTCGCCGTACGCCGTCATTTGGCTGCATCTCGCTCGCGTGCGCTCGCACGCGAACGATACGAAGGAATTCGCGACGAATGTCGCGCGACTTCACGGCAAGGGCTGGCCGATGCCCGTCGTCGCGCTCTTCCTCGGGCGAGCGAGTCCGCCGGAGACCATCGCCGCCGCCAAGGCGAACGCTGCGGGCAAACCCAATCACGATCTCTGCGAGGCGAATTTTTACGTCGGCGAATGGGAGCTCGGACGCCGCGCGATCGCGGTGGCGAAAAAACATTTCACCGTCGCCGTGAAAACCTGTCCGCACACGTTCGTCGAATATTCCGGAGCGAGAGCGGAATTATCGCGTTTGCCCCGGTAGCGCGCTATGGGATTCCCTCGCGCCACGACCGAAGACGGTGGGATCATGGAATACGATGCGGTGCTCTTCGATCTCTTCGGGACGCTCGTCGACGACGGTGGGCGGGCGATCGAAGGTGCTGCGGCATTGCTCGCGCGCCTCGACGGCTATAAACGCGCGCTGGTAACGTCGTGCGGGCGCGGCTTGGCGCTCGGTCTCATTCGCCATGCGGGGATTCCTGCGTTCGACGCAATCGTCACCTCCGACGACGTCCGCGCCAACAAGCCGGCGCCCGATGGTTATCTCGCCGCCGCGCGGTTGCTCGAACTTCCACCCGAACGCTGTTTGGTCGTCGAGGATTCACCGCAAGGTATCGCGGCGGGGCGCGCCGCCGGAATGGATGTGGTCGCGGTGTTGCGTGGGCGCGAGGGCAGCTTTGCAAACGCGGCGACGATAACGTTTGCATCGCTCCTCCGTTTGAGCGAGGCATTGCAGATCGGTCCCGACGGTCGCGTGCGACTGTAGGGACCGATCGAGCGCGATGCTACGGCGTCGCGAGTGGGCGAGGAGCGGGCGGAGCCTGACGCTGCGCGCGCATCGCTGCGAGCCGCTGTTGGAACGCCGCGCGTTGCTGCGGCGTGAGGACGGCCATAATGCGAGCGCGGAGCGCTTTCATCTGGGCTCGGGTCGGGCGCGTTCCGGAAGCGAGCGAACTACGGAACGATTGGCGAATGCTGCGAATTTGCTGGTGCTGTGCCTGGGTGAGATGCGCCGCGCGCATCGCCCGTGCGATCGGTGGCCGATGGTGACAGCTCTGCGCGGCATTCGAGATGCCGGTGCCGGCGAATGCGATGCCGGCGATGATGGCGGCGCCGAGGGCGCCTTTGATGGTGAGGGATTTCATACCCTCATCCTAGCCGCGGATCCTGGAGAGGAACCGAGGAGAGGATGAGGGTTCGATGAGCGTTCGATGAAAAATTCGTTAACGGGGAGCGCGAATCGCAATCGCGAGCACCTCGGGCGATGCGTGCTCCTCGAAGCGTCGGAAATTCTCCTCGAAAAGTGTTGCGAGTTTGCCCGCCTGACGATCGTACGCCGCAGGATCGCTCCACGCGTTGCGCGGGTCGAGCACCTCGTTCGGAACGCCGGGAACTTCGTGCGGTATGTGGAGGCCGAAAAATGGTTCGCGCGAAAAACGTTCGGGGATCCGTCCCTCGATCGCCGCGTTGACCATCGCCCGCGTATGAGCGATCGCCATGCGTTTGCCGACGCCGTACGGACCGCCGCTCCATCCGGTATTCACCAGCCAGCATTTCACCTGGTGCTGCGCGATTTTCCGGCCGAGAAGCGCGGCGTAGACCGTCGGGCGGTGCACCATGAACGGCGCGCCGAAACAGGTGGAGAAGGTCGCGCTCGGTTCGGTGACGCCGCGCTCGGTCCCGGCGATCTTCGCCGTGTAGCCCGATAGAAAATGATACATCGCCTGGTCGGGGCTCAGCATGCTGATCGGCGGAAGTACGCCGAAGGCGTCGGCGGTCAGCATCACGATCGTCTGCGGGTGCCCGCCTTTGCTCCCCGGCACGATGTTTGGGATATATTCGAGGGGATACGCCGCGCGAGTGTTCTCGGTTTTCGCTTCGGAATCGACGTCGAGCGCCCGCGTGCGTTCGTCGTAAACGACGTTTTCGAGCACGGTGGCAAAACGATGGGTCGCGGCCCAGATCTCCGGCTCCGCGCTGGCAGAGAGGCGGATCACCTTCGCGTAACAACCGCCTTCGAAATTAAAGACGCCGTCGTCGGACCAGCCGTGCTCGTCGTCGCCGATGAGCGGGCGGTTCGGATCGGAGGAGAGCGTGGTTTTTCCGGTGCCCGAGAGCCCGAAGAAGATCGCAGTATCGCCGAGACGACCGACGTTTGCGGAGCAGTGCATCGGTAATGTCGATCTCAGCGGAAGGAGATAGTTCATCACCGTAAAGATCGATTTTTTAATCTCGCCCGCGTATTTCGTTCCGCCGATGAGAATGATGCGACGTTGGAAATTCACCAGCACAAAGGTGCTGCTGCGCGTTCCATCGCGTTTGGGGTCGGCTTCGAACGTCGCCGCATCGACAACCGTAAACTCCGGGATGAAAGCGGGATCGGGGCGCTCTGGCGTGATGAAGAGATGGCGCGCGAAGAGGCTGTGCCACGCAAATTCGGTATAGACGCGCACGGGTACGCGATAGCGCTCGTCCGCCCCGACGTAGCAGTCGAGGCTATAGAGATCGCGCTGCTCGAGAAACGCGGCGACCCGATCGAAGAGTGCGTCGAAGATCTCCGGGGCGATCCCTTGGTTGGCATCGCTCCAATCGATATGCCCTTCGCTCTCCGGCTCGCGCACGAAGAACTTATCCTTCGGCGAGCGGCCGGTATGGGGGCGCGTATCGACGATAACCTGCCCATCGTCGCCAAGCACACCCTCGCCGCGCCGAACGATATGTTCGACGAGCTCGGCGGCGGTGAGGTTGTCGTACTGGGCTTTGCCCTTGAGACGTTCGGATACGGTGAGAATGGCTGCTACCCCCTGCGTCAATGGATCTCATCGGTTCATTTCTCGGGTTTCGCGGTCGTGCCTGCAGGCCGTCGGAGGGGCCGAGTCGCAGGAATCCCTATGAGTTCACGTACGATTGCACTCGCCGCGTTCCTCGCGGCCCTGTTTGTTGCGCCCGCTGCGGCGGCCCTTCCCTTTCACGTCGGATCGCTGCCCGCAGGGCCGCTCGATGCGATCACCGACGTCGCCGGCGTGCGCGTCGCCAATCTGACCATCGAGCGCGGAAGCTCGATTCGCACCGGCGCGACGGCGATTCTCCCCGACGCCGACCCCTGGGACCGAAAGGTTGCTGCCGCCTTTCTCCGTTTCAACGGCAACGGCGAGATGACCGGAACGCATTGGATCGACGAATCGGGTTATCTTGAGGAGCCGATCGTACTGACCGACACCCTCGATATCGGTCTCGCCGACGACGGCGTCGTGAGTTGGATGATCTCCAAACACCCACAGCTCGGTATCACCGACGACGTTCCGCTCCCCGTCGTTGCCGAATGCGACGATCAATTGCTCGACGACATTCAGGCGCGTGCGGTGCGGCCGAGCGACGTCGTCGCGCTTTTAAATCGCGCGCATACCGGGCAATTTCGGCGCGGCAGCGTCGGTGCTGGGACCGGCATGAAAGCGTTCGGATTTAAAGCGGGAATCGGCTCGGCATCGCGCGTGATTCCAGCATCGATGGGCGGCTATCGCGTCGGCGTTCTCGTGAACGATAACACCGGAATGTCGCACGCGCACTTGAAAATTGCGGGCGTCCCGGTCGGACGCGCGCTGAAGAACGAGTATCTGCCGCGCTTCCCTCAGCCGCTCGCGTTGCACGGGCGAATGAGTTCGGGAAGTATCATCATCGTCATCGCAACCGACGCGCCGCTCGATAATCGGCAATTGCGCGCGCTCGCGCTGCGAGCGGGGATCGGCATGGCGCGCACGGGATTGATCTCCTCCGTCGGAAGCGGCGATCTCTTCGTCGCCTTTTCCACGCGATACGTCTATCGACGCACCGGCGACTTTCGCGTTCACGCGCCGCGCCTGGCGACCGTCGAGAGCGACCGCGTGCTCGACACGCTCTATCGCGCGACGAGCGATGCGGTCGAGGCCTCGATCGACGACGCGCTCTGGTCTTCCACGACGATGGTCGGGCGGCGCGGCATCACCGTGTACGGCCTGCCGCACGCTCCGGTGCTTCGCATGCTGAAGGCCGCGGGGGTGAAGTTATCCGCGCATCGCTAAGAGTGCCACGCGCAGCGCGCGTATCGGCGATGGGCGGTACTCGAAGTCGCAGAGTGCGGGGCCGATGCTCGCTCCGCCGCGATTGGTGACGAACCACGGCGGCTTCGGGAGGAGCGTCGCGCCGTAGCCGAAGAGGCTGCGTGGAAAGGGCGCAAAGGGTGCGCGAACGACGCTCTTTTGCGGTCGCGAAAAGAAGAAGCTGTTGTGGACGACCCCAATGCCGCTCCCCACGTCGGCGAGCGTGTGCCCGGGGAAGGCGCCCCACGTACTCTCGGTCAGTAAAAAGCCGACCCCGGTCCACGCGTTCACGGCGATACATCCGTATCGCAGCCCGGCGATCGCCCGATCGATCGCTGCGGCGTGGGCGCGTTCGCTCGCCGGGTGCACGATCATATTCGCTCCGAGCGTGCCGCGCAAGCGGTCGTTGGCAAAAGCCACCGCGTCGTTGAGATAGCGTTCCGTCTCACCCGGAATCGTCACGTAGGCGAGAAAGCTCGAGAACGCTTCGACGCTAAATGCCGGATCCTCGGGATCGCCATACTCGGCGTGCCGGATCGTGCGCGCGGTATAGCCGTCGCCGCTCCGCCCGAGCGCGACGCTCTCGCCGACTTGCGAGAGTCGTTCGCAGCGCGATCCGGCGCCGGGATAGTAGGCGGGGCGATCGGGGAGTTCGCGCAAGAGCCCTTCGATTGCGGCGACGAGCCGCGGCGTCCCCACCCAATTCTGCGGTAACACCAAGACCTGCGACGCAATGCAATTAAAACCGTTGTTATGGAGCTTCTGCGTCACGATATTCTCGGCCTGAAAGCGAAAATCGGCGTCGCTCCACTCGCCGGGTACCACGATGGTGGGGCTCACGTTCCCGAGCTCGCTCGTGATCGGCTTCTGGAGGATCGCTTTCCCGGCGCGCTTGCGTGCGGCGCCCTCCTCGCCGAGTCCGAAGACGATGGCGTCGTGGGTCGTATCGCTTCCGGTGATATGAATTTCGTCGATTGCATCGGAGGCGCAGAGATATTGCCCGATCTCTGGGCCGCCGTAGGCGAAGCGAAGGTAGCCTTCATCGACCAGCGCTGCGAAGGCGCGCTCGAAGATCGGGCCGAGATAGTCGTTGACGGGATTCATTTTCAGCATGCAGACGGCGCCGTCGGCGAGCAATTTGTAGAGCACGTCGAGCGGCGGAATCGCCGCGATATTCCCGGCGCCGAGGACGAGCGCGACGCGCGGTTGCGGATGCGCCTCGCGATACCAGGTCGCCATCGTTGCGGGGACCTCACTCGGCGCGAGCCCCGGCTCCATCCAGATCTCCGCGTCGATGCCGTTGAGCAGCAGTCGGTCGTAGAGCGTATTCGGAAAAACCTTTGCGACGCTTTGGCCGCCCTGACGGGCGTAGATGCGGCTTCCGGGGAGCTCGGGCGCACCGCTTTTCGCGATCCCCTCCAAGGACGCGATATAGCGATTGAGCGCGTAGAGCACGGCCCAGGGCCCACTGATCCACTCCTCGCCCTCGAGCCCCGTCCCGCGCAGCCCTTTCGCCTCGACGGCGGCCTCCGCCCAACGCCGACGGAGGGCGTAGACCCCGTCGCGAGAGTCCTCGAGCAGCGCGACTTTTGCGAGGATTGGCAGGCGAGCCCATCGCTGGGCGCCGGCGCGGAGCTCCTGGAGTTCGGCATCGATGGCCGGATAGGCGGTGACGTCGTGCGGTGCGATCATGAACCCCACTTCGACATCGCGCGCGCGCTCCCGGTTCGGCGCCGGAGAGCAAAAAAGCGCCGCTCTCGATGCCGAGAGCGGCGCTTCATGCTGCGGCGCGCGGTCGCTAGTTGATCAGATCGCGCGAGACCATGACCTCGCGTGGATCGATGAGGTGCTTGTTCAGACCGAGCTTCTCGGCGGGCACGCCGAGCGCGTACGCGACGAGTTGGGGAAGGTGAAAGATGGGGAGATCGGTGCGCCCCCAGCGAGCGGCGGCATCGGCCTGATAGCCGTCGAGCGCGAGGTGGCAGAGCGGGCAGGGCGTGATCACCGCTTCGGCGCCGTTATCCTTGGCCATGCGCATGTTCTGGCCGACCATCGACGATGCGATGCCGTCTTTCTCCAGCTGCACGTGGAAGCCGCAGCAACGCGTCTTCCCGGCATAATCGACTGCCTCGCCACCGAGTGCGACGATGACGTCTTCGAGCGAATGCGGGTGACGCGCCGATTCCCAGCCGTTCACCGATTCGGGGCGGATGATGTGGCAGCCGTAGAAGGGCGCGACCTTCAGTCCGTTGAGCGGACGAACGACCATCGAACGCAGCGCGTCGAGCCCGATGTCGTCGATCAAGAGCCAGAGTAGGTGACGGACGGTCACGGTGCCTTTATAGTTCGCGCCGAACTTGCCGAGAATCGCATTCGCGTGCGCCATGCGCTCTTCGCTCTCGCGCAGCTCTTTATTCGCCGCGCGCATGTGCCCGGTGCAGGTCGAGCAGATCGTGATGACGTCGTCGAGGCCGAGCGCTTCGGCCTGAGCGTAGGTGCGCGCGTTCAGCACGCGCGCCACGTCGCGATTGGTGTCGTTGAGCACCGAGGCGCCGCAGCAGGAGGCCGCGGTGAGTTCGACGAGCTCGATGCCGAGCTTGTCGGCGAGGAGCATCGTCGAGTTGAAGAGTTCTTTACAGGACTCTTTCGCAACGCAGCCGGGGAAAAATCCGTAGCGCTTGCTCTTGGAGGAATTGGTGCGAACGTGCGCGTCGAGCGCGCGTTCTTCGGGAAGGAGCGTGCTGGACATTATCGGACCGGTGCCTCCAATGCATCGAAAATGGTGCGAATTTCGTCGACCTTCGGTACGGGCTTGAGGAAGGGAGGCGGGAGTTTGCCCTTGAGTGCCATGCGCGCCCCGAGCGGTGCGACTTTCAGAAGGCCGCGAATGTTGAAACGACCGACGGTTCCTTGGATCACTTCGGTCTCGGCGAGCATGCCGGTCTGTTTGATCGTCTTCGCGACGACGAGTGCGTGGCGTGGGCCGCGTTCGTTCATCATGACACGGTCTTTGATCGTCGCTCGTTTCACGTCGATGATGCGATCGTTCGGATCGACGTGCTTCGGACAGTACGAGCACGCGTAGCAGTGCGCGCAGAGCCAGAGATAATCTTCGCTGATCTGTGCGAGGCGATCGGTGCGCTTCCCATCGCGCACGTCTTCGATGAAGCGGTAGGCGTACGCGATCGCGGCGGGGCCGGCGAAGGCCGGATCGACGCTAACGACCGGGCAGAGCGAATAACAGGTCGCGCACATGATGCAGTTGGCAACATCGACGAGCTTTTTCATGTCGTCGGGGCTGACGCGCCGCTCGGTTGCGTGAGCGGAGTCTGCATCGTTGGGCTGGAGATAGGGTTTGAGCCGCGCGTATTTATCCCAGAAGGGATCCATGTGCACGACGAGATCTTTCATCGGCTGGAAGTTCGGCATCGGATCGATCTTCACCGAGCCGTCCTCTTCCATCGCCGAGCCGCAAGACGTTTTGCAGGCGAGCGAGGTCACTCCGCCGATGCTCATCGAGCAGGACCCGCAGATCGCGGAGCGACAGGAGCGGCGGAACGAAATCGATCCGTCGACCTCGGCCTTCGCATATTCGAGTGCGTCGAGAACCGTCGTCGTTTCGGGAAGATCGACGGTCACCTCGTCGCGATGCGGTACGGTGTCGGTCGCTTCGTCGAAACGGAAGATATCGAGCTTGATCTTGGCCATTAGTAGCTCCTCACTTCAGGCTTGAAGTCGGTGATCTTCACGCTTCGCGAATAGTCGAGTCGCGGCAAGCCGTTTTCTTGCCGGTAGGCCAGCGTATGTTTGAGCCAGTTGACGTCGTCGCGATCGGGATAATCGGTCCGCGATTGCGCTCCACGCGACTCTTTGCGCTCCAGCGCGCCTTTTGCGAGGCAGAGCGCCGCGTCGATGAGGAAATCCGTTTCGAACGTCGAGACGAGATCGGTGTTGAAGGTCTTCGATTTATCCATCACGATGACGGACTCATCGAACTCTTTGCGCACCGCTTCGAGGTCGGCGACGCCCACCGAGAGCCCCTTTTCGTCGCGGAAGATGAACGTATTCGCGCTCATCGTTTCGTTCATCTTGCGACGGAGGACCGGCGCCCGCGTTCCGCTGCTCCGCGCCAGCAGCGCGGCGACGCGTTCTTGTTCGGACTTGAGGGTTCGCGTCGAGGGGCGAACCTCACCGACCGATTTGACGTAGTCGACTGCGTGCGCCGCCGCGCGAGCGCCGAAGACGATCGTGTCGAGCAGCGAGTTGCCGCCGAGACGGTTCGAGCCGTGGACGCTGACGCACGCGCATTCACCGGCGGCGTAGACGCCGGGGACGCGCGTCGCGCCGAACTTGTCGGTCTCGATCCCGCCCATCGTGTAATGGGCGCCGGGGAGAATGGGAATCGGCTCGTCGATCGCGTCTTTGCCGGTCGCGTCGAGCGCGAGTTCGCGAATCTGCGGAAGCCGTTCGAGAATCTTTTCGCGACCGAGGTGACGCATGTCGAGCAGCACGCAACCGTCGACGCCGCGCCCTTCGAGAATCTCGGTCCATTCGGCGCGCGAGACGACGTCGCGCGAAGCGAGCTCGCCTTTATTCGGCGCGTATTTGAACATGAAGCGCTCGCCCTCGGAATTGAGGAGATAGGCTCCTTCGCCGCGCGCGCCTTCGGTCATGAGGACGCCGTTCTCTTTGAGCGTCGTCGGATGGAACTGCATGAATTCCATATCCATCAGCGGGATGCCGGCCTTATAGGCGATCGACATTCCGTCGGCGGTCGAGGCGTAGCCGTTGGTCGTCTTGGCATACATCCGTCCCGCGCCGCCGGTGGCGAAGATCGTGGCCTTCGCGGAGATCAACTCGAGCTCGCCGTTGCGCATGTTATACGCAACCACGCCCGATCCGATTCCATCTTCGATCGCGAGCGCGGTGCAGAAGTACTCTTCGTAGACTTTGACGCCGAAGCGTTCGAGCTGCTCCCACAGGGTGTGGAGGATGACCAGTCCGGTAACGTCGGCGGAGTAGCAGGTGCGGGGTGCGCCGGCGCCGCCGAAGGGGCGCTGAGCGATGCGGCCGTCGGGGAGTCGGGAGAAGATGCAGCCGCGATGTTCGAGCCAGATAATCTGCTTGGGGGCGTCTTCGCACATCGCGGCGATCGCGTCTTGATCGCCGAGATAGTCGGAGCCCTTTACGGTATCGAAAGTGTGGCTGGCCGGCGAGTCTTCCTCGCGGTTGCCCAGCGCGGCGTTGATGCCGCCTTGCGCTGCGCCGGAGTGACTGCGGACCGGGTGCATTTTGGAGACGATGGCTACATCGACTCCGCGCTCGGCGGCTTCCACCGCTGCGCGCATACCCGCGAGACCGCCACCGATGACGACGACGTCGTGCTTGATCACGTTGACCTTTCCGGGGAGAGGCGTTTGCCTCTTTGTATACCTCCGCGCGCCGCGCGAGCCCCACGACCTTGGTCGGGAGGAGCGGATCGCCTAGGGCGCCGTCTCGGCCGCGGCGGGAACCTCGCCGTCGGGCGCCTTCTTGCGCTCGTAGAATACGAAGCAGTTTTTGCCGCGCTGCTTCGCCTTGTAGAGCGCCTCGTCGGCGGCGTGAAAGAGGGTCTGTCCCTCGACGCCGTCGGTGGGAAACATCGAGACGCCGATCGAGGTGGAGAGCCCGCTCCGGCGCATCGCGGCGAGCATACGCTGGACGCCCTGCTGGGCGTGTTCGCGGTCGCTCTGTGCCATGACCAGCACGAACTCGTCGCCGGCGTATCGTGCGATGATATCGCCCTTTCGGGCGTTCTTTTTCAGCACTTGGGCGAAGCGTTTGAGCGCTAGGTCGCCAAGGCCGTGCCCACCGGTGTCGTTGATTTTCTTAAGATCGTCGAGGTCGAGAATTACGAAGGCGAAGGGGGTGTCGTACCGCTCGGAGGTGTGGAGCTCGCGGTCGAGCATCTCGTTGAGCGCGCGCCGGTTGGGAATGCCGGTTAGGCTGTCGGTGAGCGCGAGTCGCTGCGATTCTTCAAGCAAGCGGCGGGTCTCTTCATGCAGCCGCGCATTCTCCACGGCGACCGCGGCCTGCGAGGCAAAATCGAGCATCATGCGGAGCTGGTTCTCGGTGACTTCCTCGCCCGGCGGTGAGTCGGCGTAGAGGATGCCGCGCACGACTTCGCGAGCGATTAGCGGCACGGCGCAGTATGGGCCGCGTCCGTCCTCCAAGGGACGGTCGGCGTCGTCCTCGCTGCCGAAGGCGAGTTCGACGCTGCGCGAGACGAGATCGTCCATCGTCGACGGGGTGCGGTACGCACGAGGATCGGCGGCGTGTAGAACCGTGCCGGAGCTGTCGCATTCGAGTCGGCGGATGAGGCTGCCGCCGTCGATCGCGTCGAAAAGAATGACGCGCTTAAAGTGGAGCGCCTCGCTGACGCCGCGCATCACCGTCGAAAGAATATCGTTGATCTCGAGCGTGGAATTTAAGGTCGTGAAAACTTGTTGGAGTACGAAGAGTTCCGCGTTCTGTGCGGCGTATTCATCTCTCTCTGCTTCGACCATGGCGAGCCGGGAACGCAACCGAGCAACCTCCTCGGCTAGGGCCTCGGGGTCGGAGGATGGCAAACCGGTCCCAGCCTCGCCGGGGGAGAGGCTACTCTCCATCTCTTAAGGTTACGTCAGGCATTTGTAGAAGTTTAGGTAGCGTGTGTTAAGGGTTTGTACAGGTTGAGTCCATTCGTCCATCTCCACGTCCACTCGGAGTATTCCCTGCTTGACGGCGCCTGCCGGGTCGACGATCTCTGTCGACGGAGCGCCGAGGATGGAGCCCCTGCCGTTGCGCTCACCGACCACGGCGTGATGTATGGCGCGATGGAGTTCTACTATGCGGCTCGCGAACATCGCCTGACGCCGATTTTGGGCTGCGAGGCGTATATCGCCCCGCGAGGACGGTTCGATAAGAAAGTCCGCGACGAAGCGCACGTCACCCTTCTCGCCGCCGATCCCACCGGATACCGAAACCTCAGCACCCTCGTTTCCAAAGGCTTTCTCGAAGGTTTTTATTACAAGCCGCGTATCGATATGGATCTGCTCGAACGGTACAACGATGGGCTGATCGTGCTCTCGGGCTGTATGTCCGGGATGGTCGCGGCGCCCTTGCTCGCCGACGATCGTCCGCGCGCGATTGCAAACGCCCGCCAATTCTACGAAATTTTCGGCGACCGGTTTTACATCGAGGTCATGCGCCACGGGATGCCGGAGGAGGAGAAGATCAACACGGGCCTCGTCAGCGTCGCGCGCGAACTGGGGCTACCGATCGTCGCGACCAACGACTCGCACTATCTCGCCCAACGCGACGCTCCGGCACACGACGTCTTGCTCTGCATACAGACCGGAAAGACCGTCGCCGATACGACGCGGATGAAATTTCACGGCGATCAATTCTACGTGAAGTCTGCGGAGGAGATGGCCGAACTCTGGCACGACCTTCCCGAGGCGGTCGAAAATACGGTGAAGATCGCCGAACGCATCGACATGCGGATTCCCGAGCGGGTCTTTCACCTGCCGCAGTATCCGGTTCCCGACGATGCTGTCGTGCCGCGCGACGATGCCGCCTATCTACGCGAGCTCTGCGAACGAGGGCTCGTCGAGCGATATGGAGAGCGACGCATTGCCGAAGATGCCGCCCTGCGCGAGCGGCTCGATTATGAGTTGTCGATTATAACGAAGATGGGCTTCGCGTCCTATTTCCTCATCGTCTGGGACTTTATAAAATTCGCGCGCGACCGGGATATCCCGGTGGGTCCGGGGCGCGGCTCGGCGGTCGGCTCGATCGTTGCGTATTCGCTGCGCATTACCGATTTGGACCCGTTGCGCTTCAACCTAATTTTCGAGCGGTTTCTCAATCCGGATCGTATCTCAATGCCCGATATCGATACGGATTTTTGCGTGGAGCGACGCGACGAAGTCATCGCCTACGTACGCGAAAAATATGGTGAAGATCGCGTCGCTCAGATCGTGACCTTCGGAAAGATGTTGGCGAGAGCGGCGGTTCGCGATGCGGGGCGAGCTTTAGGCGTGCCGCTTCCCGATGTCGATAAGGTTGCGAAGCTCATTCCCTCGGGGCCGGGCGGAATGACGATCGGCGAAGCGCTCGAGCAAATTCCCGAATTGAAAATGCTCAACGACCAGCGCCCGGAGATTCGCGAACTCTTAAAAACTGCGCGCGCGATCGAGGGGCTCGCGCGCAGCGCCGGTACGCACGCCGCGGGCGTCGTCATCGGAGCCGAGCCGCTCGTCGAACACGCTCCTTTGGTGCGATTGAACGAGGGGGGAGTGAACACCCAGTACGATATGACGTGGATCGAAAAAATCGGTCTGCTGAAAATGGATTTTCTCGGGTTGCGCAACCTCACGGTCATGCACGCCGCCGTGCGAGAGATTCGCAGGACCGGCGATCCCTCATTCTCGCTCGAAGGGATCCCGCTCGACGATCGCGCGACCTTCGAGATGCTCTCGCGCGGCGATACCGCCGGCGTCTTTCAACTCGAGAGCGAAGGAATGAAACGCGTCTGTACCGAGCTTCGTCCATCCCGCTTCGAAGATATCATCGCGTTGGTCGCGCTCTATCGCCCCGGACCGATGGATTGGATTCCGCAGTATATCGCGATCAAACATGGACGGCAGAGACCGACCTACCTCCATCCCGTCCTCGAACCGATCCTCTCCGAAACCTATTCGATCGCTTGTTATCAAGAGCAGGTCATGCAGATCGCTCGCGATTTTGCCGGCTTTACCATGGGGCAGGCCGACGAACTCCGCAAGGTCATGGGCAAAAAGCAAAAGGAGAAGATTCCGGTCTTCCGACAGAAATTCGTCGAAGGCGCGGTCGCGCGCGTCGGCGTTAGCGTCGCCCTCGCGGAGCAAGTGTTTACCTTCATCGAGCCGTTCGCCGGTTACGGGTTTAATAAATCGCACGCCGCCGCCTACGCGCTGATCTCCTATCAAACCGCGTATCTCAAGGCGAATTATCCGCTTCCCTATTTAGCGGCGCTCATGGACTCCGTGCGCGATAAGACGGAGAAACTCGTCGAATATATCGATGTCGCTCGTCGTCTGGGAATCGAGGTGCTGCCGCCCGACGTGAATGAGTCGATCAGCGATTTCGGCGTCGTCGGAACGAGTATTCGCTTTGGTTTGGGCGCGGTTAAAGGTGTCGGTGAGGGCGCGGTGGCCTCGATCGTCGAAGCGCGCGAACGTGGCGGACGTTTTCGCGATCTCTTCGATTTCGTCGAGCGGATCGACGGCAAACAAGCGAATAAGCGCGTCCTCGAAGCGTTGGTAAAGTGCGGAGCGCTCGATGCGCTACCGGGAAATCGAGCCGAGAAATTAGAGGGAATCGATCGCGCGGTCGCGCTCTCTGCGACGCGCGCGAGAGAGAGCGCACTCGGGCAGACCTCGCTTTTCGGCGACCTTTCGAGCGAGATCGGCGTCGCTCCGGCGCTCGAGCGTAAGCAGGCTCCGACGCAGCGGCAAATCCTCAAATGGGAGCGAGAGACGTTGGGAATCTTCGTTTCCGGGCATCCGCTCGCCGAACACGAAGAGCGCTTCGCTCGCATGGGCATTTTGCCGATTCGCGATCTCGGAACCCGTCAGGACGACGCCGAGGTGAAGATCGCCGGACTCGTCGCCTCCGTGCGGCGAACGATGACGCGGAGCGGAGCGCAGATGCTCATCGCGCAGATCGAGGATACGACGGGCACCTGCGAAGCGATCGTCTTTGCAAAGTTATACGCTACGGCATCCTCGCTTTTCGTCGCCGACGACATTCTCGTGCTGCGTGGGCGCGTGCGCGTACGCGAGCGGCCCGGAGAGAGCGAGGATGCCGTCCCGGTCGTCTCGCTCTCCGTCGATGAAGCGACGCCCTTTAACGCACCTGCCGCCGACGCGCTCCCTCCGGTACGAGGGTGGCTGCTCGATCTGCGGTCGCGCGATCAGATCGATCGGCTGACGGTCCTGCTGGAACGGTGCCCGGGCGACGCGCGCGTCACCCTTCGAGCGAAGGATCGCCAGCGAGAATTGCCTCGACGTCTCGGCGGAGAGCGACGCGTGCGCGCAGAACTCGTCGCGATCTTCGGTGACGACGGCGTTCACCTTCAGACCGAGTAACGAGGAGAGGCATGAGGCTTCCACCCGGAGTTCGCGATTGGCTTCCGCAAGAGTTTGCTTTCAAGCAGAGCGTTGAAGACCGGATAGCGGTCGTTTTCGATCACTGGTCGTACGCGCGCATACTCACCCCGACCTTCGAAAGCTACGAATCGCTCGAGCGCGGATTGGGGGAGAAGCTCATGCGGCAAACTTTTCGGTTCAGCGATCCGCTCGGTGAGGAACTGGCGTTGCGCACCGAAATGACGACCCCGATCGCTCGCGTGGTCTCGACGCGATTGCGCAACGCGAGCCTACCGATTCGGCTTTCGTATATCGCTCCAGCCTATCGCTACGAAGAGCCGCAGCTCGGGCGCATGCGCGAATTCACGCAAGCCGGCGCCGAATTGATCGGAGCGCCCGGTGCCGACGCCGATGCCGAAGCGCTCTTCATGGCGATCGAGACGCTCGATGCCGTTGGGCTCGCCGACGCGCAATTCGATATCAACGACTCGGCGATCGTCGACGGAGCGCTCGTCTCGCTCGGGCTCTCCGGCTCGGCGGTGCGTTCGTGGAAAGCGGCGATCGCGGCGCGCAACCTCGTCGATCTCGATGGCTTTGCATCGCGCGACGGCGTGCGCTCCGAGCGCTATGCGCTCTTGCGTCGTTTGGTCGTCACGCGCGGAACCGAGGACGTGCTCGCGATGGCGCGCGAGCTCGCAATGAATCCGGAGGCGCAGGCGGCGATCTATCGCCTCGAACGGATTTTGGCGCGCGCCGCCGCGCTCGGCTTCGGGGCGCGCATCGCCATCGATCCGGCACTCTTACGCGATCTTGAATACTATACCGGCTTCGTTTTCGAAGGCTTTCTCGGCGATCTCGGGTTCTCTCTCTGCGGCGGCGGGCGCTACGACGGGCTGTTGCCGCGTTTTGGTTACGACGTGCCCGCCGTCGGGTGGATGGTCGGCGTCGAAAGAATTCTCCTCGCGCTCGAGCGGCGCCGCATCGGTGAGCGCCGTAGCCGAGAGGTCGATGTCTTCGTCGTTGGCTCGGATCGCGCGGCGATGTCGGAGCGCGCACGCGGCCGTCGCGTTCGTGTCGACGTTCGCGGGCTCGACCGGAGCGCGGCGATCGCTTACGCGCGACATAAGGCGATCCCGCGGGTCCTCATCGCGTGCGGCGAGGAGGTCGAAGAGATCCTCCTCGAAGCCGACGAGCGAGCGCTATGAGTTCGTTGACGATCGCGCTGCCGAAGGGGAGCCTCTACGACGAGAGCTCCGCGCTGCTCGGAGCGATCGGGATCGAGATTCCCGGCGATCCCGGGCGACGGCTGACGATGAAGAGCAACGACGGCTCCGCGGAGTTGCTATTGCTGCGCCCGACCGACGTCCCCGCATACGTGGAGTTCGGAGCCGCAGATTGCGGCATCGTCGGGAAAGACACGCTCTGGGAGAGCGAGCGCTCCGTCAGCGAGGCGGTCGACCTTCGCTTCGGGGCCTGTCGTCTCGTGGTTGCGGCGCGTCGTTCCGACGGCTATCACGAAGGTGCGCGCTATCCGACGTTTTTGCGGGTCGCCACGAAATTCAAGCGTATGGCAACGCAATATTTTTCGGAACGCGATATCCCTTGTGAAATTATCGCGTTACACGGTTCGGTCGAACTCGCACCGATCGTCGGTCTCGCCGACGTTATCGTCGATTTGGTCGCGACGGGAAGTACGTTGCGCGAGCACGATATGGTCGTCGTCGATGAGATCGCGGCATCTTCGGCGCGCTTCGTGCTCAATCCGGTCGCGTATCGCAGCAAATACGCTCGCCTCTCCGCGCTTTGCGAGCGCCTGCAACGGATGGTCGCATCGTGAAGTTCGTTCGTGCCGACGATCCGGTGGGGATGGCTGCGGTCCTGCGGCGCGGTTGGAGGCCCGATCCGGACCTGGTCGCTCGCGTCGCGGCGATTCTCGCCGACGTAGAGACGCGGGGGGATCGAGCGATTCTCGAGTATTCGCAGCGTTTCGACGCACCCGAGTACCGGCTGACGCATTTGCGCGTTCCGATTCCCATGCCCTCGGTCGCGCGCGTCGCATTACAAGAGGAGGTCGCTGCGGCGATCGAGCGCGCTCGCGAGCGCATCGTCGATTTCCATCGTCGACAGCGCTGCGAGGACATCGCCTATCGTTGCGATGACGGAACGGAGTACGCGTTTCGACGCGAACCGCTCGGAGCGGTCGCGGTCTATGCCCCCGGCGGGAGCGCCGCGCTTCCCTCCTCGGTGCTGATGGGCGCCCTGCCCGCGAAGATTGCCGGCGTACGGCGCACCATCGTTCTGACGCCGCCGCAACGGGACGGGCGCGTGCATCCCGCGGTCCTTTTTGCTGCGAGTCTCTGCGAAGTGGACGAGTTGTACGCCGTCGGCGGAGCGCAAGCGATTGCCGCAGCGGCGTTCGGCACGCAGAGCATCGTACCGGTCGATAAGATCGTCGGTCCGGGCAACTCCTACGTGACCGAAGCGAAGCGTCAGGTCTTCGGTCTCGTCGGGATCGACGGGCTCGCCGGGCCGTCGGAAGTATTGGTGGTTGCCGATGCGGCCGCTTCGTCGGAACTGGTGGTCGCCGAACTGCTCGCGCAGGCCGAACACGACGCGGAGGCCCGCGTCGCCGCGATTAGCGACTCGTACGAGCTTCTCGAGAGTTGCGCGCAACTACTCGGGGCGCTCGACGTTTCGCGCCTACCGAGGGGGGCGACGATCGCGGCCGCGCTCGATCGCCACGGCTTCTTTATCGAGGCGCGCTCGAAAGGCGAGATCGCCGCGACGATCGCCGCATTCGCGCCCGAGCACTTGAGCCTGCAAGTCGCCGACCCGGAATTTTACCTCACGCACCTGCGCAGCGTCGGCGCGGTATTCGTCGGCAGCGCGACCCCCGTCGCGTGCGGCGATTATCTCGCCGGCACGAACCACGTCCTTCCCACCTCGGGCTCGGCCCGCTTCGCATCGGGGCTCGCACTCGCCGATTTCGTACGGTCGTACAGCGTGGTACGCAATTCCGAGTTGCGTATGAGCGGTGATGCGGCCGCCATCGCGGCATTCGCCGCCTTCGAAGGGCTCGACGCGCACGCGCAGAGCGCACGTTTGAGGATGAAACCGTGAACGTCGATTTCGTTGCGCTCGACCTCGATGGAACCTTAATTGGGCGCGACACGCGTCTCTCTCCGCGCATTCGTACCTGCGTGGCGGCGGTACTCTCGCAAGGAACGGCTATCTGCATCGTTACCGGACGGATGTTTCGGGCCGCCGCTCCGTTCGTTCGCGAACTCGGATTACGCGCGCCGACCATTTGCTACCAAGGCGCGTGGGTAGTCGAGGGCGAGAGCGGGCGGCGCATCCTCGACCGACCGATCGCCGCGCCTCTCGTCGAAGAGATCCTCGACGAATTTAACTCCGAGGATTTGCACCTCCAACTTTATGCGGACGACCGCTATTACTGCGAACGGAACAATCGTTTCGCCGAACTCTACGCGTCGTTAGCCGGCGTCGCGCCGATCGTCGCTCCAATGCGGGAAAGGTTTGCGGGGCGGAGCGCGACCAAGGCCGTGGTGGTGAGCGATCCCGATATCGCAGCGGAGGTCGAGCTCCGGGCGCGGCGACGCTTCGGCGAGCGGCTCTACATTACGCGCAGCTATCCCGAGTTCGTCGAAATGCTCGATCCTACGGTCGATAAGGGAAGCGCGTTAGCGTTCGTTGCCGAACGCTCGGGGATTCCGATGGAACGGGTGCTCGCGATCGGCGACTCCTGGAACGATCTTCCGATGATCGAACGAGCGGGCATCGGTGTAGCCATGGGAAACGCGCCGGTCGAAGTACGCGAACGCGCCGATGCCGTCGTTGGGCGCGTCGACGAAGACGGCGTCTGCGATGCGCTGGAGCGCTTCGTCCTACGATGAATAATCATCGGCGTGCGAGGCGACGCCGCCGCGGGAGTTCGCGAATTCGGCCGTTCGCGCTGGTGGCGCTTCTTGGGGTGCTGCTTTTGGGAGCGGGCTTCGCCTGGGCCGCTTCTTGGCCCGGTTTCCGCCCGGGAATCATCGGCGTTTATGGAAACGCTCGAGTTTCGTCGTCGCGGATCCTCGCCGCAGCGGCCGTCGACCCGCGAATGAATATTTGGCTTCAGTCCTCGAACGGAATCGCATCGCGCGTGCTTCGTATTCGGGCGATCGCGCAGGTCGCCGTGCATCGGTATCTTCCGAATCATCTTTCGATCGTCATCCGCGAACGGAGACCCGTCGCGCGGCTCGTCGCCAAGGATGGGAGCTGCGCGGTCGATCGCCGGGGATACGTTTTCCCGAACGAGGCGCGGGATCGATCCCTTCCGGCCCTGCTGAGCGGTCGGAGGCTCTGTGCGGTACGTCGGCTGCCCGGGAGGGCGAGGGCGATGCGTTTGCTATCGCTCCTTCGGCGATCCGAAGCCGCCGGGGTGCGCCTGGCGATACTCTCGCACGACCGCTACGGTGGGGATCTCGGAGTTCTCGCCGACGGAACGTTGCTCTATATCGGCGACGGGACGCACCTCGAGCGAAAATTCGAGGAGATCCGTGCCCTGAAAGAACGTTTGCGAGGGAGCTGGAAAAAAATAAAAGCCCTCGACCTTCGAGCTCCGTCGACGCCGATTGTCGTCGATGGAAAAAAGATCGAGGGCGGGGGGCTTCTATCGATTAATGCGACGAAAGGTCGAGATAGACCAGAACTTCACCGTTCGCCAACGAAAATTTCATCGAATCGTTCGCGTGCAGTTTCGAAAAATCGACCGTCGGGCGCCCTGCAGCGAGCGTTGTCTCCAACCCATTCTGCATCGTCACCGTAACGTGTTTCGCATCCACGACCTTAATGACTTTCGCGGTATAAGTGCCGTCGGGAATCATCGTGGCACTGACGACGTTGGCGGCGATTGCCGTTGCGCCGAGCGCGAGCGTGGCGAGCACGGTGGTAATAAACGTACGTATCTTCAAAGTTGGTACCTTATCTTCAGGGGACGGGGGGAGGCAGTAGTCTAGGATTCTAGCGCAAGTGCCGCCCGCTCATCAAGCCCCGCGTTCTTCCGCGCCTCGCCGGCGGCCCCATGCGCCTCGTCGATGGCGAACTGGTCGACCAGCTCTTCGAGCCCTCCCGACTGCTCCTGGAGCAACATCGCCTCCTCGGCGAGCCGGGTGGCCGCGTCGGCGTTCTGGGAGCCCAGGGTGCTCGACCGCTCGATCCGGGTGCCGAGCGCCTCGATCGCCGACTGTTGCTCGGTCGAGGCACGCGCCACGTCGGCGGTGCGCTGTTCGATCTCCGAGACGCTCTCGAGTATCTGGTTCGCGGTGATGGTTTGCTCACGCATCGTCGCCGCCGCCTCGTGGGTCATCGCGCCCATCTGTTCGCTCGCCTTCGCAAGCTCCTCGGAGGCACGAGCCTGCTCGTTGGTGGCGAGGCTGATCTCGCTCATGAGCGTTGCGACCTCGGAGACGCGCTTGGAGACGTCGGACATCATGGCGTTCACCGATTGCGCGAGGGTGGCGCTCTCCTTGACCTGGACGTTGGCGCGCCCGGTCCGTTCGAGCACCGCCGAGGTACGGCGCTGGATATCGGCGACGAGCGAGGCGATCTGTTTCACCGAGCTGGCGGAGTTCTCGGCGAGTTTGCGGACCTCGTCGGCGACGACGGCGAAGCCGCGCCCGTGCTCGCCGGCACGTGCCGCTTCGATTGCGGCGTTGAGCGCGAGCAGGTTCGTTTGGTCGGCGATCTCTTCGATGAGGCCGAGAATTTCGCCGATCTGTCGCGAGGCACCGTCGAGGCTCTCCATCTCGACGACGACCGAACTGACCAGCGAGGTCATTTGGTCGATCCCCGTGGAGAGGCGTGAGATTTCATTCTGTCCGGTGCGAACGTGCTGGTCGGTCTCCGTCGATTCGACGCCTACGCGTTTGGCGTTTCCCGCGACCTGGACGATCGAAGCCGACATCTCCTGAGTATTGGCGACGGCCTGTTCGACGACGGTCGCAAGGTTAAGGAGGTTCTGATCCATCTCTTGGATCGAGGCCGTCATCTCGGCGATCGAACTCGAAATATCGGAGACGCGACGGGCGACCGCCTCGGCATTATCGGCGACCGTGCCGGAGCCGCGAGCGACGTCGGCGGAGTAGCGGAGTGCATCTCCGAGCGTTGCGAGTTCGTCCTGAACGCGACGGTCGACATCGCGCGAGACCTCGGTGCTCGTCGCGCTCGCGGCCTTTACCGAGCGCGTCGCGATTTGGATGCGCCCGACGAGCGCGCTGAGCCGATCTCCCAATTCGTCGATCGATTGACCGAGACGGCCGAGGACGTCGTTTCCGCTCCAACCGGTGCGCGCGGTGAGATCGCCGCGCCCCATCGCTTCGAAGATCGTCACGCAGCGAGTGATGTTGCGGAGCAATCGAATGCGTAACAGCGAGAATGCGATGACGACGACGATTAGCGCGAAGACCGCACCGGCGACGAGGACTACCAAGGCGAGATTTTTTGCTTGAATCAGCGCGGCGTAACGAATATCGGCAGCCCGATTGAGAGCATCGAGTACCGCCCGACCGTCGATGTTTTGTCGGGTGTACGCATCTGCGAGCGTACTCTGCAATTGCACTAAGGCTTCCGCCTTTTTCCCCTGCTGCAGCAGCCCGATCGTCGCCAAGGATTCAAAATCGTACGCGCCGGCGCTCTTGGTAAAAGCGGCGACTTGTTTGCTGGTGCTCGAATCTTTTCCGGTCAATGCGGCGAGCGTGCGTTCGTCCTTCGGAAATTTACTTACGAGCGTGATGGCCGATTTCAACGACGCCGCAGCGCGGGCTGGATCGGCGTTCGTCGCCGCCTCGAGCGATGCGGCGCGCAATCCGTTCGCATCGTCGGCGACGCGCGCGTATGCGAGCTCGCCTTTCACGATTTTGTCGTGCAATGTTGCAGCTTGCGTTGCAATCAAATTGGTAACGAAGAATGCCGCCGGAATAACCGCCAAAACGACGATAAAGACGATGACGGCGGAGATCACGAGGCCGCGCTCGATAGAGGTTCGCTTTTGGCTCATCGCAGGCAGGCTTCGTCCTATGCCGGGCGTTCTCCTCAAGAGGAGCTGCGCGAGGAGGCGCCAAGATGCTCTGGATAGCCATTTTGGGCAGGGATAGTAGGGGTTCTTACCCGATAGCCCAATATATGGTGGATATCGCCGTTAATGTTTAGGATGTGAATGAAACAAGGCACCCTGTGCGGTCTCGACATCGGCACCACGAAGACGTGCGTCGTCGTCGCTGCCGAAGGGCCGAACGGCCTCGAGATTCTCGGCTTCGGCGAGGCACCATCCTTGGGGATGCGGCGCGGCGTGGTGGTCGATCTCGAGCAGACGGTGAAATCGATCGAAGCGGCGACCGAGAAGGCCGAGCGGATGTCCGGAGTCCACATCGAGGAGGCGATCGTCGGCATCACCGGGGAGCACGTTCGCAGCGTCAATAACCGCGGCGTCGTTTCGGTTGCGAATGACGACCGGGAGGTCGAAGCCTCCGATGTCGAGCGCGTCGTCGATGCCAGCAAGATCATCAACGTTCCTAGCGATCGGCAGATCGTCCACGCTCTCCCGCGTTTTTTTACGGTCGACGGCCAAGATGGCATCGTCGATCCGGTCGGCATGGCCGGTGGCCGCCTTGAGGTGGACACGCATATCGTCACCGCGGCGAGCAGTTTTCTCTCCAACGTCCTCAAGTGCGTTCATCGCGCCGGCATCGAATCCGCCGGGATCGTCTTCGAACCCCTGGCGAGCGCCGCAGCCGTCCTGCTCCCCGAGGAGGAACACGTCGGCGTGTTGCTGCTCGATATTGGCGGCGGCACCACCGATATCGCCGTCTACTCCGGGGGGAGCGCGATCTACACCGCGACGATTCCGGTCGGCGGGCAGATCCTCACCAACGATATCTCGCTCGGCCTCAAGACCTCGCTCGCCCAAGCGCAGGAGGTCAAACATCGCTTCGGAGTTGGCGACGAACAGAGTGGGGCGGCTCGGAGCTTTCCAGTGCAATCGCTCGATGGCCGGGCGCAGCGCGAAGCGACGACGCACGAGCTCAACGCGATCGTCGTTCCGCGTGTCCTCGAGACGCTGCGCATGGCCCGCGCGAAAGTCTTCGAAAACGTACCGCGCGATCTCGTCATCGGTGAGGTCGTCCTCACCGGAGGCGGCGCTCAGTTGCCGGGGCTCGAGGCGATCGCCGAGAAGATCTTCGAAGCCCCGGTGCGTATCGGCATTCCGGCGCATCTCGGCGGATCGATCGACGCCTTGGCCTTTCCGCAATATGCGACGGCGATCGGACTCGTGCTCTTTGCGCGCAAGAGCGAACTGACGGGTGTCGAATCGGCGCGAAACGGCTCGATCTTTGCTCGGCTTCGCGGGTGGCTCGCGGCGCTGTGGAATTAAATCTCTTTCATACGGAGGAAACGATGGCTGAAGCTAAACGCTATGTTCCCGAACATGCCGCGACGATTCGCGTTATCGGCGTCGGCGGGGGCGGCTGCAACGCGATCAATCGCATGATCGAAGCGGGGTTGACGGGCGTAGATTTCTTCGCCGTGAACTCCGACGTTCAGGCCTTGCGCAATTCGCTCACGGAAAACACCGTGCAGATCGGAACCGGGATGTCTCGCGGTCTGGGAGCGGGCGCGAACCCGACCCTCGGCCGGGACGCCGCCGAAGAATCGCGCGAAGATCTCGCGATGATCGTCGACGGAGCCGATCTGGTCTTCATCGCCGCAGGAATGGGCGGCGGAACGGGAACGGGAGCGGCGCCGGTGCTCGCCGAGCTCGCGCGCGAATCCGGAGCGTTGACGATCGCGGTCGTCACCAAACCGTTCGCGTTCGAAGGGCGCAAACGGATGGAGGCCGCCGAACGCGGGATCGCTCAGCTCGAGGCGAAAGTCGATACCCTGATCACGATTCCCAACGAACGTATCTTTCAGGTGATCGAGAAGAAGACCCCGTTAAACGAAGCATTCAGTTTCGCCGACGACGTGCTCCGTCAAGGGATCGCCGGCATTAGCGACCTCATCACGCAACCGGGGCTCATTAACCTCGATTTCGCCGACGTGAAAGCGGTGATGACCGATGCGGGTACGGCGATGATGGGGATCGGCGAAGGATCGGGAGAGCATCGGGCAGCCGATGCCGCGCAGAAGGCGATCGCTTCGCCGCTTCTCGACACGACCATCGACGGCGCGCGCGGCGTCATCTTGAATATTACCGGCGGAAGCGATCTCTCGATGTATGAGGTCAACGAGGCAGCCGAAATGATCAGCCGCAGCGTCGACCCCGACGCGCAGATTATTTTTGGCGCGAGCCTCGATCCGAATCTGCAGGGTCGGGTGCGCGTCACGGTGCTCGCTGCGGGCTTCGGCCCGATCCGCCGGACGGAAGCGAACGGTTTTGCTTTCGAAAAGACGCGTATCGAGACCGTCACGCCGGTCAATATGGACGATATCGAAGTCCCGGCGTTTCTCCGCTATCGCGGGGGCTAATCCATTGGCGGGGTACGGCGCGAAGATACTGCTCGACTCGGTCGCACCGACGGGGGAACGCTTGACCACCATGGAGGTCTGCTTTCCCCGCTTCGTGTTGGCCGAGTTTAATACGCATCGACAATTTTCGCGCAATAGTGCGAGTTCGCGCGCGATTCCGACATCGAAGCTCATCGAACGGGTTCTCAGCGAGCCCGTTCTCCCGCTGGAGTGGGGGCGCAACCAACCCGGTATGGCGGCTTCGTCGCTCCTCGATATCGAAGCCGTGCGCATCGCCGAGCGCGCATGGTTACGCGCTCGCGATGAAGCCGTCGAATCGGTACGCGAGCTGCAGACGCTGCAGGTCCACAAACAGGTCCTTAACCGGCTCCTCGAGCCGTTTTTGTGGCACACCGTTATCGTGACCGCTACCGAATGGGCGAATTTTTTTGCGTTACGGTGTACGCCGCAAGCGCAACCTGAGATTCGCGAAGTTGCCATGAAAATGCGGGCGGCGTACGAGCGCCATCAACCGACGCCGTTGATGGAGGGAGAGTGGCACACGCCGTTACTCCAGGAAGACGAGTTCGGGCTCGATATCGATTTACGCAAGCGCGTAAGCGCCGCGCGTTGCGCGCGCGTTTCGTACCTCACTCATGACGGGGCGCGAGATCGCTCGAAGGATCTCGACCTCTGCGACCGTCTCATGGAGCAGCATCACCTTAGCCCCTTCGAACACGTGGCGACTCCCGCATCGGGAGCGAACGCAAATTTTCGCGGGTGGCGCCAAATGCGCGCCGAGGTGGAGGAGCGCTCGTGGCTTACGCGCTCAGCGAGCGCATGACGCCGAGATGCGGGTCGAAGGCCGCGGCAAAATCGGTTGCCGGAAGGGCGCGTCCGTAGAGAAACCCTTGAGCGAGTTCGCAACCGCAGTCGCGTAAGAAATCCGCCTGCGCTTTCGTCTCGACGCCTTCCGCCTGAACCTGTAAACCGAGTGCATGCCCCATCGCAATGATCGCCGTGACGATGGCAAGGTCGTTCGCATCGTTCGGAATATCCTGAACGAAACTTTTGTCGATTTTGATCTTATCGATAGGGAAGCGTTTGAGGTAGGAGAGGGAGGAGTACCCCGTTCCAAAATCGTCGAGAGCGAGGGAGATACCGAGATGTTTGAGCTGGCGCATAATGCCGATCGAATCCTCGGCATTATGCATCGCCACCGATTCGGTAATCTCAAATTCGAGACGTTCCGGAGCGAGCGAGGCCTTGCAGAGGGCATCTTCGATCGCAGCGACGAGTTGGAGATGAAGAAACTGACGGCTACTGAGATTGACTGCAAGATCGAGCCGAATCCCATATTGCGACTCCCAACGATGGATTTGCTCCGTCGCCGTGCGAAAGACCCACTCTCCCAGTGCGATGATGACTCCCGAGGCCTCTGCTTGCGGTATGAATGCGTCGGGCAGGCCGACGACATTCCCCGATTGGGGCCACCGGCAGAGCGCTTCCACACCGACGATCCGATCGTTCCGTAAGTCGACGACCGGCTGATAATGGAGGCAAAATTCACCAAAATCCAGCGCTCGCGCGAGGCGCTGCCCCGGAGAATATCGGCGTGGGTTCATGCGTCGGCTTAGAAGATCGCGCGATACGGCGGCATGCAGAGTGCTTCATCCTCCTGGCACGACTCACCTTGCCGGAAAGAATCGGCCGACGTCGTGCCGATCGCAATGCGGGCACTCTCTTCGGCGAGGTCGGTCAAAATAAACGCGCGTTCCATCGTTGCGGCGAGAACGGAGAGCCCGTGCCGTTCCATCAGAATGGTATCGACGCCGCGCGCGAAGATCTCGGCACCCGATTCGGCGAGCTCGGCGCTCCCGGCGGCGGCGTATGGGACCCATCCCACCGCTCCTAACGTCTCCATCGCACCGACGGTATCGCGCGCGAAGAGCCGGCCGAATTTGCTCCAAATCACGCACGCGGTCGGATGGGTGTGCACGAGAACCACGGCGTCGGGACGAACCCGGTACGCCGCGAGGTGGAGCGGTAATTCACTGCTCGGACGAGCGGCCGTATTGCGCGGCGTTCCCGTTCGATCGACGCGTACGATATCGTGCTCGTTCAGGCGCTCGAGCGAACGCCCCGAGGGCGTCACGAGGATATCGCCGTCCTCCATGCGCGCGCTGATGTTGCCGCTGCTCCCGGTGACGAGGCCGCGACGCCAGAGGCGGGCCGCGCAATCGACGATCTCCGCGCGTAACTTCGCTTCGGCCATAGGTAGGTCCATCGCGGCAATCAGAATCCGACCGGATGCCAGATCGTTTTGATCTCGCAGAAATCGGCGATCGCATCGAGCGATTGCGCGCGCTCCTCAAGGTACTCTTCCGCACGTCGGACGGGGAACGAGCGTATGCGTTTGATCGAGGCGGCCGATTCTCGTTCGATCTCGTTCCATCGTTCGAGGTCTTCGCGGGGGGCGGCGATCGCTTCGATGCCGTCGTGTTTGGCCATAGCCGGTGCGATCTCGTTGCGGTACCCGGTGAGTACGTTCGCGACGCCGGGGGGAATATCGGAGAGTGCGATCGCTTCGGCGAGCGCGATTGCGGGGCGGGGATCGCGTTCCGATGCGAGCAGAATCACCGCATTGCCGGCGACGAGGGGCGGAAGGAGGACCGAGAGGGCGCCGAGGAAGAGCGGCGTTTGCGGCGCCAGAATCCCAACGACTCCCATCGGCTCGGGCGTCGAACAATTAAAGTGCGGCCCGGCGACGGGGTTTTTCGAGGAGAGGAGCGCCGAAAATTTGTCGCACCATCCCGCATACCACACGACCCGATCGATGGCGGTGTCGACCTCATTGCAAGCGCTCCGCACATCGGCCTCGGAACTCGCCACGATCGCGTCGATGTACTCCAAACGACGTGCCTCGAGCATCTCCCCGAGTCGGTAGATCGTAAGTCCGCGCAATTGCGGATCCATCGTCCACCAGCGCGTTTGCGCCGCGCGCGCTGCAGTGACGGCATTACGAAGATCTTTGCGCGATGCTTGGGCGATATTCGCTTGAAACTCCTTGCCGTTCCAGAGCGGCGTGCTACGCCCCGATTCCGAGCGCACGAATGCGCCGTCGATGAAGAGTTTGTACGTCTTGCGAATGCCGATGCGCTCCTCGCGCTTCGCGCTCGTTCCGTCGCCCATGCCGGTGCGCTTTCGACGTGCAGGAAGGGCAATGCTGCAGCGAGCATGAGGGGAGACCGTGGAACTCTTGCTGATCAGGCATGGCCTCACCGCCTGGAACAGTTCCGGGCGCTTTCAGGGCCGCAGCGACGTTCCGCTCTCCTCCGATGGATTGGCCCAGGCGCGCGCGCTCGCCGACGCACTCGCCGACGAACGGATCGATGCGGCGTTCTCGAGCGATCTTCAGCGGGCGGTAACGACCGCGGAGACGATCCTTCTGGGACGCTCGCTCCCGCTCGTGCGCGACGTTCGTCTCCGCGAATTCGATTTTGGTGCGTGGGAAGGGAAGACGTGGTTGGAGATCACCGCAGCCTTTCCGAGCGCGGGGGGGACGTCGTTGACCTCCGCGCGCGATTACCAGCCTGAGGGCGGCGAGACGTTTGCCGACGTCCGATCGCGCGTTCGAGCGTGGTGGAAAGAGCGATTCTCTGACGACGTGCGGCGTATGCTCGTGGTCGCGCATGCCGGGACGCTTCACGCGCTGCTCGCGGAGCTGCTTGGGGAGCGCTTCGACGCGATGAAGGTGCGTTTTTCGCATGCGTCGATCACGCGCGTGGAATGGGTTGACGGCGCGGCGCGTCTGCTTACGCTCGACGATACCGCCCATCTTCGAGCGCCGCAAGCGCCTCGAACAACCGCTCCGTCCCTTCGACCAAACGCACGCCGGGACGATTGAAGTACGCGTTGCCATCGAGAACGATCGTGCGCCCATCGCGAACCGCGCGCAGGCCGCGCCAGGTTTCGTTCGCTTGAAGGTCGGTGAGCGCACGACGAGCCATCGCGAGATCGAAGCCGCAGGGCGCGAGGACGATGCAATCGGGATCGCTTGAGGCGATCTGCTCCCACGTGACCGCGCGAGCGGGTGCGCGCGGAAATTCGATCGTCGAGTGAATGCCGAGCAATGCGAGAAGGTCGGGGGTCCAGTGACCCGGAGCGAACGGCGGGTCGCTCCATTCGAGAAAAAGCAGGCTCGGCGGATCGGGCATATCGCGTCGCGCGCGCGTGCGTAGCCGTTCCGCGCTGCGGCGGAGATCCTCGGCGACGCGCTCACCTTCGCTCGCGCGTCCGACGAGCGAGCCGAGCGTTCGGATCGTTTCGAGGACGCCGTCGAAGGAACTCGGCTCGAGCGCGACCACGCGAGGGTCGCCGTGCAATCGTCGAACGGCGGAGCTCACCCGGTCGTAGGAAACGGCGCAGACATCGCAGAGTTCCTGCGTCACGATGAGGTCGGGCTCGAGGCGTTCCAATAAATCGGCATCGAGGTGATAGATGCTCGAACCCTCATGGATCCCACGTCGCACGTGACGATCGATTTCTGCTGCATCTGCCGACGTGGGTAACGCCGAAGATGTCAGCGCCGGAAGCGCGCGCGCCTCCGGCGGATAATCACACTCGTGCGTGACGCCGACGAGTTCGTCGCCTGCCCCGATGGCATAGAGAATCTCGGTCGCGCTCGGGAGCAGGCTGACGATCCGAATGTTACTGCCCCTGGGCGAGCGAGTACCCGCGCTCTCCGTCGAAGGTATAGAGCCCTTCGGTCTTTATGACGTCGAAGCCGGCGTCGTGCATTGCCGCGATGATCTCCGCAACGCGTTTGCCGTCAAAGGACTTGCCTTCGAAGCGAAGCGACCATTGATCGCTCAAAAACGTGTCGGGATTTCCGTCGGGCCACACTTTGCTGCCCCGATTGGCGATAACAACGAGTTTCACGCCGTCCACGGCGATGCGTTTTGCGCGCGCGGCGATCTCTTCGGGGTCGCCGTTTCGTTGATCGATGAAAATATCGACCCCGACGTGTTCCTTTTTCGGAGGCACGCCGCCCGGACGGACCGAGAGATCCATCGCAACGCCGACGGCGTATCGAGCGGGCGGCAGCACCTTCGGCTCGCGCCCGAGGCGCGCGATCACGGCGTCGGCAAATTCGCGCGTGCCGACTTTTTGCTTCGAGACGCCTTCTTTGTAAATGTCGTAGGTATGGATGCCGTCTTCGATCGTCGTTAGCCAGGCATTGTGCACGCGTTCGGCGATATCGCCTTGCCCGATATGCACCAGCATCAGCAGAGCTCCATGCAAAAGGCCGGAAGGGTTCGCGAGATTTTGGCCGGCTCGTCGCGGGGCCGAGCCGTGAATCGCTTCGAACATCGAGCAGTGATCGCCGATATTCGCCGAGCCGGCGAGCCCGACCGAGCCGGTGATTTGCGCGGCGACGTCGGAGAGAATATCGCCGTAGAGATTCGGCATGACGATGACGTCAAAGGCCTCGGGGGTGTCGGCGAGCTTTGCCGCGCCGATATCGACGATCCAATGTTCGTGTTCGATATCGGGATATTCCAACGCAATTTCTTCGAAAGTCCGATGGAAGAGGCCATCGGTGATCTTCATGATGTTATCTTTGGTAAAGCAGGTAACTTTCTTCCGTTTATTCGCGCGAGCGTACTCGAACGCGTAGCGAACGATTCGTTTACTCGCCGGGCGCGAGATGAGCTTCAAACATTGAGCGACCTGATTCGTCTGGCGATGTTCGATGCCGCCGTAGACGTCTTCTTCGTTCTCGCGCACGATCACGATGTTCATCTTCGGGTGCTTGGTCGAGACGAAGGGGTGCAGCGAGGCGCAGGGGCGGACGTTCGCGTACATGCCCAGCGTCTTGCGCACGGTTACATTGAGGCTTTTGAAACCGCCGCCTTGAGGCGTGGTTATCGGAGCTTTTAGGAAAACCTGAGTTCGCCGCAGGGACTCCCACGACGAAGGCTCGATCCCGCTGTCGAGCCCGCGGCTGTAGACGGCCTCGCCGATTTCGATCTTTTCAATCGCGATGCGGGCGCCCGCTTCGGTGATGATCCGTAGCGTGGCGTCCATGATCTCCGGGCCGATGCCGTCGCCGTCGGCAACGGTGATGGGAACGCGTTTTTCATTTGCACTCATAGGCCGATGTAGTTAGACGTGCCTTGGGGACCGCCTCTTCGCGCAATCGTTTATCGAACGCGCCGATATCGGCGTACCGCAAGACGAAGGAGGTTCGATGCGTCGCGCGCTCGGTGGCTTCGAGGATCAGCGAGCGGCGATCGTCGGCCCCGCCGCGAGTAGCTCGTCGATCGCGCTTGCGGGGAGCGGTGGCCGGTAGAGAAATCCTTGGGCGAACCGGCAACCGTAATCGCGGAGAAATTGCGCCTGCCTCGCGTGTTCGACGCCCTCCGCTACGGTCTCTAGGCCTAAGCTATCGGCCATTCCGACTAACGTTTTAACGATCGTCTCATCTTCGCGTTCGTTCCCGATACCGTCGACGAACGATCCGTCGATCTTCAATACGTCGAACGCAAATCGGCGCAGATAAGCGAGTGACGAGTAGCCGGTTCCGAAATCGTCGATCGCCGTGCGGATGCCCGCACCTTTTATATCTCGCACGATCGCAATCGCATGCTCGACATCGCTCATCGCGACGCTCTCGGTAATCTCCAACTCCAAAAGTTGAGGGTCGAGCCCCGAGATATCGAGCGCTCCAAGAATCTCTTGCCGTAAATGCCGGTGGTGTAACTGGCGGGCGGAGAGGTTTACGGCGATGCGCAGCGGACCGAAGCGTTTCACCCAGGCGGCAGCCTGCAGTGCGGCGGTCTCGAGCACCCAGCGCCCGAGGTGAACGATGAGCCCCGAGATCTCGGCGCTCGGAATGAAATGTCCCGGCTCGATCAACCCGGATCCGGGATGTTGCCAACGGACCAAAGCCTCGAGTCCAACGATCTTGCCGTCGAGGAGAGCTATTTGCGGCTGATAATAGACAAGAAACTCGTTGCGGTCTAATGCTCGGCGTAATAGCCGTTCTTGCGAGAGGCGCATGAGAATCGGCGATTCCAGCGTGGCGTTATAGAAATAAAAGCCGCCGCGACCCCGATCTTTCGCACGCGACATCGCGATATCGGCGTTCTTCACCAAGGCGTCACCATCGGTTCCGTCCTCTGGATATACCGAAATGCCAATGCTCGCGGAGAGAAATTGTTCGAAATCGTCGACGGGGAAAGGCTCTTCGATGGCGGCGATGACTTGCTCGGCGAGATCGCGCAGGCGATCGTTCGAGCCGGCGTCCTGAATCATCAGTGCGAATTCGTCGCCGCCCATACGAGCGACGGTGCCGACCGATGAGAACAAGCCTTCGATACGGGTTCCGACCGCTTGTAGCAGCCGGTCGCCGAGCCGATGCCCGAGCGTCTCGTTGATATCTTTGAATCGATCGAGGCCGAAGAAGAGCACGGCAACCCGCTGCATTCGAAGCGGAGCCGCTTCGATCGCGGAGCGCAAGCGATCGCGAAAGCCGCTTCCGTTGGGGAGGCCCGTCAGAACGTCGACATAGGCCATCCGTTGAAGGTGAAGACGGACGCGGCTCCGTTCGATAAAATTCTGCAACAAGCTCGCGATCAGGCCGAGAAACTCGGCGTCGGTTTCGGTGAAAACTCTATTTCGAGAAATATGCGAAAAGATCGCCGCTCCGAAACGTTCGCCGCCGACATCGATGGGTGCGACGAGCGCATCCTGCGTCACGACCGGAGAAGCGTTGGGACCGGATCCGGCGCTCCGTAGGGCGAGCGCGAGAATATCCGGGTCGATCTCCTCGGGCGACGACGAGCTTGCCGATGCCTCGACGTTCGGGGTGCGTCCCGTCGTATCGACGATTAGGCCGACCTCCGCTTCGAAGACACGACACCCGAGCTGGAGCGCCTGGACGATACCGACCAGAGGATCGCCTATCGCACTCGCAATAGCGTAAAGGTCGCGAACGCGCTGGGCTTGGATGCGGGCGCGCTCCTGCGCTTCGACTCTCAGTGTAACATCCTGGAGAACTGCGTAAACGCCCACGATGCTCTCTCCGCTATATTGAGGAATGAGCGTGACGTCGAGGGGAACGATACTCCCATCGATGCGATAGCATTCCAGTGCGAACGAACAACCCTCGCCGGCGATTGCCGTAGCGAAATTTCGGCGAGCCGTCGCGAGGTACGCTTCGGTAAGGAAGGTTTCGAAGGAGCGCCCGACGAGAGAGCCCACTTCGTAATCGCCAATCCGCGCCGACGCAGCATTAGCCTCGGCGATCCGCCCGAGGCGATCGAGCGCGATGACGCCGTCGGGATTCGCTTGAAAGAGTGAGTGTAGTCGGCGGGCACTCTCATATCGTTCGCGTTCGGTTTCGGCGAGCGCCGCTTGTTCGGTTCTTCGGAGCGTCTCGTCGTGCAGGATCGAATAGACGCCGGCGAACGCCCCATTTTCAAAGAGCGGAACCGTGGTAACGAAGAGAAACCGCTCGGTGCCGGCCTTGTCGCAGACGGTGATCTCATACTCTTGCGTGACTCCCGAACGCGCTCGTTCTAAATAGACGTCGAGTTCGGTGCGTCGCTCGACCGGTACGAGGTCGCGAAAATGTGAACCGATCGCATCTGCATACGCCGCATCGGGGACTCGGCGCGCCGTATCGTTGACGTCGATGATGAAGCCGTCTCGATCTACGATGAGAATGGGATCGGGATTATCGGCATAGATCGTTCGAAAACGAGCCTCGCTTTCGAGGATGCTGTCGCGCGCCGCATATTCTCTGGTAATGTCTTCGACGAAAGAGATAATGGCGAGACGGTCGTCGTCTTGTTCTGCGGCTCGCGTCCAACGACACACGATCGTTCTTCCGTCGCCCCGAGTATTTCTGTTAATGTGAATGCGTTCGCGTTGCCGTCCCTCGCGAAGACGGGCGCTGCTCTCCACGACGGAGACGTAATCCGCAGCGTGAACGAGCGCGCTCTCCTCTACGGTTTTCCCCAACATGTGTTGGGCGTCGATGCCGAAGAGATTCGTCGCGCTCTGCGACCAATAGGAGATACGAAGATCCCGATCCCATCCGACGATCGCCGTCCGAACGTGGACGAGGAGCCTCTCCATACGATCGAGGAGCGTTGCGTCGTAGGCGCTATGCGACATCGCTATTTATGCCAGGTATTCGCTAAGGCCGTGAACGCCGCCCTCGCGCCCGAAACCGCTCTCGCGGAAGCCGCCGAAGGGCGAGGCGGGATCGAAGCGATTGAACGTGTTGCACCAAACGACGCCCGCAGTCAGTCGCTGCGCTACAGCCATATTCGTGCTGCCGCGCTCGGTCCAGACGCCTGCGGAGAGTCCGTACGGTGTGTCGTTTGCTTTTTCGATCGCCTCCTCGGGGGTGCGGAACGTCATGACCGCCAGAACGGGGCCGAAGATCTCTTCGCGCGCGATGCGGTGCGCACTCTGCACGTTGGTAAAGAACGAGGCGCGATAGAAATATCCTCGCTCGGGGAGGTCGCAGCGCTGTTGCATCAGCGTCGCGCCCTGATCGACGCCGCTGCGGACGAGCTCGTCGATGCGCTCGAGCTGAGAGCGGGAGTTGATCGCACCGATGTCGGTATTTTTATCGAGTGGATCGCCGAGGCGCAGGCGGTCGATACGCTGTTGGAGCCGCGCGACGATCTCATCGAAAATGGACTCTTCGACGAGCAGTCTCGATCCCGCGCAACAAACGTGTCCCTGGTTAAAGTAGATGCCGCGCACGACTCCTTCGATCGCTTGGTCCAAAGGAGCGTCTGCGAACAGTATGTGGGCCGCCTTGCCGCCGAGTTCGAGCGTGAGGCGCGTCTCGCGCCCTGCAAGCGCGCGAGCGATCTCGCGACCGACCTCGGTGGAACCGGTAAATGCAACTTTATCGAGGCCGGGGTGGGCGACGAGGGCGGCGCCGGTCGCACCGTCGCCGGTTACGACGTTGAGCACGCCCGGCGGCAGATCGGCATCGCGCGCGATTTCGGCGAGCAGCAGCGCGGTCATCGGCGTGGTTTCTGCAGGCTTGAGGACGACGGTATTTCCGCAGGCCAGAGCGGGAGCGATTTTCCAGGCCGCCATGAGTAGGGGGAAATTCCACGGGACGATTGCGCCGCAGACGCCGAGCGGTTGCGGGCGTCGACCGGCGCGAAGCACCCATTCCAGTTTGTCCGCCCACCCGGCGTAGTAGAAGAAGTGCGCCGCCGCCGTCGGTACGTCGAAATCGCGCGCCTCGCGGATTGGTTTGCCGCCGTCGATCGATTCCAACACGGCGATCTCGCGCGAGCGTTCGGTAATCGCTCGTCCGATTCGGAAAAGATATTTCGCCCTCGTTGCCGGCTTCATGGGAGCCCACCAACGCTCGTACGCCTTTCGCGCGCTGCGTACCGCTCGCGCTACGTCGTCAGAGCCACCGTACGCGATGCGAGCGATCGGTTCTTCGCGGGCCGGGTCGATCGTGACGTCGTAACGGCCGCTCTGTGGCGCGCACCACGTGCCGCCGATAAAGAGGCCGTACTCGTTACGGATCTCCGGGCGAGCGCTCTCGGGGGCCGCGGCGTATGCTGATGAGCTCATAATATCTCGCCTCAATCCTTCGGGATGCGTTCCGGGCGCGTGTAGTGACCGGTGCGAATGCGTTCGCGTTGTAGCAAGAGGTCGTCTAGCAGCGCGCTCGCCCCGATACGAAACGATCCTGGTTCCAACCAGGATTCGCCGAGCGTCTCATTGAGAATCGCGAGATATCCCAGCGCCTGTTTCGTGTTTCGAATGCCTCCGGCGAGTTTGAGCCCACGTCGAACGCCGGCACGCCGAAAAAAAGCGGCGAGGGAATCGCACATCGCTAGGGCCGTCGGGAAGGTCGCATTCGTACCGATCTTTCCAGTCGAACTCTTAATCGTATCGGCACCCGCTTCGAGCGCGAGGTCGCAGGCACGACGGATCGCGGTGTAACTTCCCAACTCGCCGGTTTCGAGAATCACTTTGAGGTGTCGATCGCCGCACCGACCTTTGATCGCGTGGATCTCGGCCGCGACTCGGTGCTCGTCACCGCTGAGAAACGCACCGCGGTCGATAACCATGTCGATCTCATCGGCGCCAGCGTTTAAGGCTTGTTCGGTGTCGGCGAGTTTTACGGCGAGCTCGCTCTGTCCCGCGGGGAATGCCGCCGCTACCGATGCGACGCGCACATCGCTCCCATCGAGCGCTCGGCGCGCGATGCCGACGAAATTCGGATATACGCAGACCGCAGCGACCGATGGGGCGTCGCTTCCTGGAAGCGGAGTCCGAGCCTTCGCGCAGAGCGAGCGCACTCGCCCCGGAGAGTCCCTTCCCTCCAACGTCGTGAGATCGATGCACGATATTGCGAGGTCGATCCACGCCCGTTTCGTCTCGCCTTTGATCGATCGAGCCGCCAGCTCGTTCGCGCGCGATTCGAGCATGACGGCATCGACGCAGACCCGTTTCATCTACAAGGTGCCGCGCTTCTCTTGCTCTTTTTCGATCGACACGAAGAGTGCTTTGAAATTGCCCTTCCCGAATGAGAGGCTCCCTTTGCGCTGGATGATCTCGAAGAACACCGTCGGTCGATCTTGCAGCGGCTTGGTGAAAATCTGCAACATGTAGCCGAGGTCGTCGCGATCGACGAGAATTTTGCGCGCGTGCAAAACGTCGATATCTTCGTCGATATTCCCTACCCGCGCCCGGAGGTCTTCGTAGTAGGAGTCCGGCGTATCGAGAAACTCGACGCCGTTATCGCGGAGGGCGTCGATCGTTGCAACGATATCGTCGGTACGAATTGCAATATGTTGAACGCCCGCCCCGCGATAAAAATCGAGGTACTCTTCGATTTGGGATTTCTTTTTTCCATGAGCCGGTTCGTTAATAGGAAACTTCACGCGATGGCGGGGATCGCTCATCACTTTCGATTTCAGCGCGGTGTACTCGGTCGAGATGTCTTTATCGTCGAACGATATAAGCTGAGAAAAACCGAACACTTTCTGATAAAACTCACCCCAACCGTCCATCTCTCCCCAGCCTACGTTGCCGACGCAATGGTCGATCGCCAAAAGGTGCGGCTGCGAGGCGCGCGCGTAGCGCTTACGGGCGGATACGAAGCCCGGCAGAAAGACTCCGTCGTATCCGTCGCGTTGAACGAAGGTATGCACGGTATCGCCGTAGGTGGCGATCGTCGCCACCACGACCCGTCCGCGATCGTCGCGGCGTTCGGTCGGTTCCAGCAACGAGCGCGCTCCGCCGCGAACCGCCATCTCCCAGGCTCCGCGCGTGTCGTTCACGCGAATCGCGATGTCTCGGACGCCGTCGCCGTGAAGCTTGACGTGCTCGGCGATCGCGTCGTCCCCGCGCAGGCTCGAGGTGAGCACGAAGCGGAGGTCGTGTTGCTCGAGAACGTAGCTCGCGCGGTCGTGTAGTCCCGTTTCGGGCCCGGCGTACGCGATTTGTTCGAACCCGAACGTGGCTTGATAAAATTGCGATGCTTGTTTGGCGTTCCCGACGTAGAACTCCACATGATCCCAGTCGATTTTTGAGAGCGGAGTCGTACCTTCGGAGGCCGGCGAGGCGTGCGTTGTGCTCATGGGATCCGTCTTAGCGGGGATGTCGGCAGGGCCCTTGTGCCCCCTCGGGCAAACGGCGCGAACCATGATAACCGAGGCGCTCGCACGGGCGATGTTTACCGGATCGATCGACTACGCGGGGCTCTTTCCGCCGGCCCAACTCCCGTTACCCGAGGCTCACGCCGCGTATCGCCGGGCGCTGCAATCTCGGCACGCGTGGATGCTCGGTCGCTACGTGGTTCCGTTCTCGCAATTTTCGGATCTGTTCGCCCTTCATGTCGATGCGCCCGCAATCGAAGCGAGCGTCATTCTCGATGCGCCTCGGGAATCCACATTCTGGCTCAACGAGATCTCCGAGCGACTCGAAGCGCTCGCCGATCGATCGCACGGCGCCGCGACGCTCCGCGTCGGCTCGCTGGAGATTCCGGTTCCGCCGCTGAGAGCGGCGAGGGAGAATTACGGGGCCGTGCTGTCGCAGGTCGGGGCGCTGCTCGATCGGTTCGGATTGCGTCACCTGCCCTGTTATGTGGAGTTTCCGCGCGACGAGCGCTGGCCGCGCGAGATGCTCGGCGCCGTCGAATCGCTCGCCCGCACGCGATTGCGCTCGAAAATTCGCTGCGGCGGGCTCGTCGCCGAGGCGTTCCCCTCTCCCGCGGAGCTTGCGTCGCACGTGCTCGCTTGTTCCGAGCACGGCGTTGCTTGGAAGGCGACCGCCGGCCTGCACCATCCCATCGCGCGGCGGGCCCTCGATTCGGGGTTCGAGATGCACGGTTTCGTCAATCTCTTGACGGCATCGTGTTTTGCGGCTCAGGGCGCGCCCTTCGAAGAGATCGAAGCGGTTCTTGTCGAGCGTTCGAGCGAGGCCTTTCTTTTTGCCGAGGGCGGGCTCTCGTGGCGCGGTCGACGCTGCGATATGGCGACGATCGAGCGCGCGCGCGCCGCTGGGTTTCTCTCGTTCGGCAGTTGCAGTATCGACGAGCCGGTCGAGGATCTTATTGCGCTCGGGTGGCTCGTATGAGTGCCCTCGATCTCGACGAAACCCACGATCCGCAGCGAACGAGTTGGGTCGAGGTCGCTCCGGAGAGCGATTTTCCGATCCAGAACCTGCCGTTCGGCATCTTTTCGACGGAGCGTCGCGATCCTCGCATCGGCGTTGCGATCGGCGACAGCATTATCGATCTGCGCGCGCTTGCCGAAGCGGGGCATCTCGATCCGATCGCCGATCGTGCGATGTTCTGTGCTGACCGTCTCAACGCGCTGATGGCGGCGGGGCGTCCGCTCTGGCGCGCGCTGCGCGGAAGGCTCGGCGAGCTGCTACGCGTCGGCGGAGAGCGCACGCTGCGCGACATGCCGCAGGCATTGTGCGGTTTCGAAGAAGCGCGGATGCATCTTCCGGCGTCGATCGGCGACTACATCGATTTTTATTCATCGATCGAACACGCAACGAATTTGGGGCGGCTCTTTCGCCCCACCGGCGACCCGCTTTTGCCGAATTGGCGCTGGATTCCGATCGGCTATCACGGGCGGAGCGCGACGATCGTTCCCAGTGGGACGCCGATCCGTCGCCCGTGCGGCCAGCGCAAGAGCCCCGATCTCGAGGCGCCGGTCTTCGCTCCGAGCAGACGGCTCGATATCGAACTCGAGATCGGATTCTTCGCCGGGCCCGGCACCGAGCTCGGCGACCGCATTCCCATCGAGCGCGCCCGCGAGCATATCTTCGGTAGTGTCTTGGTCAACGATTGGAGCGCCCGCGACATTCAAGCCTGGGAATATCAGCCTTTGGGTCCCTTTCTCGGAAAGTCGTTCGCGACGACGATATCGCCGTGGGTGGTGACGATCGATGCTCTGGAACCCTTTCGCGTCGCGGGGCCCGCGCAGGTACCGGCGCCCCTGCGCTATCTGCAGCGGCACGATGCGGACAATTATGCGATCTCGCTCTCAATATGGTTATCGAGCGACGCGATGCGGAAACGTGGGCTCGATGCCTCGCCGATCGCGCGGACGAGCTTTGCGACAATGTACTGGAGCCAGGCGCAACAACTCGCGCATGCCGCGAGTAACGGCGCGACGATCCGCCCCGGCGATCTCTTCGCATCGGGAACGATCAGCGGCGATCTCCCCGGCTCGCAGGGGAGCTTGATCGAACTCACCGAGAACGGCGTCCGCCCCCTGCGCCTCCCAGGCGGCGAGGAGCGCGCCTTCCTGGAGGATGGAGACGAGGTTACGCTGGTCGCCCGCTGCCAACGCGAGGGATTTCGTTCGATCGGATTCGGGAAAGTCGTAGGGCGGGTGCTGCCGGCGACGAACGAAGGGTGTGAGGCCTAAAAGAAAGAATTGGCTCGACTAAAGAAACCTCGTCCTTTGGGAGATAGGTGATGACTCGTCTTTTTTTCCGTATATCCGGCCTGGTTGCCGTTCTCGCTCTCGCAGTCGGGTGCTCTTCTGGCTCGAGTGGAGCGAGCATTACCGGCGGCAGTGGAAGCGGAACGAGCGTTCCGCCGCTCTCGGTCAACCTGATCGGGCCGCTCCAGTACCTCGGAGAGACCGCGGTGCTCCAGGTGAGCCAACCGGGGTTCATCGGTCCCTACACCATCACGTCGAGTAACGGTAGCGTGCTCACCCTCTCGCAGAAACTGACATCGACGCAGCGCGGAGCCGCCTCGACGGGCTCTCCGCAAACGATCATTTCACCGAATGGACAAGCCTACGTGACCGCCGTCGGCCAGGGCACGGCCTCGATTAGCGTCAACGGGGTAAACGGTATTCTTGTCGCTCCAACGTCTCTGCAAAGCATCACCATCGGCGGCGGAGTGCCGGGCAGCTTGGTCGCGACGCCGGCCGCGTTCGCCTTCACGGCAACCGGGCAAACGGGTAGTTTCACGTTGACGGAGACCGGCTATCCGGGCCCGTGGACGGTGACCAGCTCGAACTCCGCAGTGGTGAGTGTCTCGCCCGCATCCGGAAGTGGCCCCTTCACCGTGACCGCGGTCTCCGCCGGGGCGGCGACGATCTCCATCACCGATGGGCAGACGAACACGATCCCACTCCCGGTCGGGGTGACGGTTACCAGCGGGGCGATCCAGTAAGCCGAACGAGGCTTACGTCGTCGACCACGAACGATAGTATCCTTCGTCTTCGCAGAGGGTCGCTTCGCGAGCGACCCTCAGCGGTTTGAACGTATCGACCATGATCGCGATTTCATCGGTCTCCCGCTTCCCAAGGCTCGCCTCAACCGCACCGGGTTGCGGCCCGTGCGGCGCCCCGGCGGCGTGGAGCGTGATCGAGCCTTCAACGACCCCGCGCCGACTCATGAAGTTTCCGCTCACATAATAGAGCACTTCATCGCAATCCACGCTGGAGTGGTTGTACGGCACGGGAATCGCGAGTGGATGGTAATCGAAGAGCCGCGGTACGAAGGCGCAGAACGCCGCGCCCGGCGCTTCGAAGGTTGCGTGCGCGGTCGGAGGCTGGTGGAGTTTCCCGGTGATCGGCATGAAATCCAGAAGATTGAAAGCGTACGGATAGCAATATCCGTCCCAGCCGACGACATCGCACGGGTGATTTTCAACGACGTAGAGGGCATTCCGCCCGCGATTGGTGACGCGAATTTCGTACGAGCCCACCTCGGCGTTCGGCGCTCCCAAGATCGGGGCTCGAAAATCGCGCTCGTAGTACGGCGCGTGCTCTTCGAGTTGCCCGAATTCGTTGCGATATTTGCGCGGCACGCTGACCATGCCGACCGATTCGTGAACCACCATGTCGGTCGGTTCCGTGGGTACGATCCGCCACGTGGTGCCCGTCGGCATGAGAATGTAATCGAGCGGGCGATAGTCGAGGCGGCCGAACGGCGTCTCGAACGTTCCCGTCCCCCGATGGATAAAGAGCAGCTCGTCGCCGCCCACGTTGCGATAAAAGCTCGCCATCGGTTCGCGCGCGGTCGCCAGTGAGAGTAACACGTCGTCGTTGCCGAGGATCGGGGTGCGCGAATCGATCGCGTCGCCGGAGAGCGTTAATTTTCCGGTGAGGAAATGCCGATTGCGCAATGGATCGTTTTCGTGGAGATCCACGCGCGAGCGATGCCATTTGCGAACCTCGCGGGTCGCCGTCGGCGGGTGCTCGTGATAGAGCAACGAGTAGATGCTCTCGAATCCGCGCGTCGAGAAGAGCTCTTCGGCATAGAGTCCGCCGTCGGGGCGACGAAATTGGATGTGGCGCTTCTCGGGCAGTTCGCCCGCTGCATGATAGCTCGGCATGTCCTATGCCTCGGGCGCGCGCTCGGTCGCGATAAACCCGTCGCGGTGCGAGCCGTCGCAGAACGGTTTGCTCTTCGAGCGGCCGCAGCGGCAGAGGACCGCGTTCTCTCCTTCGATGCGATAGGGGCGGCCGTCGACATCCACGATCGTCACCGGACCTTTTACCAGGTAGGGGCCGCTTTCGCGGACCTTAATCGTTACGTCAGCCATGAAGAGCGCTGTTCTTCCAGCGGTTCCGCGAGCCCCGCAAGCGGAAGGGAGGAGGGGCGACGTTTCGAAGCTCGTAGGGCAATTCAAGCAAGGGAGGACTCTCTTCATGACGTCTCTACGATATGCGGCAACCGCTGCAGCTCTCTGCACGTTCGTTCTTGCCGCGGCCCCGCTCGGGGCGCATTCGACGCCGCCCGGAAAGCCCGCGGCGCCGAGGCCGACGCCGACCCCAACCCCGGTCGCGCTCCAGTACGATCAAATTTCGCGCATGGTGATGCCTCCGGCGACGGCTCCGCCGCCGGGAAGTTTCGATGAGAGCTATCGTCGATTGATCGCGCTCGCCGACGCGACCCCGTCGCCGCAACCCGCGCACAACGGTTTTCCGAGCTTGGGCGGCATGCTCGCCCGCGGCATGATGAAGCACGTCGCCGGCGGGCCGGCGGCGATGCAATCGATGCTGGAGATGATGCGCGACGGCTCGCTCGAACGGATGACCTTCTACAAAAGCTGGGTACGGATCGACCAGCCGGTGCAGCATACCGCAACGATCGAGAAGTGCGATCGGCACGAGACGATCTTTCTCGACCTCGCGAAGAAGACGTATCGGGTCGTCAAGACGAGCGATGGATGCGTCGCCGCACCGCCGGCTTCGGCGACGATGCCGCAGATGCCCGGAAATATGGTCGACATGGCTCCGGGAACGGCGACGATGACGCTCTCGAGTTCGGAGCGGAGCCTCGGATCGAAGATGCTCGAGGGGTATCGCACGGAAGGGACGCAAACGCACCTTGCGATGACGATCTCCAGAGCGACGGGCTCGTGCCGGAACGGCTCTTCGCGAATGAGCATCGTTCGCTATATTTCGGGGATCGACAAATGGCGCGCGTACTGTCCGCTACCGCGCGTGGCGGGGGCACCGCCGACCTCACCGGAGAGTGCGATCGCTCGCGGAGGCTGCAAGCCGCACGTGGCGACGAACGATGTGGGCTCCGCCTCGGTGTTCCGTCCCGGCAACAAACTGGTGCTCTATCGGCTCATGGAGATGCAGAGCGGCGCGAACAACGGCCACTTCGGCTCGCTGCTCGAACGCGGAAACGTGCGCTGGCTCTACCGCCCCGAGGCCGAGCAGCTCTTTAGGATCCCGCCAGGCTTTACGGAAAGCTCCTCCTAGGCGGCTGGGCAGGCGCCTCGGCGAGCGGCGACGGCGAGCTGCGACTTCTCTCGCTTTACCCCCGCTGGCAGTCGCGTGCTATCATGCGCAGGCCATGATGGGGGCCGGGCCTCGCGCGGCGCGCCCTCGTCAACCCCGCCAGGCCCGGAAGGGAGCAACGGTTCGCGAATCGGTGCGGGTGCCGCGAGTCAACCCGGCTTCCGTCGTGGTGTCTATCGAAGGATCAACGTTAGGAGAAGATGCTGTCGTCGAATTTATCGCCCGAGCTGCTCGCGGCGCTCGCCCTCGGTGGGATTCTCCTAGGAGCGATCGCGCTCGTGGTGGGGATCCTCGCCTTGCTTCGTCTTGGCAAGAGCCTCCCGGCGCTGGTGAAACTTTTGCAGATTCACGACGATCTACTCGGCGGCTCGGCCGGGCGCGCTTCGGAGCGGATCGCGAGCCTCGAAGCGGCGCTGCGCGCGGCGGATCGACGTGCCGATGAGATTTCCGCACGGACCGCATCGCTCGAAGGACTCGCAGGGACCGACCTCGCGCTCGTTGGATTCGTCCGCTACGACGCCTACGACGATACCGGCTCCACGCTCTCCTACGCGCTCGCGCTGCTCAATCGGCAGGGGGACGGCGTCGTTTTGAACAGCATCTATTCCCGCGCCGATACGAGGACCTACGGGAAGAGCGTGCGCGGATTTCTCTGCGAGAGCAACGCTTCGGAGGAAGAGATCGCCGCGATCGAACGCGCGAAGGAATCCGCGACGCGCGTTGCCGTCGCCGCGGGAGAATAACGGTGTTCCTGGACCGCTATCACGTGAAATTGGTGCCGCAGAACGGCGAACGTATCTGGCGCTTCGTGCTCTCGCGTCGCACGATCGTGGTTGCTTGTACGGTACTCGCCCTGTTGGTGATGGGTTCGGCGACCTTCGCACTGGTCGCGGCGGGTATGGCGCATCACGAAGTCGCGCACCTGCAATCGGTGACCATGCATCAGCGGCGCGCCGTAACCTCGATCGACCGGCAGACCGAAGAACTCCGCGCGACGCTCGAACGCGTCGAACGCGAAAATCGACGCATCGAAGCGGCGATCGGCATGCCGGTCCATCCCTCAAAAACCGTTCGCATGGAGAAGAAGGCCTCGCGCGGTGCTTCGAAGGTGAGTCTCGTTCGCGCTCGGCTTCGCGAACTCGCCGTCGTCGCCGCGCGTGCTGCGGCGCTCTCGCAACGCTCGCGCGCGCGGGCGGTGCGGGTGTTGAACCTCGGCAACATTACCGCGCTCGCTCAGGCCGCGCTCGTCGCGCATATTCCCTCGATCGATCCCGTCGTCGGCGCACCGATCGTCGGATGCTTCTGTTACCGCACCTACCCCGACGTCGAATTTCACGAAGGCGTCGATCTCGGCGCCGACTGGGGCGAGCCGGTGCGGGCCACCGCCGCCGGCATCGTGACCGCGGCCTCGTACGATGGCGGATATGGCCTCATGGTCGATATCGATCATGGGAATGGGTACGCCACCTGGTACGCCCATCTTTCGAGCGCCGATGTCCGCGTCGGCGAGCACGTCCTCAAGGGGCAAACGATCGGGCGCGTCGGAATGACCGGGTTCGCCACCGGTCCGCACGTTCATTACCAGGTCATGCACGACGGCACGCCGATCGACCCGACGCCGTTTCTCGACGGCGTGCCGCGGAATGTCATCGCCGACAAGTCGTAGAAGCCTCTATACGTGAACGCTATCGCCTGCACGCTCGGGCCTCTGCTGCTCGAGTTGCTCAATATCTATATGATCGTGCTGGTCGTGTACGCGGTTATTTCGTGGATTCCCGACCTGCAGGGAGCCTGGGTGCGCTATCTCGCCGCGGTGATCGAACCGGTCCTGAATCCGATACGGCGGATCATTCCGCCGATGGGCGGCTTCGATATCGCGTTCATCGTCCTGATCTTACTCATTCAGTTCGTCGTTCGCCCGGTAATTATCTCGGCAACGCTTCACGCCTGCGCGTTTTAAGCATCCGATGGAGAGAGCCACCGACCACGCGCATCGGCTGCAGACGATTTCGAATACTCGAAATTTTTGCATCATCGCGCATATCGATCATGGGAAGACCACGCTCTCCGATCGCCTTTTGGAGATGACCAAGACGATCGAGTCGCGCGTTTTGGAAGAGCAGCAGCTCGATGCGATGGATCTCGAACGGGAACGCGGCATCACGATTCGCATGCATCCCGTAACGCTGCGCTACCCCGCCCTCAACGGCGAAATCTATCGGCTCAACCTCATCGACACCCCGGGACACGTCGATTTTTCGTACGAGGTCTCGCGCTCGCTCGCGGCCTGCGAGGGCGCGCTACTCATCATCGATGCGGCGCAGGGCATCGAGGCGCAGACGTTGGCGAACTATCACCTCGCGCTCGAACACAACCTCACGATCATTCCGGTAATCAATAAAATCGATCTTCCGGCCGCGGATCCGGAGCGCGTGATGGCCGAGATCGAAGAGCTGCTGGTGATCGAGCGTAGCGAGTGCATCCTCGCCAGTGCGAAGAACGGCATCGGAATCGAGAATATTCTCGAAGCGATCGTCGCTCGGGTCCCCGCGCCGCAAGGGCACACGGATCTCGTACGCGGCCTCGTGTTCAACGCTCAATTCGACCCCTACCGCGGCGTCGTGAGTTACGTGCGCGTCGTCGATGGAGCGATCGAGAGCGGCACGAAATTTATGTCGATGGCGCACGAACGGGTCTACGAATGTACCGAAGTGGGGCTCTTCGCCCCGCAGATGCGCCCGACGAAACGCTTGAGCATCGGCGACGTCGGCTACGTTATCGCCAACGTCAAATCGTTGGGAGATATCGATGTCGGCGATACGATTACCGCTGCGAACAATCCCGCGCACGTGGCGCTTCCGGGCTATCGGAAGGCCGTCCCGATGGTGTACTGCGGTCTCTATCCCAACGAAGGTGCCGCCTACGATTCGCTCCGCGATGCGTTGGAAAAGCTGAAGCTCAACGACGCCGCCTTGGTTTTCGAACCGGAAACCTCGATAGCGCTCGGCTTTGGATTTCGTTGCGGCTTCCTCGGCTTGCTGCACATGGAGATCGTTCAGGAACGCCTCGAGCGCGACTATTCCTTGGACCTCATCGCTACCTCGCCTTCGGTGGTTTTTCGCGTCACGCGGACCGACGGAACCGTCGAACTCGTCGATAATCCGTCGAAGTTGCCGCCTTCCAATCTCATCGCGCAACTCGAGGAGCCCTACGTCAAAGCCACGATCATCTCGCCGCCGGAGTACGTTGGGGCGATCATGGAGATCATTCAGTCGCGTCGCGGCGCGCTGTTGAATATGGAGTACCTCCACGACGGCCGGGTGATTCTCAGTTACGAGATGCCGTTGATCGAGGTGATCGTCGATCTCTTCGATCAATTGAAATCGCGAACGAAGGGCTACGCCTCGCTCGATTACGAACCGATCGGCTATCGCGAGGGCGACCTCGTGAAATTGGAGATCCTCCTCAACGGCGAAGCGGTCGACGCGCTCTCGTTCATCGTCGCCCGCGACAAGGCATCGAATCGCGGACGCCTCTTAGCGGAGAAGCTCAAAGAGCTCATTCCGCGTCAGATGTTCGAGGTCCCGATTCAGGCCGCGATCGGCGGAAAAATCGTCGCGCGCGAAACCGTTAGCGCGATGCGCAAGAACGTCCTCGCAAAATGCTACGGCGGCGATATCAGCCGCAAGCGGAAGCTGCTCGAGAAGCAGAAGGCCGGCAAGGAGCGCATGCGTCGCGTCGGACGAGTCGAATTACCGCAAGAAGCGTTCATGGCGGTGCTCCAGCTCGAGTCGTGAGCGAGCGCATCTTTGTTGCCAGCACGAACGACGGCAAACGAGCGGAGTTCGCCGCGCTGCTTGCCGAGCACGGGATCGAACTCGGGCCGTCGGTTCCCTATCCCGACGTGGAAGAGGATGCCGACGATTACCTCGGCAACGCGGCGTTAAAGGCCGCGGCACTGCGCGAGGAGCTTCTCCGCCGCGGAATTGCGGCGACGCTCTTTGCCGACGATAGCGGCTTGGAGATCGATGCGCTCGATGGCGCGCCGGGCATTCGTTCGGCACGGTACGGCGGGCTCGAACTCTCGTGGTCGCAGCGGCGCGCGCAACTCCTCGCAGCACTCTCTGCGGTGCCCGCCGAGCGACGTACGGCGCGATTTTGCTGCGCGTTGCTCGCGATCGATGAAGGAGGTCGTCGTTTCGAGGGCTTCGGCACGACGCGCGGCTCGATCGCGTTCGCCGAGCGCGGTACCGCCGGCTTCGGTTACGATCCGCTCTTTCTCCCCGAGGGTGAGACGCGTACCTTCGCCGAGATGAGCGCGGCGGAGAAGGCGCGCTCGAGCCATCGCGCGCGCGCACTGCGGGCGCTCGTGGCGGCGATGCGGGGATGAACTCGCCGACGATCGACCTTCGCACCGCAACGCCGAACGAAGCCGAGATGCTGCTCGGGGGCGCGGCCTTGACGCCGACGCTCGCCGCGCTCGTGGCGCGCGAGCGCGCGCTGCTGGCAATTATCGATGGCGAGCCGAGCGCTCTCGCCATCTATACCGGCGACGAGCTAGCGGTCGAATTGCACGCTATTGCGGTGGCCCGCGAGGCGCGCGGACGCGGCGTCGCGCGCGCGTTGGTGGAGGCGCTGCGCGGCTCCGCGAGTCGTTCCGTGCGCGCGCTCGTCTCGGCCGCGGCGCAGGAATTCGCGCCGATATACGGCGTGCTCGGTTCGCCCGGCGAGATCTATTGCGGCTATACGCTCTCCTTGCCGACTCCCGATACTCTCGCCGCGCAACTCGACGGCGCCGGAACGCTTGCGGTGAGACCGATTCAACGGAATACCGATCTTGGAGATCTACTCGAACTCGATGCGCTCGCGGGTCGACCGCGCGATCCCGCGCTCCACGAAGCCTTGCAGGTTTCGGCGCAGGGTCTCCTTTTCGCTCGCTCCGACGGCGAGAGCGTCGCATATCTCTACGTCTTCCCCGATGGAGAGATCGGCCCGGGGGCGGCGACGAGCGCGGCGGGCCTCGGCGATGCGATCCTCTATGCCTTCGCGCGTCTGCGAGCTCGGGGACGAGATCTCGCGCGCGTCCGCGCGCCGGCGGCGGGCGGACGGCTCGCGCGGCTTCTGCGTCGATGCGGCGGGAGGATCGTCGAACTCTCGGTACTCCTCGGCGATGGGCCGGAAGCGCGCGCGCTCGGCTTGCCTCTCTGTGGTATGCTCCGCGGGGAGCCGGCGGGACGTAGCTCAGCTTGGTAGAGCGCTTGCTTTGGGAGCAAGAAGTCGCAGGTTCAAATCCTGTCGTCCCGAGATGGATCGCATGCCGAAGGGCTCGCGCGCCCGTGGTCTAACAGGATAAGGCACGAGTCTTCTAAACTCGAAGATGGGGGTTCGAGTCCCTCCGGGCGCGTTTCGATGCGCATGCGTGGTGATTGTAGCTCAGCTGGTTAGAGCGCCTGACTGTGACTCAGGAGGTCGCCGGTTCGAACCCGGTCAGTCACCCCATTTTGACTCGATCCGCGGCCCCGTTTGAAAAAGTGGGGCCGCCTCGCGTTGGGGAAGGAGTTATTCGGCGCTCGCCGTCGTATGCTCGCTCTATGGCCGAGCGTACGCGATGGGCACATCGGGTTCCCACCATCCTCGCGATCGTGCTGCTTCTGGTCGGAATCGCGCTCGCGGTTTCACAGTTGCTCGCTTACGCGCGCTTTATTTCATCGGGAACCGCGCCCGCGATTTCATCGCGAGAGCGCATTGCGGTCGAAGCGTTCAAGATCTCCCAACCGCTCACAAATGCCGTTCTCGCCTATCGCGATGCCACCATCGCCGGTAACGCCGCCGCACGCGTGCGCGCGGGAAAAAACGTCGGCACGGAGATGGCGGCGATGAAGGCGTTGCTGCTCGCGCCGAACGCACGCGCGCTCGACGCCGCCAGCTCGCTCGCGCAGGTAGAATCTGGATGGGTGAAGGCGCAACGCGCGCCGATGGGCTGGAAGGGGATCGATGCGGTGAGCGCCCCGTTGGTCCCCATCTGGAATTTGATTCAAAATCTCGGCGATACGTCGAATTTTAGTTACGAGCGCTCGCACGTATCGCAAAATCTCGCGGATATTGCCTTTAACGACCTGCCGAGTTCGTTGATGTTCCCGCGTCGTGCGACCTTGGAGGTGAGGCACCTCCTCGCCGCTCGCACCTTCGCGCTCCCGGTCCGCATAGGTTTCAACGGCATATCGACGGCGGTAAGCGGTTCGTACAGCCTCACTCAGGACCACATCACGCATACGGCCGCGCAGTTGCGCTCGTCGTTGCCGCCCGGCGATACTCCCGCGGTCGACCGTTTCGTGGCGCGTGCGAAGACCTACGTCGCGGCCGGAAACGCGCTCTCCAACGCGCTCGCTAGCGCGGCGTTGCTCCCGCGAATCGACCGCGCGACGGAGCGGAACATTTCGTCGCTGAGCCTCGCTGCATCCCGGAGCACCGACGCGCTCTACGGGTCGGTCGTGACGTTGCTCCTCGCCGATCTGCACACGCGCGAAGCGAACTATGCGAGTGCGCAACGAGCTCGTTTTCTCACGGTGCTCGGCATTCTTTTCGTGCTCTTCGGGACACTGATTTTGGCTTGGGCGATTGCGAACGTGCGGGCGCAGCGAGCGCTCGACGAGGCACAGCGCGAACGGGAGCGTCTTGCGAGCGAACTCGCGCGCCAAGATGCCGAACGCGCCCTCCACCTGAGCGAGGCGCAGTTCCGTGCCGTATTCGACGGCTCGACGATGGGGATCGCGATTCTCGACCGTCAGGGCAAAGCGATCGATGCGAACGCCGTCTATCGCAGCGTCATCGACGTGCACCACCATCTTCTCGACGGGCACGAAAGTGAGTTCGCCGAAGTAATGAACGGCGCGCGAGATGCGTTTACGGTCGAACGGCGGATCTCCGGTTTGAGCGAAGAGATGTGGGTCGACGTCACCATCTCCGGCGTCACCGACGCGAACGGCGAGCATCCCTTTGCGATGTGCACGTTTGCCGACAAGACGACGATCAAGCAGCAGGAGCGCCGGTTGAACTTCCAGCGTCTCCACGACGCGCTGACGGGGCTGCCGAATCGGCAGGCCTTCGAGGAGCAGCTTGCGGTGCGCTTCGAGCATGCTCGCAGTGAAGCCGGTGCGCTCTTCTCGGTCATCTTCGTCGATCTCGAGCACTTCAAAGACGTCAACGAGAGCCTCGGGCACTCGGGAGGCGACGCGGTGCTCCGGCAGATTTCGACGCGTCTTCGCGGTTCGCTCAATGCCGACGATACGGTCGCTCGCCTTGGAAGCGACGAATTTGCGATTCTCGTCGGAACGCTCGGCGACGTCATTCACGTCGAGTCGCTCGCGCGGCGGCTGCTCGAAAATCTCTCGAAACCGTTTCTCGTCGAGGGGCGTCCGATCTTCCTCGGCGCAAGTATCGGCATCGCGATCGGCCCCGAGAGATACGAGCGCGGCGACGAGGTGTTGCGCGATGCGGAGATCGCGATGCAATACGCGAAGACGGTCGGGCGCGAGCGCTTCGCGGTCTTCGATGCCGAGATGCAGACCGCCGCTGCCGAACGCGTTGCGCTCGCCGCCGATCTGCGCTTCGCCGTGGAGCGCCGCGAGTTTCGCGTGCTCTATCAGCCGGTCGTCGATCTTCGTACCGGGGCGATCAAAGGGGCGGAGGCACTCCTGCGCTGGGATCACCCCACGCGCGGCGTTATCTCTCCGATGCTCTTCATTCCGCTCGCCGAGCGCGGTGGCTTCGCCCGGAGTATCGGCGCCTTCGTGCTCGATACCGGTTGTTCGCAGCTCGCCGCGTGGCGCCGCGCCGGGATCGATATCGCCAACTTCACGCTGCACTTTAACGCCACGCCGACGGAGTTGCTCGAGCCGGGCTTCGACCGGACCTTAAGTGCGGCGATCGACGAGTATGCGCTCAAGCCGAGCAACCTCGCGATCGAGATTACCGAGAACTCCATGCTCGACGATACCGACATGGCGATGGAGAGAATCGAGCGGGTTCGAGAACGCGGCTTCGCCGTCTGCATCGACGATTTCGGGACCGGCTACTCCTCGATGCGCTACATGCAGCACTTTAAGATCGATGCCATTAAAATCGATAAAGGCTTCGTCGCCGGCACGAACGGCGAAGTCGCGAGCGAACCGATCGTCCACACGCTCGTCCGGCTCTCGGAGGCATTCGGCGTCCGTGTCGTCGCCGAAGGCGTGGAGACCGAACGGCAGCGCGAGTTTCTCATCGCCGCCGGGTGTATCGATGCACAGGGCTTTCTCTTCGCCGAGCCACTCACGGCGGCGGAGTTTCGCGAGCGCCTGGTCGCCCAAGCCGAAAATCTCTCCTCGATGGCTGCGACCGGTACGTGACGAAAGGCGCACCTTTTTCGCTTGCAAAAGCCTGGGCGGCCGTTTACACTGATACGCGCCTCTGCGCCTTTAGCTCAGTCGGTAGAGCAGCGGACTTTTAATCCGTTGGTCCTGGGTTCGAGTCCCAGAGGGCGCAAAACACGCACCGCTAGCTCAATTGGTAGAGCAGGTGACTCTTAATCACTTGGTTGGGGGTTCAAGTCCCTCGCGGTGCACCAAACTTTTCTCTTGCCGGTAGCTCGGCGGCGCAGGATTTGGTGGGTTCTCGTTATAGTATGGGGCGTTCGCCTGAGGGCAAGTGGCGAAACTGGTAGACGCGCTGGATTTAGGTTCCAGTGGGGAGACCCGTCAGAGTTCGAGTCTCTGCTTGCCCACCATCCCGCGCGCGGCGGGCCGTTCGATGCGGAAGTAGCTCAGTGGTAGAGCATCGCCTTGCCAAGGCGAGGGTCGCGAGTTCGAATCTCGTCTTCCGCTCCATCGCGGCGCGCCGACCCCAACCAAGTGAGTAAGGATCCCGTGACGACCTCAACCCTCACCCGACTCGATGCGACGAGCGTCGAACTCGTTATCCCCGTGCTGCCCGATGCACTCGATCGCGCCCGCGAGGTCGCTTTTCGGCGCCTGAGCAAGAACGCGCGCATTCCCGGTTTTCGCAAGGGGCATATCCCCCGTCGCGTCTTCGAGCAGACCTACGGCACCGCGGGTATCGAATCCGAGGCGATGGAGGATCTCGTTCCGGAGCTCTATAGCTCGGCGGTTCGCGAACACGAGCTCGCGCCGGTCGCGCGTCCCAAGCTCGAGATGCTTCCCAGCGCGGAGAACGAGCCGCTGCGCGTGAAGGCGCGCGTTGAGGTGCGCCCGACGTTGGAGTTAGGAACCTACACCGGGCTCTCGGTCTCGGTCCAGGAGCGCACCGTCAGCGACGAAGAGGTAGCCCGTACGCTCGAAGGGCTCGCGCGCGATCGCGGCACCCTCGCTCCAGTCGAACGCCCGGCCGCACTCGGCGATATCGTGACGATCGACTTCATCGGTCGGATCGATGGGACGCCCTTTGAGGGAGGCTCCGCCGAGGGGCAGGTCGCCGAGTTGCTCGAAGATCGGTTTATTCCAGGCTTTGCGACCGGGATCGTCGGCATGAACGCCGGCGAACGCCGAGAGATCGAGACGCATTTTCCCGAGGGCTATCACGCGAGCGAACTCGCAGGAAAGACGGCGATCTTCGAGGTGACGCTCCACGACGTGAAGCAGCTCGAAATGCCGACGCTCGACGATGCCTTCGCCGCCGAGGTCAGCGATTTTGCGACGATCGAGGAGTTGCGAACGGAGGTCCGCAAGCGCCTCGAAGGGATCGCCGAGGCCCGGGTCCGCCGCGAGATCGGCAACGCGGTGATGGAGCAGCTCGTCGCTTCGCACGATATTCCCGTGCCGCCGAGCCTGCTGGTCGCCGAACGCGAGCAGCTCGTCGAAGAGACGCGGCGCATGGCTCAGGAGCAGGGTGCGAATTTTGCAGAGTATCTCGCCTCGATCGGCAAGACCGAAGAGGAGCTCCGTGAGGAGCTGACCGGTGATGCCGAACGCCGCGTGAAGGGGACGCTCCTGATCGAAGCGATCGCCGATACGGAGGGCATCGAGGCGAGCCCCGGCGAGATTCAGGCCGAACTCGCTCTCCTCGCTCGCCGATACGGCCAGCCGGTGGATCGGGTACGCGAGGCGCTCGCGCAGAACATGCAGTCGGTCTACGACGGCATCGTCCGGAATAAGACTCTCGAATTTCTCATCGACAAGGCGCAGCGCGTCGCCGCGCCGTAGAGAACGTACACGCAGCGTCAACGCGACGGCATCATGCCGTCGGTGAAGAAGGGATAGGTCGTTCTCCGATGGGGCACTTGGTACCGATGGTCGTCGAACAGTCGTCGCGCGGGGAGCGCGCGTACGATATCTATTCGCGGCTTCTCAAGGATCGTATCGTCTTCGTCGGTGGCCCGATCGACGATTCGATCGCGAGCTTAACGATCGCGCAGCTGCTCTTCTTGGAAAAAGAAGATCCCGACAAAGACATCGATATGTACGTCAATAGCCCGGGGGGCAGCGTGACCGCCGGTCTGGCGATCTACGATGCGATGCGCTTTATTAAGCCCGACGTCGCGACGATCTGTATGGGCATGGCGGCATCGATGGGCTCGATTCTCCTGACCGGCGGCGCTCAAGGGAAGCGCTTCGCCCTTCCGCATGCGAAAATTCTCATCCATCAGCCCTGGGTCTCCCAGCTCGGGGGCCAGGCGACCGACGTGGAGATCGCCGCGCGCGACCTGATCGCGACCCGACTGACGGTGGCGAAAATTTATGAAGCGACCTGCAAGAAGCCCCTCGACGACGTCCTGAAGGACATCGATCGCGACTACTATATGACCGCCCAGGACGCCAAAGAGTACGGGATAATCGATAGCATCATCGAAGACCGTAGCTCGATGCCGTCTCCGGCACCGTAGCCGAGGGAGGTCGCCCGTCCGCCATGTTTCGATTCGGGGATGAAAAGGGGCAACTCAAGTGCAGCTTCTGCGGAAAATCGCAGGAGAATGTGCGGAAATTGATCGCCGGACCCGGTGTCTACATCTGCGACGAATGTATCGAGCTCTGCAACGAGATTATCGAAGAGGAGCTCTACAAGGCTGCCGACGACGGCGCGCGTCTGCGAACGTTGCCGAAGCCGCGCGAGATCAACCAAATTCTCGACACGTACGTCATCGGACAGGATCGCGCGAAGAAAGCGCTCGCAGTTGCGGTGTACAACCACTACAAACGCATCAATGCCGGCCCCGCCGGCAGTGGGGCGGATGACGTCGAACTGCAGAAATCGAATATTCTTCTCGTCGGGCCGACCGGCTCGGGGAAGACCTATCTCGCGCAGACGTTGGCGAAGATTCTCGACGTTCCGCTCGCGATGGCCGACGCGACCTCGCTCACCGAGGCCGGCTACGTCGGCGAAGATGTCGAAAATATTTTGCTGAAGCTCATCCAAGCCGCCGATTACGATGTTAAACGCGCGGAGCGTGGGATCATCTATATCGACGAGATCGATAAAATCGCTCGGAAGAGCGAGAACCCGTCGATCACGCGTGACGTCTCGGGTGAGGGAGTGCAGCAAGCGCTGCTCAAAATTCTCGAAGGCACGACGGCAAACGTACCGCCGCAGGGCGGTCGCAAGCATCCGCACCAAGAGTTCATCCAGATCGATACCACCAACGTGCTCTTCATCTGCGGCGGAGCCTTCGACGGCTTGGAACGAATCGTCGAATCGCGCGTTGCGGCGAACAACATGGGGTTTCGTGCGAACCCGGAGAGCAAACGCGTCGCTCGGGCGAGCAAAATGCTCGGTCAGCTCCTTCCCGAAGATCTGCTGAAGTTCGGTCTCATCCCCGAATTTATCGGGCGTCTGCCGATCGTCGTAACGCTCGACGCGCTCGACGATCTCACGCTGCGGCGCATTCTTACCGAGCCGCGGAACGCACTCGTGAAGCAGTTCCAGCGCATTCTAGCGATGGATGGCGTCGATCTGCAATTCACCAAAGACGCGCTCGTCTCCATCGCTACGAAAGCGCAGGGCCGCAAGACCGGCGCGCGCGGGCTTCGTTCGATACTCGAAGAGATCATGCTCGATGTGATGTACGATCTTCCGTCGCTCGTCGGCGTCAAGAAGTGCGTCGTAAATAAAGATGTCGTCGAAAAACGCGAACAACCGACGTTGATCTACGGCGACCGCCAGAAAGAGATGCCCGCATAGCGCATCGGCGCTAGCGTGCGAGCAACTCCTCCACCGGCGGAAGGTCGCCGGCGTGTTCGCCGCGGTAGATCCAGGCAACTCGTCCATTTTTGTCGATTCGCATCGCACCCGGCACGCGTCCGAGGTCGTCCCATCGCGCCTTCGCCCAATTTTGGCGAAAGCCGGCGCGTCGATTTTCCAACGCACGCCGTACGAGGTCGCGCGAGAAGAAGGTGAGGATCGAGGCCGGGCGCAGCCGCGCGGCGCGATGCGTGCGCCGTTCTGGGTCGGCGATACAGGAATCGGCGACGCCGTAGCCTTCGCAGAGCGCTGCGGTCGTCGCCGCATCGGCGGCGACGACGATATAGACGCGGTCGTCGCGCTTCGTTTTATCGGACTCGCGCAACTGCGCGAGCGGTTCGCCGAAAAACGTTCAACCGGTATGTCGCGGCCAAATAATGAGCGCGGGGAGTTGAATCGGTCGGGGGAAGAGATCGAGCGGGGCGGCCTCGCCTACGGTAAAACGTTCGTTCATGCCCCTGGAACCGGAGCGAGCCGCAAACGGTTGAGCTCCTCGCGATCGGTTCGGTCGATCGCGATCGGCGTAATGCTGACGTAGCCGTGGAGGACGGCGCCGATATCGCAGTCGGGGTCCTCGCTATCGCCGCGCCCGGGAAGATTCCAGACGCGGTAGTACCGAGCGTCTCGGTGCTCGTCGATGCGGGAGATCGTGTCGCCGTAGCGCTTGCGCCCGAGATTGGTAAATCGGTGCCCGAGCAGCCGTTCGGGAGCGAGATTGGGGACGTTGACGTTCCAGTACCGTTCCGGGGGCAATTCGGCGAAGGCCTGCGGGACGAGGAGGAGCGCCTGCTCGGCGGCGCTCTCCCAGCGGCGCGGCATCGTGCCGTCGTCAGGGTCGCTCGCGAGCGAGACGGCGAGTGCGCGGACGCCGAGGAGGACCGCCTCGACGGCGCCGGCGACCGTCCCAGAGTAATTCACATCGTCGGCGAGATTCGGGCCGTCGTTGATGCCGCTCACGACCAGGTCGGGGCGCTCTCCGCAGAGTTCGCCGATACCGATGACCGCGCAGTCGGCCGGCGTCCCCGTACAGGCGTAGGCACGGACTCCCTCGATGCCGTGGTACGCGGTAATGCCGACGGAGTCGTCGGTCGTGATCGCGTGGCTGACGCCGCTGCGGTTGCCGTCGGGGGCGACGACGACGATCCGCGCGATCTCCACGAGCGCGAGTGTGAGCGCGCGCAAGCCGGGCGAAGCGATTCCATCGTCGTTGGTAAGCAATATCGTCGGGGTACGCATCGTGGCGCGCTTCGAGCGCGCTCGCGCCCCTGCCTGCAGGCGATTTGCGCGCGCGCAGACAACAGTGCGCGCCGTGCCGTCAACTACCACCGCGCCGTCGCCTTCGAAACCGACGTTGCTGTCGCGCCTCGATGCGCTCGCATGGTCGCCGATGCACACGCGTATCGCCGTCGCGCTCGGTATCGCGTGGGTGCTCGACGGTTTCGAGACCGCGATCGTGGGCCCGGTGCTGGCGAGTATCGCTTCGCACTTGCACTTCAGCGCGAGCTTGGCGGCGTGGGTCAACCCCATCTATACCATCGGCATGCTCGTCGGCGCCTTGGTCTTCGGCGAGCTCGCCGATCGTCTCGGACGCAAGCGCCTCTTTATGGTGACGCTCGCGATCTATGCGGTGGCGACGATTCTCACCGGATTTTCGTGGAATTATCTCTCGCTGGCATTCTTTCGTTTTCTTACCGGCATTGGGATCGGCGGAGAATTTTCCGCGATTAACTGCGCGATCGACGAATTCGTTCCGGCGCGTTTTCGCGGCCGCACCGACGGGCTGATCAATGCCTCCTGGAATATCGGAGCGATTGCCGCCTCGAGCATCGCGCTCTACGCGCTCGGAAACGTCGGCGGCGCGACTTGGAGGCTCGTCTTTTGGTTCGGAGCGCTATTGGCGATCGGCGTGCTGATCGTCCGTCGCTTCGTTCCGGAGTCTCCTCGCTGGCTACTCGCACGCGGGCGCGTCGCCGAGGCGCGCGAAATCGTCGCGGTCGTCGAAGCCGCGAGCGGCGCCGCGACCGTCGTCGATCCCGATCTTCCTATCGAATTTACCCCCTTGCTCTCTACGACGGGATATTTCGGACAGATTGCCGAGCTCTTCCGCGCGACGCCGCGGCGATTACTCTTCGCCTTCGTCGTCAATCTCGCGCAGGTGATGCCGTATTACGGCATTCTCGCGATCGCCGGTATCGCAATTTTTCCCGCCGTCGGCATGCACGGGCAACAGATTCCGCTCCTCTATCTCTTGGGCGCGTTCTGCGGGCTGAGCGGCCAGGTCGTCTCCTCGCTGCTGATGGATCGCTGGGGGCGTCGCCCGACGATGCTACTGGGCTTTACGCTCGCGGCGCTCGGATCGCTCGCGCTCGCCCTCAGCCTGGAGAGCGGCGACACTTTTGTCGCATCGTTCGCCGTCTTTAGCATCTTTAGCGCGTGGGTCGGTTCGGGGGCGTACGTGATTACGAGCGAACTCTTCCCGACGCACCTGCGAGCGACCGGTATCGGGCTCTCGGTCGCGGTCGGGCGCGTCGGTGCGATTGCGGCGCCGTTGGCTTTCTACGCACTCTTCGCGCGCGCGGGCGTCGCGCCGGTCTTCGTGGCGATGGCGGCGATCTTTGCCCTCGGTTCGCTCGCGCTCCTTTGGTGGCTGCGCTACGGCGTCGAAGGGCGGAATCGCTCGCTCGAAGCGATGTTGGTCGACGGCGTATTATAGAGCGAGCATGACGAACGAAGAATTGCCGGCGACCTACGACCCGCAGCGTGTTGAAGCATCGCGGTATGCGTGGTGGGAAGAGAAGGGACTCTTTCACGAGGAGCCCGATCCCGCGCGCCCACCTTTTATCATCGCGATGCCGCCGCCCAACGTCACCGGTCGCGCGCACCTCGGACACGGCTCCACCTATACGCCGATGGATATTCTCACGCGCTACCATCGCATGTTGGGCGATAACGCCGATTGGTTACCCGGTACCGATCATGCGGCGATTGCCACCGAATCGGTTCTCGTGCGCGAGCTTGCGAAGAGCGGTGAGAGTCGCGAGTCGCTCGGGCGTCCGCGCTATCTCGAGCGCGCGTGGGAATGGGCGAAGGAGTACGGCGGAACGATAAAAGGACAGTTTCGCACCTTGGGCTTCGGTCCCGACTGGGATCGCTCGCGCTTCACCATGGATGAAGGGCTCTCGGCAGCGGTCTGCAGCGCATTCGTGCGACTCTATCGCGAAGGGCTCATCTATCGCGGGAAGCGGTTGATTCATTGGGATCCCAAATCGCAAACGACGCTCTCCGATGCAGAGATCGATCGCGAGGAATGCGATGCGACGCTCTGGTTCGTGCGCTATCGCAGCGTCGATGGAGGGGATGGCATCGTCGTTGCGACGACGCGCCCCGAAACGATGCTCGGCGACGTGGCGATCGCGGTCCATCCCGACGACGCGCGCCTTTCCGCGCTGGTGGGTACGCAGGTCGTGATGCCGCTGACCGGACGCGCGATACCGGTGATCGCCGACGATGCCGTCGATCCGAGTTTCGGCACCGGTGCGGTGAAAGTCACGCCGGCCCACGATGCCGTCGATTACGAAATCGGTCGTCGTCACGATTTGCCGATGCCCTCGATTTTCGATCTTCACGCGCGCATCAGCGGCGCGGAAATCGAGGTCGGGCCCTATAACGGGCTCGATCGCTACGTCGCGCGCGACCGCATTCTCGCCGACCTTCGCGCGTCGGGCGCATTGCTGGAAGAGCGCGCGCATCGGATGGCGATCGCTCGCAGCGAACGCAGCGGTGAGGTCGTCGAGCCGATGCTCTCGTTGCAATGGTTCGTGCGGATGGAGTCGCTCGCGAAGCCCGCATTGGCCGCATACCGCGAAGGACGGCTCCGATTCGTTCCGGAGCGCTACGGGCGTACCTACGAACAATGGCTCGAGCAGATTCGCGATTGGAATATTTCGCGACAGGTGTGGTGGGGGCACCAACTACCGGTCTGGTATACACCCGACGGCTCGATCGTCGTCGCGCACGATGAAGGCGAGGCGCGAGCGATCGCGGAGCGCGAGCACGGAGGCGTACCGTTAACGCGGGATCCCGATACGCTCGACACGTGGTTTAGCAGCGGGCTCTGGCCCTTTTCGATTCTCGGTTGGCCGGCGTCCACACCGGAGCTCGAGCATTGGTATCCGACCAGCGTCTTAATTACCGGCGGCGAGATTATCTTTTTATGGGTGGCGCGTATGGTCATGATGGGCCTTCACCTGCTCGACCGGTTGCCGTTCCCCACCGTCTTCGTCACGCCGTTGGTCTTCGACGCGCAGGGCCGGAAGATGAGTAAATCGCTCGGGAATGCGATCGACCCGATGGATTTAGTCGTGAAATACGGCGCCGACGCTTTTCGCGTGGGCATTCTGCGACAGATGCGGCTCGAGGGACAAGAGATTCGTTTCCAAGAGTCGCGTTGCGAAGAGGCGCGGAATTTCAACAGTAAGATTTGGAATGCGTTGCGGTACGCTCGCGCGCTTCCCGAGGGACTCCCCGGGGCGATGCAGTTGCCGTTGCCGGCGGCGCGCACCCTCGCCGATCGCTGGATCGTGGCGCGCTTGCGGGCGACGATCGAACGAACGAGCGCGCTCTTCGACGGTTTCGATTTCGGCAATGCGGTCGAGACGCTCTGGCGTTTCGTCTGGTACGAACTCTGCGACTGGTATATCGAGGCGACGAAGATGCCCGAAGCGCGGGCGACGCGGGCCTCGGTGCTCTCCTACGTGCTCAACGCATCGATGCGTCTCTTGCACCCGATCGCGCCCTTTATCACCGAAGAGGTTTGGCAGGCGCTCCCGCACGACGGCGAGAGTATCGTCACGGCGGCCTGGCCCGATTCCTTCGAATGTGCCGAGGATGCGCGAGCGGTCGCCGAATTCGAAGCGTTTCAGCGTTGCATCGAACGCATTCGCAACGAACGGGTCGCCTACGGCCTCGCTCCACGCGCGCCGACGAACCTCCGCATCCCGACGAACCTTCCCGATGAGCTCCGCACGCTGGTGCTGCACTTTGGCGTGGCGACGGGGCTCGAAAGCGAGGCGGCGGGAGGGGATGCGATCGCGGCGCTCGATGCGGTGAGCGTCGAGGCCCCGCGCGAACAAATGACCGAACGCTACCGACGCGAGGTCGAACGATTGCTCGCCGAGGTCGCTCGCTCGGAGAAGAAGTTGGCAAACGAGGCGTTTGTGGCGCGAGCGGCCGCCGAGGTCGTCGGTGCCGAACGAGCGAAACTCGATGGATATCGTAACGATCTACGGCGGGCGCGCGAGGCGCTCTCCGCGATGGAGGCAGGCAAATGAGTGCACGCAGTCGACGGCTCGTCGGAGCCGAGGAGATCGAACGGATCATCGCGCGGCTCGCGCACGAAATTTTAGAGCCGGAGGACGCGCGAAAGGGGATCGAACTTTTCGGAATCCGTCGCGGCGGCGAGGCGCTCGCGCAGCGACTCGCGGCGCATATCGAACGCATCAGCGGCCTCGCACCGACGTTGGGCTATCTCAACGTCAATCTTTATCGCGACGATAACGTCGTCCACGCGCTTCCGGAGTCGCAGATCCCCGACGCGGTCGATGGGCGTTCGCTCGTGATCGTCGACGACGTGCTCTTTACCGGACGAACGGTTCGCAGCGCTCTCGACGCGCTGATCGATCTCGGCCGGCCTTCGGCGATTCGCCTTTGCGTGCTCGTCGATCGCGGCCTTCGCGAGTTGCCGGTCCAGGGCGATTACGTCGGGCGGCGCATTCCGACGAGCCGTCGCGAACGCGTCGTCGTAACCTTGAATCCGACGCCCGCCCCGACCGACGAGGTCTTGCTCGTTGACGACGACGCGTAGCCTGCTCGATATCGACGACCTCACTAACGAGGAAGTCGATGCAATGTTTTCGCTCGCGCACGAATTCGCGCAGCGCCCGGCACCGCGTTCCCTCGAGGGACGATTCTGTGCGAATCTCTTTTTCGAACAGAGCACGCGAACGCACGTTTCTTTTCAGTGCGCGCAAATGCGCTTGGGAGCGAACGTCGTCAACCTCTCGCCGGCACAATTAAGCCTTGCGACCAAGGGCGAGCGGCTCGACGACACGGCGATCACGCTGCGTGCTTTAGGAATCGACGTGCTGGTCGCGCGGCATCCACTCGTCGGTGCCGTCGCCGAGCTCGCCGCGGCGTTCGACGGCTGTACGGTGAACGCGGGTGATGGAACCAACGCACATCCGACCCAAGCGCTGTTGGACACGTTTACGTTGCGCGATATTCTCGGCGACCTGCGCGACCGCACGATCGCATTCGTCGGTGACATCCGGCACAGCCGCGTCGCGCACTCCTCGATGCGCCTTCTACATCGCTACGGTGCGCGGGTGCTCGCGATCGGCCCCGAGGCCTTCCTCTTGCCGACCGACGTGCCTTCGGACGTGCGTATCGCGCGCGATTTCGGTGCGGCGCTCGGAACGATCGACGCGCTCGTCATGCTGCGCGTGCAGCGCGAACGCTTCGATAGCATGCCGATCGACGATAACGCCTATATCGCGGCATACCAACTCAACGACGAACGCCTCGAACGGGTCGGCCCGCGAACGCCGATTCTCCATCCGGGGCCCTACAATCGCGGCGTGGAGATCGTCGACGCCGTAACCCTCGATCCTCGGTGGCGTTACCGCGAACAGGTGCGCAACGGCGTGTTGGTGCGGGCCGCCCTCTTGCACCATCTCGTTCACGGCTGGTAGGCGATGCTCGTTCGAGGTGGGCGCATCGTCGATCCGCGGCAACGTCTCGATGCATTACGCGATCTTCGAACCGAGGGCGACCGCATCGTCGAGATCGGCGAGCACTTGCGCGCGCGCGCGGGCGAAGAGACGATCGATGCGGTGGGCTGGGTCGTCGCACCGGGATTTATCGACGCGCACGTGCACTTGCGCGAACCTGGATTCGAGGCGAAGGAGACGCTCGCTTCGGGAACTGCGGCTGCGGTACGCGGCGGCTTCACCACGCTCTGCGCGATGCCGAATACCGAGCCGGCGATCGACGGCGTCGAGATGGTCGCGCGGGTTGGATTTCCCGCTCCAAACCGCGAACGCGGAGTCCTCGCCCGAATTTTTCCGATCGCGGCGATGACGCGCGCCCGTGCGGGGCGCGAGGTTCTCGATTACCCGTCGCTCGTTGCGGCGGGTGCGGTCGCGTTCTCGGACGACGGAAGCACGGTCGCCGACGCGCGCGTGATGCGCGAGGTCCTGCGCGCGCTCGCACCGCTCGACCGTCCGGCGATCGTCCATGCCGAAGATGCCGCACTGAAAGGGAGCGGCGTCATGCACGAGGGCGCGGTTTCGGCGCGGCTCGGCGTTCCCGGAAGCCCCGCCTCGGCAGAGGAGAGCATCGTCGCTCGCGATCTCATTCTCGCGTTGGAGGTCGGCGCCCGCGTGCATATCGCTCACGTGTCGACCGCTCGCAGCATGGAACTCATCGTCTGGGCGCGAGAGCGCCGCGCGCGCGTGACCTGTGAAGTCACGCCGCATCACCTCTTGTTCACCGATGAAGCGGTCGAGGAGTTTGGGGCTCGCGCGAAAGTGAACCCACCCTTGCGCACCGCCGCCGACGCGCGCGCGTTGCGGGATGCGGTGCGCGCCGGCGCGATCGATTTTTTTGCGAGCGATCACGCGCCGCATACCGATGCCGAAAAGAGCGGCGATCTCGCGCACGCGGCGGTCGGCTTCACCGGGTTGGAGATCGCGGTCGGAGCGTACGCCCGCGCGCTGCCCGATCTTCCGATGAGCGATTTCGTCGCACTCTGCAGCACGCGTGCTGCCGAGGTGCTTCGGCTTCCCGGTGGGACGCTCGCCGTCGGTGCTCCCGCCGATATCACGATGTTTTCGGAGCGGCCCTGGCGCGTCGATCCCGCGCGCTTCGCATCGAAGGGGCGGGCGACGCCCTTCGAGGGCTGGGAGCTTCCGCGCTGCGTGGAGGCGACGGTCGTCGCCGGGCGCGTTGCCTACCGCGCCGAGGGTGGAACGAGCGGCTCCTAGCGCCTAGTGGTGGAAGAGCGGCGTCTGTAAGAGGCCGTTGATGACGAACTGCACTGCGAGCGCGGCGAGCACGATGCCGAGCACCCGCGAGACAACGTGAATCCCCGTCGTGCCGATGCGGTGCAAGAAGCGAGCGGCACCGCGCATGCAGAGCCAGGTCACGACGAGTGCCGCTGCATAGGCGGCCACCGTGGAGAGGATGCGCGTTGCTGAGCCCGCGGCGAGGCTGACGAGGAGCAGGACCGTCGCGAGCGTTCCCGGCCCCGCGATCATGGGAATCGCCAGGGGAAAGACCGCCGGATTCTCGGCTGCGCTCGCGGCGCGTTCCTCGTCTTCGGTGCGGCGCGTTCCGGTCGGCCGGGCGAAGAGCATATCGATCGCAATGAGAAAGAGCAGCATGCCCCCGGCGATCGTGAATGCCGGGAGAGTGATGCCGAGGTAGGCGAGCACCGCCGGGCCGACCAGCCCCATCGCCGCCATAACGACCGCGGCGACGAGGACCGCCTGGTCGACGATGCGGCCGCGTTTTTCGCGCGGCAAGTGGGCGGTCGTCGCCATGGTGAACGGGATCATGCCGAGCGGATCGACGATGGTAAAAGCGGTTGCGAACGCCGTTGCGGTAAAGTGCCAGTCCATTACCGCCGAGGGATCGAGCTTCGGGATGCCAAACCCTTTGCCCCGATGCCTCACCCCGCCGCACTTTTTCTCGCCGACGGTTCGCGCTTCGACGGCGATGGGCTCGCATGCACCGGAATCGCGCTCGGGGAAGCGGTCTTCTATACCGGGATGACCGGATATGAAGAGGCGCTCACCGACCCTTCGTATGCCGGACAGATCTTGACCTTCACCTACCCGATGATCGGCAACTACGGGATCAGCGGCGGCGCTGCCCAATACGGTCGCGCCTGCGTCGCCGGAGCGATCGTCAAGCGCATCTCCTACCATCCATCGCACTATCTCTCGAAGGAGTCGCTGCCCGCCTGGCTCGACGAACAGCGCGTTCCGACGATGGTTGGCGCCGATACGCGGGCGATCACGATCGCCCTGCGCGAGCACGGGACGATTTGGGCCGCGCTCGCCGTCGGTGCCGAGGAGATTGCCGATGCCGAACGTCGTCTCGCCGCCTTCGTTCGCAGCGCAACGACGAAAGATTTGGTGCCCAGCGTCGCAGCGCGCGCGGCGCACGTCGAAGGGCTTCGCGGCGGTACGCGGGTGACGTTGATCGATTGCGGCGTGAAGCGCGCGATTCTCCGCGATCTCTCGGCACTTGGAGCCGAGATCACCGTCGTTCCCTACGATGCCACGCGCGACCAGATTCTCGCAAACGATCCGGCGATGGTGCTCGTTTCGCCGGGGCCCGGCGACCCGACCGATCTCGCCGAGACGATCGAAACGCTGCGCTCGCTGATCGGTAACGTTCCGCTCTACGGCATCTGTCTCGGCCATCAATTGCTCGCGCTCGCCTACGGGGCGCGCACCTATAAGCTACCCTACGGCCATCGTGGCGGGAACCAACCCGTCAAAGACCTTCGCCGCGACGAAGTGATCGTTACGGCCCACAATCACGGATATGCCGTCGATGCCGATTCGCTCCCTAGCGAACTCGAGGCGACGATGATCAACCTCAACGACGGCACGAACGAAGGCTTCGCGCACCGTACGCTTCCGATCGAAGCCGTGCAGTTTCATCCCGAGGCCTCACCGGGTCCGCGCGACGCGCGTCGGCTCTTTGCAACGTGGCTGGACCGCGCTCGCTCGTTCGCATAAATCTCGGCCTCGTTCTCGCGGCGCTCGCCTTCGTGCTCGCCCCGCAGATCGGGTCCGCGCAGAGCCTTCCGCGCCTCGAGGTCGAGCGCTTTACGATGAGCGCGCGGCCAGCCTCGCCGACGATCGGTCGCGCCTTCGCGTTGACGATCCTACTGACGGTTCGTGGCAACGTCCGCCGCATCGACAACGTGACCCTCCCGATCCTCTCGCAATTGGAATTGCGCGGCGACGAGCGTTCGATCCAACACGCGAACGGCGAGAGTATCTATCGCGAAACGCTGACGGTGCGAGCGGCACGTACCGGGGCGATTCGACTCGCGCCTGCGACGCTCGACGCGATCGACGCACGGACCGGACAGGCGGAGCAATATTCGAGTAATTCGTTGACGATCGTCGTGCGCGGAGGGGCGTTGCAACCCTTTGCGACGGTCGGGAGCGCGGTTGGGAACCTCGTGCCGATTTTGGATCGCATCGCGTACGTTCTCGGTGCACTCGTCGCCGTCGTCCTCTTGGCGGCGGCGATCCGATCGCTTCGCCGTCGGCGACGGACGCCCGAGCCCGCGCTCGTGCCGGCCGCGATCGTCGAGCCGCCGGTCGTAGAGCAAACGCGTGAGGAACGTTTGCGCGACGCCGCGCTCGTGCTTCGAGCGGAGCCGACCCGCGCGGTCGCGCGCTCGGTCCGAATCGCCGTTCGTTCGCTCGTCGGCGCGACGGCGAGCGAGACCCTCTCCGATGTGCTCGCGCGCCTGAGCGAGCGAGATCGCGATCTCTCGCCGCTCCTGCGAGCGCTCGAGCGAGCGGCCTTTACCACCGACGACGACTTGCAAAACGCCATTCGAACGTGCAACGCTGCGTTCGCGGAGGTTCTATCATGAGCGCGACTCCACGCGATGTCGAACGAGCTCTCAAAAAGACGATCGTCGGGCAGGATGCGGCGATCGAGGGGCTGTTGTTGGCATCGATCGCCGACGGGCACGCGCTTCTCGAGGGGCCGCCGGGTATCGCAAAGACGCTCGCGTGCCGGGCGCTCGCCGCCTCGCTCGACGCGACGTTCAAGCGCATTCAATTCACTCCGGATCTGCTACCGGCCGATATCGTCGGAACGCGGATCTTCGACCAACAGAGCTCGCGCTTCGATACCGTGCTCGGACCGATCGTCGCCAATATCGTTCTCGCCGACGAGATCAATCGCGCGCCGGCGAAGGTCCAGAGCGCGCTGCTCGAAGCGATGCAGGAGCGTCAGGTGACCATCGGCCACGAGACGCATCCGCTCCCCGACCCCTTCGTCGTTCTCGCGACGATGAATCCGCTCGACAACGACGGTACCTATGCATTGCCGCTCGCGCAGATGGATCGCTTTCTGCTGAAGATCGATCTCGGATATCCGAACGAAGAAGAAGAGCTCGAGATTCTCGAGCGCTACGCATTCGCGCGGACGCCGCTTCCGCAGCGCGTGGCGACGCTCGACGACCTCCGTGCGTGGCGCGCGGGCGCTCGGGCGGTTCACGTCGATAACAAATTACATCGATACGTCGTCGACCTCGTGATGGCGACGCGCAGCTTCTCGCCCTACGTCGCCAATGGTGCGAGCCCGCGCGCGAGCCTCGCATTGGTCGGTTGCGCGCGCGCTCGTGCGTTTCTCAACGACCGGGCGTACGTGGAGCCCGACGATATTCGCAGCGTCGCTCCGGCCGTACTCCGGCATCGCATCGCGTTCACGCATCGCCTCTCTTTGGAGGGGATCGCGCCGTCGTCGTGGATCGCCGAAACGATCGCCGGCGTCCGCGTGCCGTGACCCTGCGCGACGCGCTCCTGCGAGGGCGGAATCGCCCCCGGGTTCTCGGAGGTGGATCGCCGACCACCTCGCGCGGCGACGGCTATGAATTCGTGCAATTGCGCGGCTACCTCGTCGGCGATGACGTTCGCCGCATCGACTGGGCGGCGACCGCGCGGAGCGGAGCCTTACAGACGCGCGTGATGCTCGAGGACATCGCCTTGATTTTCGGTGCGATCTGCGACCGTTCGCCCTCGATGCGCCTCGGGCGCCGACGAGCGCTCGCCGACGCCGCCGACGATGCCGTCGCCGCCTGGTTCGGCGCGAGCGGCGGCGAAGATCGCGCGATCGCGCTACTCTCGCAGGGCCCGGTTCCAGAGCGAGCGCGGCCGGGGCGCTCGGGCGCGGCGCTCGCACGCGAAGCGTTACGCACGCAACGAGAAGAGGAATTCGATCCGAACGCGATGTTCGATATCGCGACGGCGACGTTGCCGCGCGGTGCGGCGCTTCTCCTGGTGACCGATGCCGCCGGCGCCGAACGTAGCGAAGATGCGCGGCTCGCCGAGATCGCCGTGCGCTACGACGCAACGCTCGCGCTGGCGCGCGATCCGTGGCAGAGCGATCTCCCGCTGCACGGCTTCGCCCGCCTCGTCGATGTCGAGAGCGGCGAACCGCTCCTGCGCTGGTTCGGTAAGCGCGAACGCGATGCGTATCGACGTGCGAGCCTCGCACGCGAAGAAGAACTCATGCGCCGCTTCGCTCGCTTCGGCTGGCGAACCGGTATTCTCGAAGAGAGCGATGGAACGGGCGCGCTCGCAGAGGCCTTCCGCATTCCTCGGGGGGCGCTCGCTTGAGTTTCGGAGCGCCGGGATGGCTCGTCGTTGCGGCGCTGGTGGTCGCGTTCGGACTCTGGTCGCTCCGGCGAATGCAACGAGTGCGTGACGAACGCGATCTCGCATACTCCGATCTCGCTTTTCTTCGGCGCACGCTCGGCAAGCGCGATCCCGTCGGCTCGTTGCTGCGCGGCGCGTGGATCGCCGGCCTCGCGCTCGCCGCACTCGCGCTCGCGCGGCCGCACCTGACGTTGCCGGTGCCGATTCACGACGGCGCAGTCGTGCTCTGCATCGATACCTCGGGTTCGATGGCATCGACCGATATCGTGCCGACGCGCGCGCTCGCAGCGCGCGCCGCGGCGACGCGTTTCATCCAGGAGATGGCGCGCGGAGAGCGCGTCGCGATCGTCGCCTTCTCGGGAGCCGCTTCGGTGGTGCAGCCGCTGACGGCGCATCACGCTGCGGCGATCGCAGCGCTCGATACGCTTCCCCCACCGAACGGCCCCACCGCGATCGGCGACGCACTCGCGCTCGCCGGTTCGCTGCTCGGGCAACGGGGGCCGCGCACCGTCGTGCTGGTCACCGATGGCGTGAATAACACCGGTATCGATCCGCTCGCTGCGGCATCGACGCTCGGCGAGCGCGGCATTCGCGTCGACACCGTCGGCATCGGCACGAATTCGGGCTCGCTGATTCCCGGGACGAGCGAGGCCGCCGGCATCGACGACGCCGCGTTGCGGGCCTACGCTCGCGCGAGCGGGGGGCGTTTTGTACGCGTCGAGAATGCCTCGGAGTTGCGCGGAGCGCTCGGCACTTTGGGGCGCGTGACCTCGTTCGAGCGAAAGAGCGTCGAGGTTTCGCTGGCGACGGCGCTGCTCGGAGCGTTGCTGCTCGCACTCGCCGCATTCGCTGCGGTGGGATTAGGAAGGATATCGTGAAAGAGATCGTTACGAGCCGTACGCCTTACGAACGGGGAGAACTTCGCGAGAGCGAACTCTCCGAGGACCCGATCGTTGCCTTGCAGCGTTGGCTCGACGAGGCGTATGCGATGCATCCGCAGATCGTGGAACCCAACGCGATGGCGCTGGCGAGCGTTGGAGAAGATGGGCGCCCGAGCCTGCGTATCGTGCTCTTGCGCGGCCTCGACGGGCGCGGTCTCCGCTTTTTTACATCGTACGATAGCCGAAAAGGACGAGAATTGCTCGCGCGTCCGTTCGCCGCTGCGACCTTTTGGTGGGGGGCGCTCGAACGGCAGGTTCGCATCGAAGGCGACGTGCGCCGTACCGACGAGGACGAATCGGATCTTTATTTCGCCTCGCGGCCGCGCGGTCATCGGCTCGCCGCCTGGGCCTCCGAGCAGAGCGAACCGGTCGAATCTCGCGCCGTCCTCGACGAACGCATGGCGCATTTCGAGGAGCGTTTCGCCGATGAAGAGATCGAGCGCCCGCACTCGTGGGGAGGTTTTCTCATCGTCCCGCGCTCGATAGAGTTTTGGCAAGGGCGACCGAATCGCATGCACGACCGCCTTCTCTACCGACGCGAGCGTGATGGTTGGGCGCGCATCCGGCTTCAGCCGTAAAACGGAGCATCCTCGGAGCGCTTCCAGGACTCTCGTGCGTCTGAAGCCAATCCGCCTTCCCTAGCATGCGCCGGAATATTCTTGTCATCGGCTCCGGACCGATCGTGATCGGTCAGGCCGCGGAGTTCGATTACGCAGGGGTTCAGGCGTGTCGCGCCCTTCGAGAGGAAGGGCATCGCGTCGTTCTCGTCAACTCGAACCCGGCGACGATCATGACCGATCCGGAGATCGCCGATGCGGTCTATCTCGAGCCGCTCACGTTGGAATCGGTGAGCGCGGTGATCGAACTCGAACGTCCCGATGCGCTCCTCCCGACGCTCGGTGGCCAGACCGGCCTCAACCTCGCCGTCGCACTCGACGATGCCGGCGTCTTGAAGCGCTTCGGGGTCGAGTTGCTCGGTACGCCGATTGCGACGATCAAACTCGCCGAAGATCGCGAACTCTTCAAAGAAAAAATGATCGAAATCGGCGAGCCCGTCGCGCGAAGCGTGGTCGTTACCGAGATCGAACAAGGGTTGGCCTTTGCTATCGAAGCGGGCTATCCGCTCGTCGTTCGCCCCGCCTATACGCTGGGCGGTACCGGCGGTGGAATCGTGCGCAACGAGCGCGAGCTACGCGAGACGCTCGCCTCGGGGCTCGCCGCGAGTATGATCCATCAGGCGCTCCTCGAGGTCTCGTTGCTCGGCTGGAAAGAGGTCGAGTACGAAGTCCTTCGCGATGCATCCGACGATTGCATCATCGTCTGCAACATGGAGAACTTCGACCCGGTAGGGGTGCACACTGGCGACTCGATCGTCATCGCCCCATCGCAGACGCTCTCCGATAGCGAATATCAAATGTTGCGCACGTCGAGCCTGAACGTCATTCGTGCCCTCGACGTTCAAGGTGGATGCAACATTCAATTCGCCCTGCATCCGACGAGCAACGAATACGCGATTATCGAAGTCAATCCGCGCGTCTCGCGCTCCTCGGCATTGGCGAGTAAAGCGACGGGCTATCCGATCGCGAAAATCTCGACGCGCATCGCTTTGGGGCAGCGGCTGCAGGATATTCCCAACCCGGTTACCGGCGTCACCAAGGCGGCCTACGAACCGACGCTCGATTACGTCGTTGTAAAAATTCCGCGGTGGCCCTTCGATAAGTTTCCGCTCGCCGATACCCTGCTCGGAACGCAGATGAAATCGACCGGTGAGGCGATGGGCATCGGTCGGACCTTCGCCGCCGGACTCCTAAAGGCGATACGCGGCCTCGATATCGGCCGCGAGACGTTAACCGGCGGGGCGATGCGCGAATGGAGCGACGATCAATTGATGGCCGTCGTGGAGAATCCAACGCACGAACGACTCTTTGCGGTCGCCGAGTTGCTGCGACGCAGTAGCGACCGGAGCGCCTGCGTCGAACGGCTGCATGCGGCGAGTACGATCGATCGGTTTTGGCTCGACGAAGTCGCCGAACTCGTCGCGCTCGAGCGCCGCTTACACGAACGCCGCGATCCTGCGGATATCGATCGCGCGTTCCGCTACGGCTACTCATCGCGTGGTATCCGTTCTCTCACTGGGGGTGCCGAGCGGCCGACCGGCCCGCCTGCGGCGTTTCGTATGGTCGATACCGCCGCTGCGGAGTTTCCCGCGCGCTCGCCGTACTATTATCTCTCGCGCGGCGAGAGCGACGAGATGCGTCCGGCGGGGCGAGAAGCCGTGGTCGTCGTGGGGAGCGGCCCGATTCGCATCGGGCAGGGAATCGAATTCGATTATAGTTGCGTGCACGCCGCGTGGGCGCTGCGCGAAGCGGGGCTCGCCCCGGTCGTCGTCAACAATAATCCCGAGACGGTTTCGACGGATTTCGATATCTCCGACGTCCTCGTTTTCGAACCTCCGGGTGCCGATGAAGTGGAGGCCGCCTATCGCTCGACCGGCGCGCGCGGCGTGATGTTGGCCTTCGGAGGACAGACCGCGATCTCGCTCGCTGCGGAGTTAACCGAGCGCGGCGTACCGATCGTCGGAAGCGACCGCGCGACCTTAGATATGGCGGAGGATCGCGAGCAGTTCGACGCGGCCCTCGCGCGATTGGGCGTCGCCCGCCCCGAAGGGCGTGCCGCGCGAAGCTTTCGCCAGGCGCGCGCGATCGCGCGCGAACTCGGCTTCCCGGTGTTAGTTCGCCCGTCGTTCGTGCTCGGCGGTCGCGCGATGGAGATCGTGTATAACGAGGGGCAACTCGCCTCCTACGTGGAGTCCGCGCCGCCGATCGCCGCCGACGCGCCGCTGCTCGTCGATCGTTATCTCGAAGGGCTCGAAGTCGAACTCGATGCCGTTTTCGATGGTGAAGATATTTTGATTCCGGGAATCTTCGAACATATCGAGCGCGCCGGCATACATTCCGGCGATTCCATCTCGGTCTATCCCGCGCCCTCGCTCGACGACGCGATGGAGCGACACATTACCGAGGTCACGCGTTCGATCGCCAAAGAATTAGGCGTGCGCGGTTCGATCAATATCCAGTTCGTCATTCACCGAGGCAAACTCTATATTATCGAGGCGAATCCGCGCGCCTCGCGCACGGTGCCGATCATTCAGAAAGCGACGGGTATCAATCTCACCGCCGCCGCGACGCGTATCGCCCTCGGGGAGCGGCTCGCCGATCTCCCATACGGGACCGGGCTGCGCCCGCGGTCGCCGTTCACGGTCGTAAAAGTTCCAGTCTTCTCGTTTGCGAAAATGCGCGGGGTCGAGACGATTCTCGGCCCGGAGATGAAATCGACCGGCGAAGTGTTGGGGATCGACGCGAACTTTGCCGGGGCGCTCCGCAAAGGCTTCCTGGGGGCCGGTATCGCGTTGCCGGAGCGCGGGGGGCGTATCTTGGTATCGATCGCCGACGAGGAGAAGGAGCGCGCCGTGCCGATCATGCGCCGCTACGCCGAGATGGGGCATCGATTGATCGCGACCGACGGAACCCAGCGCGTGCTTGCCGCTGCGGGCATCGCCTGCGAGCGCATCAATAAAATCGTGGAAGGGAGCCCGCACGTGCTCGACGCGATCGCCTCGCGTAGCGTCGACCTGGTGATCAACGACGCGAAGGGCGCGCGGGAGGTCTCCGATGCTTACAAGATTCGGCGCGGCTCGGTCGAAGCCAGTATAGCGTGTCTGACCAGTCTCGATACCGCCCGAGCCCTGGCGGAGGCCCTCGCAAATACGGCGGGGCCGCCGTGCAGTCTCCATCGCTATCTCGCGTCGGTGACGGCGAGAGCGTAGCCGATCGGCCGGCCGGGATCGTCGTTCTCGGCGGAAACGGGAGCACGCTCGCGTTCACCAACAGTCTCCTCCCCGAAGGAAGAACGATCGTCGCTCGCCTGGTCCCGGTCGCGGTGACGCCGATCGATACCGCGGTCGGCGATACGTGGCAGAACGTCGGTATCGCGCCCGACGATCTCTTGCATTGGATCGATCGCACCTTCCCGGCGGAGGACGAGAGCGCGTTCGTCGCCTCGCTGCACGATCTCGATCTGCTCGCGCGCGTCGGGTGGAACGCTCCCCTACCGGCAAATCTCAACGAAGCAGAGCTCATCAACGTCGAGGATCTTCCCCCCGATATCGTCGAGGCGATCGAGAGCGGTCCCGTGCCGATCGTTCCGTGCGCGGTCTGTCGCCGGCTCTGCGTCCGCGGCGATTTCCGCTGGAGCGAGCGCGAACTCTGTGCGTGGGATTATCACCATCAGGTCTTCGGACGCCGAGGTCCGTGGCGCAACGGCGCCTACGACGAGCGGCATTACGATACGCTTCCGCGTTGCGGTTTCGTTGCCCCGGCGCTGCTCGAGGAGCTTGGAGTCGAGATCTTAGCATCGTTCTACGATTGTCGCGAAGAACTCGTGCGATCGTTGATCGGACAGATTCTCGATTCCGAGAGCGAGCGTTCGCATATCGCCGTTCGCGTCGATTCCGGTTTCGTCATCCTTCGCGAGCGCGCGTGAACCAACGCTCCCTCGGGCGCATTTCGGCGCTCTTTACGGTGCTCTTTCTCGCACTGGTCGCGCGCTTCGCGTGGCTGCAACTCGTGGACGCGCCGCGGATATCGGCGAATCGTTCGAATCCGCGACGGAGTTTGATCGCCGTAGGTCGAGGCCGGATTCTCGCTGCCGACGGAAGCGTTCTCGCCGCAACCGACGGCACGCGGCGCATCTATCCGATGGGCTCGGCGCTCGCGCAAGTGGTTGGGTATGCATCGCGTCGGTATGGAACCGCCGGGCTGGAGCGTGCGTACGACGCATTACTCGCCGAGCCGGCGTTCTCGGCGAACCCCATCGAGCAGATCCGCGATTTTGCGGCATCCTTCGGGCGCGTCGCGACGCAGTCGGGGGATGATTTAGTGACGACGATCCAGCCGAAAATCGAACGGCGATTGGCGACGTTGCTCGCACGGCACGCTCGGGCCGCAGGGGTCGTGCTCGATCCGCGCAACGGCGCCGTCCTCGCCATTGCGAGCGTTCCGAGTTTCGATCCCAATACGATGGACACGACCTTCTCGCGCGCCCTCCACGCGAAGGATAGTCCGCTGCTCGACCGCGCGCTCGAAGGGCTCTACCCGCCGGGCTCGACGTTTAAAATGCTCACGGCGTCGGCTGCGATCGATAGCGGTAGCGTCGGCATGCACGATGTTTTTCAGGATCCGGGATACCTCATGATCGGGAAGGCACGCTTGCACGATAACGATTATGAGGCGACCGGCGCGGGAACGATCGTGAAAGCCTTCGCGCTCTCCAGCAACGTGGACTTCGCGCAGATCGTCTTGCGAACCGGCGCGCCGACGTTCTATCGCTATCTGCGACGTTATGGCGTCGGCGACTCGCTCGATTTCCAACTGCCGACGGCGCGCGCCTACGTCCCGCCGGAATCGCATATCTGGGCCGGGGAGCTCGCGCAGATGGGCTTCGGGCAGGGAGCGCTTCTGGTCACGCCGATGCAGATTGCGACGATTGCGGCGACCATTGCGAACGGCGGCGTCGAGGAACGACCCTTCATCGTTCGAGCGATCGAACGCCGAGGGCATCTCCTGACGCGCACGCCGGTCGGGCCGCTGGGCAGCCCGGTATCGGCGGAGACGGCGGCGAAGGTTACTACGATGATGGAAGCCGTGGTGGCATGGGGCACCGGGACGACCGCCCAGTTGCCGGGGGTCACCGTCGCCGGGAAGACCGGGACGGCGACGAACCCGCACGGCGCGCCCGACTCGTGGTTCGTCTGCTTCGCGCCGGCGCAGTCGCCGCGAATCGTGGTGGCGATCGTCGTTGAAAACGCGGGATACGGAGCGACCGTCGCGGCGCCGATCGCGCGCGATGTTCTCGCGGAAGCGCTCACGGTAATAACGAAATGATCGAGCAGCATACGATTGCGGGCCGCTATCGGCTCGAAGAACGGATCGGCGAGGGCGGCATGGCGGTCGTCTATTCGGGCACCGACGCGCTCTTGCGCCGCCGCATCGCCATCAAGGTTCTGCGAGACCAATATGCCGCCGACCAAGAATTCGTGCGGCGTTTCTACCAAGAAGCCGAATCGGTCGGTCGGCTCTCGCATCCCAACGTCGTCAACACCTACGATGTCGGACACGAAGATTCGATCTATTACATCGTCATGGAATTCGTCGACGGCTGTTCGCTCGCCGAGATCATCAATAGCGAGGGGCGCCTTCCGGAACCCGTCGCGATCGATTACGCAGCGCAGGTCTGCCAGGGGCTCGCCTACGCGCATCGGCAAGGGCTCCTTCACCGCGATATTAAGCCCGCGAATATCCTCGTCGGGAAAGACGATGTCGTGAAACTCTCCGATTTCGGAATCGCGCGCGCGTTCTCGGAGCAAACGATGGCGATGACGCGGCCGGGTTTGGTTATGGGAAGCGTCTATTACCTTTCGCCCGAGCAGGCGCAGAGCCGCGAACTGACCCCGGCCTCCGATCTCTACAGCGTCGGCATCGTTTTGTATCAGATGTTGCTGGGAGAACTACCGTATACGGCGGACTCTCCCGTTGCGGTCGCGATCAAACATATCGGCGACCCCGTTCCCGTCGTGCCCCCGGAGAGTGGCGTGAGCCCGGCGCTTGCGGCGATCGTCAATAAACTGCTGCAGAAGGAGCCGGCGCATCGGTTCGCCGCGGCGAGCGATCTGGCTCGCGCGCTGCGGGAGGCGCGCGAGCGCCCGAACGTCGCGGCCTTTGCCACGAGCGACGACGCACCGCCGACGTTGCGTAGCCCGCTCCCGCCGCGCCGCTCGCCGCTTCCGGATCGCCGAAATATCGACGTGCCGCGCCGCAACTCGGTGACCCGAAGTAATCCGGCGATCGTTCCGCTCTTTATCGTTCTCGCGGTCGTTGCCGCGATCGCAGGGTTTGCGATCTTCGGTCAGTTCGGCAGCCATCTCGGCGGCCGTATCGCGCTCGCCGATTTTCGCAACATGAGCGTCGCGCAGGCCCAAGCGGCGATCGTCGCCGACGGCCTTCAAGTGCGCTTCCTGCAGAGCCCGAGCAATCGCGTCCCCGCAGATCGCGTGATACGGCAAAATCCGCCGCCGGGCTCGCTGGTGCAGAAAAATTCGCTCGTCGAACTCATCGTGAGTAACGGTTTGCCGCTCGTCGGCCTTCCCGACGTACGCGGGTTCTTGGCGGGCGACGCACAGCGCAGCTTGAGCGAGCAAGGTTTCCACGTGCGGATCGAACGTCGATACGACGCAGCTGCGAAAGAGAGCGTCGTCGCGCAAAGGCCCGCACCGGGCTCGCGGGCGCGCGCGCACTCGCTCGTCGTTCTCGTCGTTTCGATGGGGCCGAAACCGATCGATGTGCCCAACCTCGTCGGACTCGATCTCGCCGCCGCACAAAAACTCGTCGCACAGTTGGGGCTCACGCTCGATATCGTCCAACAGAGCCCGATTCCCGGCGTCGCTGCGGGGACGATCGCCTCGCAGGATCTCGTACCGGGCCAGTCGATCGCCCAGCGGGCGACGATGCACGTCGTCGTGAGTACCGGAGCCGAGAGCGCCGGGCCACCGGTGACGCTGCCGAATTTCGTGGGTATCGGCGCCGACGCCGCGCGCGCGCAACTCGCGAGTCTCGGGCTGCTCGAGACGCTCTCGTATAGCGTCGATCCCGCAGCGAGCGGGACGGTGCTCGCCGAGCAACCGAGTGGGGGGAGTGCGGTCTCTCCGGGATCCAGCATCGCCCTTACCGTCGCCGTTCCGGGCGAGGTGCCCGACACCGAAGGCATGACCGTCGAACAAGCGCGTACGACGCTGGAAGACGCGGGATATCATATCGGCTCGATTCGCTATACGACGACCGAGGGCGCGAACGGCAACGTCGTGCACACCGAACCGCTCGTCGGCACGACGCTCGCTCCCGGCGCGAACGTGACGCTCGTCGTGAATGGGAAATCGTGAGGATACTCGGCATCGATCCCGCGCTGCGCGTCACCGGATACGGCGCGATCGCGGTGAACGGCGAACGGGTCAGCTTAATCGAAGCCGGGACGATCGCGCCGCGGGTCCGCGATTGTTTGAGCGATCGACTCGCGCAGTTGCACGAAGGGATATCGGGTGCGATCCGTCAGACCGCACCCACGCACATCGTGATTGAAGAGCTCTATACGACCTACCGGAACCCCTCGACCGCGATCCTCATGGGACACGCTCGCGGCGTGCTTTGTTTGGCTGGAGCGCAGGCCGGCGTTCCCGTCGCAACGTTGGGGCATTCGTACGTGAAGCGGGCGTTGGTAGGATCGGGAAGCGCGCGCAAAGAGCAAGTCAACGCTATGGTCGTGCAACTCCTTCACCTTCGACGAGCCCCCGAACCCAACGACGTCTCCGACGCGCTCGCGTTGGCCCTGGCATTCGCGCGGCGGAGTACGCGTCGCTCGCTGCCCGGCGATCTGCATTAACGGGAGGGGCGACGGTGTTTTCACGAATCGAAGGTCGACTCGTCGAACGCGAAGGCGAGCGCGTGATGCTCGATGTCGGCGGGCTCGGATACGAGATTCTCGTGCCGCTCTGCGTCGCCGAAAAACTCCCGACCGAACCGGGCACTCCGGTTCGGCTCGAGATCTATTCGGTGCTCTCGCTCGAGCAGAAGAGCGGGCGTTTTTCGTATTACGGGTTCTCGAACTCGGTCGAGCGCGCGTTTTTCGAGGCGCTGCTCGGCGTCTCGTCGATCGGCCCTCGCTCGGCGGTCCGTGCGTTCTCCGTACCGATGAATAAAATCGCCGCCGCGATCGAACGCGGCGATCACACCTTTTTGAAGACCCTTCCCGGTATCGGGCAACAGAAAGCGCGCGATATCGTCGCCAAACTCCAAGGGAAAGTCGCGCGCTTCTTATTGATTCAAGAGGCCCCCGAGCCGACGACGAAACGGATGCCCGATTTCGCCGATGAAGCGCTCGCCGTGCTCTTGCAATTGGAATATCGCCGCCAGGAGGCGGAAAAAATGCTCCGCGACGTTCTCGCCGCGCGCCCGGAAATCGAGGATGCCGAGCGTCTGCTCGCGGCGATCTACGAACGGCGCAGCGTCCCAACGGTGGCTCCCTCATGAGCGAGGAGGCACGGAAACGCCTCTTCGGGCCGGAGGATACCGAACCGCTCGATGAATCGACGCGGTTGCTCGATCCGGAGGGCGCGCTTGAAGATGAGGTTCTCGGCGCCGGGCTGCGCCCGCGGCGCTTCGACGAATACGTCGGGCAAGAGCAGGTCGTCGAAAATCTTCGCATCGCGATCGATGCCGCGCAGCGGCGCGACGAACCGCTCGAACACGTGTTGTTTTACGGACCTCCGGGCTTAGGGAAGACGACGTTGGCGGCGCTCATCGCGCGCGAGATGGGTGCGAGCATTCGGCCTACGAGCGGGCCGACGCTCGATAAGCCGAAGGATTTGGTCGGCGTCCTGACCTCGCTCGAACATGGAGACGTGCTTTTCATCGATGAAATGCACCGGCTCGGACGCGTCGTGGAAGAGTTCCTCTATCCGGCGATGGAGGACTTTCAGATCGACTTTATCGTCGATCGTGGCGCCTACGCGCGGACGTTGAAGCTGCCCCTCAAACGATTCACGCTCGTTGGAGCGACGACGCGTGCCGGTATGCTCTCCGCGCCGTTACGCGATCGTTTCGGCATCGTCCATCACCTCGATTATTACGCCGTGAGCGATCTCGAACGCATCGTCGCGCGATCGGCGGCGATTTTAGAAGTGCCGATCGAACCCGAGGGATGCTTGGCGATCGCCGAACGGAGCCGCGGGACGCCGCGTATTGCAAATCGTCTGCTGCGTCGCGTACGCGATTACGCGCAGGTGCGCGGTGACGGACGTATCAGCGCGCAGGTGGCGCTCGATGCGTTAGCGCGCGAAGGGGTCGACGGACGCGGCCTCGATCGGCTCGACCGCGCATTCCTTCGCACGCTCGTCGAGCAATATCATGGAGGGCCGGCGGGAATCGCGGCAATCGCAGCGAGTCTCAGCGAGGACGCCGAGACGCTCGAAGATGTCGTCGAGCCGTTTCTCCTAAAGAGCGGCTATATCGTCCGTACGGCGGCAGGGCGCCGAGTGACCGAGGCGGGGCGCTCGACGATATGAAGCTCCCTCGGCGCAGCTTCCTCGGCGCGCTCGCCGGGCTCGCCCTCGCCTCACCGCTCGCCGCACAGGAGCTCGGTGGGGGCGGGGATCGTTCTCAGGCACTGCGGGTGCTTTTGGGGCGCGGTACGGTCGAGCCGATTCCCGGCGGCTTCCTCTTCGAAGGTCGCCGCTATCGCGGCTCGTATTCGATGCTCGCCGACGGCCGGGTTGTGAACGAGGTCGACTTCGACGATTATCTCGCCAGCGTCGTGCCCTCGGAGATGAGCGCGAGTTGGCCGGACGCCGCGCTCGAAGCGCAAGCGATCTGTTCGCGGGGGTTTATCCTCGCACGGAGCAACCCCAATCGGCCATACGATCTCGTTCCTTCCGAACTCGCGCAGGTTTATCGCGGCATCGAGAGCGAGGAACCCGCGAGTACGGCGGCGGTTCGAAGCACCTCGGGAATGGTGTTGCGCTATGGCCGTGGATTCGCGCAGATCGAGTACTCGTCGTGCTGTGGCGGTTACAGCGAATCCTCCGCCGATGCGTGGGGCGGCGCGCCGATTCCCTACCTCGCCGCGCACCCTTGTCCCTACTGCACCGCCTCTCCACGCTTTCGCTGGAAAGCCGACCTGAGCGCGGCCGATCTCGAGGCGGCCGTCGAAAATATTGCGCCGCAAATCGGCACGCTGCAGTCGGTACGCTTTACGGATTTCGATCGGAGCGGTCGCGCGCGTTCGGTCGCGCTCGGCGGAGCGGCAGGCGTCGCACGAATTCCTGCATCGAGATTTCGTATCGATGTCGGAGCGCGTAGAGTCCCCAGCCTGCTCGTTCGGCGAGAGATGGCGCTCCTCGCTCCGGAGACGCAGGCCTTTGCCGGGCTCCACATCGAAGGGAGAGGCCTGGGGCATGGAGTCGGTCTCTGTCAATGGGGCGCGCGAGGTTACGCTCTCGCCGGAGGCTCCGCGCAAGAGATCTTGAGCTTCTATTTCGTTGGAACCAGCATCGGGCGAATCTGAGAACGAGGGTATGACGGACGGAAAAGACCGCGTAGCGGTGACCAAAGGCGACGACGGGGATGCCGCCAACAAACGCTATGGTCTACGCTTGCGGAAATTCATCGATATCGTCGTCGAGGATCCGTTCTCGGCGATGCTCTTTCGCGGAGCGATCGCCGATATTTCGCCGACCGGAATGCGCGCGATGGTCGACCAGTATCTTCCGGTCGGCTCCAAATACACGATTACGATGAAGCGGAGTCCTTTTCTCCGGGTGCGCGGCCAAGTGCGCTGGATCCGCCCCTCGGCGAACGAAACTTTTCAGATCGGCGTCCAATTCATAGAGGTCGCACCGGAGGACGCAAAAAGATTATCGACCTTCATCGAGATCGAGCAGCAACGACTGACGAACGGCTGACCGCCGCCTACGATTTCGCGCTCCCGCGCGAGTCGATTGCCCAGCACCCGGCGCTCGAGCGCGACGAGAGCCGGCTCTTCGTCGTTTCGCACGATGGCGATCGCCAACATCGATTCTTTCGCGAACTCGACGAGGTATTGCGCCCCGACGATCTCCTCGTGCTTAACGAAACGGCGGTGATTCACGCACGGCTCGTCGGCCGGCTCGCCGGCGGTGGGCGCGCCGAGTTGCTGCTGTTGCACCCCGTCGGTTCGCTGCGCTACGACGGCGCGGCGCGTCGTTGGTTCGCGCTCGCTCGCCCGGGGCGCCGGATACGCATCGGTTCGAGGATCGATTTCGGTGAGGAAGGAGAAGCGGTCGTTCGCGCGACCCACGAGGACGGCCGGCGAGAGGTCGAGTTTTTCTTTCGCGACGCATTTGAATCGACGATCGAACGGATCGGGCGCCTCCCGTTGCCGCCGTACATCCACAACGACGATGAGGAATCGCAGCATCGCTACCAGAGCGTCTTCGCTCGCGTACCGGGGAGCGTTGCGGCGCCGACGGCATCGTTGCATTTCTCTCCGGAACTGCTCGCACGGATCGCCGAACGGGGAATCGAACGCCGCTCGATCGTCCTCGACATCGGCTTGGGAACCTTTCGCCCCATCGCCACCGAGCGCGTCGACGAGCATGCGATGCACGAAGAACGGTACGAGATTCCCGCGGCGAGCGTCGCCGCAATCGAAGCGGCAAAACGCGAGGGGCGGCGCGTCGTCGCCGTCGGCACCACGGTCCTGCGTGCGCTCGAAGGCTGCGTGCTCGAGCGCGGACGCTTGCTCGCCGGCGAAGGCGCGACCGCATGTTTCATCACGCCGGGTTTCGAATTTCGCGTCGTCGATGCGCTCGTCACGAACTTTCACTTGCCGCGCTCCTCGCTCTTCGTCCTCGTGAGCGCCTTCTGCGGGCGCGAGCGCATGCTCGATGCATATTGCGAAGCGGTGGAACGCTCGTATCGGTTCTTTTCGTTCGGCGACGCGATGTTTTTGGAGCGCGCGCGGCCTTGAAATACGTCGGCTTCGACGCTCCCGGCGATCCGTCGGTGCTGCGCCTCTTCGACGCTCCGGCGCCGCTCCCGGTAGCGGGCGAGATTCAGATCGCGGTGGAGGCTGCGGGGGTGAGCCGGGCCGACGCGCTAGGGCGGCGCGGGCTCTACCCGGCGCCGCCGGGGCATAGCTCGATCCTCGGCCTAGAGGTCGCTGGGAGCGTCGCCGCGCTCGGCCCCGGAGTCGAACGGTGGCGTATCGGCGACCGGGTCTGCGCGCTCTGCAACGGCGGCGGCTATGCCGAACGCGTCGTCGTGCCCGAGGGCAGCGCGCTACCGCTTCCCGAGAACTGGAGTGCCGTCGAGGGAGCGACGCTTCCCGAGAATGCATTCACGGCCTACGATAATCTCGTGAATCGCGCCGCGATGGAGCCGGGCGATACGCTGTTGATTCACGGCGGTACGAGCGGGCTGGGCACGATGGCGATCGGCATCGCGCGCGCGTTGGGCGCTCGCGTCTTCGTGACCGCGGGGAGCCACCGCAAGTGTGCGAAGGCGATTCAGCTCGGGGCACACCGCGCGATCGATTATCGGACGACGGATTTCGTCGCCTCGACGCTTGCGTATACCAACGGACGCGGCGTCGATATCATCCTCGATCTCGTCGGCGGCGACTACGTCGCGCGCGATCTTGAGGCGCTCGCCACCGAAGGGCGCGTCGTCGTTCTTTCGACGATGCGCGGCAGCGAGGTGCAGCTCGATCTTACGGCTCTCCTACGCAAGCGAGCCCGGGTCATCGGTTCCTCGCTGCGCGGGCGAAGCAACGCCGAGAAGGCGCAGATTGCCGAAGATCTCCAACAGGCGATCTGGCCGCTCCTTAGCGCGCGTCGACCGATCGCACCGGTCGTCGATTCGGTCTTCCCGTTCGCGCAGGCGCAGAAAGCGCACGAACGGTTGGAATCCTCCGAACATATCGGAAAGATTGTTTTAATACCCGTCTGACGAAGGCACGTTCAGACACCGTCCACGTATAGAAAGGTCACTCGCATGCACGTATACACACCTAAAAAATGGGAACTCTCCGGGCTCACCGGCATCTCGGACGACACCCTGAACATTCACTTCGGTCTCTACGAGGGCTACGTTAAAAACACGAACCTACTCAACGAGCACCTCGCGACGATCCGCAGCGCCGGGAAAAACGTCGGGGCGGATCCCGCTTACGCCGAGCTCGTTCGTCGACTGGGATTTGAATATAACGGCATGCGCCTGCACGAATACTATTTCGACAATATGACGAAGGGCTCGACCGATCTCACGGGTGGGAAGCTTTACAACCTGTTGGGCGAGAGCTTTGGCGGGTTCGAGGCATGGGAAAAAGACTTCGCGGCAGTCGGCGGCATGCGCGGTATCGGCTGGGCGATTGCGTACTATGACCCCCATGCAAAAGCGGTGAGCAACCATTGGATCGCAGAGCACGAAATCGGCAACCCCGCCGGATTCGTTCCGCTCGTCGTCATGGATGTCTGGGAACACGCGTTCATTCGCGACTACAAACCCTCCGAGCGTGGGAAGTATATCGAATCGTTCTTTGCAAACCTCAATTGGAAGGCGTGCGAAGCGCGGCTTCCGTAGCGGGAAAATAGGCGCGCGCGCGTTCGGGGATACCTACTCGCGCGCGCGCGTTCGTATAGAAAACCAATCCGGGGGCGCCGTCGCGCTGCTTTCGAACGTGCTTGCGGCGTGTATACTCCACGTCGACTTTCGCGCTCGCGCTCGCGTTGGAGAAGAGGGCGGCGCAATCGGCGGCGACGTCGATCGCCGCGTCGTCTTCGGTAATCTCCGCGTCGCACTGCAAAACGACGTGCGCTCCGGGAACGTTTTTGGTATGAAACCAGCGGTCGTCGGGACGCGCGATGCGAAACGTGAGATCGGCGTTCTGTTCCGGCGACCTCCCGATGAGCACGCGCACGCCGGGGCGCAGCTGGAGCTCTCTGGGTGGGAGGCGCTTGGGGATTTTTGCCGGTCGCGTTCGCACCCGGCCGGCGCGCGGTTCGAAGGCCGCCGCAAAGGAGCGTTCCACCTCGGCGAGCAGCTCGGGTTCGACCCGCGACGCCTCCCATTGCAAGAGCCGCGCGCTCTCGATGCGCGATGTTAAACGTGCGAGCGCCGGTTCGAGCCGTTCGGCGCGAAGCCCGAGCGTACGATAGCGCTCGAAATAGCCGCGTGCCTCCTCTTTGAGCGCCTCATGCATCTCGCTCGGACGTTCGTGGAGTGCGGCATAGATCGCCGCACCGGCGTCGCGCAACGCCTCGCGCTCGGTGATCTCGGCGAGCCGGGCGCGAATCTGCGCGGCGTCGCGTTCGTCGGCGGCGAGCCGCTTCCCGATACGGGCGACGAGACGGTCGCGACGGGTGGTAACCGATTGGGTGACGTGTTGCGCGTTCGGCCGCGCCTGCATTTCGGCGAAGAGTGCGAGCAGCGATGCTTCGCGGCTTTCGATCGCCTCGGGCATGGGAAGCGGCACGAGGTGTGCCTGAAGTACACGGCCGCTCTCGTCGCGGTAGACGTAGAGCTCCGTCAGCCGTTCGATCGACGTTTCAATCTCCGCGACGACGCGCTCGGCATCGCTGCCGTACGCCCGAGCGATCGTTCGCGGAATGCGCAGGCGTTCGTCGAGCGGGGGCGGTTCGTAGGGAGCGCCCTCGATCGCCGTCCGCCGAGCGTTCGCAGTTGCATCGAAACGCTGGAGCGCGGAAACGATGCGCGCTTCCTCGTTGAGAAGAAGGGCGTTTCCGAAGCGTGGGACGAGTTCGAGGATGAGGTCGTGGTAGCGCGCCACACCGAAGCGGGAGCGCGCGCCCATGCGTAGCCGCAGCAGGCGATCGTTTCGTCGCGAGGAGACCTCAAGGACGCGCGTTCCAACGAGTCGGTCGCGCAGAACGCGCGCGAACCCCGGCCGCTCTTCGAGAGGGAGCGCGGGTACGAACGCGACGGTCGGCGTCGGATCGAAGCAGGCCGCAGCGAAGAGGCGTTCGCCGCCGGCGCCCTCGAAGCGCAGGACGAGACGGCGGTCGAAGCTCTCCGACGCCGCGCTGCAGCGAGCGCCGCGCAGCGCGCCGAGGAGTTCGAGCGCGCATCGACGCAGAAGCAGCCAATCCGTGAACACGCGCACCTTCGTTCCGCTTCGATCCTCCGCGACCCGCCTTTGGGGAGCGGTGCTGCTGGCGGGGCTCTCACTGAGCGGCTGCGGCGGAGCGTCGGGACCGGTCGGCTGGCAGCGCAGCGTTGCGGGCTCCTGGGTCTCCTCGGCGCACCCCGGCGAGCGCGTCTCCGTCTCGCAGATGCCCTTCCAGGGCGCTCCCTCCGATCTCGCCACGCACATTCTCGAGAGCGTCGTTCTCGCGCCGGGTGGCGGCAAAGTGAGCGGGACCCACGCGCTCGCCGAGTGTCCGGGCGCCGCCGGCGAGATGGATTTCGTCACGAATCGGCCGCCCGGCAAGATCGTGGTCTTCTTTTCGATCCGCAATACGACGGCCTACGAGATCCGATGGAGCGGCTCGGCGAGCGACGCGCTCCCGCCCGAGGTACTCCAATACGCGCAACGTCGGCTCTGTCGCGTTCTTTGATGCCCCCCGTGCGGCGAGGAACTTTCGGCGTGCTTGGCGTATGAAGCAAAGAACGTCGGTGGGAGGGCGTGCGATTATCGGCCCGGGCTTACTCTTTGTTATTTCAGGACCCTCGGGTGCGGGGAAAGACACCTTGGTCGACGCTCTTCGAGCGCGAATGCCGATGCTTCGCTACTCGGTCTCTGCGACGACGAGAGAGCCGCGCCCGGGCGAGCGGGACGGCGAACATTATTTTTTCATCACGCGCGAGGAGTTCGAAGCGCGCCTCGCCGCCGGGGGCTTCCTCGAATGGCGAGAGTACAACGGCCACGCGTACGGTACGCCGCGCTCCTACATCGAGGGAACGCTTCGCGAAGGCTTCGATGTGGTGATGAAACCGGAGGTCAATGGGGCGATGGCCATCGTTCGTGCCTTCCCCGAGGCCGTCTCGATCTTCATTCTGCCCGATAAATTCTCGAACTTGCGCCGACGGTTGCTCGAACGGCGAACCGAAAGCAACGAAGAGATCGCGCGCCGCCTGGCGATCGCGCACGAAGAGATCAGGTATGTTCGAAGCTTCGATTATCTGGTCGTCAATCAAGAACAACGCTCGGAGGAAGCGGTCGACGATCTCGCCGCGATCTTCCGAGCCGAACGCATGCGGATTCACCGCTTCCCCGACGACTCGCTCGCGAGCGTCACCCAATCGTAATCACACTCGTATAGAACGGACCGGAAAACAATGAGCAAACGTATATTCGGCGACCTCGATGGCCTCATGGAGCATGCGGATTCGAAATTCACGCTGGTGAACATCGCCATGATGCGCGCCCGCCAACTCAATAACTGGATACGTATGGAAGAGACCCCGCCGATGGAACGCCGCGAATATTTCGCCAGCGAACCGTTGGTCGACCGCGACGCGGCGAATCGCAACAAGCCCGTCTCGATCGCTCTCGACGAAATCGCCGCCGGAAAGATCGAGTACACGCGCACGCGCGAAGGCATAAAATAGTCGATCATGTGCGGGATCGTCGGGTACGTCGGGCCAAAGAATGCAGTTCCGTTCCTTCTCGACGCGCTCTCGCGCTTGGAGTACCGCGGGTACGATAGCGCCGGGGTCGCCGCTATCGACGATAGCGGCCGTCTCGTCGGATCGAAAGCCGAAGGGAAGCTCGCCCGCCTGTCGGAGCGACTGCAGAACGACTCGCACGTCGCCGGGCGAATCGGTCTCGGTCACACGCGCTGGGCGACGCACGGGCGCCCCTCCGACGCGAACGCGCACCCGCATCTCGATTGCAGCGGCCGGATCGCGGTGGTCCATAACGGGATCATCGAAAATTACGCGACCTTACGCGCCGGCCTGATCGAACGCGGACATCATTTTGCCAGCGAGACCGATACCGAGGTTCTCGCGCACCTCATCGAGCAGCATTACGACGGCGATCTCGCCGGAGCGGTACGCCGCACCCTTCGCGAAGTCGTCGGCGCCTACGCGTTGGGGGTGATGAGCAGCGAGAGCCCCGATCGTTTGGTCTTCGCGCGAAACGGCGCGAGCCCGTTGGTGATCGGCTTCGGTGAGGGCGAGATGTTCGTCGCCTCCGATACGCCGGCGATTCTGCCGTACACGCGCAAGGAGATTGTCCTCGAGGAGGGCGAGATGGCGGTGGTCGGCAGCGATGGCGTCGTCATCACGGATTACGAAGGCAACCGCGTCGATCGCAAGGTGTCGTTGGTGACCTGGGATGCAAGCTCCGCCGAAAAAGGCGGCTTCAAGCACTTCATGCTCAAGGAGATCTTCGAGCAACCCAACGTCATCAAAGAGACGTTGGCCGGGCGCATCGACGACGCACTCGACGTGCGGCTCGAGAACGAGTTGCAAGGGCTCGACGATCGGCTCGCTTCGATCGGCAAGATCGCCATCACCGGGTGCGGTACGGCGTTCTACGCCGGAATGGTCGGCATGTACTTGCTCCGATCGCTCGTTCGGCTTCCTGTCGAGATGGAATTGGCGAGCGAGTTCCGGTACGGAGATCCGGTGATCGACGCATCGGCGCTTACGATCGCGATGTCGCAATCCGGCGAGACCGCCGATACCGTCGAAGCCGTTCGCGTCGCCCGTTCGGCCGGAAGCGCCGTTCTCGGCGTCTGCAATAAACTCGGCTCGCATCTCACGCGCGTCGTCGACGCAACGCTCTTCACGCGTAGCGGGCCCGAGATCGGCGTCGCCGCGACGAAAACCTACGTCGCACAAGTCACCGCGATGACGCTCTTCGCCCTCTACCTCGCGCGACTCCGGAAGACGGCGCCGCTCGAACGTATCCGAGAGATTGCGGAAGGCACGCGCCTGTTGCCGGCGGCGGTCGACGCGGTCCTCAATGCCAGTAACGATATTCGGAAGGTTGCGAAGAAGATTCGCAAGGCGCATAGCGCGCTCTTCATCGGTCGCTATATCAACTATCCGACGGCCTTGGAGGGCGCTCTCAAACTGAAGGAGATCGCGTACTTGCATGCCGAGGGCTACGCCGCCGGCGAGATGAAGCACGGGCCGATCGCGCTCCTCGATGCGAGCGTTCCGGTGATCGGCGTGGTGACGCACGGACGCGTACGCGACAAGATGCTCTCGAACTTGATGGAATCGCGCGCCCGCGAAGCTCCGGTAATCGTGGTCGCAAATCACGGCGACGACGAGGCCGCTGCGGTCGCCGACCACGTGTTCTGGGTGCCGAGAGTCGACGAGTTGCTCGCCCCGATCGTCAACGTGATCCCCTTGCAGCTCCTGGCCTACCACATCGCCGATCTCGACGGCAAAGATGTGGATCAACCGCGGAATCTCGCAAAGACCGTCACCGTCGAATAGCGAAGCCTGGGGTGGTGCAAAGAAATGACGGACGCGCCCCAGACCAACTTCGCCCGGTGCGCATCACGCCTAATCCGCTCGACTTCGCCGAAGGCTCCGCCCTGATCGAGGTCGGTCGTACGCGCGTGCTCTGTGCGGCGACGCTTGAAGACCGCGTTCCGCCCTGGCTGAAAGGGAAAGGGCTCGGCTGGATCACCGCGGAGTACGCGATGCTCCCCCGAGCGACGAGCGAGCGAACCGCCCGCGAGGCCTCGAAAGGCCGGCAAGGCGGGCGCACGCACGAGATCCAGCGGATCATCGGTCGCTCCTTGCGAGCGATCGTCGACACCGTGAAATTGGGCGAACGAACGATCACCATCGATTGCGACGTCCTGCAGGCCGACGGCGGCACCCGGACGGCCTCGCTCACCGGGGCGTGCGTCGCGCTCTCGATCGCGCTATCGAAGCGATTTTCCCAATCCGAGCGGGCCCGTTGGCCGATGCTTGGATTGGTCGGTGCGATCAGCGTCGGCATCGTCAATGGGACGCCGTTGCTCGATTTGAATTACGAAGAAGACAGCAGCGCGCATGTGGATATGAACGTCTTTATGACCGATGCGGGGCGATACGTCGAGTTACAGGGGACCGCCGAGGCCGAACCGTTCGGACGCTCCGAGCTCGATCGAATGCTGGAATTGGCTTCGAAGGGCATCGGCGAATTATTCGAGATCCAAAAAAAAGCGATCGAGGAAGGCACGCGTGGAAGCTGATCTGCGTACGCTCCACGAACGCGCGGCCGCCTTTCATTTTAGCGAGGCGGCGATTCGCTCGCTGCACGAGCGCGTCGGCAAAGCGCTCGACGCGGGAGCGCCGACGCGAGAGATGGAGGAGGCCTATCGCGCGGCCTTACGCCGCTATTTCGCCGGCTTCGAAACGCAGACGCGGGCGCAACTGCGCGATCTCGATCGACGGCTCGCAGAGCTGGCGCAAGCGCAGCTGAATTTTACCGCCGAACGGAACGTGGCGGTCAAACGATTGGAGAACATCGGGGCAATGCTCGGCCTTCTCGACGAGGCATCGGCATAAGCGATGGGCATCCTCGAACGCTTCGGCGAACGGACGATTGCGTTTCTCGAGTACCTCGGCGGCATGACGGCGCTTATCGGCGAGAGCGTGCGCTCGCTGGTGCACGCGCAGATTCGCTATGCCGAAACGTTCCTCCAGGCCTACGAACTCGGCATAGGCTCGCTGCTGATCGTCCTGTTGACCTCGCTCTTTACCGGGATGGTGATCTCGCTGGAGTCCGCTCAACAAGCGGTGCAGTTCGGAATCGGCAGCCTCGTCGGTGGAGCGGTGACCTATACCTCGGTTCGCGAACTCGGCCCGATGCTTACTGCGGTGGTCGTAGCCGGACGCGTCGGCTCGGCGATCGCCGCCGAGATCGGATCGATGGTGGTGACCGAGCAGATCGACGCACTCCGTTCGATGGGGCTCTCGCCGGTACGTTTTCTCGTCGTTCCGCGATTGCTGGCGCTCGCGATCATGCTGCCGTTGCTGACGGTCTTCGCCGACATCATTTCGATTCTCGGCGGCATGTGGATCGCGCAAGCGTACGCGCACATCAATCCCGCCTCATTCATTTCCTCGGCCCGTCAGGCCGTCGGCTTCGAAGACGTCGTCAAAGGGCTCCTCAAGGCGCTCATATTCGCTTGTATTATCGCCTTCGTCGGTTGCTATCAGGGGCTCTCGACGCGCGGCGGTGCGGCGGGCGTGGGCCGAGCGACGACGAGCGCGGTCGTGATATCGATCATCCTCATCTTTGGGACGAATTTCGTTATGAGCTATCTGCTATTCGGCGGGCATTAATCGATGGAACCGACGATCTATGCGAGCCTGGATGACGTCACGCTCTCTTTCGGCGAGCACGTCATCCTGAAAAACTGCAGCCTGAAGATCGTTCGCGGTGCGATTACCTGTATCGTCGGCCTCTCGGGTGCCGGGAAATCCACGATCCTGCGCCTGCTCGACGGACTCATCGAGCCATCGAGCGGCCACGTGTACGTCGACGGGCACGATCTCTGCCACACTCCGGAGCGCGATCTCGTCGAGCTCCGGCAGAAGACGAGCCTCGCCTTTCAGTTTGCGGCGCTGCTCGATAGTCTCACCATCGGTGAGAACGTCGGCTTGCCGTTGCGGGAGCATACCGCGCTCCCGGATGAAAAGATCCGGCACATCGTCGACGACGCACTCGAGAGCGTCGGCCTGCGCCACATATACGATAGTTTGCCGAACGAACTCTCGGGTGGGATGCTCAAACGCGCCGGCTTTGCCCGTGCGATCGTGACGCGTCCGGAGCTGGTGCTCTACGACGAGCCGACGACCGGGCTCGACCCGATCGTTACGAACCTCATTACCGATACGATCGTCCGCCTCCGCGAGAAGCTCGGCGGCACCGCGGTGGTGATCTCGCACGATCTCCACTCGATTTTCCGGATGGCTGACTACGTTGCGATGCTCTTCGAGGGAGCGATCATCGCCTACGGACCGCGCGAGGAGATACGCACCTCCACCAATCCGTTCGTCCAGCAGTTCCTCACCGGCAGTGAGGTCGGGCCGATACCGGTGTAGAAGGGAGTCGGGTATGTCGAAGCAAGCACAAGTAGGAGCCTTCGCGCTGGCGGCGCTCGCCCTGCTCTTTGCGTTCTTTTACGTCATCACCGATTTCGGCACGCGTCACTCGGGCTATCGCATCGGCGTGCATTTTCGCTCCGCGGCGGGGCTCCATTCGGGCGCTCAGGTCTTTTTCAGCGGCGTCACCGTCGGCAGCGTCGAGAGCATCAAGTTGCTCCCGGATACGACCGTCGACGTCATCCTCGCGATCAAGCCGCACGTTGGAGGGCAAGCCGTCCGCATTCCCAGCGAATCGCGCTTCCTCATTCAGGCTCCCTTGACCGGCGACCCAAGCCTCTTAATCGTGCCGCCGCGCCCCGAACCCGGCGAACAACCCGAGATTATCCCGCCGGGTATTCTGCCGGTCTCCGAACAGCCCCAGGGAACGAACACCGCGACGATCGCCGATCTCGTCACCGAGGGACAAGGGCAGTTGAAAGTGCTCAACGGCGTACTCGCCGATGTCGCCAAGCGCGAACCGAAATTGCTCGACGAACTCCAGCAAACGCTCGAAAACACCAACGCCCTCACCGCAACGGCGAGTAGCGCGGTGGCCCGGCTCGCCGCTCAAAGCAACGATATCGCGACGGAACTTCAAAACAACCTCACGGTCGCCAGCGGCCACATCGTCTCGATGACTACGACCCTCGACCGGACCGTTCGCGGCAACTCGAATCGCCTGAACGAAACGCTCGCGCAGATTCAAGGCACCGCCACCGCCCTCAATTCGACGATGCAGATCGTTGCGAGCATCGCGAACGACCCGGCATTTAAGGGTAACGTTTTGGCGACGACGACGAATATCGCCGAGGCGAGTGCGAAGCTGAAGAAGATGGCGACCGATATGGAGAGCATTACCGGCGATCCCACGACGCAACGCCGCCTTCGTGATACCATTCGGAACCTCGACGAGACCTCGCAACGCGCAAATTCCTTGCTCGGTGCCCTCGGCGGGCATCTACGAAAAAGCGACCGGCGCGACGGGGGAACGCCCGAACCGCACGGACGTCGCACTGCGTTTTCGCTGGTATCGGCGCGCGTGCGGATCAGCGGCTACGCGCCCGAACGCGTCGGCGGGGGCTCACCGCTGCTCGGACCCTCGCGCGGGCCGAACAGCTCGCTCGCCCTGCGCTTTCTCCCGAATTCACCGACGCAACTCGTTCTTGGAGCGAACGATCTGGGAAGCGGCACGACCACGTTCGATCTCGCAGCGGTCAGACGCGTCGGAGCCGGTCTCTATTTCGGCGGTGGAATCCTCTACTCGCGACTCGGGGTACTCGGCGACTACTCGCGCGGTTCGCTCGGTTTTTCGAGCAAACTCTACGACGTCGCGCGGCCGATGCTCGACCTTTCGACGAAACTGCGCGTCGCGCCGAACGTGCGTCTCTTTTTCGGCGAGCGCGATATCCTCCACGCGCAACGTCGGAACGTCTATGGAGTCGAATTTACCGATGCACCGCGATAATCCCGATACGCGCCCGCGTATCGGCCTCATCGGGGGCGGCTCGATGGGCTCGCTCTTCGGTTACCATCTTGCAGGGATCGCCGACGTAACGATTCTCGAATCGAACGAAACGGTACGTGCCGGGCTCGAGCGCGAAGGGCTACGTGTGAACGAGGCCGAGCCCCGTCCCATCCGCATCGCTCGGCGCGCGCGCGACCTCTTTACCTCCGACGTCCTCTTCCTCTTCGTAAAGGCCGTCGATACCTTGCGAGCGCTGCGACCGTTTGCGGGCGAATTAAATCCGACGACGGCGATCGTTTCGTTGCAGAACGGCGTCGGGAATGAAGATGCGATCAAGACCGCACTCGGTGGGGCGGTCCCGGTCATTCTCGGTGTGACGACGGAATCGGCGGAGACGGTCGCCCCGGGAGCGGTACGGAGTTCCGAACAGGGAATGACGCTGATCGGTTCGGCGGGCGCATCGGCCGCGACGGCGCAAGCGGTTGCGACGCTCCTCTCGCGAAGCGGTCTCCGCGCCGCGGTCGTCTACGATATCAAGCCGCACCTCTGGGGTAAACTCGTCGCCAATGCCGCCGTCAACGCACTCTCGGCGATCCTCGATTGTACGGCGGGCGAGATTCTCCGCGAGCCCGATGCCGCGCGGCTCGCCGAATCGCTCGCGGACGAAGCCGCCGCGGTCGCCGCTGCGTTGAAGATCGCCTTGCCGTTTGCCAACCCGTGGCAATACGTCACTGAAGTGATCGCGGTCGGTTCGGAGAGCAAGAGCTCGATGGCGTTCGACCTCGAGCTCGGCAATAAAAGCGAGATCGATCATCTCAACGGCGCGGTCGTCGCACTCGGCCGCAGGGCCGGCGTCGCGACGCCGTTTAACGAATCCATCGTTCGATTGATGAAATCACTTGAGAGAATGCGCGCGCGGAAAGGAGCGGTTCCCCTATGAATTGTCCCAGCTGTCAAGCGGCGATTCCCGCACAGGCAAAATTCTGTCCGAATTGCGGCGCCCCGGCGGCGAGCAGCACGGGGGTCGGCACCTACACCGAACCCGTCGCCGAGACCGACAATCCCAAGGAACTCATTCGCATCGGCGACTGTTCGATACGCATCGAGGGCCAACTAGTCCCGGTCGTCGATGTGGAACTCGGCGCGAGCGAGACCGTCTATTTCGAGCACCATATCGTGCTCTGGAAGTCGCCGCAGATTCGCCTCGGCTTCATGAGCCTCCAAAATGCGGCGCAGCGCTTCTTTGCCGGGTTGCAAATTTTCATCTCGACCGCACAGGGGCCCGGCAACATCGCATTCTCGCGCGAGGCGCCCGGGCAGATCGTCGCCTTACGGCTCGCCCCGGGGCAGTCCATCGACGTGCGCGAACATCAGTTTCTCTTAGCCACCGGAGAGATCGAGTACAGTTACTATTGGCAGCAGGGGCTTGCGAACGTGTTGTTTTCTCGCACCGGGCTCTTTGTCGATCGTTTCCTCGCGCGCAGCCGCGAAGGGGTACTCCTGATCCATGGGTACGGGAACGTCTTCGAAAAGACGCTCGCCGCGGGTGAGACACTCGACGTCGAACCGGGTGGATGGCTCTGGAAAGATTCGAACGTGCGTATGGAAACCGTCAGCGTTCTTCAGAGCGCCGGCGGCGGAGGGCTCCTGGGCGCACTCGGCGCTGCCGTCGGTGGATTCGCCCTGCAGATGAATCGTTTTTATGGCCCCGGCCGGATCGGCATTCAGTCGATGACCTATCACGAGCCCGCGGCCGAGGGGCAGACGCAGGTCGGCGGAACGAGTAACATCGGCAACGTCCTCGGTTCGCTCTTCGGGAATAAACAGTAGCGACGTTACGCTTGCGGCATCATTCGGAGAACGCGGATGCTGCCGCGCTTGACGACCACCGAGATGCCCTGGGAGCCCGGCGCGCCGACATTTCCGTCGATGCGCTCGCTGGTTCCCTGCGAGGTTCCGCGTAAGCCGTAGGTAGTGAAGATCGTTCCATCGGCGGTCTGCAGGTGGAGGTGGAAATGCGCGTTCGCCGCGACGAAGAGCGTGACGTCCCCGGTATCGACGCGAAAGTGCAGCGTCCCGGGCCAGGCGAGCGCCCCCATCGTGACGGTAATATTCCCGGTGCCGACGCGCGCTTGCGCGTATCCGTCGAGCAATGCGTGAATGCTTCCCCGCTCGGTCGCGAGATCGACGTTTCCGCCGACGTTGCTGACGTCGATGTCGCCGGCTGCGTCGCGCACCACGAGATCGACGCCGGGAGGAACGCGAACGAGCAGATCGGCGAGCGGCTGCGGTGCGTTCACGACGATGCCGCGCCGGTCCGGTACGATCGTCGGCGGCGGTGGGAGCGCCCCAAGCGCTGTTGCCTCGACGGTATAGGCTTGCGTCGGTTGTTTGGGTAGCGGCGCGTACGCTTCCACCTGCGCTCCGGCGACGCGCAGCTCCATACGCATGCCGGGGTGCAGCTCGCCGACGGTCCGCGCGAACGGGGCCTTCGAACTGCAACTGACGAGCGCGGTCGACGCGCAGAGGACGAGGAGAAGAAGAGTCTGCTTCACCGCTCTTCGCTTCGGTCGCGCGGATGCGCTTCCTCGTAGTTCCGTCGCATATGTTCGAGCGAGACGTTGGTGTAGATTTGCGTCGTCGCGAGACTCTCGTGCCCCAGAAGTTCTTTGATCGTCACCAAGTCGGCGCCGTTCTCCAAAAGATGGGTGGCGAAAGAATGGCGCATGACGTGCGGCGTGACGTGTTTGGTAAGCCCCGAGAGCTTCGCGTAACTCTGAAAGATCGCCCAGGCCTGTCGATACGAAAGTCGCTTTTTGCGCCGTGAAAGAAAGAGTGCCGAATCGGTCGAGCGCGGTCGCACTCCGAGGTAGGCGCGGATCGCTTCGGCTGCGGCGAGATTGATAAAGACGGTGCGCTGCTTGTTGCCCTTTCCGGTGACGCGCAGCAAGCGCCGCTCGGTATCGACATCGGAGAGATCGAGCCCCACGAGCTCGGCGCGCCGGATTCCGCTCGCGTAGAGTAGTTCCATAATCGCCGTATCGCGTAGCCGCTGCTCGTCACTTCGGCCGGCGATCCGGGTTCGCAAGAGCGTGCCGACCTCGCCCTCGGACATGACGTGCGGTAGCCGCTTGGCAGCTTTTGGGGGCGGAACGTCCGCGGCGGGATTATCGGTGCGCCGCCCTTCGCGGCGCTGGAGCGCGAAGAACGATCGCAGCGCGGCGAGCTTACGGCGCACCGAGGTGGGATTGTAGGCGCGAGGGCCCATAAGTTCCATCACGAATCGGCGAATATCGGATGGCGTCGTCGAGAGCAACTTTTCAAACGGCGTCCCTTGCAGGTGCCCCGGCTCCAAAAAATCGCCGAACACCTCGATGTCGCGGGCGTACTCCTCGGCGGTTCGCGGCGATTGTCCGCGCTCGAGCCGGAGGTGTGCGGCGAACTCGGCGACGAGCGGATCGGTTGGAATATAAGAACTCATAGACTCCTCGGCGCTTCACTCACAGGATATCAACATCACCAAATCATTGTTTGTGGCTATTAGATCGGGTGTGGAGAATCTCCCGCCTGCGGGCGAGCTGATTCCGCTCTTCATCGTCGTGGTGGCCCTGTTGGGGATCATCGCCCGCCCGTGGCGCTCGCGAGCGTGGCAATGGAGTCTCGGCGCGGCAGCGCTCGTCGAGTTGTTGCCGTTTCGAGCGAGCCCGGGCGCCGTGTGGACGGCGTGGTGGAACGCGCGCGACGTCGCGTTTTTTTTGCTTGGGATCCTGACGATCGCCGATGTCTCGGCGAAAGCGCGGCTCTTCGAGGTCGCCGCCGAGCGTTTGCTCGCGCTCTCGGGCGGCCGACGGCTCGCGCTCTTGGCCTGGCTCTTTGGGCTGGGGACGCTCTCGACCGCGGTGCTCTCGAACGACACCACCGTGATCGCGCTCACTCCCGCGGTACTGGTGCTCGCAGCGGCGCTCCGGGAGCGGGCGGCGCCCTACGCGTATGCCTGCGCGCTCGTTGCCAACGCCGGCTCCTTCGTGCTGCCGATCGCGAACCCGGCGAATTTGCTGCTCTACGGGGTGGCGCTCCCCCCGTTGCTCGGCTGGGTTCGCCTCTTCGCCCTCCCCAGCATTGCGGCGCTTGCGATCACGTTTGTGGTACTTGCCTGGCTCTTTCGGCGGGATCTCGGCGGGCGCTTCGAACGGAGGCTGCAGGTCGAGGCGCTGCGCCCCGGCGAGCGGGCGGTTCTCTGGGCTGTCCTCTTTGCCGTCACGCTTCTCCTTGCAGCGAGCCTTTTTCAGCGCCCGCCGGGGCTCGCCGCCCTCGTCGGCGCGGCGGTCGTGCTCGGAACCGGGCTGCTGACGGGCACTTTCGGGCGCGAGGATCTCCGCCGCATCGATCTCGGCGTTCTCCCCTTCGTCGCGGGCTTGCTGGTGCTGCTGGCGGCGGTCGAGGCGACGGGGCTGCGCTCGGCGCTCCACGCGCCGGGCGCCGGGCACTCCGCGGCGGCGATCGGCTTCATTGCCGCGGTTGCGAGCGCGCTGGCGAACAATCTCCCGATCGCCGCGCTCGCGGCATCGTTGAGTTCGGCGGGCGCCGCCGCCGGCGTTCATCGCGCGCTGGTCGTCGCAATCGATCTCGGGCCGAACTTTGCGTTGAGCGGATCGCTCGCGACGCTGCTCTGGGCGCAAATGCTTCGCAAACACGGTATGCGTGCGAGCGCCCGTGAGTTCGCGCGCATCGGCATCGCCTGCACGCTGCCGGCGCTCGCTGCGGCGCTGCTGCTCGCGCGCTTCTAGGCCGGAACCCAATCCTTGGTGAGCGTGAGCCAGAACGCGAGCCCGGCGTACGCGCCGTAGCGCGCGAAGTCGCGGCGGATCGCCGCGTCGCTGCGGCTGCGCTTGCCTATGATGCGCGCGTAGGTCGGGCGCGTCCACGAATCCAGGATGAGCGGACGATAAAAGCCGAGCAGTTGCATTGCGTGAGCGACGGCATAGGGCCCGAACCCGTGCAGCGCACCGAGCGCGGCGGCGACCTCTTCTTCTCGCGCTCCGGCGGTGGCGCGCAACGATTCGAGATCGAGCTCGCCGTTGCAATCGCGCTCGGCAAGCGCGACCAGCGAACGCGCGCGATACCCCATGCGCACCTCGGTGACGAGCGCTTCTTCGCCGAGACCGAGAATGCGCTGCGGAGTGGGAAAGGCGCCGTCGCCGATTCGCACGAGCGCGGCGACCATGCGCCGCGTCGCCGAAAAAGCGCAGTTCGTCGAACAGAGCGTCCTGACCAAATCTTCGAAGACGCTCGGCGCTGCGAGCAGCCGCCCAGCGCCGTTGCGCGCCCAATACAACGGATCGTTCTCTGCGAGCGCGTTATAGAACGGCGAGAGATCGGCATCGAGCGCAAACATGCGCGCCACCGCAGCGGCGATTTGCTGGCGCGCTCGCTCCGAGACTGTCGATGGATGCCGAACCTGCAGCGCGCCGCCGCGCTCCTCGACCGCGATGGCAATCGCGCGCGTTCCGACGCGCAGCGTGGTGGTGAGCCGGAGTGGTTGCGTTTCGATGACGTTGGGTGCGAGCGAGGCGCATCCATGCGAAAAGAGCGTACGCTCGAAATCGATCGGTTCCCCGCCCGCGCCGCGGAGCGGAATCGCAAACGAGGAGTTACGCGACGTAGGAAACGCTGACCGGAACGCCGGCCGCTTCGGCTTGCGAGAGCACGCCGTAAATCGCTTCGAGCGATATCTCGAGTTGCGAGATGTCGCGCGCGCTGACGCGTACGGCAGCGGCATTCGTCCAAAGCAGATCGTGCGCGCGGCGCAGCGCGCTGCGCAGGCGCTGCGGCGTCACTTCGAGGACCGGCCAATCGAGCGCTCCGCGTGCCGGCAGCACGCGCCAGCCGCGGCCGAACGCGCCGATGAGGTCTTCGTCGGGATCGAAGGCGTGGGGAATCGCGCGCAGCACGTCGAGCGCCTCGCGATCGTCCTGCGAGGGTGCCTCGATGCTCTCGCCGAGCCGCAAAATATAGTGCAGCAACGAGGGATCTTCCAGCGTGCAGGCGCCAGCGGGAGAGGCGACGCTCACCTGGACCAACAGCTCGTCGCGGTCGTAACCGTCACTCATGGCACACCGGCCTTCTTCCTCTTCTCCATAATCCTGGATCGCTTTGATTCGGGCGGCAGCATCGAGGTTCATGCAGGGCGAACTCCGAGCCCATGATCGATGCATCGCTCTACGACCGCTGCGTGCGCTGCGGGCTCTGTCTGACGAGCTGCCCGACCTACACGGAGACGATGACCGAGACCTCGGGCCCGCGGGGCCGGATCTCGCTGATGAAAGCGGTCGCCGAGGGCGAGCTCTCCGAAGACGCGCCGGGCTACGTCGCGCAGATGTCGGAATGCCTGGGCTGTCGCGCCTGCGAGGCGGCCTGCCCCTCCGGCGTCCCCTACGGGGAACTGATCGAAGCGGCGCGCGCTTCGCTGCACGAACGTGCGGTGGCGAACCCCGCGCGGCCGCCCAAGCGCGGTGGGCGCGAACTCTCGCTGCTGCTCAACGCCGTCGAGCGCCCATCGTGGCTGCATGCAGGGGCTCGATTGCTGCGCTTCGCCCAGCGGAGCGGCGCCTTCGCCATCGCGCGGCGCATCGGTCTCTTGCGCGCGCTCGGCCTCGAAGGAGCGGCCCGCATGGCACCGCCGATCGACGCGCATTTCGAGATTCCCGACGACGCCGTGTTGCGCGCCTCCGCGAGCCGCGGGCGCGCTTTCCTCCACCTCGGCTGTATCGCGCAGTGCAGTTCGACCGGCATCCATCGCGCCGCGATAAAACTCTTGCTGCTCGCCGGGCTCGACGTCGTGCGCCCGAGCGAGCAGCGCTGCTGCGGCGCGCTCGCCGCGCATGCCGGCGAACTCGAACGCGCGCGTGCGTTGGCGCGCGCGAATATCACGGCGTTCGAGCGGAGCGGCGCAGATGTCGTCGCGATCGACGCGGCGGGATGCGGCGCACAATGCAAGGGCTACGGGCATCTGCTCGCCGACGATCCGGCGTGGGCCGCGCGCGCGAAAGCCTTTTCCGAGCGGGTGCGCGATATCAGTGAGATTCTCGCAGCCTGCGAACTTCCCGCGCCCTCGATTCCGCTCGCCGCGCGCGTTGCCTACCAAGAGCCGTGCCATCTCGTTCACGCGCAGCGGATTACCAACGCCCCGAAGCGATTGCTCGCGACGATCCCCGGGATCGAACTCGTGCCGCTCGAAGAGGCGACGCTCTGTTGCGGCGGTGCCGGCGTCTATGCGATCGGCGAGCCCGAGATGTCCGCGCGCCTGCGCGAACGCAAGGCCGATGCGATCCGTCGCAGCGGCGCGAGCGTTATCGCATCGGCGAATATCGGCTGCATGCTCCAACTGCGCGATGCGATCGCCCCGTTGCAGGTTCGGCACGTCGTCGAACTGCTCGCCGATGCGTACGCGTAATTCCGGCGTATCGAGGCCACCGTCGGCCTTCGGTACGGCTCTGCGGTCCTTCTATCTCTTCGGAAGAACCGCAGAGCGCGGAGTAGGCGCGTTCGGCAGCAACGTTAGAGTTGGAGCTCCCGAACGGTATCATCCCCTGGGTCGGTGACGTAGAGCGCGTTGTTCGTTGGATCGTAGGTGAGAAACTCCGGCTGATCGTACTGTGCGGAGGTTGCGGGGCCGTCGTACCAGCCGCCAGCCGGCTGGCCGGCAACGACCGTCGCGCTTGCGCTATTCGCCGTGCCGTTTCCGGGTGTCATCTGCCAAATCACATTATTTGTGTAGTCGGTGATATAAAAATTACCGTTTGAAGAATCGTACGCGATCCCCGAGACCTCTCCAAATTGCGCGTTCGCTCCGGTCCCGTTCTGAGGAGTTCCGCACGTGCTGCCGGCGAGTGTCGTAACGGTGCCGCTATTCGCCGTGCCGTTCCCGGGGGTTACCTGCCGCACGACGCAATTGCCGTTATCGGTAACGTAGAGATTCCCGTTCACCGGATCGTAGGCGATGCTCGCCGGACCATTGAAGCGTGCGGTGAGGCCGGTTCCATCCGCGAGCGCGCAGCTCGGGCCTCCGGCGATCGTCACGACCGTCGCACTCCCCGCCGTCCCATTGCCGGGAACGATCTCGCGCACCATGCAATTCCCGTCGTCGGTAACGTAGAGATCTCCATTCGCGGAATCGTAGGCCACGCCGGCCGGATTACTGAACCCTGCGGCGGTTCCGGTGCCGTCGGCCCATCCGCAACCCGCTCCGCCCGCAACCGTCACGACCGTGCCGCTTCCCGCCGTCCCATTTCCGAGGGCAACTTGACGAAGCGCACAGTTCCACTGATCCGTGACGTAGATGTAGCCGTTGGCGGGATCGTATGCATCGCCCATCGGGTAGCTAAATTGCGCCGCGGCCCCAGTGCCGTCGGCGAAGCCGCAGGTCGCTGAGCCGGCGAGGGTCACGACGGTGCCGCTATTCGCGGTGCCATTTCCCGGGGTCACCGAGCGAACCGCGCAATTCGAATTATCGGTGACGTAGAGATTGCCGGTCGCCGAATCGTAGGCGATACCAGCTTGACCCGTAAAGCGAGCGGCGGTGCCGGTACCATCGACGAGCCCTCGAGAGTAAGCCTCGCCGGCGATCGTCGTCGTGAGCGTTTCGAACGTGAGCGGCACGGTCGCCGCGAGCGGCGAGCCCGCCGACGCGATCGCCGGGGTCGCCGTCACCGAAAAGGTCGCCGAACCCAAGGCGAGCGCGCTTACGATAAATTCGTTAGGATTCCCGGCGTCCGGCGCTACGGTGATGCCCGACCCTGCGCTCGCACCCGTTATCGAGGCAGCGATCGTCGGCGCACCGGGGCCGATAATTATGTTGCCGTCTGCATCGAGAGCCACGACCGAAATCGGGCCCGAAAATACACCCGCGACTTGTAGCCCCGTTATGACGTTGCCGGATATGCCGGCGGGGCTTCCGAGGGCGTTCACTTGCAGCGAGGTGGGAACGCCGGCAAGCGTAACATTAATCGAATTCGTTTGGTTCGCTACGATCGTTTGCGTCACCGCATTGGTGGAGAGGAGGTTTCCCGTTCCGCCGAGGCCATCGTAGGTAACGAACGTGAACGTGTGCGAGCCCGGCGTCGCGACGATCGGGACGGTGCAGGTGAGCGCGCTCAGCGGGCCGCCGACACTGCAGTTCGGAGAACCCGGCGTGAGGTTCTGCGCGGTCGGCGTGCCGCCGTCGATCTGCACCGTTAACGATTGCGTCGAGGGCGAAACGTATGCGGGCGCCCGCGATCCGGTCGAAGCCCCCGCGCGCTGAGGAACGGTAATCACGAGACGCGCATCCACCATGGGGCGCGTGCCTCCCCCACCGGGGAGAGCGGCGCTGCCGCCTCCGGCGCTACCGCCGCAGCCGACGAGTGCGAGCGAAAGAGCGACGCTCGCGGCAAAGATCACATGTTTCATAGCTGCACCTGTCGGATCGTGTAGGTATCATCGCCCACGTACAACGAGTTGTTCGTTGGGTCGTAGGCGGGGAAATATGGGGAATTAAAGCGGGCGCTGCTGCCGAATCCATCGGCGAACGTGCACTGCGTGCTATTGCCACCCGCGATCGTCGTCACCACACCGCTATTCGCAGTGCCGTTTCCCGGCGTCACTTGCCGCAGGTTGCAATTGCTCTCGTCGGCGACGTAGAGATCGCCGTTGGTAGAATCGTAAGCGATGCCATTGAGTCCCCAGAAGAACTGCGCTGCGGTCCCGGTACCATCGGCGAAGCCGCAGGTACTGTTGTTCCCAGCGATCGTCGTGACGACACCGCTGTTCGCGCTGCCGTTCCCAATCGTCACTTGCCGAACCGAACAGTAATCGGCCACATAGAGATCGCCGTTCGCCGAATCGACGGCAAGGCCCCAAAGACTATCGAACGTCGCGCTCGTCCCAGTGCCGTCAGCCGAACCACCACACATCATCGAGTTGCCGGCAATCGTGGTAACGATGCCGCTATTTAACGTACCGTTCCCCGGGGTTACCTGCCGAATGGTGCACTGGTCGGTAACGTAGAGATCCTGGTTTGCGGCATCGTAGGCAATGCCGTCGGGATAATAAAGTTGCGCTCCGGTTCCGGTTCCGTCGGCCTCCCCGCAGGTGCCCCCGGCGATCGTGGTGACGACCCCGCTGTTCGCGGTGCCGTTTCCCGGGGTTACCTGCCGAATTTCGCACCCGTCGGCAATGTAGAGATAGTCGTTCGCCCGATCGTAGGCGATACCGGAGGGGGAATTCAATTTCGCTCCGGTGCCGGATCCATCGACGTCGCCGCAGGTCGCGCTCCCGGCGATCGTCGTGACGGTCGCGCTATTCGCGCTCCCATTTCCCGGCGTCACTTCCCGAACCGTGCAACTATCGACCACGTAGATGTCGCCGTTCGCGGAGTCGTAGGCGTCGCCATTAGGAGAGCTAAACTCCGCACTCGTCCCCGTGCCATCGACGAGCCCCCGCACCCCGGCCTTGCCGGCGACCGTCGTCACCAGAGCCGCAGCAGAAAGGCGAATGGTCGCGGTAAGCGCGCTTCCGGCGAGCGATGCCGCCGGGGTCGCGGAGAGCGCGAGCGTTGCAGAACCCGCGCCGGTTGACGCAAGCGTGAAGAGATTCGGATTACCGCCGCCCGCCGGGGCAATCGTAATGCCCGAGCCAGTGGTAGCGCCGGTCACCGAAGCGGCGATCGTCGGAGCGCCGGGGCCAACGATATAATTGCCATCGGCGTCGAGCGCATTAATGAGCATCTTTGCGGATGCCCCCATCAAAAACTGATAGCCCGCAGTAATACTGCCGACAATCGGGGTCGATGATATCGCCGTCACCGGGTTGGCTTGGAACGAGGCGGGCACGCCGGCGAGAACGACGGGGATCGCCGGGTTCTGCCCGGCGACGAAGCTCACCGAGATGCTGTTCGCCGAGAGCTGGTTTCCTGCAGCATTCGCTTGATCGTAAGTAATGAAGGTGAGCGTGTGCGTTCCCGCCGTTGCGCTGACCGGGACGGTGCAGTTGAGCGGGTACGTCGCGCCGGCGCTCGAGCAGTTCGGAGAGCTCGGCGAGAGGTTCTGCACGGTCGGGGTTCCGCCATCGATGGCGACCGAGATCGATTGCGTCGCCGGGGAGACGTATGCCGGCACGCGCCCCGTGCTTGCGCTCGTCTTCGGGATCGAGATCACCACATGCGCGTTCGCCGCGGCTCCCGTCGAGGGGAGCCCCGGGCTTCCCGGTATCACCGCCGCCGGCCCGGAGCCGCCGGCGCCCCCGCCGCCGCAGCCGGCGAGCCCCGCCGTTAGCAGCGTGGCAAAAACAAAACTCAGGCGAATCCCGTAACGCATCGAGCGACCTCCTTCATGATCCGACAGAACCACGTAGCCTCAACGAAAAAGCTCCACTACTTCCGTAGTTGAGGTCGATACGAACTGCAGTTATCAGCGTAAGAAACGTTACCTTCACGTTTCTATCGACGCAGCGTTCGAAAATTCACGCAGTATGCAGTGTGTAGTGCGTTGATGACGGCGAAACGCGAGATCGTTTTGATGTTAGGTGCACCGAACGAATATTGTTTGAACGCCGACATTGCATCGACGTTCAAACATTGGCGATACGCTCCGCACGACGTTGAATTTCGATGCGGCCGCGAGCTTGTCCGGAGCGAGCGATGCGAGTCGAAGGGGCCTACTCGGGCTGACAAGTACGAGCAAATCTGGGGTGGCTGGATTCGAACCAACGCATGGCGGAGTCAAAGTCCGCTGCCCGTTCCCGCCGTGCTATCGCACAGCGGGGCCCGTTCGTCTGAACTTCCGTTTCGCCGCTTCGCGGCTCCACTGCGGTAAGGCAGCGGTAGAACCGCTGGCTCTAGCAAATCTGGGGTGGCTGGATTCGAACCAACGCATGGCGGAGTCAAAGTCCGCTGCCTGTTCCCGCCGTGCTATCGCACAGCGGGGCCCGTTCGTCTGAACTTCCGTTTCGCCGCTTCGCGGCTCCACTGCGGTAAGGCAGCGGTAGAACCGCTGGCTCTAGCGAATCTGGGGTGGCTGGATTCGAACCAACGCATGGCGGAGTCAAAGTCCGCTGCCTTACCGCTTGGCTACACCCCATCGTAACGCGCGCGCGGGAGAGTTACAGGGGCGGCCCGCTCCTCCCTCTGCTCCGGCGCAACCACGGGATCTCAAACCACTCCCCGTGCGCCGCCCGACGACTATACCGGAGCGCGGCGACCAACCATACGACCAAGAGCACGAGGTCGATCGCGAGGGCGAGGATATAGAACGCGATAATCGCCGTCGTGTTGGGGACGACGGCGCTCAGAAGAAAGGGCCAGAGGATCGCGGCGGCGGCTATCGCGAGTGCGGCCCCACCGAACCAGCGCGCCTGGTGCATCTGCCCGCGATACCAGGACGACGCAGCCTCGCGCGGCGCGATGCGATCGAGGAGCGCAATCGGCCACGCGAGATAGGCTAAAGCCACGAGACGCTGCTCGTCGGCAGGCTGCTGAGACTGTGGTTCTATTTCGATGCTATGTAGGTCTTCGCGCCGAGATAGCGCGAGGCCCAGTAGGGTTCGGAAAGGCTGCTCACCATCACGCCGTGATCGCTCGCGCTCACGAACTTCCCATGCCCGAGATAGATCCCGACATGCGACGGGCCCGGCGCGTAGGTTTGAAAGAACACGAGATCGCCCGGAACGAGATGGCCGTGGACGGGCTTGCCGGCGTAGTATTGGGCGTCTGCGGTGCGCGGCAGATGAATGCCGACCATCGCGAAGACGTGCTGGACGTATCCCGAGCAATCGAACCCGGCCGAGGTCGTCCCGCCGAACACGTAGGGAACGCCGAGAAAGCGCAGCGCGCTATGGGTGAGTCCCTGGGCGATCTTCGAGGTGCGCGAGAGCACGCTCCCGGCGAAGCGCTCGAGAAGCCCTTCGTGTTTGGGTTTGACCTGCGCCTGAACGGCGAGCAGATGGGACGTCCACGCGGTGACGTCGGGGCTGGCGTTCGCGCTCGTGGGAGCTGCGCTCGCCGCAAGCGGCAGCGCAAAAGCAATCGCTGCCACGATTCCGGCAAAAAATGCCTGCTTCAAATCGGTTCGTCCTCTTTCGTGACACTTGCGAGGTTAGTTGACGGGTTCGGGTGTGAAAGTCACCCTAGGGCCGACCGGCCCATTCACCCCACCCTAGTGCTCCCCCGCTCCGGGCGTTGCCCGGACTCAGTGATGTAGGTTGGGGACAGCCCCTGCGAGCTATCCGGCGTGGGTCGTTGGCCGCGCCCGGTCGATCTCCTTCTCGACCTCGGCGATTGCTGCCGAAACCTCGGAGGCGGCCCGGAGGATCTCGTCGTGATCGTCCCCCTCCACCATCACCCGGACGAGCGGCTCGGTCCCGGAGGGGCGGACGAGGATCCGGCCGCGCCCGGCGAGCGAACGCTCGACGCGGTCGATCGCCTGGAGCACCTCCTGGTGCTGGGCGCTCGCCTTGGAGCGGACGCGCACGTTCTGAAGCACCTGCGGCGCCTCGATCACCGCGCCGACGAGATCGGCGAGGCGCTGCTGCGACCGCGCCATCTCGCCGAGAATCGCAAATGCGGTCATCGTTCCGTCGCCGGTGGTATTGCTGCGCAGGTCGATCACGTGGCCGGATTGCTCGGCGCCGAGAAAGACGCCGCTCTCGCGCATGCGCGCCAACACGTACCGGTCGCCGACCGCGGCGCGGTCGAGCGCGATCCCTTGCGCGGTGAGCGCGCGTTCGAGCCCGATATTACTCATCACCGTGCCGACGACACGATCGGCGCGCGCTTCGTGCTGCGCGCGCGCGGCGAGGGCGAGCGCGTAGAGAATGTGGTCGCCGGTGACGGTGGCCCCGCGTTCGTCGATGAAGAGCGCGCGATCGGCGTCGCCGTCGAAGGCCACGCCGACGACGTGAGGCTTTCCTTGCTCGTGCAGCGCGCGCACCGCATCGCGCAGCGGTTCGAGATGGGTCGCGCCGCAATGCACGTTAATGCGCGCGCCGTCGTGTTCGCAGTGCAATTCGTGCACGGTCGCGCCGGCCTTGCGTAAGGCGTACGGTGCGACGGCATAGGCGGCTCCGTACGCTGCGTCGACTACCACTTCGATGCCGCGCAGATCGGCGCCGAGCCCCTCCAACATCGCGTAGTAATGTTTGCCGAGATTTTGTGCGGTCGTAATCTGCCCGATGCCGACACCCGTCGGGCGTTCGAAATCGTCGCGATCCATCGCCGCCTCGATCTCGGCTTCGAGCGCGTCGGATAACTTGAAACCGTCGGCGCCGAAGAACTTGATGCCATTGTCGGCGATCGGATTGTGCGACGCCGAGATCATCGCACCGGCGGCGGCGCCGGTCGCGCGCACGATACAGGCGACCGCGGGGGTAGGGAGCACGCCGACCGAGATCGCGTGTCGCCCGACCGAAGCGATACCCGCCATGAGCGCGGCTTCGAGCATCGGCCCGGAGAGCCGTGTATCGCGCCCGACGACGATCGGCAGCGCGGCTTCGGAGCGCTCGACTAACGCATGTGCCGCCGCGCGCCCGACGCGCATCGCCAGCTCCGGCGTGAGTTCGTCGTTCGCGACGCCGCGAATTCCGTCGGTACCGAAGTAACGCATTATCGTTGTGGCCCTTCCCCGGCTACCGCCGTCACGCGAATGAGGATGAGATCTGGGGTGACCGAGACGCCGGGAACCCGTTGCCCGATCACGTCGACCGGAACGACGCGCCGCATGCTGTCGGTCGTACCGGGGCTCTGCGGCAACGGCACGTCGACGCGAACGCCGGCGACTTGCGCGAGCACGCCGCTCGTCCCTTGAAGCGTTACCGATGGTGGGTCGGCGAGGATTTTTGAGACCACGACCCCGTTGCGTGGCGAGCCGATGTAATGAATGAGCGGGTTCGCGAGGCGACGCTCGATGCGTTCGATGCGCAGCGTCACCGAAGCGGGGCTCAGGCTCTGCACCGCAATATTCGGGGCGACCAGCGTGATTGGCACGTTCTGCACCCCGCTGGAGAGCCCGGCGAGATTGAGCACCGCCTTCACTTGATCGGGTTTTATCGGTGCCGCGTCGCGATTGGCGCGAATCGTGACGACCGCGTTTTTATCGGAGTACTCGGCGACTTCATCGGGTGGAAGATTGATCGCGACGATCGGCACCGAGAGCTGCTGATCGTACTGCGATGCGAGCAACGGATTGTTGGTATAGCGAAAAAAGGCCCACCCGGTGACCGCGATGAGAAACGAGAGCAGTTTAAGCGGGAAGTTGTGTCGGAGGATTTTCATCTTCTTCTTCCCGTTTCAAACGTTTTTTGGCGATACCGCGCACCGCGCCGATACGGGCGCGCATCTGCATGACGAAATCGGCGCGGGCGGCCGCCGGATCGCGAACCGGGCGCGTGACGGCGAGCAAGAAGCGGCGGAGGCGTTCTTCGTCGTCGACGGCGCGCGAGAGTTTACCGTCGCGCGCGATGCGCACGCTACCGCGCTCCTCGGAAACGACGATCACCACGGCATCGGTCTGCTCGGTGATGCCGAGCGCGGCGCGGTGGCGCGTGCCGTAGCGCTCTTCGCCGAAGCGCGGCTCCGCGAGCGGCAGAAAACACCCGGCGGATTCGATGAGACCGTCGCGCACGATCGTCGCGCCGTCGTGGAGCGGCGAACGCGACATGAAGATTGCGAGCAGCAACTCGACGCTGACGCGGGCGTCCATGCGCGTACCGGTTTCGGCGATCTCGCGCAGGCCGCTCTGCTGTTCGAGAACGATGAGCGCGCCGATACGATTGCGCGCGAGCACGAAGGCGGCACGAGCGATGATGGCGACGACCGGGTCGTCGGCGCGCGGGCGATCGTCGTCGGGATCGCTCTCGCTCAAGCGAAAGAGGCCGCCGCGCCCGAGCTGTTCGAGAGCGCGCCGAAGCTCGGGTTGGAAGACGATGGGCAACGTGACGGCGGCACCGACGACGATTAACTGCAGGATCGCACCGAGCAGATAGAGGTGCAGCAACCGGGCGATGCCGAGCAAGCCGACGAGGACGAGGACGCCGGTGAGGATTTGCACCGCTCGCGTTCCGCGAATTAAGAGGATGAGGTAATAGAACAGCACGCTCGTTGCGAGCACGTCGAAGACGTCGGTGATCCCGACGCCCGAGAAGATGGAGGTTAGTACGTCCACGATCGCTCGATGGCGGCTTCGAGGATCGATGCTTCGCCGAGCCGCGGTTCGACGAGCGCTTCGCTCGCGATCGCCGCGCGCGCGGCATCGTCGAGCGGGGCGAGCAACGTGCCGCGAATGTTCGTTCCGCACGTACGCGCCGCTTCCAGCACGGCGTTGCGTATCGCCGCACTGCGCGTTCTGCGGGGATCCCACGTGAGGCTCGCGCCATCGGCGAGCACAGCGAAGGACGCGTCCGGCGGAAACGCGGTGCGTTGCAACGCCTGCAAAAATGTCGACAAGGCGCCCGAGTCGCTGGGTTGAATCTTCCAAGCGATGAGCGATGGAGCGGGTTGCGAGGCAGAGGGGCGATTCACGGCTCTCTATCGGTTAGCCGCGCGAACCGCCTTCTCTTGCGCGTGAGCGAAAGTCGCGGGGCCCTGGTGGTTTCGGTCGGCCGTAATTCGGCGTGGGTGGCGCTGGAGGGCGAGCCCGGAATTCGGCTGGCGCAGATTCGCCGCAGTAGCGGCGCGCGTTCGATGCCGGTGCCCGGGGATCGCGTGCGCGTCAGCCCGCTCGACGATGCCGTCGTGGTGATCGATGCGATCGAGCCCCGCGATCGGCTGCTCGCCCGGCGCACCGTTGGCGGGCGGGAAAAGGCGCTCGCCGCGAACGTCGAGTTGCTGGTAACGGTCACCTCGCTCGCCGCCCCGCCGCCGCGAACGATCGTGCTCGACCAGTTGCTGGTGTACGCGCATTTCGAGGAGATTGCGGCGCTCGTCGTTTTTACGAAAGCCGATCTCGCGGAGTGCCCGTCGGTGTTGCCGGCACTCTACAGCTCGCTGGGATACCGCTGCCTTTCGATCGACGCGAAGCATGGCGGCGGCATCGACGCCTTTCGCGGTGCGCTCGATGGCAGCCGGTCGCTACTCGTCGGCGTCTCGGGGGTTGGGAAATCGAGCATCTTCCGCTGGATGGGCGGCGAGAACGAGATCGGCGATCTCTCGCGCTTCGGCTTGGGGCGCCAAACCACGACCGCCGCGCGACTGGTACGGCTCGACCCGGGGTTTCTCATCGATTCCCCAGGCGTCGCCGATTTCGGACTCGGACTCGTCACGCCGAGCGAGTTGGCGCCTGCATTTCTCGAGTTCGTCGCGGCGGGGCGCTGCCGCTTCGCCGATTGTTCGCACCGTACCGAGCCGGATTGCGCGATTCGCGCCGGCGTCGCGCGCGGGGAGATCGCCGCTTCACGCTACGAGAGCTACACGCGGTTTTTGAGCGACGGGTAGCGTCCCCTCGTTCCCGTCCGTTAGCGCGGCGCTTAGTAACAGGAGTGTTGGTCGATTTCGTGGATCGAGTAGTTTTCGTTCACGTCGATCACTGCATAGCCATACGGAATACCGTTCTTATTGCAGAGGTGCGGGGTAAATACGAAGGGGGTGAGGTCCATAGGGTGGGGCCGACTGCGAAACACGTGAATCCAATACGGTGAACCTGCTGCGAAGCAGCAGGCATCGGTGATAGCGGTCTTGCCGGGCGCGATGTCGAACTCCTGGATGAAATGCCCCATCATCCCTTTGTATTCGAATTTGACATGGATCTCGCTGCTCATGTTGTTGTGAACGACGATGGCGCCGTTATGCAGGTTGACGGCGAGCGCCGGACGCGCGAATAACAGGACCGCTGCGAGGGCGGCGACCAATATCGAAAAACGCTTCACTTTTGATGCTCCTTAAAAGAAAAGTGGCTCGCTCCGGTAGAGTCGTTGTATTTAGACGCTGCACGGCCCGAGTCTTTCAACGCTCGAACCCCGAATGTGGGTTCCGGCTTGGGGCGCCAAGCGAAATTTGAGCGAAAACTGATGGCGCGGAGGCGCGCCGTCCCGTACAGTAGGCGTCATGCCTCGTGGACTCTGTGCGTGGCTCGCGCTGCCGTTCGTGCTACTTCCGCTCTCCGCAAGGGCGTCGATCGACGTTCGCACGCACGTACCGGCGACCGCATTCCATGGGACGACCTTAGCACCGAATGCAGCGGCGTGGAGGACGGGCGCCTTACCGGGGAGCCGCTTTACCGATATCGTCACGCGTGCGCGCGCGGGTGCGGGGCTTGCGGTGAGGACCAGCCTGCTCTACGACAACCGGAACCTCTACGTTCGCTTTCAGGTCGACCAGCGCGGCGTGCCGATAACGGCGACGCAACGGACCGACGACGTCGGCTTTGGGACCGACGATTTCGTCGGCATCGGGATCGACCCGAGCGGCGACGGCTCGCGCGTCTACTTCTTTGAAGTGACGCCGGCGGGGGTGCGCTACCAGCAGGCATCGGAGAACGCGCGCTACCGGCCGCACTGGCAGGCGAGTGCGAGGATGGGGAAGGGCTCGTGGAGCGCAAGGATGCGGATTCCGCTCTCCGCGCTCGGGCTCTCGGGCAACGCGCGGCAGAGCTGGCGGATCGATATCGTGCGCTCGATCGCGGCGACGAGCCGCCGCTTTACCTGGGCGTACAACGGCTTGATGAACGACGGCCAATTCGGCCCGTGGCCGGATTTCACCGACGCGCGCTTCTGGCCGACGTGGGGGCCGCTGCATTTCGCGCACCGGCGCGCTGCGGCGCTGCCGAAGCCGCGCATTAGCCTCTACACGCTCGAGAGCGTCGGGAGCGACCGGAACCAGTTCGAGCAGACCGATGGATCGTTCGCCCCGCAGGGCGTGCGCACGGCGGGAATCGACGTGAGCATTCCTATCGCGCCGACGATGCATTTTGTCGGCACGTTGGCCCCGGACTTCTCCAACGTCGAGGTCGACCAACAGACGATCTCCCCGCAAGAATTTCGCCGCAATCTCAACGAGTATCGCCCGTTCTTCTCCCAGGGTGCCTCGTTTATCAATAACGACGCGGGCGGGAGCAACATCGAGACGTTTTATTCCCCGGGGAGGTCGGACCGAGTTTCGGGTAAATTGGCCGGCGCCCTCGCGTAAGCGGGGCATGGAACCAGGAGCGGCGTAGCTCCGGATTATCAACATCCAAAGGAGACTACGCCGTGAAGAAATCTTACCCC
>JAJYRH010000022.1 GCA_021794205.1 bacterium
TCACCAAAGCCATCATGGACTATATCTCTGATCGTAACCGAAATCCGAAACGCTTTGTTTGGACCAAGACGGCTTCAACGATCATCCGGCGCGTCAACAAGAGTAAAACCATTTACGGAACGTGACACTAGCTCGGAGCGGTGCGCCGCAGTCGTGCGAAAGCGCGAGAAATCACGCGCCTCGATACGGGCGCTAACGCGCCCTACTCGGCGTGACAACTGCAGCGCGCTACTCGGCGTGACAATACGCCGCCTCGATACGGGCGCTAACGCGCCCTACTCGGCGTGACAAGGGCGGCTACTCGGCGTGACAAGGGCGGCTACTCGGCGTGACAAGGATGCTCGCTCGGCGCGACGGCGCCGAGCGAGCCGTGCGCGGCGGTTTACGGAGCGCTATACCAGGCGTCGAGATCGCGTTGGTAGTGGGCGAGCGACTGCGGGTTGAGGTAGATCATGTGGCCGACGCGATAGTAACGATAGGTGATATTTCGCTGTAACGACGGCGGAATACCGAGGTGTTCGAAGGTGTAGAGCGCCGCTTCGTATGGCGTTGCGAAGTCGTAGTAGCCCATCGCGACGAACACCTTCATGCTCGGCTCGTTGGTCATGGTCGCCGCGATATCCGGCGCGACGTTCGTCGGCTGCATGCCGTGATGTTTCCAATCCCAACCGCCGTTTTGGGCGATGATGTTGTACACGCTGCTCCGATACGGAATCGGAGGATTGTACTTCAGCGTCTCGCGCAGGTATTGGTTGACCGCTGCAGTGAACGGATCGTCGATCGCCGCATCGGTCGGGTCCCACGGCGCCGAGGCCTGGTTACCGTCGATCGTGGTGGTTTCGTAACGGGAATCGAGGCGCCCGACGATCTTGCCGCTATTGCGCAGCAACTGGTTTTCAAACCGACCGTACGGAATGCGGAGGTTCGCATTGAGAATGTACTGCAGCGAGAGGCCGGTATATTCGTGCAGTTTATTGGCGATCGCCATGCGCTGCGCTTGCGAAAGGGCGTCGCCCTGCGCGAGCGCGGTGAGATAGGGACCCATCGCAAAGCGTTGGACCCGTGCGAGGAAGGGGCGCAGGTGCGCGGGACGATTCGGCACCGCGCGGTGATACCACGCCGTCGCAGCTTCGGTCGGTAAATAGAGCACGAAGCCCCAATCGCCGCCACCGACCGCCGCCGGGACGTAGCCGAAGTTCACACTCCAATCGAGATTGAAATTCAAAATCGAGGACTGAAAGACAACCCCGTTGAGGCCGACGCCGTCTTCCTGGAGATCGGCGGCGAGAGCGGCGTCGCGCGTCGTGCCGTAACTTTCGCCGAACAGATACTTCGGCGAGTTCCACCGGCCGAACTTGCTGATATAGTTCTGTACGAACTGCGCGAATGCGCTCGCGTCCTGATCGACGCCGAAGAACATCTTCGGCTTTCCCGCGCCGATGATGCGGCCGAAACCGCTATCGGGCATATCGATGAACACTTCGTCGGTCTTATCGAGCAGCGTGTATCCGTTTGGAACGATGCGATAGGGCGGCGGGCCGGTCAGCGTTCCGCTTCCCGAAATCACGCGCACCGGGCCGAACGAGCCCATGTGCAACCACATCGTCGAGCTGCCGGGGCCGCCGTTATAAAAAAACGTTACCGGGCGGGCGGTCGGTTGCACGCCGTCTTTGGTGTACGCGACGTAGAAGATGCGCGCCGTGGGGCGGTTCGCTTGGTCGTGCAGGGTAATCGTCCCAGCGCGTGCCGTGTAATGAATCGTCTTTCCGTGGACGACGACGCTACCGTGGGTGACCGAATCGGGATAACGCGCCGGAACCTGCATCGGCGGCTTCTTCGGCGGCGCTTTCATCGGCGCGGCAGCGCCGACGGCCGGAAGCAAAACTGCGAGCGCCACGGCGCCCGCAAGCAAGCGAGTGCTTCTCAAAATATTCCTCCTACAACCTCGTGCGTCGGGCTATGCAACCGACTGTATTTTAGGATCGCTTCGATAGAACTCGTCGATTGCCCCGGCATAGCGAGATTCGACGACGCGCCGTTTCACCTTCATCGAAGGCGAAAGTTCACCCGATTCGACGCTAAACTCTCGCGGAATGACGACCGCTCGCCGAATCTGCTCGAAACTTCCGAGATCGGCGGTGCGCTTGCGGACTTCGGCTGCATAAAACGCCTTGACGTCGTCGCGTTTTGCAAGTTCGTCGACCGTCGCATCGGCGGGAAGCTCGAGTTCGGCTCGCAGGTTCTCCCAATTGGGACAAACCAGCGCGCCCGGATAGGGGCGCCCGTCGCCGAACACCATCGCTTGCGCGACGAACATCGAGCGCTTGATCGCGCTCTCGACGCGAGCCGGCGCGACGAATTTACCCGTCGCCGTTTTGAAGACTTCTTTCTTGCGGTCGGTGATCGTGAGGTAACCGTTGGCGTCGACCTCGCCGATATCGCCGGTGTGAAACCACCCGCCGGCGAGCACGGCCTGCGTCGCTTCGGCATCGCGATAGTATCCGAGCATTACGTGGCGCCCGCGCGTCAGCACCTCGCCGTCGGCGGCTATACTTACTTCGACGCCGGGAATGACCGCGCCGACGCTCCCGTACTTATTTTTTTCTGGGTAATTGACGGTCACGACGGGTGAGGTTTCGGTGAGCCCGTAGCCTTGCATGATCGGCATACCCAACCCGAGATAGGTCATCGCCACGTCGACGTGCAGCGCCGCGCTTCCGCTGCTAAAAAACTTCATCGCATCGAGCCCGAGGCGCGCGCGCACCTTATCGAGCACCAACCGCTTGGCGACGGCGTATTGAATGGAGAGCAGCGGATTGGAACCGCCGAACGTTTTCGCGCGCGCCCAATGCCGCGCCGTCCGCAGCGCCCACGGAACCAGCCGAGCCTGGAGGCCGCCCGCGCGCAACGCGTTCCCGTTGATTCCGGCGAGGACGCGGTCGAAGATACGCGGCACGCACGTCATGTAGTTGGGGCGCGCGTGCAGCAGATCGGGGATGAGTTCGTTGGCATCGTGGCAGACGAAATAGGTCGGTTTCGCGAGGAAGTAGATGAACATCATCGTCTGTTCGTAAATGTGCGAAAACGGCAGAACCGAAAGGACGCGGTCCTGCGGCGTCAGCACTGCAAAAGCGCCGTAGAGCGACGATTTCGCGTCGAAGGCGATGTTATCGTGCGAAAGCATGACGCCCTTGGGATTGCCCGTCGTACCGCTGGTATAGATGAGAATGGCGAGATCGTCGGGTTTGAGCGATTCGTGATACGACTCCGGCAACGACGCGTCGGCGGCGCGCGCGCGAGCGCCATCGCTTTCGAATGCCGAGAGCGCGAACGGGCCTGTCGAATCGAATACGATCGCGCGCGGGAGAACCGGAATCGCCGCTCCGAGCGCGCGCAGCGTCGCTTCGGTGTCGACGAACAGCAACTTCGCTTCGGAGTGCTTGAGGATGTAAGCGGTGATATCGCCGGCCTGCGTCGGATAGATTGGAACGACGATGCATCCGCTCATCAGAATGCCGAAACTCGTAACGATCCAATCGACGGAATTGTGACCGATTAATGCGACGCGATCGCCGCCGTGTAAACCGGCGGCGCGAATTGCGCACGCAATATTTTTGGCGCGGTCGAGTAGTGCCGTACTCGAGATATCGATCCAACCGTCGCCCCTTCGCTCGGCTACGGCGCGTTCGCGCGGCTCCGACAGCACGCGCGTAATAAGTTCTGGAAGCGTCTCGCGCTCCGACATCCAATCGACCATCGTACGCAAGTTTTTGCCCGCTCTGCCGCCTCTGACCTTTCCGGCGAACCGAAGTTCAGACTACACGTGAAGGAAGGGGCGCGCTTGCTCGAGGCGCGAGGGGCTCATCCCCGCCACATCGAGGAGTTGGTCGAGCGAATCGAAGGGGCCGTCGCGTCGGCGCACCGCAAGGATCCTTCCGGCGACGATGGGGCCGATGCCCGGCACCCCTGCGAGCGCGCTCGCGTCGGCGCCGTTGAGATCGACGCGGGCACCGACGAGTGCGGCGGCCTTCTTGCCGCGCTTTCCGCGCGGCGTTCGAGGGACGCGAAGCGCACTCCGGCGCCGCGCCGGCGCACCAGCCTTCGGGACGAGCACCTCTTCGCCATCGGCAAGGAGCGCGGCAAGATCGACGCGATCGAGGTCGGCGCCCGGCAGCGCCCCACCCGCCGCCGCGACCGCCGCCTCGGCGCGTGCCCCGACCGGGAGGTGGTAGAGCCCCGGGTGCGCGACCCGGCCCGCGATATCGACGAGCAGGCTCGGAGCGGTGCGTCCCCGATGCTGCGCGCCCCTCGCCTTCGGGGCGTACTTTCCGGCGTGCGCGGGGCGAGCGGGCGGAACGATGAGCGGCGCCGGCGCGGGACGGAACGCGAATAGCGCCACGGCGACGGCGATGGCGGTGAGAGCGATCCAGCGTTTCATGCCGTTCCTTCACGCGAATCGGCGCGTTGGAAAGCGCGCTGCGACCCCTGCGGTGGGAGGGCTTGCCCCGGTTGCGTATGCTAAGCAGATGGCCGCAGCATACGATTTCCAGGATATCGAGCAGCGCTGGCGCGAGCGTTGGGAGCGCGACGGGCTTGCCGTTGCTCGCCCCGATGCGAACCGCGAGAAGTATTACGTGCTCGAAATGCTGCCCTACCCCTCGGGAGATCTCCACGTCGGGCATGCCAAGAACTACACGATCGGCGATGCGATCGCCCGTTCGATGCGCATGCTGGGCTATAACGTGCTGCACCCGATGGGCTGGGATGCGTTCGGCCTACCGGCGGAAAATGCGGCGATCCAGCGCGGCATCGCGCCCGCGGCGTGGACGCTCTCGAACATCGCGAACATGCAGCGACAGTTGCGGCTCATGGGCACCAGTTACGACTGGTCGCGCGAGATCGCAACCTGCACGCCGGAATACTATCGTTGGAATCAGTGGCTCTTCTTGCGCTTGTACGAACGCGGGCTCGCCTACAAACGCGAAGCGCCGGTCAACTGGTGCCCGAAAGATGCGACGGTTCTGGCGAACGAACAGGTGATCGACGGGCGTTGCTGGCGATGCGACACCCCGGTGCAGCGCCGCAATCTCTCGCAGTGGTTCTTGCGCATCACCGAGTACGCCGATCGACTGCTCGACGGGCTCGAACGTCTCGACGGGTGGCCCGAGCGCACGCGCACGATGCAGCGCAACTGGATCGGCAAGAGCGAGGGCGCGCAATTTTCCTTCGCTATCGATGGAGCCGAGGAGCGCATCGAGGTCTTCACCACGCGCGTCGACACCGTTTACGGCGTGACGTTCCTCGCACTCGCGCCCGAGCATCCGGTCGTGGCCTGCATCAAAGGGCTCGTGCCTTCCGAGAGCGCCCGCGCGATCGATGCGTTTGCCGAGAGCCTACGTTCGAAATCCGAGCTCGAACGGACGAGCTTGATGGAGAAGCAAGGGCTCTTTACGGGCGCCTATGCGATCCATCCGCTCTCCGGCGCGCGCGTGCCGATCTGGGTGACGAATTACGTGCTCGCCGAGTACGGAACGGGCGCCGTCATGGGAGTTCCCGCGCACGACGAACGCGATTTCGATTTCGCGCGGAAGCACGCGTTGCCGATCGCACGCGTCATCGTTCCGACGGGAAGTTCGCTCGCAGCCGACGCGCCGATCGCCGAGGCCTTTGTCGAAGACGGAACCCTCGTCGGCAGCGGTGCCTTCGACAGCATGCAGAGCGCCGAAGCGCGCCGCGCGATCGCCGCGGAGCTTGCACGGCGGGGCGTCGGCACCGCAACGACGAACTATCGCTTGCGCGATTGGCTCGTTTCGCGGCAACGCTATTGGGGCACGCCGATTCCGATCGTCTATTGCGACGCATGCGGCGAAGTGCCTGTGCCCGACGATCAACTGCCGATTCTTTTGCCGCCCGACGCACCGATTACCGGCGAAGGCTCGCCGTTGGCGCGGCTCCCGTCTTTTATCGAAACGCGCTGTCCGAAATGCGGAGCGCCCGCGCGGCGGGAGAGCGACACGATGGACACGTTCTTCGAATCGTCGTGGTATTATTTGCGCTATCTCGATCCGCGCAACGAACGCGCTCCTTGGGCGCGCGAAGCGGCCGATGCGTGGATGAACGTCGATCAGTATATCGGCGGCTCGGAGCACGCCGTGCTGCACCTGCTCTATTCGCGCTTCTTTTATAAATTTTTCCACGATTGCGGTTGGGTGAGTGGCTCCGACGAGCCCTTCGCGCGCCTCTTTCACCAGGGGATGCTGCTCGCAAACGGCGAGAAAATGTCGAAATCGCGCGGCAACGTCGTCGGCATCGACGAGACCGCCGAAAGGAACGGCGTCGATGCGATGCGTCTCTTTTTGCTCTACGTGACGCCTCCCGAGGACACCAGCGACTGGACCGACGAGGGCATCAACGGGCGCGTACGATTCGTCAATCGCGTTTGGCGCGCGTGCGAACCGCTCGCCGCGCGCGCGAGGAGCGCCGACGTGCGCGCGCTTCCCGTCTGCACCACGCCCGACGAGAAGGCGCTGGTGCGAGCGGTCCATCTGGCGGCGCGCTCGTTGGTAGAAGAGACGATGTCGCGGCGCTTCCACTACAACACCACGATCGCTCGCCTCGACGAAACCATCAACGCTCTTACGAGCGCGGTGAGCGCCTCCCCCGATGCGGCAGCGACGCTCTACGCGGTGCACGCCGTACCGTTACTTCTCGCGCCGTTCGCTCCGCATATCGCCGACGAGCTCTGGTCGCGCTACGGCTACGAACGGTCGGTCCATCTCGAGGCCGCACTCGCACCGCAGGAAGCCGCCCTCGCACTCGACGAGATTACGTTGGTCGTGCAGGTCAACGGAAAAGTGCGCGCGCGCATCGCCTGCGCACCGTCTATCTCCGAGAGCGAAGCGTTCGCACTCGCCGAGGCCGAGCCGGCGGTTCGTGCTTATCTCGACGGAAAGGAATTGCGCAAACGCTTCTACGTGCCCGGGAAGCTCGTCAACTTCGTCGTCGGCTAGGAGCCGCATCGTCACGCCACGTAGCGCGCAAGTGTCACGCCGAGTAGGGCAAACTTGTCACGCCGAGTAGGGCGCTTTAGCGCCCGTATCGAGACGCGCGTTGTCCTCCAAACATTAAGGCGCGTTCCCCAAAAGGGGGGAGAAACAAAAACGCGAAGCGCCATCGGAAACGTGGGCGCTTATCTGAGGGAAACCTTCCAAGGTAATCGATATACAAACTCTCGACGCAATTTTATTTTTGGATGCGCCGCTGCTGGAGGATTGGGAGTGCTGGCGGCTTGCGGGGGCGGGAGGGCCTCATCGCCGATGGACTATGTACCGAACCGCACGCTGCTCCCCGGTGAACAAAATCTCCTTGAGTTAATGCGAAAGACGGGTGTCGCCGCGATCGACCAAGGGGCAACCTTCGCGGTTCTCCCCGAATATCGTTCGATTATCGTTCCATCACGCAGCAGCGGTAATGAAACCACCTGTGGGCAAACGCCGGAGTCGGTGGGAACGCCAACCGATAGGCGCGTGGCGGCAGTGTGCAGTTCGCCCGCACCTACCCCGTCGCCCCTTTTAGTCATCGCGATCGCCCCATCAGTGGGGCCATTTAACGAGGGGATCATCAGCAGTGGCGGTTCGGCGGGATTCTTTACGCTCGTATCTACCCTTTACGGACCAGGCGTCACCAATACAGGTCCCACCATAACTGGAACATACCCCGGAGGCGTGAAGCCGAGCCCCGCTCCGAACTGCACGGTAGAGGCACTCGCGACGGTCATTTCGGGAGTCGCATCGGTCGCTCAAGGAATTCTCGCGAGTCCTGTATTTTCAATGATATCAAAAGCTGCCGCAAAGAACCTGCTGAACAATCCATTAACGTTAACCTCAATTGGAGAATTTCTTGCTCTTGTTCTTGGAACGTTGGTCTCGTCCGAGTGGGCTGGTCTTCTCGGATTTTTGTCAGCAGCCGGACTCAGTCTCCTCACCATTTACGAACTCATAAAATGCGCTTCGGGCCATTAAGAGTACGAGACGCAATATGATTCATCCGCACGTCTTGGAATTAATTTTCTCCTCGGTTCTTGTTTTTGCGTGCCTTTTTCAAATCATACTTGCCTTGCGTTTTAAACCAGAGGATCGGCGAAGATCAATGTATGTCGTCACGTCGATATGGTGTGCGCAAGCGACTGTGGCGGTTTTTTATGTACTCCCACACCTACAACCCAACGGCCAATCGCTTACCCCTAGTGGCCTTACGCTCGTCGTATTAGAAACTATTTTTGCGATCTCTTACTTGTTTTTTCTCGGCAACTATCTTAGGGCAAGCCGTCTGCATAAGCCGAGACAATGATTTCAAGAATCGTATTTGTCGTCTTTTATCTACTGTTATTTTCGGGCATTGTGCTTTCCATCGTAGGGAAAAGCAAACAATATTTTTTTTGGAACATACGGTAGTACCGCAGAAAAACAGTGCGATTTATTCTTCCTGGTTGTGTACATCGCGATTATTTTGTTTGGCGCGATAACGATAACGACACATGCTTACGGGCTAGCATTCTGGTCGTTCGTCGCGTTTTGTGCGATCGCTGTTCTTGTGTATCGTCGCATCCAACGGGAGTTCTGGAATTTTATGTTTCCGTGTCAATACGCTCATCCGAATGACGCTCACGGTCACGCCAAACGTGGATTCTTGTCACGCTGAGTAGGCCGCTGTAAGCGGCGTATCGAGACGCGCATGCGCCATTAGCATCTCGATACGGCGCTTCGCGTCTACTCGATGTGACAAGCGCTGCGGCTACTCGGGATGACAAACGAGATTTTAGAGCGCTGCGAAGTATTCGTAGGTTTCGCGCATGCCGTCGCGGAGATTGGTCTGCGCGGCCCATTGCAACGCTTCGCGCGCGAGCGCGGGATCGTATCCGATGTCGCGCGCGTCGCCGGCACGCCGCTCGGCACGCGTAATCGGTGCTTCGAAGCCGCTGATCTCGACGAGCGCGCGGTAGATATCGTTCACGCTGGTGCGCGCGCCCGTCCCGATGACGAAGCACTCGCCCGATCCTCGTTCGAGTGCGGCGAGGTTCGCGCGAGCGACATCCTTCACGTACACGTAATCGCGAGTTTGCTCGCCATCCCAATCGATGCGCACGCCTTCCCGTTTGAGAAAGCGCCCGATGAAGATCGCGATCACGCCCGCTTCACCGTTGGGGTCCTGCCGGGGGCCGTAGACGTTGCCGTACCGCAGCGCCGTAAAATCGAGCCCCTTTTCGGCGCGGTAGAAGCGCAGATAATGCTCGGTCACCATCTTCGTAATGCCGTATGGCGAGACCGGTCGCTGCGGAGAGCTTTCCACCACCGGCACGCGCTCGGGGTTTCCGTAGGTTGCCGCGCTCGACGCAAAGACCACTTTCTTCACGCCGGTTTTCACCGCAGCTTCGAGCACGTTCAACATCCCCATGACGTTGACGTCGGCATCGTAGCGAGGATCGCGTGCCGATATGGCGACCGAATGCTGCGCGGCGTGATGGCTGACGATATCGGGTTTGAACTCGGCAAAGACGCCCGCAACGCCGGCGTCGCGAATATCCATATGTACGAATTCGGCCTTCTCCGGTAGATTCGCGCGTCGGCCACCGCCGTGCTCCCACAGCGAATCGAGCGCGAGCACCTCGTGCCCCGCAGCGATATACGCATCGGCGATATGCGAGCCGATGAAGCCGGCTCCGCCGGTGATAACCACGCGCATTGCAAACCTCTTTCCGGAACGTGCGCCCTTGCCATGCGTCTCGTTCGACGCAGAGGAGCCTGAGGATGCAACGCCTCAGCCTTCCCGCGATCGCCGCCGCCTTTGCCTGCGGCACGGCGCTTTGCGAACCGCTCCCCGCAGACGCTCGAACGACCATCGTCGCGGCCGCGACATTCGCCGCCTACGCAATGTGGCGACGCGGAACGCAGCCGAGGCTCTTTCTCATCCTGGGCACGATCGCCCTGGTCGGCGCACTCGACGCGCGGCTGCAGAGCGCCTTCGCGCACCCCCTCGCATCGGCCCGAACCGCGCGTTACGACGCCATCGCCGAAAGCGCGCTCCCGCTACCGGCCGGCGGTTGCCGCACCGCGATCCTCCTATCGGACGGGCCGCGCGTTGAGGCCGTGCTCCGGCGCTGCGTCCCCGTCGGGAGCGGCCTGCTGCTGCGCGGGCGTTTGCAGCCCTTCGATACACCCCGCAATCGCGGCGATCCCGATCTCCGCGCGATCGAGGCCGAGCGGGGCTTCGCGGGCGAACTCGCGCATGCCGAGATTCTTGCCGTGCGCCGTACGCCGACGAGCGTCTCGTTCGCCGTTCGCGCACGCGCGCATACATGGGCGCTCGCGCAGTTGCGAGCGAATTTCTCGCCGCTCGACGTCGCGCTGCTCTCCGGCGAGCTCTGGGGCGCGCGCGACGCGCTTCCCGAGAACGTCCGCGCCGAATTCGCGCGGACCGGTACCGTGCATGTCCTCGTTACCGCCGGGCTTCATCTCGGCGTCGTGCTCGCGCTCGTTCTCGCGCTGTTGCGCGCGCTGCCGATACCGCGCGTGCTCGTCGCCGCGCTCGCGCTCGCCGCGCTCTGGAGTTTCGCGTTCTTCGCCGGGGCGCATCTGCCCACCGAACGCGCCGCGACGATGGCGAGCTTCGCATTGCTCGCCTACGCCTGCGGACGCAGCGCGCTCTCGATCGACGCGTACGCCGCAGCGATGCTGACGATCCTCGCGATCGCACCCACCAGCATTACGAGCGCTTCGTTCGCACTTTCGTTTTCGTGCGTTGGGGCGATCATCGCATGCGCTCCCGCGATCGAGCCCCTGCTCGAACGCCTTCCGCTCCCACGCATCGCGCGGGAAGCGCTCCTGCTAACCGTCGCAACGCAGCTTGGAACCTGGCCGGTGAGCGCCGCGGTCTTTCTGCAATTCGCGCCCTACGCGTTGCTCGCCAATCTCGCGGTCGTGCCGAGCGTCGGGGCGACGATGCTCTTCGGCGCGCTCACGCTGCTCGCGGCGCCGCTTCCCGCACTCGCGCACGCGTGCGCGAATATTGCGGCGTGGCTGCTGGCGTGGCAACTCGCCGCCGTCCATTTTTTCGCCTCGCTTCCGGCGGCGAGTATCGCAATGACGCCCGCTCCGTTTGCAAGCATCGCCGCCTACGACGGTGCGCTTGTGCTCGCGCTCTACGCATTGCGGAACGGCAATCGACGCGCGGCATTCGCATCGTTCGCGGGCGCCTGCTGCGTCGTGTTGTTCGCGCCGCAGGGTATCGATATGCGATTGCACGTATGGGCGATCGACGTCGGGCAGGGCGAGGCGCTGCTGGTACGCACTCCCGGCGGGCACGCCTTCGTCGTCGATGCCGGCGGCAAGATGGAACGCGGAAACGCGCCCGACGCCGGAGCCGCCGCCGAACGCGTCGGCGAACGCACGGTGCTGCCGTTTCTTCTGCGACGCGGCATTCACACCCTCGATTTTGCAATGCTCTCCCACGCACACGGCGATCATGCCGGCGGCATCGCCCCACTGCTGCGCGCTTTACGAGTTGGCGCACTCATCGATCCCGGCGAGCGGTATAACGGGCCCGCCTATATCGATGCCTTGCGTGCCGCGCGGCGACGCAATATCCCCGTGCTTCACCCGAGCGCGGGGCTCCGGTGGCGCTTCGACGATGGAACGACGCTACGATTTATCGGCCCGATGTCACCGCATCTCAACGACGGCAAAAATCGCGTCAACGATAATTCGCTCGCGTTCGTGTTGCGCTACCGCGGATTCAGCATGCTTTTTACCGGCGATGCGACCGCGACGATGGAGCGACTCTGGATGGACGAAGGGAGCGATCTCCACGTGACGGTGTTGAAAGTGGGGCACCACGGCAGCCGCTTCGCATCCTCACCGGCGTTTCTCGCGATGGTTCGCCCGCGAATCGCGCTGATCTCGGTCGGGCGCGGGAACCGTTACGGACAGCCCGCCCCGGAGACGCTCGCCCGCCTACGCGCGGTCGGCGCGCTCATCTATCGAACCGACCGGGACGGCGAGATCGCGCTGAGCAGTGACGGCAGGCGGATTTGGATGCGGCGGCAGATTCGGCGCCTCCCCTAAATGTTGCGCTCCACGAAGACGGCCATGCGCCGGCCACTCTCGCCGTTGAGCGGAGCGACGATGACGCGGAAGCCGCTGACGACCGCGGCGTTCGAGCCCGCAGTACGGGTGGAGCGCCAGTTCGAGGTCATCGCACGCACGGCTCGGTCGATGGGGCCCGGGAGGGAGTCGGGCGTCGAATCGTCGCCGTAGAGCGAACCGAAGGGGTCGACCGCGCTCGCGGGGCCGGCCATCACCACGCGGTAGTCGTCGTCGAGGACGAAGCAATAAGGGATCTCGGGCTGCCCGCCGACTGCGGTAAGGGTGGGGGCGCTCGGTTCGATTGCCTCGGTGGCGAGTGCGTACATGGTTGTATCCTCCATGCCCCTACGATAGCCCGCCCTGCCCCACCCGCGCCTCCGGGAAAACCCCTGGTTTTTCGCGTATCGCTTCCCCGTGAGCACACCGATCGGACGCACCAAGGAACTCGACCGCATCGCGGCCGCCTTAGAGGAGGCCCGGCGGTTGCAGGTGGCTCGGACGCTGCGCCTCGTCGGGAACTCGGGCATCGGCAAGAGCACGGTCGCCGCCGCGTCGATCGAACGCGCGCACGACGCGGGCTGGCTCGCGGTCCTCGAAACGGCGCATCGCGTGCAAGCGCGCTTGCCCTTTGCCCTCGCGCGAAGAATCGGCGCCGGAATTCTCGCCGCTCTCGGCGAGCGCAGCGAGCTCTTTGCCGCCGGGCTCCCGAGCGATTTCACGACCGAACGCGATGGTGCGAAAAACGAAGAGGCGCTCTACCGCCTCATCGAAGCGGTCCTCCTCGATTTTCCGCTGCTCGTCGCCGTCGACGACATGCAATGGTGCGATCCCGAATCGCTCTCGTTGTTATTGCGATTACTCGAACGGTTTGCCGATCAGCGCTTCGCGTTGCTCTCCATCGAACGGCTCGACGAGCCCGGCTGGGAGGGCCTAACGCACAGTGACGCGTCGTTCGTTCTCGATGCGCTCGTCGAGAACGACGCGCGCGCCCTCGCGCGCTCGCTCTTGCCCGATGCGAGCGACGAAGCGATCGCACGGATTGCCGAAATTTCTGCGGGGCGCGCGATCGATATCGTCGCCATCGCCGAATCGCTCGCGCAGGGCGGAGACGATATCGCCGCCGTCGCCGCCGGGTTGCGCGCCGTCGTCGCGCGCGACCTCGCCGTGATGACGCCGGAGCGACGCGAGTTCTTGCAGATGCTCGCGCTCATGGAAGAACCGATTACACTCGCGCTGCTCCAACTCTTGTGGAGCGAAGATCACTTCTTGCCATTGCTGCAAACGAGTACGGGGCGCTATCTGACGTCGGCTCCCACCGGCATCGCTTTCCGGCACGCGGCGCTCGCACAGGCGATCCGCGAGACGATTGCGATCGACGTTCCGTACCGTCGGCGTATCATCGCCGCGATCTCGAAGTTGCCCGCTCCCACGAGTTTCGATCTCGAACAGGTCATCGCACAAGCACGCGCCTGCGGCGACGATGCGCTCGTGAGAGCCAATCTCGAACGTCTCGCGAGCGCCGCCGAGGCGGCACGCGACCTCGCCCTCCAAGCGAGCGCGCTCGAACGCTTGCTGCCTCTCATCGAGTCCGATCGCGGTGCGTTCCTAGAGAGCAGTACGCTTTTATCGACACTGTATAATGGGCTCGGAAACGAGCGAAAGAGTCTGCGCGTTTCGCGCGATGCACTGGCGCGGGTTGAGAATCCCTCACACGACCCTCGTGCCGCACAACTTATCGGGTCGCTCTTGTTCTCAACCTGGCACACCGGCGATCGCGACCGTTTCGAAGAGCTATGCGCCGCGTTCGGCAAACCCGACGCACATCCGGCGGCTCAAGCCATCGTTACCTTTGCGCGTATGGCGGCGGCCACCGCCGAATTTGACGAAGATGCCTATCTCCTCCATCGCATGCAGCTCCCGGAAGGGGTCCTCGCCTCGCCGCTCGCCGCGGCTCGAACGAAAGCCCTCGATGCGTTGATCTCGAACCGAGGAGGAGATGCGCCGATCGAACTACCTGCTCTTTCGTACGCCGAAAGCGGTTCGTCGCCGCTCGGGGCGATGATGACGGCCCATGTCGAGTATCTTTCTTCACTGTATTCTCACGGGCCCGACGATCGGTTACTTCCCCCGCCGGCCGTCGCCGGCGGATTTACCGCGATCGGAGCGCGCGCACTCGCGGCGATTGCCACCGGTCAATTCGACGACGCCATCGCCCAAATTCACGACTCGCTGCTCGCGGTTGCGGGGACCTATGCCGGGCGCGCGCTCGTTGCACTCGCGGCGAGCGCGGCGGTCTTCGGCGACCGTCCGTTACCCCGCCGATTGGGGGAGATCGTCGAACGCGAGGGCGTTCGGATTATCGCCGAGGAGCGAAATTATACGTTCGTGCCGGTCGCGTGTGCCTTCGCAGCGCTCTTCGCAAAAACGCAACGAGATGGGGCTCGTGCGGCACTAGAGCGAGCAGTTGCGATGATGGAGCGAGCCCCGCTTCCGACCGATCTCTTCGCCCTTCCGGTGATCGCAAGCATCGCCGCGCAACGCCTCGGCGACACTTCCATTGCATCGCGCATCGCGTCGGGGAGCATCCGCGTCGATCGTCAGCGATGGTCGCTGGCGATGGCGCGGTTAACGCAAATGCACGCGGCGGGCTTCCTCGGCAAAAAAATCGCCGCTGCGGAGGAATCCGCCATGGCGCACGAACTTGAGGCGCTCCGCGCTCCCTATTTCGCGGCGCACGTTCTCGCACGGAAGCCTGCGGGGCGCTCGGCGATCGGTACGCTTCCGGCACTCTCGCGCCGCGAGCGCGAGATTGCGGCGCTCGTTGCCGACGGGCTGAGCAATCGGGAGATCGCGGAGCGCCTGGTCCTCAGCGAACGCACCGTCGAAGGGCACATCGCAAATGCCTTCGGCAAAGCTGGGGCGAGCTCGCGTGCGCAGCTCGCCACCTGGTACGTTCGTACGTTTAGTGCTGCATAAGGACAAAGAATCCCACGGTCTTCGGCGCTCCCGCGTTCGCTGCCTGAATCTCCGCGACCATACCCGAGAGGTGCGCCTCGACATGGTGCGCCATGGCGTGGAGATCGTCCGCGTCGGGCACCTGGGCGAGCCCGAGGGTTCGCGCGACGAGCGCGCCGATCGCCGCCGTATCGTCTTTTGCGGTCTTCATCCATTCATCGAAGAGCGCGGGCGTGGTTTGGAGTGCGTGCAGAAAACCGGCGGCGACCGCCCGTCGAGCTACATCATTCATTTCGCATCGATCCTCTCATAACAATACAGGTTGCTCGCCGTACTCTGGAGGCACGGCGACTGCGGCTATCGTTCTCGACAGCGGTTTTTGTTCCCGCCGCTATCGTACGATCGAAACCAACCGTAGCGATTCTCGATAATCGAAGGCGCCGTTCGCGGCGGCGGCGCTGACGATTGCGTGCAACTCTGCGGTCAACTCATCATCGAGCGAGCCGAGCACGTAGCGCCCGGAGATGGCTTTCCAGAGCCACGCGCCGTCGACTGCAGCGCGCACCTCGAAATCGTCGAACGTCGGTAATGCCGAAAAGCCGGCCCGCCCGAGAAGATCGGCGATTCCGAAGCGTTCGAAGAGCGCGCGGTCGCCGATCGCAAAGGGTGAGAACTCGGGGTAACGGATCGCAAGTTTTCGCGAGAGCGTCGCGAGAAGTTCCGTGAGACTCGTCGGCTGTTTTGGGCGGCGCGGGAGCAAGAACGCGAACGTGCCCCCCGGTTCGAGCACGCGGTACACCTCGCGAAGCGCCGTTTCGACCTGCGGAATCAGCATGAAGACTAAATGCGCGGCGACCGCACCGAACGCGGCATCGGCGTACGGCAACGCAAAAGCCGAGGCGACGCGCAGATCGGCCTCGCTCCCGGCGAGGCGCGCCTTTGCAAGGGCAAGTTCTTCCTCCGAGAGATCGACCCCGGAGAGCGCCGCTTGCGGGGCGCGCGCGCGAATCGCCGCGAGCAATTCGCCGTCACCGCAACCAATATCGAGCACCGCCGTCGTTTCGGTGGCCGCAATTCGGTCGGCGACCATCTCGTACGAGGTACGCCCATCGCTCGTCCGGAGCGCGCGCATGACCGTGCTCGTCACGCCGGGATTGCGATGGTGAAAGGCATGGAGATAGGCGGCGATCTGCTCGTTGGTCGGCGCCACCCCGTGCAAGATCGCATCCATGAATGATTTTTCGTGCACGGTCACGCCACCGCAAATGGGTTGAGTAGTGCCCGAGCGCGCTTGCCGAGCAATTGCGTGATCGTGAAATGCTCCAGCCCCGGGACGATCGCGCGCACCACCGAGATCGGAAGATCGGGCGGCGAGAGATCGACCGCAACGACGCTCGCGAGGCCGTAGGCGCGCAGCGCTTCGAGCGTTCCGCGCAGGTCGGCGGCGAGATCGTCGCTACTGCGGTCGGTAAGGCCGACGAACGGAACCCGTTCGGCGGGGAGATCGAGATACCAACGCCCAGTGGGCACCTCGCTCAAACGGCGTGCGTGATCGCCCATGATGCCCTTGGGTTCGTCGGCGCGTAGCATATCCTCACGCGCGGCTTGAATATCGACGACGCGGCTCTGCAGCGCTTCGGTGAGCGCGCGCGTGAGCGCGTGAGCCGGCGAGAGCGCGCACCCCAGCCCCATGTGCGCCATTGGGATCGCCGCCTCGGGTTCGGAGATGGAGGCGAGCACCGTCATCGGCAATGGCGGTTCGTCGAGCGCAAATGCGTGCACGGTCAACCCGGCGCCGCGTAGTTCGCCGACGAGCCAATCGACGTTCGGCTCGCCGACCGGAAGCTCGATCTCCGGCATCAACGCTCGTTCGGTGGCGTCGGGACCGAGAAAAAACTTCGGTGCGAGCGAACAGCGCACGTGCGCGAGCGCCCATGCGTGCCGTTCGATCAGTTCGCAGAGTGCATGGTAGATCGCTTCGGTGAGATTGTTCCCCGAGGCGAGCCCGTTCGTGCTGGTCGTAGTGAAGAGTTTTTCTCCATACCACGGGCACTCCACCATCGCGAGCGGCACCGGAATCGGATCGCCCGAGAGCAGTTCGGTTCCGCGCACGCAATCGACGACGAGATCGCGGGCTTCGGGGCGCAGGCCGCACGCATCGAGATCGATCCGTTCGGCGACGCGGCGCAGCGATTCGCGGCGGCGCACGAGCGCCGCGCGCGCGCCGATCTGCCGCTCGCTCGCCTCCATCACCGCACTCGCGATCGCGCCCTCGCGCGTGATTCCCTTCCCGTTATAGACGCCGAGGAGATCGGGCGAATGCGGAACCATCGCGCTAAAGGTCGGGATGGTCGTGCGGTCGAGCAGCGTGGTATCGGCGACGCGCGTGATGCCGTAACGACGCCGCAACTCGGGTAATAGCGCGATCGTCTGCACGAAGGGAACCGCACGGTCGTACGTACCGGGCGCCTTCGGCATCGTTGCAGGCAGCACGATCGGCGAGGTATCGCGCGGCTCCACACTCGCTGCGAACTGTGCGGTCGGCGCGGGGATATCGTTGCGACGCCACGGGCGCGCCAACGCACGCTGCACGCTTCGCAGAGCAAAGCGCGCATCGTGCCCTTTCAAGTCGCCTTCGGTTCGTGCAATCTCCAGCAAGCTCGCGTGGGCCCGCGCGGGCGCATGCGCGACGCAGCCCTCCCAACTCCGCTCCATATAGTAGATCGCGCGCGATCCGGCGACAAACGCGTGCGCCTCCGGTGCGCTCAACACGCCGCGGCGCACCGCGAGCCAAGCGACGTATCGCACGTTGACCAACGGCACCGTCATTGCCGCGTGCGTCTGCGGGTGCGTGAGGAGCGCGACTTCGTCGTCGCCGTCGATCGCCTCGCAGGCGTACCACCGCGCGATCGCCCCGAAGGTGCGGAAGCCGTAGGGCGCGCACTCGACGCCGCGGAGCGCACCCATACTCGAGGCGCCGAACATCCGCGCGTGCGCGAGCGCGGCGAAACATTCTTTCGGCGAGGGCGCGAGATCGTGGTGGAAGACGCCGTCGAGGAGCAGCACGGCATCGTAGTCGCGAGCGGCGCGTTCGACATCGCCGCGCGCTGCCGGCGGCAAGTAGGAGGCGCCGGGAATAGCGATGCGGTCCCCGCTCGGAAGCGAGGGACCGCAAAAAATCGCGAGCGTTCCACCCATCGCGTCGCCACGTTGGCGCACGAGGGGCGCGAAACCTGGTGTTAGACCGGGGCTTCCTCGACGACCCGTTCGATCGCCGCGACCACGCGGTCGAAGCCTTTGCCGCCAGCTTGGAAGTGGCGCATCTCGTGATCGCGATTGAAAACGTAGAACGCCGGAACGAATTGGTTTTCAAAGCGGTCGACGAGCGTGTGCTCGTTATCGATCGCGCAGGGCTGCACGAGTTGCATTTCGCCGAGTGCGTCGGCTTCGACGGCGGCGATATCGAGCTCGCTCTCGGAGCGCGGTTGGTGGATCGCCACGAACGTAACGCCGAGCGGCGCGAAGCGTTCGCGCACGCGCGCGAACGCCTCCGCACTTTCGTGACAGAGGTGACAGCTCAGCGACCAAAAACTGACGACGACGGGCTTCCCAGCGAGTGCGTCGGCACTCGGCTCGCCGCCGTTACACCAGGTTGCAACCCCCTCCAACGATGGGAGGGGGCTGCGCATCCGGAGTGCCATTACGCCTTCTGGAGCAGCGCTTTGCCGGGCTTCCATTCCGCCGGGCAGAGCCCGCCGGTCTGAAGCGCCTGCAGCACGCGCAACGTTTCTTCGACGCTACGTCCGACATTATCGTCGGTGACGACGGCGTACTTCAGCACGCCCTCGGGATCGATGATGAAGAGCCCGCGCTGCGCAACGCCGCTCTTTTCGTCGAGAACGCCGTACGCACGCGCGACCGATTTCGTGAAATCGGAGACGAGCGGAAACTGCGTGCCGGCGATGCCGTTCTTCTCACGCGGCGTGTTCAGCCACGCCCAGTGGCTGAAGACCGAGTCGGTCGAACAGCCGAGAATCTCGCAATCGAATTCTTGGAACTCCGTCGCACGGTCGGAGAGCGCGGTGATCTCCGTCGGGCAGACGAACGTGAAATCGAGCGGATAGAAGAAGAAAATCAACCATTTGCCGCGGTAATCGCTAAGCGAAATTTCTTTGCCTAGATCCTTCGCGCTGGTCGCACCCTTGGTGCTGGCCAACGTAAATTCCGGGGCTGCTTTACCAACCTGAACCATACTTATTGAGTCTTCCTTACGCACGAGCGGATGGTGAGGGAAATCGGGCCGTTTCGGCCACTCGGTATGACGCGCGCCCGCCTGCCGAGGTTGCAAGCTCCCCACCGTCGCCGAAGGTGGCGTCAAATATATAATGTCCTATATACTTGACATTTTGTCTGCCTGTAGATACATTACCGGCATGATCGACCGCACAAATGGGCGCCGCTACCTCCTCGGGCGCCCCGCGCTGACCGGGCTCGAACGAACGCTTGCGGCCCTCCTGTCCATCCCGGGCATCGTCTTGCTCTTCTGTGCAATCGCGCGTCATGTGGCGCGCATCGACGAACTCCAACGGCAGATCCTCCTCGAAGGGATGGCGGTCGCCGGAGGGGTGACCGCGATGCTCGCCCTGACGGCGACGTTCCTGGGGAACGCCGGCATCGCGAACCCGCCGTCGTGGACGTGGTTCGTTTCGTTCATGGCCATTTTGCCGATCGGTGCGGCCGTCGCCAGCAGCCGCTACGAGTGAAGAATCGCCTACGCGTGCTGCGCGCCGAGCACGAGCTCACGCAAGCCGATCTTGCCGACCGCGTGGGCGTCTCGCGGCAAACCATCGTCGCACTGGAAGCCGGAAAATATGCGCCGTCGCTGACGCTCGCCTTCAAACTCTCCAAGCTCTTCGTGCAGCCGGTCGAACGCATCTTCGATCCCGAATCGTTCGAATAGGAGCCGACCTCTCGCGCGACCGAGCGGCTAGGCCGATCGGCGTATAGGCAAGCTCGCGACTTGGCGCTAGCATCGATGATGATGCCGAACCATTTCGCAGCTGCGGTCGCTCTCGGTGCCATCGCGGCTTCTCGTGCGGTTGCGGCCGCCTCTCCGTCGCCGATACCGCTCCCAACGCCGGCGCCGTTCGTTCGCGCGAGCGGCGTCTACAGCATCGTTGGGTTCCGCAGCTTCGGGGTGAACGCGAGCGGCGCACTCGATACGCCGACGGGCGCCGATCTCGCCGATCGTGCGGATATCGGAACGATTCTTCTCAACGTTACCGTGCGCGACGCGAAATTCTCGGGAGCGGCAACGATCGGAGGCTACGCATTCCCTACCGTCGGTTCGGCGCTGAATCCAACCTTTCAAAAAGCGGCGAACGCATCGCTCTATGGCGCTCTTCCTTTGGTCGATCTCGCGTACGCACCAAACGCAAACCTCACGGTCGCGGTCGGGAAATTTTCGTCGCTCTTAGGACCGGAAGATCCCTTCACCTATCAAAATATCAACATCGAACGCGGCCTCGGTTGGGAGCTCGAACCGACGATCGTCCGCGGCGCGCGACTGACCTACACCAACGCCGCTTGGAGCGCGGCCGTCGAGGAGGACGACGGCTTTTATTCCGGGCACCTTGGAACGCTTTCCTGGACGATCGCTTACGCCCCAAGCGCGGCGACCTCGCTCGCTTTCGCAGCCGTTACTCCTCCGAGCGGTTCGGGACCGAATGCTACCACCTCGATCGCCAACAAGTCCGAATACGATTTTATGTATGCGCGAAAGATCGGGAAGTGGAATCTTCAACCGTCCTTGCTCTTCGTGCGTTCGCCCGCCGCCGCATCGTTGAACTATATCGCAGAGGGACGCGCGACCGTCGCAGGCCTGCTCGGCAGCTACGAGTTTTCCCCACGCTTTTCTCTTGGTTTTCGTTACGAAGACGCACGGGACGCGAGCTCACCGAATGCGCCCGGCGCGAATGCCGACCTTCTCGGTTTCGGTCCGGGATCGGCCGCGCAAACTTTTACCCTTACCCCCGCATACCGGCTCGGAACGTGCTTCGTACGCCTTGAGATCGCACGCATCGCGCTCTCCGCGTATCGGGCCGGATTCGGCTTCGGCAGAGCCGGAGACGGGAACGCTCAAACTCGGATCGGTTTGGAACTTGGAGTACGATCGTAATGCTCTATCTCGCCGCGCTCGTCGCGCTATCCGCCCTCTTCTTCGCGCTCGCCGAACTCTACGTTCGGGCGACCGCAAAGCTGTAATCGTGCGATGATCGATGCAATCGTTGGGCTAGCGCTCACGATCGCCATCCTCGCGTACCTCACGTATGCGATGCTGCGCCCCGAGCGCTTTTAGGAATCGCCGATGACGCTTACCGGGTGGCTTCAAGCCGTCGTCATTTTCGCCGTTCTCATCGCCTGCACGAAACCGCTCGGTTCGTATATGTTCGCGGTTTTCACCGGCCGGCGCACCTGGCTCACCCCGCTCATCGCACCGCTCGAGCGCGCGCTCTACCGCATTACCGGCGTTCGAGCCGACGACGAAATGAACTGGCGGCAATACGCCTTGGCGATGTTGGGATTTTCCTTCGTGGGCTTTGCATATCTTTTCGCGTTGCTCCTCGTTCAAGGCTCGCTTCCACTCAATCCGCAACACTTTCCAAGCCTTTCCCCCGGCTTGGCGTGGAACACCGCGATCAGTTTTCTCACCAACACCAACTGGCAGTTTTATGCGGGCGAGAGCACGATGAGCTATCTCTCGCAGATGGCCGGGCTCGCTTGGCACAACTTCGTTTCGGCGGGCGTTGGTATCGCCATCGCCGTTGCCGTCGTGCGCGGTTTTGCCGCTAAGGGGGCCGGCTCGCTCGGAAACTTTTGGGTCGATCTCACGCGAGCATGCCTCTACGTCCTCCTCCCGATTTCGATCGTCGCAGCGCTCGTTTTAACGGCGCAAGGGGTACCGCAAAATCTCAACGCTTATCGAACCGTCACCACGATCGCCGGAGGGAAACAAACGATCGTCGGCGGGCCGATCGCTTCGCAAGAAGCCATTAAGGAGCTCGGGACCAACGGCGGCGGTTACGTCAACGCCAACTCGGCGTCGCCGAACGAAAACCCCACGCCGCTCACCAACGCGCTCGAAATATTTCTCATCCTCCTCATCGCCTCCGGCCTTACCTACACGTACGGCAAAATGGTCGGCGATACGCGACAGGGTTGGGCAATCTTTGCCGCGATGTTCGCCCTTTTTTGGCTCGGTTTCGCAGCGATCTATCATGCCGAAGCATCCGGGAACCCGCTCGTCCACCAACTTGCCGTTCGCGGCGGAAACATGGAGGGGAAAGAGACGAGGTTCGGCGTAGCGGGTTCCTCGCTATTCATCGAGGCGACGACCGGCACGTCGACGGGCGCCGTCAATGCGTCGATCGACTCGTTTATGCCGATCGGCGGCCTCGTCGCGCTTCTCAATCTCCAGCTCGGAGAGATCGCTCCCGGAGGCGTCGGTAGCGGGCTCTACGCGATGTTGGAGTTCGTCGTCCTCACCGTATTTATCGCCGGCCTGATGGTCGGCCGAACCCCAGAACTCCTTGGGAAAAAAATCGAGCGACGCGAAGTTCAGTTGGCGATCCTCGCAATACTCGTCACGCCGATCTTCGTTCTCATACCGACGGCGCTCGCCGCCCTGCTCCCGGCGGGAAGTTCGACGCTCGGGAATGCCGGCCCGCACGGATTTTCCGAAATTCTCTACGCATTTTCATCGACGAATGCAAATAACGGGAGCGCCTTTGCCGGCCTCGGCGGAGATCGATTTTATTATATCGCTACTGGAATCTCGATGTTTTTCGGTCGCTTTTTCGTCGCCATTCCCATGCTGGCGCTCGCCGGATCGCTCGCAGAAAAGCGACCGGTTGCGGCGGGAGCGGGCACGTTTTCAACCGCCTCTCCCACCTTCGTTTTGCTACTCTTAGGGACGATTCTCATCGTCGGCGCGCTGACGTTTTTGCCGGCGGACGCCCTCGGTCCGATTGCCGACCATTACCTCTTGTACGCCGGGAGAACTTTCTAATGCCTTCCGAACGGGCTTTGCAGCGGCACGCGAAGGCGCGCCCGTTACTCGAACCGCGCATCCTTCGTTCCGCACTGCGCGATGCGTTCGTCAAACTCGATCCCCGCGTTCAGGCCCGTAACCCGGTGATGTTCGTCGTTGAGGTAGGCGCCGTCCTGACGAGCATCTATTGGGGGCATGCATTTTTCGCTCGAGAAAGCTCGTCGGGGTTCGATTTCGCGATCTCGGCTTGGCTCTGGTTTACCGTGCTCTTTGCAAATTTTGCCGAAGCCGCCGCGGAGGGCCGGGGGAAAGCCCAAGCCGAGCATCTTCGGCGCACGAAGAGCGACACGGTCGCGTATCGGCGATCGCCGGAAGGTTCGATCGAGGCAATTTCGGCGAACCTGCTACGCCGTGACGATATCGTCGTCGTTCGCGCCGGCGAAATCATTCCCGGAGACGGCGAAATCGTCGAGGGTGCTGCAACCGTCGACGAATCGGCTATCACCGGCGAATCCGCTCCCGTCGTGCGCGAGGCGGGCGGCGACCGAAGCGCCGTAACCGGTGGTACGCGCGTGCTCTCCGATGCAATCGTCGTCCGCATCGCTGCAAATCCGGGGGAGAGCTTCCTCGACCGAATGATCGCACTGGTCGAAGGCGCGCAACGCCAGAAGACTCCGAACGAAATCGCCCTGTCGATCCTTCTTTCCGCCCTAACGATCGTCTTCGTTATCGTCGTCGCCTCGCTCTATCCATATATCTCATTCGCCGGTTCGCATGCGAGCATCGTCGTCCTCACGGCGTTATTGGTTTGCTTGATCCCAACGACCATCGGGGGCCTTCTCAGTGCGATCGGTATTGCGGGAATGGATCGCGTGATGCAGCGCAACGTGCTCGCAACGAGCGGGCGCGCCGTAGAAGCGGCGGGCGATGTCGACACGCTTTTACTCGATAAAACGGGGACCATTACGCTCGGCAACCGCCAGGCATCCGATCTTTTGGCCGAAGAGGGCGTGGAGATCGAGCGCGCGGCGCGAGCGGCGTGGCTCTCCTCGGTCGCCGACGAAACGCCGGAAGGCCGTTCGATCGTCACCTTCGCGCAAAATCTTCTCGGCTCCGCAGCGTCGGAGCGGACTCCCGAAGGAACGACGTTCGTTCCGTTTAGCGCCTATACGCGCATGAGCGGGGTCGATCTACCCGACGGTACCAAAATTCGCAAAGGGGCTCCCGATTCTGTGCTCGCGTGGTGCAACGAGTTTGGGCCGGTCCACACCGGCCTGATGCCCGATATCGAACGTATCGCCCGGCGAGGCGAGACGCCGCTTCTGCTCGCCGTGAACGGAAACGTCGTTGCCACGATCGCTCTCAAAGATATTCTCAAACCCATGATGGGCGAACGCTTCGCCAGGTTGCGCGCGATGGGCATTCGCACGGTGATGATCACCGGAGATAATCCGCTTACGGCGGCGGCGATCGCAAAGGAGGCCGGCGTCGACGATTTTCTCGCCGAAGCGACTCCCGAAGCAAAGATGAATCTCATCAAGCACGAGCAGGCTTCCGGGCGTCTCGTGGCCATGACCGGCGACGGCACCAACGACGCGCCCGCGCTCGCTCAAGCCGACGTTGGAGTGGCGATGAATTCCGGCACGCAGGCCGCGAAGGAAGCCGCGAATATGATCGACCTCGATTCCGATCCGACGAAGCTCATCGAAGTGGTCGAGATCGGAAAGCAGCTGCTCATGACGCGCGGGGCGCTGACGACCTTTTCCATCGCCAACGATGTGGCAAAATATTTCGCGATCCTCCCCGCACTTTTCGTCGCCGCTTACCCGCAAATGAGCGGACTCAACCTCATGCATCTCGCGACGCCGCAGAGCGCCATCCTGTCGGCGGTGATTTTTAACGCGCTCGTCATCATCGCGCTCATTCCCCTCGCCCTACGCGGCGTGCGATACCAACCACGCGGTGCGGCCGTCGCCCTCCGCACGAACGTACTCATCTACGGCCTCGGCGGCGTTATCGTTCCGTTTATCGGCATCAAAGCGATCGATTTGCTCCTCCAAGCACTCCATCTGGCCGGGTGAATCCATGTTGAAATCTTTGCTCGTAGCGCTTCGAATGACTGCGGTTACGGTCGTCCTCCTGGGGTTTCTTTATCCGCTCCTGATTATGGGAATCGCCCACCTCGCATTTCCGGCGCAAAGCTCCGGATCGTTCGTTCGCGTCGGCGGGCGCATCGTGGGATCTCGAATTATCGGCGAGAGATGGACGCAGGCACGCTATTTTCACGGGCGTCCTTCGGCGGCCGGAAGCGCCGGCTACGATCCGCTTTCTACCGGCGCCTCAAACCTCGGGCCGGATTCCAAAAAATTGATCGCGCGCGTCGTCGCCCGCATCGCAACGCTTCGCAAGGACAATCCTCGCGCCCCGGGCATGCCTCCCATCGGCCTTCTCACCGCGAGCGGCAGCGGCATCGATCCCGACATCTCTCCCTCCGACGCGCGATATCAAGCGGAGCGCATTGCCGCAGCGCGAGCGATCCCTTTACGGCGCGTGCTTGCGGTTATTACCGCACATACGAAACCGCGAACCTTCGGCTTTCTGGGCGAGCCGCGCGCGAACGTCTTGGCCCTCAATCTCGCGCTCGACCGCGTTAACGGCGCGTCAACACGATAAGCTCGCGCGCTCCCGCGTCGAGCACGCGCCGAGCGAAGGCGTTCCTTTGCGGCCACCTCGGCTTTCGCAAGGTGCTCGCCACGGCGACCACGGTTTCGGGCACGCTGCGGGCGAGTTCGATGATACGGCGCGGCGCGGCGGCGGTCGTCTCTTGCTGCCAACCGGCATTCTGACGGTGCGCCTCGCGTTGCAGCACAGAAATAAGGTCGGGGTCGGCGGCGTCCCGGGGTTCGAGAATCATCGCCACGGCGAACTCGACGCCTAGCCGTGCAGCGACTTGGCTACAACGCCGAATTAACGCTTCGTCTTCGCGGCGCGGGCCTACGCAGAGCAACAAGCGTTCGAACGGCACGCGATGTCGTTCGCGGCTTCGCGCTCTCGCCGCCTCGCGCAATGCGATCTCGCGAAGCGCACTGAGGTTCTCAACGCTAAAAAATACCGCAAGGGCACGCTCGGCTCGATCTCGAGGATAGATTTTACCGTCGCGCATTCGTTCGCGAAGTGCGTGCGGCGATACATCGATCAGAATAACTTCGTCGGCGAGCGAGAGAATGCCGTCGGGCAGCGTTTCGCGCACTCGCGTCTTCGTCAAACGAAAGATGGTATCGTTCAGCGCTTCGAGATGCTGGACGTTGAGGGTCGTGAGGACGTCGACCCCGCTTCGCAAAATAGCGAGCACGTCTTCGTAGCGTTTATGCGAGGTGAGGCTCGGTGCGTTTGTATGGGCGAGCTCGTCAACCAGCGCCACCTGCGGATGGCGCGCGATCGTTGCATCGCGATCGAGTTCCTCGTAGCGTATCCCGTCCTTGGTAACGATTTTCCGCGGCAGCACGGTGAGCCCTTCGAGCATTCGTGCGGTTTCGGCCCTTCCGTGCGTCTCTACGAACGCGGCGACGACGTCGATTCCATCGTCGAGCAGTTGGTGGGCTCGGTCGAGCATGGCATACGTTTTCCCTGAACCCGCGGCCGCCCCGAGATAAACCGTTAGACGCCCGTAACGCTCGCTGGGACCGTCGAGGTGTTCGTCGAGTCGGCGCGGTTCGACGGGATCGGCGAGGAACGATTGCTCCGGATCGATTACAAAAACATCGCGCTCGAGCGCACGGTTGACGATGCGACGAGCGAAGGCGCCCCGCGGTACGATCATTAGGGAAGCGCGTATGCGTTCGAGATCGACCGTTGCGGGATCGATCGGCTCGCTGAGCAGCTCTGCGTTGCTTCGTCTCGCAGCATCGCTAAGATCGGGAATGTCGGCATCGCCGAGCGGACGCACTTCAAGCGCCAGGTCCAGGGCGTCGGCGACGGCCGCCGATCGCTCTACATAGGCTTGAGCGGATTGCATCGCCGGAGCGAACACCACGGCCGTGGAAACGCGCTCTGCCGAAACGTTCGGAACGGTAACGGTATCGACGGCGTGTAGCAGAAGTTCGCGGAGTATTTGCAAGGTTCGTTCGGAAAACGTGCGTTCTAATGCCGTCTCGACATCGGCCTCGCTGACGATTTTTCCCGATCGAAGACGGCTTCGCACCAGGCGCGGCGAAACGTCGAGCGCAACCACTTCATCGGCGGATGCTAAAAACCGATCCGGAACGAGGGCCCGCAAGGGATAACCGGTAAGGCGCTCGGCGACGGGCGCCACGCTCTCGAGATGTGCGACGTTGAGCGCACAAAGCACGGTAATCCCCGCCTCGCGGAGAGCGAGCGCTTCTTCCCAGCGATTGGCGAACGGCGATCCGGGCAGCGTAACGTGCGCGATTTCATCGAGAACGATCGCCGCAGGTTTTCGTGCCAGCGCAGCGGCAAGATCGAAATCTTCGAACCATTTGCCGTTTCGTTCGACGCGTCGCGGCGTCAGGCGCGGTACGGGCTCCGCGAGCCAATCGAGATCGGCACGCCCTTTGGTATCGATCCATCCGATGACGGCATCGCGCCCTTGTGCGCGCATGCGCCGAATTTCTTCGATGAGGCGACGCGTCTTACCGGCTCCCGGAGCGGCCGCCAAATAAATGATGAGACGCGCCTTGCGACCGTATTCCTCCAATAATGCTTCGGCGTTCGTGCGGCGCCCCTCGCTGCCCATACGCGCATCTTCCTTCCCACCTAAACGAACGCTTCCCGCAGGGCGCCCCGGTTTGGCCGGGAAGCGAATCGGCGTGCTTCCCGCATTGCCCGCACTCTGCTATCTTCTCATCGTCGCCGTCTGGATACTCGACCTCCTTACGCCGCAGCTCTTTATCGCGTCGATTCTCCTCAATATCCCCATCGCGCTCAGCAGCCTCGCGCTTACCCGCCGACTGACCGTGGGGCTGGTTGCCGGGGCCGAGATTGCGAATGCCCTGGCCGCGTATCTCAACGCCCAGCACGACGGCGGGCGTTTCGACGGCATCGCACTCGGCGATCGCGCGCTGCTCGCAGCGTCGTTCTTACTCGTCGGATTCCTCGCCGTAAAAACGCAGGCGTTGGGACGCAGCGCCGGTCTCTCCGAAGCGCGCGCCGAACAAGTACAACGCGAACGTGGGCTCCGGCTGGCGATGGAGCGCGTCCGCGAGAGCCTCAACCCGGAACTCGTGCGGCGGACGACGCTCGTTCGAGCGCTCGACGTCTTTTCTGCCGATGCCGGGCTCCTGGTACCGGATATCGCCGTTAACGACGATTGGTATTTTGCCGTCGCCGCGACGGCGCAGGTTGAAAATCACCGCGACGCCCTGCCTGCCGAACTCCATTCGCTCGTCGCCAAACGGCTCGACAGCGCGCGACCGCTCGACGATGCCGATGTCGTCGCACGGTACGCTCTCGAAAACCTCGGCGCGCGATACGGTGCGATCGCGCCGGGCACGATTAGGAACGGAGGCGAGGCGCGATTGCTCGTTTTGCGCGGCGATCGCCCTTGGACCCGCGACGATTCGCGCTACCTTCATTCATACTTCGAACGATGTTCGAACGCGCTCGCGCAGGCCGAACTTTTCGTCCAAAATGTCGAGCAGTCGACCGAACTTTCTCGCCGAAGCCAACAAGCCGAGGAGCGATCCGGCGTCATCCGCGATCTCGTTTATGCCCTCGCGCACGATTTGCGAACGCCGCTCGCAGCCTCCGACGTCACCATGCGTCAGGCCGAACGAGGGGCGTACGGAACGTTGCCGGAAGCGTATCGCAAGGTGTTGCGCGCGAGCTTAGAATCGAACGCCGAGTCCCAACGGCTCGTCGAAACGCTCCTTACCGTGGCCCGCTACGAATCGGGCGATATCGTCACTCTCGAAGAACCGATCGATCTTTTTCTCATCGCGAGCTCCCTCGGTGACGAACTCTCGCCGCTCGCAAACGAGCGAAACGTCCGCATCGACGTTCGCGGTGCGTCGTCGGTGATTCTCGGCGATTCCCACGAACTACGGCGTGCGATGACCAACCTCATCGTCAATGCCGTCGCCGCGAGCCCGAGCCCCGGCTCGGTTATCGTTACCGTCGAGGGGAAAGACGGTCGGAGCCGCACGATCGTTGAAGATCGTGGCTATGGTATTCCACCCGAGGAACGCAGCGCGCTTTTTCAACGCTTCGGCGTCGGACGGCGGCGGCGCGGCAGCGGCACGGGGCTCGGCCTCTACGTCGTGCGCTTGATCGTGGAGAAGCACGGAGGGCTCGTGTGGTACGAACCGAGCGACGCAGGCGGAAGCCGATTCATTTTCGAGATTCCCGCATCCAACGCGCGCGGCGATGGTGAGAGCGCGTGAACGCACTTCGAGTCGTCGTTGTCGAAGACCATGCGCTGACCCGCATGGGGCTCTCGGCGGCACTCTCCGCCTCGGGGATCGAGGTGGTTGGAGAGGCGGGCGACGGCCCGTCGGGGCGCGAGATCATCCTCCAGGAACGGCCAGACGTTGCCGTTATCGACATCGGATTGCCGGGTATCGATGGTATCGAACTGACCGAATCACTTCGAGCGATGGGAATAAAAACGCACATCGTGATCCTCACGATGATCGACGAAGAGCCTGACGTCCTCGCAGCCCTCGCCGCGGGCGCGGATGCCTATTGTCTGAAGTCGGGATCCCCGGATCGGCTCGTGGAAGCGATCCGCGTGGCCGCCGAGGGCGGGGCGTATTTCGATCCCCGAATCGCCCACATCGTCCTACGACAGTTCACCCCAACGCGCGGCGAGCGCGTCGCATCGCCGCTGAGCCCTCGCGAAACCGAGATACTCCGCCTCATTGCCGAAGGGGTCGGCAATGCCGAGATCGCCGATCGACTCGTCGTCAGCCTCGGGACCGTAAAGAGCCACATCCGAGACACGCTCATCAAACTCTCAGCCGCCGACCGCACGCAGGCCGCAGTCATCGCGCTTCGCCGAGGTTTTATTTAAGGAAACCATCGCACCCATACCGAGGTCGTAGGTACAGGCCCCCTTCAACGGTAACGATGGCACTACCATGAGCGCAACGGAACTGCTCCCCCCCGAAATCCCCGCCGGCCTCCTCTCGCGCTTCGAGCGCGCCGAGCGGGTGCTGCCGGCGATCGAGTGGCCGCTCTACGTCGACGATGTCGTCGCGATCGAACGCCTCAAACGCGAGCGCAACGCCGTCGTTCTGGCGCACAACTATCAGGTTCCCGAGATCTTCCATCTCGTCGCCGATATCGTCGGGGACTCGCTCGCGCTCGCGGTGGAAGCCGCAAAAACCGATGCCGACGTCATCGTTCTCTGCGGCGTTCATTTCATGGCGGAGACCGCAAAGCTCGTCAATCCCGACAAGCGCGTGCTGGTTCCCGATCTTCGCGCGGGATGTTCGCTCGCCGAATCGATTACCGCCGCCGACGTTCGCCTGTTGCGCGAACGCTACCCCGGGGTTCCCGTGGTTACGTACGTCAACACCTCGGCCGAAGTGAAGGCGGAGTCCGACGTCTGCGTGACTAGCGGCAATGCGTTACACGTCGTGGAAGCGCTCGGCGTTCCGCGCGTCATTTTTCTGCCCGACGAATATCTCGCAAAATACGTCGCATCGCAAACGGCGGTCGAGATTATCGCGTGGAAGGGGCACTGCGAAGTGCACGAACGCTTCTCTCCCGATGAAATTCGCGCGTTTCGGCGCGACGATCCGAACCTGCGCGTGCTCGCGCATCCGGAGTGCCCGCCCGGAGTGCTCGCCGAAGCCGATTATGTCGGCTCGACGCAAGGGATGACCGAGTACGTGCGCCGCGAATCCGCGCGCGCGACCGACGAAGGCATCACCCCACGCATCGTGATGATTACCGAGTGTTCGATGGCCGATAACGTTGCCGGAAGCGTGGCGAACGTCGAGTTCGTGCGTCCGTGCAACCTCTGCCCGCACATGAAGCGCAATACGCTCTCGAAGGTGCGGCAGAGTTTGGAAACGATGCAATACGAAGTGACCGTCGATCCCGTCGTCGCCGAGCGCGCGCGACGCGCGGTCGACCGCATGCTCGCCTACGGCCGCGCGCCGAAGTCTCCGTAATGCGCGAACGCGCGTACGACGTCGCCGTCGTCGGCGCCGGTATCGCCGGGTTGATGGCGGCCTACAAGCTCGCACCGCTTCGCGTTGCGGTGCTCTGCAAACGCCCCCTCGGCAGCGGAGCGGCGACCGATTGGGCGCAGGGAGGCATCGCGGCGGCTATCGGCCGCGACGATTCGCCCGCGTTGCACGCGCAAGATACGCGGATCGCAGGCGCGGGGCTGAGCGATGAATCGATCGCCGAAATTCTTGCCAACGACGCGCCGGCGCGCATCGAAGAACTGCTCGAACTCGGCGCCTCGTTCGATCGCACCGCCGACGGCGAACTCGCGTTGGGTCGCGAAGCGGCGCACCAACGTCGACGCATCGTCAAAGCCGGCGGCGACGCGACCGGACACGAGATTCTGCGCACGCTCATCGCTGCGGTCGGCGCCTCCGACCACATCGACGTCATCGCCGACACCATCGTCGAGGATCTTCTCATCGACGGCGAGCGCCGCGTCGCCGGGGTTATCTGCCGTTCCCGCGATCTCGGCGAGCGCTTCATCGTGCGCACGCGAGCGACGGTTCTCGCGACCGGTGGCATCGGCCGCCTCTATCGCGCCACCACCAATCCCGTCGAAGCGACCGGCGACGGCATCGCGATGGCCGCCCGCGCCGGTGCGATGCTCGCCGACATGGAGTTCGTGCAATTCCATCCTACCGCGTTGGCGATCGGGCGCGACCCGATGCCGCTGGTTACCGAAGCGATTCGCGGTGAGAGCGCGCTGCTGATCAACGACCTCGGCGAGCGTTTCATGACCTCAGTCCACGACGACGCCGAGCTCGCGCCGCGCGATATCGTCGCTCGCGCAATTTTCGAACAGATCCGTGCCGGGCGCAGCGTCGGGCTCGACGCGCGCGACGCGATCGGCAGCGACTTCCCCGAACGCTTTCCAACGGTATTTGCGTTCTGCACCTCGGCCGGGATCGATCCGCGCACCGCGCGCATCCCCGTCGCGCCGGCGGCGCACTACCACATGGGTGGAGTTGCAGTCGACGAATGGGGGCGCTCCTCGCTTCGCGGCCTCTGGGTCTGCGGCGAAGCGAGCGCGACCGGCGTTCACGGCGCGAATCGTCTCGCGAGCAATTCGTTGCTGGAAGCGATGGTCTACGCATCGCGCGCCGCCGACGATATTCGCGGCGCGGCGCTCGAACCGACCGGGCCGACGCCCTTGCCGATTCCGCCGCACGACAGTTCGCCGCGATTAGCGCAGGCCGTGCTCGATTTACGCAACGTCATGTACGCCGACGTCGGGCTCCTGCGCGACGCCCGCGGGCTGCGGAACGCGCTCGCGCGGATCGCCACGCTCTCGGCCGAGTTTCCCAACGCGCTCGGCGAATTGCGCAACCTCCTCGTCGTCGCACACGCGATTGCCTCTGCCGCCCTCTCGCGCGAAGAGAGCCGCGGCAGCCACTATCGCCTCGATTTTCCGCATGCCGATGACGCGTTTGCGAAACGCTCGTTTACGAAGCTGGAGACGCATGCGTAAGCCGCACCGACTCGTCACCGAGCCGATCGTCCGCGGCGCGCTGCTCGAAGATCTCGGGCGCGGCGGCGATCTCACCACCGAGTCGATCTTTCCGCCGGGGCGCCGAGCGACCGGCGCGATCGTCGCGCGCAAGCCGGGCTCGCTCGCCGGAATCGAGACGGCGCTGCTCGCCTTCGAATTGCTCGACCCGAACACCGAGATTCGCGAAGCACTCGAGGATGGCTCGGCGTTCGCAGCGGGAGCGACGATCGCTCGCATCGCCTGCGATACACACGCGCTTCTCGCCGGCGAACGGACGGCGTTAAATGTGCTCGGCCACCTCTGCGGCGTCGCAACGCTCACGCGCTCCTACGTCGACGCGATCGCGGGCACCAAGGCGCATATCGTCTGCACGCGCAAGACGACGCCGGGACTACGCGTGCTCGAAAAATATGCCGTGCGTTGCGGCGGCGGCGAGAACCATCGCTTCGCGCTCGACGATGCGGTTTTGATTAAGGATAACCATATCGCGCTCGCGGGATCGATCCACCACGCCGTCGCGGCGGTGCGCGCGAATATCGGACACATGGTGAAGGTGGAGATCGAAGTCGATACGCTCGACCAATTGCGCGCCGCGCTCGAGGAGCCGATCGATGCGGTTCTGCTCGATAATATGTCGCCGCAGATATTGCGCGAAGCGGTCGGGATCGTCGGAGGGCGCTGCATCACCGAAGCGAGCGGCGGCGTCGATCTCGCGCACGTCGCAGAGATCGCGCGCAGCGGCGTCGATCTCATCTCGGTCGGACGACTGACGCACAGCGCGCCGAACCTCGACATCGGCCTCGATATCGCTCCGTAGCAAACTCCGCCCTCGCGTTTGTCATCCCGAGTAGCCGCCGAAGGCGGCGTATCGAGGGATCGTTCGCCTGCGAGCGCGACACGCGCCGCCTCGATACGGCGCTTGCAGCGCCTACTCGGCGTGACAACGTTGTGCTGCTCGGCGTGACAACGTTGTGCTACTCGCAGGCGACCGACGAGCGACCGTGCGATGTCGGCGCACCCGACGAGCGCTTAAGCGAGCGGCGAGGACCCTGACATTGCTTGTCCGAGCCGCGAGCGTCTAGCTCGGAGCGGTGCGCCGCAGTCGCACGGGAGCGCGGGAGCGCGAGCGCGCCTCGATACGGCGGCTTCGCCGCCTACTCGGCGTGACACAAGTGGACTTGATTAGGTTTCGCGGACAAGAAGTTAAGATACTTTCTTCAATTCGAACGCGGCTGGGCTGAGATAGCCGAGCGTCGAGTGAAGGCGCTGGCGATTATACCAGGCTTCGATCCAGTTGAAA
>JAJYRH010000036.1 GCA_021794205.1 bacterium
CTGTCGGTCGCCAATCTCGATAACGGGCTCGGAGCCCGAGGGCCGCCCGGCGTGGCCGACAGGTTCTTCACCCCAGATTCGAGGCGAAGCCGCCGGATCTCCCGGCCAGCCCAACATATCAGGGCCGCACTTCGCTTTGTCAGCCCGAGTAGATGGCGAAGCCATCGTATCGAGGGCCGCACTTCGGACCCCGCCTCGATACGGCGCCTGCAGCGCCTACTCGGCGTGACAACTGCGTCGCCTCGATACGGCGCCTGCAGCGCCTACTCGGCGTGACAACTGCGCCGCCTCGACACGGCGCCTGCAGCGCCTACTCGGCGTGACAACTGCGTCGCCTCGATACGGCGCCTGCAGCGCCTACTCGGCCTGACAACTGCTCGGCGTGACGCGCGCGCTACGACGGCGTGCGCAATATCTCCCAGACCTGCGCGAATTTCGGCGGCCGTCCGTAGAGCATCATGCCGACGCGATAGAGCTTGCCTGCAAACCACGCAATGCCCCAGAGCGCGAGCAGATTCAAGGCGATCGACGTGCCGATTTGCCAGAGCGGTACGTGCATTACCGCCATGCGCGCGAACATCACGAACGGCGAGACCAGCGGCACGAAACTTGCGACGATGACGGCGGGAATCGAGGGCGCGTTGATTGCGAGGAAGGCGATTAAATATCCGGCGAAGGTCGGAACGAGCAACGGTCCCGAGATGCTACCGAGGTCCTCGGTGCGATTGATCAGCGAAGCGACGCCGGCGAAAACCGTCGATATCTGCAGAAAGCCGAGAATGAAGAAGACGATAAAGGCGGCGATCACTTCGGGGGAGAGCGTATTGCCGAGCAGTCCCACGAGCGAGAACGGACTCGCCGCGGCGGAACTCGCCGCAGAGCCACCGCCGTTCGACCCGAGCGCTATGCCGAGGGCGACCCAGATGACGAGTTGCAAAACGCTCAGCGTCGCGCCGACGAGTATCTTTGCAATCAGCAGCACCATCGGATCGACGGTCGCAATCAATAATTCGGCGATGCGGCTCGTCTTCTCTTCGGCGACCGCAGACATGACGAACTGGCTGTTTACGACGATCAGTATGTAGAGAAACACCACGAGCGTCATCGCGAGCCCTTGCGCCGCTTCCGCCTGATGTACCGAGTGGAATTTCGTGCTTAGCGAACGCACCTCGACGCGCGCGTCGAGCGCTGCGGCGGTCTGTGCGTTGGTGAGGTGCGTGGCGTGCTGCACTTGCAGCGGAAGGAGCGCGCTGCGTACGCGCCCGATCGGCACGCTGGTAGGGTTCTTCGCGAAGATCGTGACGCGAAGCCCCGTCTTTACGTCTTGAATCGAAATGGCGTTATCGGCGTCGAAGCGCTTTAAGAGCGCCGCGTCGACTTTCGTCGATGCCGGGACGACGCCTCGAACCGTGAGCGTCTTGGCGAGCAGCGGGCGCGCTCGTGCCGCGATCGGAGCATCGGCGACGATAAGAATCTTCGTTCCCTGGCTGACGATCGAGGGCGCGAGCATCGTCGGGAGCTTCAGCATCGCGACGATGGCGAGCGTTCCGAGCAGTAAACCGATAATGAACGGGCGCGATTTGATCCGGCGCATGAGGTCGCCGGAATAGACCGTGATGAAATCGTTCATGCCGCAACTCCGATCGCGCGAAGATAGATATCGTGTAGCGAAGGCTCGACCACCTCGAAGCGAACGATGGAATCCGCGCCGACGAAGGTGCGAAGCATCGCGGCGAAATCGCTGTTCGCGGGGACGTTGAGATCGAGCGCTCCGTTCTCGCTTCCGGCAACCGTCGCTCCGAGGCCGGCGGCGGCATCGCGCAGCGCTTTACTATCGGGAGCGACGCGGACCAGGCGGGTCGGCCATGCGGCGCGCAATTCCGCGAGCGTCCCGGTCGCGCGCGTCTCGCCCTTGTTGATCACGCAATATGCGGTGCAGAGTTGTTCGAGTTGCCACATCTGGTGGCTGGAGAGCACGAGCGTCGCGCCCTTCGCTTTTAGCTCGAGTAAGATGGCGAGCAAGATATCGGCGTTCACCGGATCGAGCCCGGAGAACGGTTCGTCGAGAATTAAAAGCTCGGGTTCGTGCAGAGCGGCGCAGGCGATCTGCACTTTTTGCTGGTTGCCCTTCGAAAGTTCGGCGGCGGGGCGAAGGGCGTAGGTGCCGATCTCGAGCCGTTCGATCCACGCATCGGCGCGCTTCGCCGCCTCGGGTTCGTGCAGGCCGTGCAGCCGACCGAAATAGATGATTTGCTCGCGTACCGCCATCTTGCCGTAGAGCCCGCGCTCTTCGGGAAGGTAGCCGAAGCGGCGACGCATCGCTCGATCGATCGCTTTTCCGTTCCAGGTTACCTGCCCAGCATCGGGATTGAGAATGTTGAGGATGGTGCGCATGGTCGTCGTCTTTCCCGATCCGTTCGGGCCGAGGAGGCCGAAAACCGAACCGGCGCCGATCGAGAACGAAACGTCCCGCAGCGCTTGAACGCTACCGAAACTTTTTTGAATATGCTCGACGGATAACACAAAATCTCCCTTGCAGCAGCGAGGATCTCCGGGCTCTCTACCCGGTGGCGCGGGAAAAGTTTCGCTGGAGTACGAGGACCGCCGCGGCGGCGACGATGAAGCCGACCTCGTAGGAGAGGTCGCCGAGGGCGGGGATCGTGCGTGGTACGGGGCCGACGTACCACGCCTGGTTCCAGAACGGGAGCGATGCGAGCACGCCGAGCATCCAGGCGAGCGTTCCGGCGCGTATCCCCATCGCTCGTTGCGGATCGTCACGTTCGCGTGCGAAGAGCACGACTGCGGCCCACGGGGCGGTCCAGTACGAGAGCAGTAAGAGGAAGTTCGAGTAGCCCTCGGCGGCGACGCGCGGATCGCTCCCGAAGAATGCAATCGCCGCACCGATCCCTCCGACCACCAGTGCGGCGGCGACGCGCGGCACGGCGATGCGCGTCGCGACGAGAGCGGCGAGCGCGCCGGAGTAGAGATTCATGCTGTTCGCCGTGAGCGTGCCGAGCACGATCGTAGCGAGCGCGATCGTGGCGATAAGCCCGTGTCCGAGAAGCGCGGCGATGGCGTCGGTCGGCGATTGCGCCGCGCTGGCGCGCTGCCCGAGCGCGCTCGCCGCGAGCGCGCCGAGCAGTTCGATCGCGATGCAGGGCAACGCGCTGCCGAGGAAGCTATACCAAAACAGCGCGCGCCGCGATGTCTCGCGCGGCAGATACCGCGCGTAGTCGGCGGCGCAGGGAAGCCAGCCGGTGGCGTACGAGAACGAGAGCGCGACCGCGAACGAAAACCCCGCGACCGCACCGCCGATGGCGAGCGGCGCGTCGGCGTGGAACGCAGTGGCAGCGGGGTGCCGGGCGATGGTCGCGACCGCGATCGCGACGAACCCCGCGGTCAGCAGGGCGACCGCGGCGCGTTGAAAAGCGTGGATGAGATTGTGCCCGTACATCGCCAACGCGACCTGTGCGAGCACGAGGGTTGCGAGGTTCGTGGTGAACGGCCAATGCGTGAGCGTCGTGAGCGCGTAGGCCCCAAAGACGCTGTTGACCGCGAACCAACCGACTCCGGCGAGAAACGCGAGCGCCGCGGGCGCGCGATTGCCGCTGCGGCCGAACGCGCGCTGCGAGGCGACCATCTGCGGCACGCCGTCGCGCGGCGCACGCATGCTCAGGCGGCCGAGGAGGGCGTACCCGGCGAGATTGCCGACGATGATGCCGATCGCCGCCGAGCGCAAATCGGTGCCGTAGAGCGCGACGATGTAGAGGCCGACCATCCACGTGGCGATTTCGGCGTTCGCGGAGTACCACAGCGCGAAGAGATCGCGCGCGCGTCCGTGTCGCTCGCGATCGGGAATCGTCTGCGTTCCCAGCGGTTCGAGGGCGACGATGCGTTCGCCGTATTCCGGCGACGCGTCGTTCATGCGTGCAGCGAGGCGATCCAGCGTTCGACGTCGTCGATGCGCGATGGCAGAATCTCCGAGAGGTTCTCGCCGCCGCTCGCGGTGACGACGACGTCATCTTCGATACGCACGCCGATGCCGCGATACTCTTCGGGAACCGTCGCGTCGTCGGGTTGGAAATAGAGCCCGGGCTCGACCGTGAGCACCATCCCCTCGCGTAACGTCCCGTACCGGTAGGTCTCCATGCGCGCGCGCGCGCAATCGTGGACGTCGATGCCGAGCATGTGGCTGACGCCGTGCAACGAGTAGCGGCGGTAGAGTTGGCGCTCCGGGTCGAGCGCTTCTTCGAGCGAGCACGTCAGGATTCCGAGATCGATCAGCCCTGCGGCGAGCACGCGCATCGCGCGCCGATGCGGTTCGCGAAACTCGTTTCCGGGGACGACCGCCGCCATTGCGGCGCGCTGCGCCTCCCACACGAGTTCGTAAACGGCGCGTTGCTGGCGGTTGAAACGTCCGCCGATCGGCAGCGTGCGCGTCACGTCGGCGGTATACAACGAATCGCATTCGACACCGGCATCGAGCAAGAGCAACGCTCCCGATTCGAGCAATCCGGTGTTGCGATTCCAATGGAGGGTACAGGCGTGGTGCCCGGCCGCGGCGATGGTGAGATAACCGACGTCGTTCGCTTCGATGCGGGCGCGCGCCCAGAACGCCGCTTCGATGGCGCGTTCGCCCCGCCCGGCGCGCATGACGCGAATGGCATCTTCGAAGCCGCGCTTGGTGATCTCGACGGCTTTGCGCAACTCGGCGATTTCATAATCGTCTTTGATGAGGCGCATTTCGCCGAGCGTCTCTGCGAGTTCGTTATCTTCGCCGAGAACGCGTACGCGCGTGCCCGAAGCGCGAATATCGCGCAGGTAGTTGGCTTTCTCGGAGAGATCGGCGACGGAATCGACGGCGTAATAGGCTTGGCTCTCGTCGAGGCCACGATGGCGGCCGACCCAGAGTTCGCCGCGCACGCGATCGGTAAAGAACGCCGCAGTCCCGCGATTGTGCGCCGCGGTGAAGAGCCGGGAGCGGTGGCTGGCGCCGTCGGGCTCGAGGACGAGGAGCTCGTCGGGTTCGCCGCCGCCCATCAGGTATGCGAAATCGCTATCGGGGCGGAAGCGGAAATTTGTATCGTTCGCGCGCACCTGTTCGGTGCCGGCGGCCAGGACGAGATACTCGCCCGGGAAGCGCTGGGAGAGTTCTCCCCGCCTCGACTGGAAGCGGGAGATCTCGGGGTGTGCCTTGCGGACGGGGGGCTGGTGGAGCCAACCCGAGGACATAAAGTCGATCAGGGCCTGCGGGTTGTCGGGGTCGTGGCTCGCGCGTTCTTGTAGCTCGCTCATGCGGTTTTCTTCGCGTCTGCCCTAGGAACGTCCGCCCGCTGCGGGTAACCGCGCCACATGTATCAAGCCTCCGACGTCAAGCCGAACGATGTCCTCGCAAACGAGCGCACCTTTCTTTCCTACGTGCGCACTTCGCTCTCGTTTATCGCGTTCGGTTTCGTGATCGCGCGCTTTTCGCTTGTTTTGCGGGAATTTTCCGGCGTACTCCACCTGAAAAGCACGGTGAACGAGGGAATGGCCTCCTGGTTCGGCGTCGTTATGGCGGTGGTCGGCGTGCTTTTCGGCATCGCTGGCGCTCTGCGTTACGCACTTACCGACCGCGCGCTGCGCCGCGGCGAGACCCTCGCGTTGCCGGTTGCCTGGGCGGTGATCGGAACGGCGATGCTCGTCGGGATCGGCGCGATCGTCGCCACGCAATTGTTCGCCCTGCGCTAGCGCTCGCTGCGGCGCCGGGGTGTCACGCCGAGTAGGGCTTGTGTCACGCCGAGTAGGCGGCGAAGCCGCCGTATCGAGGCGCCGCTTTTGTCACGCCGAGTAGGGCTTGTGGACTTTACCCGGTTTCGTGGACGCCAAGATAGGTCACTCCCCGAGGAGGGCCAGAAAGGTATCCCATGCCAAAGAAACGCACGCAACACTCGTCGGAATACAAGATCGAAGCCCTTCGTCGAGT
>JAJYRH010000037.1 GCA_021794205.1 bacterium
GCGTGAGCGATATCGTTTCGCTGGTCGCCGTGCCGATCGTCGCGGCCTGCGGCGTTCCGGTTGCGAAGCTCTCCGGGCGGGCCCTCGGGCACACCGGCGGAACGATCGATAAGCTCGAAGCGATTCCGGGCTTTCGCGTCGCTCTCGGCACGCAAGAATTCATCGCGCAGGTCGAACGCGTCGGCTGTGCGATCGCTGCGGCGAGCGATGCGCTCGCCCCTGCCGATAAACGGCTCTATCGCCTGCGCGACCGCACCGGGAGCGTACCGAGCGTCGGGCTCATCGTCGCATCGATCCTTTCGAAAAAGCTCGCCGGCGGCGCGCACGGCTTCGTCTTCGATGTCAAGTGCGGCAGCGCGGCGTTCATGCACGACGAACGCGGAGCGGTGCTGCTCGCGCGCCGGCTCGTCGAAGTCGCGGCGCGTTTCGATCGCCCCGCACACGCCGTCGTGAGCGCGATGAGCGAGCCGTTAGGGCGTTGCATCGGTACCGGCATCGAAACCATCGAAGCGCGCGATTTTCTTCGCGGCGTGCGCCACGACGCGCGCGTGAAGGAACTCGTCCTGACGATCTCCGCGAAAATGCTCGCGCTCGGCGGCGTCGACGATGGCGAACGGCGCGCCGCGGCGGCGCTCGCCGATGGCAAGGCCTACGAGCGCTTCGTGGCGATGGTCGAGGCGCAGGGCGCGACGCGCGCGGCGTTGGAATCGCTCGCGGTCGCCCCGCGCGCGCACGAAATACGAGCGGCGCGCGGAGGAACGGTCGCGCGCATCGATGCTGTCGCGCTGGGGAATCTCGCTCGGCAGCTCACCGGGCGCGCGCCGACGGCGGGAATCGAACTCGCCGTTAGCATCGGCGACCGCGTCGAACGCGGGCAACCGATTGCGACGATCTACGGCGATGGTGTGGGCGCGCACGACATTCAGCACACCGTGGAAATTCTCGATACGCCGGGCACCGTGCTCCCGCTGGTGCTCGCGACGCTCTAGGGTTCGAGCCGTGCCTCGCTCGAACGGTCGACGCTGCGGATTAAATAGAGCGGGCGACCTTTGACCTCGTCGTAAATGCGACCGATATATTCGCCGACGATGCCGATTCCGATCAGCTGTACCCCACCGAGAAAGAGCACGGCGACGATCGTCGATGCCCAGCCGCGCGTGTAGCCCGGTGGGTGGAGGCTGAAGAGTTTGAAGCCGACGACGACGAGCGCGTAGACGATCGCAGCGGCGCTGGTAAAGAAGCCGAAGTACGAAACGAAGCGCAACGGAACGTCGGAGAACGACGTAATGCCGTCGATCGCAAAACGCATCATTTTCGTAAACGGGTATTTGGTGACGCCGGAGAGCCGTTCGTCGCGATCGTATTCCACCCCGATTTGGCGGTACCCAACCCAGCTCACCATCCCGCGCAGAAAGCGGTGCCGTTCGGGCGAACGGCGCAGGGCTTCGACGACGCGCCGACTCATCAAGCGAAAATCGCCGGTATCAACTGGGATGGAAACCTTCGTGAGCCGTTTGATGATGCGGTAGAACAATCGTGCGGTCAGGAGTTTGAAGAAGCTCTCGCCCTTCCGCGTCCGTCGCACCGCATAGACGACGTCGTAGCCGTCGCGGTAGCGCGCGAGAAACTCGGCGATGAGCTCGGGTGGATCTTGTAAATCGCCGTCCATGAGCGTCACCGCCTCGCCTTGCGCGAGTTCGATGCCGGCGGTCGCCGCGAGTTGGTGACCGAAGTTCCGCGAGAGATCGATAACGACGACGTGGGCGTAGCTCTCCATTGCCTCGCGCATCGAAGCAAGCGTTCCGTCGGAGCTGCCGTCGTTGACGAGGACGATTTCGTATCCATCCTCCCCGACGGCCTTGCGAAGCACGGGAACCAAGCGCGCGAGCAGCGGCGCAACGTTGTGCTCCTCGTTATACATCGGTACGACGACGCTTAAAAGCATGGGCCGCACGTTCGACGCAACCCGCGCAGAGGCTTTCCGGGTGGGATGCGGGCCCGACTTTCGCGAATCTCTCGATATCGTGTATCGTTCGCGTCTCGTTTTGCTGTCGGTCGCCCTCGCGCTCGCGGCCTGTTCGGCCCATCCGGCACCCCCCGCAACGCTCGCCTCGCCCGCAGCCGCCACGCCGCAGCCGCTCGCCGCGCCCTCGTCGGCGCCGCGCGGCCACGCATCGCGCGCAGCGACCGGGTTTCCGGCCGCAACCTCGGCGCCCAACCCGGCCCCGGCCGCAACCACGCCTCCAAGCGCGGCGCCGCTCTCGCCGCCCTCGCTCGCTCCGGCCCGTCTCGGCGCAACGCCGGGAGCGACAGTGAAGCCGGCGCCGAGCGCGAAGCCGGTGGTCACCGCGAAGCCCGTACGCGTTGCGAAGCCGACGGCGACGCCGGCCCCCCGCATTCTTTCGTACACGCTCAGCGAGACGCAATTTCATCCGGGAGATCGCGTCTATGGAAGCGCACGCGCAACGCTCAACGTCGCCAGCATCGAAGTGCGAATCGACGGCTACAGCATCTCGATGGACAAGGTTGGCCCGGGGCGCTTCACGCTCAGCTACACGGTTCCAAACTATCCGTTCTTCGTGCGCGGGCCGATCTCGATACTCGTGATCGCGCGGAACACGCAGGGCGCAGCCACGACCACAACGCTCAGCGGCGCGCTGGAGTAACGCGCCGTTAGCGCTTTGTCAGCCCGAGTAGCCGCGGCTTTGTCAGCCCGAGTAGCCGCGGAACGCGGCGTATCGAGGGCCGCTCCCCGTGCTCGCGCGCCTCGATACGCCCCTTCGGGGCTACTCGGCGTGACATTTCTCTTGCTTCGCAATCTATTCGGCGTGACAACAACAATCTATTCGGCGTGACAACGACAATCTACTCGGCGCGAAACACTACGGGTGCGGGGTCGGCACTCCGGGGGGAAGATTCGGGAACGGCGCGGGGTTGAACTGCGTCGGAATCGCGTTCGGCTGCGCGGTGATGCCGTTGCTGGAATCGTCGGCCCAACGGTAGACGATATCGCCGACGGCGCGCGCGTCGGCGTCGCTGATGAGCAACGTGCGCGGTTTGCGGGCCATGCCGTTCTCCGCGCGCTCGACCGTTTGCAGCGATCCACGCGTGTAGAGATAGCGAAAATCGGTTCCCGATGCGAGTTTGCGCGTCACGCGGAAGTGCAGTGCGTCGATGCGATGCATGAGAATCGCTTGCGGGTTCCAGTTGCTCGCGTCGGTCGTGATGTAGACCTGCGCGTTCATCGGCGTGTTCGGCGGAACTTGCACGGTGAAGGTCACCGAAACGATTTTCCCCGGCGTATAATGCGGGTGGAAGCGGTCGGGCCGCGCATTCGGGTTCGGCGTCGGGGTCGGTAACGAGTACGGGGTCGATAGGGCGACGACGAACTTTTCGATGCCCGCAGGCGGCGCTTCGATCGGCAACGGCGCACCGGAGAGTTCGATCGCGCTCACCTTCCCGAAATCGTCGAAGAAGATGCGCGCAAAATCGCGTGGTTCCGGCGTGCGCGCCGTCGGCTTCAAGGTTTTGGCGTCGAGAATCCGCACCCGGTCGGCGAGCCGGAAGGCGTCGCCGGTAGTGAGGAAGATGTAGCCGCGCTCGAAATCGAGCACCTGCCCGGTCATCTGCAAACCCGAAGGCGGGGCGACCGCCGCGAGCAGCAGCGCCGAGAGTGCGAGGAGCGGAAAGAAACGTTTCATGGCGTGAACTGCACGAAGAAGGACGGGCTCCAATTAATCGTACCATAGTGGAAGAAGTACGAGCGCTGAATTTCGAGATTCAGGTGGCGGGCGACGCGGAAGCGCACGTCGGCGGTGATATCGTAGGGCGGCTCCCCTAACTGCGCGGGCGGGGTCACGTTCCCCAGCACGTTATAGGGCGTGAACGTGAAGAGCCCGATCTCCGGGATGGGAAAATCGCGATGCACCCGCGCGAGAATCGTCCAGTTAAAGGCCGGATCGGGCGAGCCGTTGATACCGAGCGCGAGCGTGCGGAAGGTGGCGATGCCGTGGAACGCTGCAAAGCTCGGATAAGAGACGCCGTTGATGACCGGAGTGTACGAGCTATATCCACCGACTTTGTAGATATCGCCGACGTTTTGTACTTGATAGTTGAGATACGCGCCGACCGAATTGGAAAATTGCCGGCTAATCGATGCAGAGGTCGTCTGAACGTCTACAAAATGCGGAACCGAGAAATATTGGCGCGAGTGCGTGTACGAGGCGTTGAAGTAGTACATCCGCGATGGCGGAACGTGGTGCGTGAGGCGCAACGACGGCGTGTAGAGCGTGAAGCCCAACGTGTGGTTCCAAATCGTCGTGTATTCGTAGCCGCCGAAGTTTTGCAATCCGCCGCTGCCGTAGGCGCCGTACGAATCGTGATTGAACCCGAGCCCCCAGTTCATCGATTCGTAGAGCGGGAGTTTCCCGATTCGGTGCGGGAAGGTCGTCGCGGTAAACTGGAGATAGGTCGGGTGGTTTTTCGATTCGGCGGGGCTATCGACGAGCCGATAATTGGTTTGAAATCCGGTCAGCTGTAGGAAGGATTTCGGCAATGCGTAGGTGAGCGTCGCGACCGACCACTGCGCCGCCGCGCTCGGCGTATGGAGCCAGCTCTGGTCGGTGTAGAGCTGGGTGAAGGTGCGGATACTCAACCGCTGATTCGGCTGATAATCGAGTATCGTGTTCCAATATTTTTGCGGTCGCGTCGCCGGATTCAACGAGACCACGGCGTAGCCGTTTCGGCCGCTCAAATGTTGTTCGAACGAGAGGTAGCCTTTGTTGAGCGAATCGTAGCGCAGGTGAAGCGCCGAAATCGAATGCTCGTTCCCGGCGAAATTATAAGTGATGTCGTAGGTCGCGCCGCTCAACGAGTTCTGCACGAGGTTCGGATCGGCGGAGAAATTGAGATAGAAGGTGGGCAGCGGCAACGGCGTTCCGAAGACCGGCAGCCGCACGTTATTGAAGCGCACGTAGTGGAGCGGCCGAATGACCGCCGAGCGCGCGGTGAGAAACGGGCGCTTCGGGCCGAAATCGGCGAAATAAAAAACGTCGCCCGGCATGATGAGCCCCTTATAGGGCTTCGTGAGATCGTTATCGATGAACGTCCAACGATCCGGTTCGCCGGTGATCGGCACGACGTAGAGCCGATCGTACTGCAGATACGCCGAGACCGCCGCGCCGTGCTGCGTGTGCCCGCCCGCTTGCAGCGTGACGTGTCCGGCGACCAAATATCGGTCGAGTTTGAGATCCATCGAAAAAGTCTGCCCGTGAATAACCAGGCCGTTGCTCGTGCGCACCACCACGTGCCCGCGCGCGTCGATGGTGTACCGGTCGAATGAAAAGCTCACGCGGTCGGCGCTAAGATGGATGAGCGGATCGATCGCCACGCTCGTCGCGCTCGCCCCCGCGCGAGCGGCGACGAGGAGCAACAGGAAGAGCGCGATGGTGAAAAGGCGGCGGGGCATTGCGCCCTGGGGTTCGCCGTCGGCGGCGAAACTCATAGCGCGCCGGAACTGCGCTCCAGCACCACGATCCCGTCGCGTTCGGAGAGCACCCGATAACGCCCCGCTCGCATGAGGGCGCGCAGCTTCGGCCGGTCGACATTTCGCCATTGCGCCGAACTTTGCGTGCGATCGTAGATGAAATAGCGCTGCCCGTTCGGCCCCAACGAAGCGCGCCGCCGGTACGCGAGGTGCGCGAAGATCTTATCCTCGGCGCCGATGCTGCTACCGCGAGGGAGCGCGCGCAGTGTCGATTCGAGGAGCGTGTCGCGCGCGTTCGGCAGGCGATAGAGATAATACCAGCGGGCCATGGGATCGCTATAAGCGAGCGTTAGCACGCAGAACGCCGCAGCCGCGGCGAGCCAGGCGCGCGCTGCGAAGGATCGCGCGAGCGGCAACGTTGCGGCGCC
>JAJYRH010000023.1 GCA_021794205.1 bacterium
TCCCCGGACGCCGGGTATCGTGGGCGCGTAGCTCAGTGGGAGAGCATCCGCTTCACACGCGGGGGGTCGTTGGTTCAATCCCAACCGTGCCCACCATCCCCTGGCGCTGTAGCTCAGTTGGTTAGAGCGCCGCCCTGTCACGGCGGAGGTCGTGGGTTCGAGCCCCATCAGCGTCGCCATCGTCCATGCGGGTACATCGCGCGAGCGTTGTGCCCGCATCCATGCCAAGGTAGCTCAGTCGGTAGAGCACGCGCCTGAAAAGTGCGGTGTCGCCGGTTCGATTCCGGCCCTTGGCACCACCAATAACGAGAAGGGAGCCGGCATCACTGCCGACTCCCTTCTCGTTTGGGGAAGGGCCAAGCCGACGCCTAGAGGGCGTTGGCGAGGGCCCATCCCTTCGGAGCACCGATACCGGTGACCAGATCGTACCCGGTGCCTGCATTGTAGGCTCCGTTGTTGCCCGTCGTCACATCCGTGAAGTCGGTGTACCCGGTCTGCGTGAAGATGCTGTAGAGGGTCGGGTTGATAAAGCCCAGCGGCGTGCCGTGTAGCTGATTCGCTTCAGCCACGAGTGCGACGAACTCGGGTGAGGACCACGAGGTACCGTCGACCTGCATCGGACTGCCATTGGCATAGACCATCACGCCCACGCCCGGAAGCGAGACATCGGGATCGTTTCGGCCGGTGCTGACCATATTCGCGACGCCCTGCTGGTAGCTGGGAAGCGCGAAGATCGTCGAAACGCCGCCGCCGGAGAGGAAGCCGTTGCTCGAGTCGCTGCCCGAGGTGATGCTGGCGAGCGAGCCGGTGGAGGTGTCGGTGAAGTTCACCGCACCGACCGCCGTGAAGTACGGATCGGTCGCCGGCGAGCTGACGCCCGGCGGATTGTTTCCGGTTCCGCATTCGTCGCTGCCGGAGTCGCCGGAGGAGGCAACAAAGGTCATGCCCTTCGCTGCGGCCTGTTCGGCGATCGTATTGGTCGTGTTCGTGAACGCCGTATCGGAGGTTTCGCAACCACCGAACGATGAGTTCACGACGCTCGCTTTTCCGTCGGAGACGGTCTGGTTGTAGCCGGCTTCGATACTCTGCGAACTTAAGTCGGGGAAGTTGTAGACGATGATGTTCGCACCCGGCGCGAGGCCGGAGATCGTCTCGACATCGAGCGCGGTCTCGGTGTAGTCGGAGCTCGATGCATTGCCGCCGCCGCTGACGGCCTCGTTGGTGATGGTGCCGGTCTGCGTGACGCCTGCCGCGCTGAGGTAGCCGGCGACATCGCTGGTGTTGATCGGCGTATCGATTTCGACGGCGACGGTAACGCCGGCACCGGTGCAGCCGTGCTGCACGGGATAATCGAAGGCTTTGGCAACACCGGTGGCGAGCCAGCCGTTCGAACCGCTCAAGGGACCGTTATCGGCATTGCCGGTGCAACTCCCGCCGGCGACCGGGGTCGGCGTCGGGGCGGGGGTTGCCGTCGGCGCTGCGGTCGGCGATGCGGTCGGAACCGGCGTCGGCGCCGCGGTCGGAACCGGTGTCGGCGATGCGGTCGGAACCGGAGTCGGCGATGCGGTCGGAACCGGCGTCGGCGCCGCGGTCGGAACCGGCGTCGGCGATGCGGTCGGAACCGGCGAGGGCGACGGCGTCGGCGAGCTGCCGTTGGTCAGCGAGACATCGTCGAGGTAGACGTAGTTGTAATCGCTGAACGAGCCGCTGCCGTAGATGCCGACGAAGATGATGACCTGTTGGCCGGCGTAGGCACCGATGTTGTAGCTCCGCTGCACGTAGCCGTTGGTATTGCCGTTTTCGGTGTAGAGATTCGTCAGGAAATTACCGTTCGCATCGAAGAGATCGGCTTCCTGATCGGCGTTGTAGGTGCTCGTCTCGCTCGTTCCTTCGTCGACGTAGAAACTGAGCTGGCCGTTGGTCGGCACGGTTACCTGCTGGCAGACGCCGTCGAGGCCGTACTCTTCGCCGAGATTGTTGGCGAGGTTGCCGGTGAAGGCGTCGTATTGGCCGCTATGCGGATTCGAGGAATCGATCGTCGCATAGCCGTTGCCGCAGGGGAACCACGGCGAGAAGGCGCCGGTTTCGAAACCGGGATTCCCGATGACGTTTCCGGTCGCGAACGGGGTCGCGTATTTCGCAAGCATCGCTCCGCGCGCTTTCACTTGCGAGGAAAGCGTAATTTTACGCGAAGCGTGCGATGCGGGGACGTGCGGAACGGTCGGCAACGTCGTCGAAGCGATCAGCGACGAGAGCGAGAGCGCGCTCTGCACGTGGGCGCCCGTATGAGCGACGACGACATTGCTCGTCGTCACGGCGTGGACGAGCGGCGCGATCGCGGCCGGCACCACCGCCGGTTTCACGTTGACGTAACGCGCGCCGAATTTTCCCTGATTCACCATGTGGATCTGGGTATTGAAAAAACTCTCGACCTTCGCTGCGGGCGCACTCGCCTCGATCAACGTGCGATTCGAGTACTCTTTCGTAATCGTGAATCCCGCGCGCTGCAATGCAAAGACGACGCTCTGCTCTTGCTGGGCGGTCGGCGCGTAATACGCATTGAACTCGTCGGTGCTGAGGTAGTGGTGATACATCGGCGAGGTGGGATCGGCTTGCTGGGCGACAAGCTGATCGAGCTGCGCTTGATGATTGTAATTCAACGTCAACGTGACGCTGACGGGCGTCGTCTGCGGGGCGGCTCCCATATCGGTATAGGCGAGCGTACCGGCAGTCTTCGGAACGCTGTTGATCGGCGTCTGGGCGGACGGCGATCCGGTGCTTTGCGTGGGCGAGCCGGCCGGTAAAATTCCTCCACCGGAATTGCCGCCGCCGCACGCCGAAAGCACCATGCCTGCGATCAGGCACGATGCTACGAGTCGGAGGGATGTTTGCATTCTTCTCCTTGGTCGTACGTGAAACGTACGTAGTGGTTGCAACAGGCGCGTCGAACCGCCCGTCGGCGGCTCGGGCACCCGAGCATTCTACGTTAAGTGTGCGTTAAGACGTAAGGAGCAGCCGCAGATGCGGGGCGAGCGCCCCTATGTGCATTTCGTCACTCCCGCGCGGGAGCGACGGAGCTTCGATGAGGACTGGGTGAGAAAGGGGGGCCGCTCGCGACCCGGGGGGCCAAAGCCGCGTTTTCGAGATATCGAAATCCCTTATCTCGACCGTGAAACGGAGGAATCATGAAACGCAGAAGCCTTGCTTTCGCCCTCATAACCGCCCTCTCGCTTCTGGCACCGATCGGCGCCCAGGCCGACTGGAACGATCGAGGCGGAGACGACCGCGTGATCGTCGCCCGCGTCGCGGCGTTCTGGCCCTATCATCTCCGGCTGCGCGATGGGCGCGTCCTCGAACTTCATCCGGGCACGATTATCAACCCGACCGGCCTGACGCCGCGCTGGGGGATGCTCGTCCGCATCTGGGGGCACCGCGACGACGACGGCAGCTTCGTAGCCGACCGCATCGATCTCGTCCGGCGCGGCGGCGAGCGCGGCGACGCGGACGGTCGCCGCTAACGCCGCTTACGCCGTAAAGGCGACCAGAGCATTCGCGGGCTTATCCGCGGTCCAGAAACGGGTACCGTCGTGCGCGAGCGAGACGCTGCGGAACGGCAGGTGGGCGAGCGCCTCGACGGTACGCGTTTCGAGCGAGCGCACGCGCACTAGCGTGTTCGTGGCGTCGTCGAGATTCCGGGCGAGTAGATAGAGTGTTCCCTCGACGAAACAGCAGCCGACATTCGCACGCGCGAATTCGGAGATCGCCTCCGAGAAGTCCATCGTTTCGAGAATCGAGCCGGCGGCATCGAGCGCGAGCAACCGCTTGCGAACCGCCTGGCTCAACCACAGGCGTCGCCCGTCAAATGCGAGCTGCGAGCCGGTGAACTCGGGGCACGCGATCCGGTCGTGCTCCTTCACTCCGTGACCCGGCACGTAACGACGCAGATATCGATCGTCGTCGGCGCCCTCGCTCGATACGAACCGCAGTTCGTCTCCGAGTGCGATCGCTCCGATCGGTTTGCCCGGCGCTTGCGCTTCCTCGAACACGTGGTCGTCGGTCGGGGAGACGGCGTAGAGCCGACTCGTTTGCATCGAGCTTACCCACAGGCGGTCACCGTCGGCGGCGAGGGCCTGCGGTTCCGGTGCCGGTGCAGGCAATCGGACGATCTCTCGAATCATTTCCATTTCGATCATCGACGGTTCTCCTTCACTCTTAAGCGTTCTTGAGGTTCATAATCATCGTTAACGATACGCCGCAAAAATTCCCGCAAAATACGCGCATTTTTTCAACGAAAATGCCAGGACTCGCGAGCGTTCGGGACGCAGTGTACGCGTTAGAACCTCTATCGTTGTTTTGCGGAGGAATCCCGTTGCGCCGTTTCATCGCATCGCTCATCGGATGCTCGATTTTTATCACCATGACGCCTTCTTCGGGCGTCGCGCTCGCGCGTTCGTCGCCTCCGTCGAGTGCAACGCTCAACACACTCTTGCGTTCGCGCATCAAACACGTCTTCGTCATCTATCAAGAAAATCGTTCCTTCGATTCGTATTTCGGCACGTTTCCCGGAGCCGATAATCTCGCCTCGCCGTCGGCGCGTTCGCACGGATTTCGCCAATACGACCCGATCGGTCGCCAATGGGTAACGCCGTTCCGCATCACCGCTCCCGATACCGCCGATGCCGATCACGCTCGCCCGGCACTCATCACCAAAGCCGACGGCGGGCGTATGGATCTCTACGTCGCGACCGAAGAATTCGGCCTCCTCGCAAAAGGATACAGCCGTAACGATGCGGAGCGCCTCGGCTTACTTACGATGGCGCACGAAGATTGCGCGACGATTCCCTATCTTTGGTACTACGCGCATAACTTCGCGCTCTACGATCATTTTTTTCAGGGGATGTGGGGGCCGTCGACGCCGGGGAATATCGATTTAATCGCCGCACAGACCGGCGAGACACAATGGGCGCGCGACGCGGCCGAACAGGTCGCGCCGAACTCCAAAGGCCCCGGCGATCCCATCGTTAACGATTCGGAACCTCCCTTCGGGCCCTATCCGGGAAGCCCACCCGACCCGCTCAAAGCGCAATATGACCAACATTACGCAACGATCTTTTTAACGATGGCGCAACGACGTGCCGTCGAAGCGAAACGCGACAACCACGGAATTCGAAAGGATATCGCCTCGATCGCGCGGCACGGGCGCCCGGCGATCCCATGGGGTTGGTACCAAGAGGGGTACGCTGTGGCCGCACATCCCAATGCGACGAATCTCGTTCACGGATATATTCCGCATCATAACGCTTTGCAATATTTCGGGTACCTTCGCAAAAATCCGTATTTCTGGGGCGGCGTCCACGACCTGACCGCGCTCTTCCCCGCCATCGAAGGAGGGCGCCTCGGCAAGCGCAGCGTCGTCTTTATCAAGGGCGGCAAGAAGAATCCATTCGGATTGAAACCTGCGAACGAGACCCCCCGCGTTCAAGCGCGCTTCCGCGGCGACGACGACCATCCCGGTTACTCCGATTCGCAGATCTCCGAAGCGATGGTCGCGAAGGTCGTCGACGCGATCGCCCATAGCCGTTACTGGAAGAGCTCCGCGATATTTATTTTTTGGGACGACTCCGAAGGATTCTACGACCACGTGCCGCCGCCGCAGTTCGAGCGTTGCTTCGATGGGCACGCGTGCGGCGACGGGCCGCGCGTTCCGGCGATCCTGATCTCGCCATACGCTCGTAACGGCGCGATCGTTCACGAACTCTCCGATCACGCATCGTTCGTGAAATTTCTCGGAACGCTCTTTCAGTTACCCGCGCTGGCCTCGCTTCCGGATGAAAAAATCTACATGCCGCTCGGGCCGCGCGACACGAACCCCGCATTGAGCGATCTCGTCGGCGCATTCGATCCCGAGCGCCTAGCGGGAACCAAGGCGCCGCTGCCGGCGAGCCTCGCGGAGATTCCGAGCCGAGTCGTCGACCGTATTCCGTCCCCATGGACCTGCGGAACGATCGGCGTCACTCCGGTGCACGTTCCAGGGGAGAACCATCCACCGAAAGGCTTCGCACCGCTCCTCAATAACCACTAACGCGAGCGCGCCCTCCGCCCTTCGAACCACTTCTGCGCGTCTGGCCGACGATGAGGGCAGCCGGGCCAGCAGCACGGCGCCCGGTCGCCCTCGCGCAAGGACGAGAGCATGCGTGCGATATGCTCGGATCTGGTCGTCGGCTTTTTCACGATAGTCGTCCAGCAGATCCACTCGTTGCGTTGGATCGGCGTCAGCGCGTTCCACGTAGCGCGGAGTCCTTCGTCAGCGCCGAGCGCCGCCGCCATATCCTCGGGCACCTCGTGGAGCACTCCGGGCACAATCGATTGTGGTTCTTGCATTGTGTACGCTCTCTCCCCAACCCGGCGTCCTTATTGTATCTTCTTCATCCTACCCACACCGTCTTTATATAGTATCCCTCGTCTCACCCCGTCGTCTTCACGTCTCACCCCGTCGTCTTCACGTCTCACCCCGTCGTCTTCACGTCTCACCCGTCCCTATCTCATCTCTCCGTCCCCCCAGCACGCGGAAAAGCGATTCCGGAGCTGAATTCGTCGAGATCGAGGCGCCGAAGCGCGACGCGTACGTGAAGTACGCGAGCGTTTCGGCAACGACGATATCGGCGGATTCAGCCCGGAATCAAGAGTGGGAGCGGGTGCGGGAGGCCCAGTACTCCACCCCCGCACGGGCGACGAAATTGGTGACGAAGATCGCGATCATCAAGAGAAAGGCCGCCGCGTACGCGAGTTGATGCGATTGCTTGAACGGCTCGTTGATGAACGTCCAGACCACGTAGGTGAGATAACCGACCGGAGAATGCGTCGGAGCGAGCGTCGGCATGTAATTCGACCAACCCGCGGTGTAGATGAGCGGCGCGGTCTCGCCGACGGCGATACCGACGCCGATGAGCAAGCCCGTCAGCGTTCCAGGCAACGCCCACGGAAAGGCGACGCGCACGAACGTCGTTAAGGGTCGAGCTCCTAGAGCGACGGAGGCTTCGACGAGATCGCGTGGTACCGCCGAAAATGCCAGGTCCGCCGCTCGATAGACGTAGGGCAGCATAATAATCGCCAGCGCGAGCGAACCCGCGACAAGCGAAAATCCCCAGCCCGCCGTCTCCACGAGTGCGACGTAGAGAAAATATCCGACGACGATCGAAGGGACGCCGAAGAGCACGTCGATCGAGAGACGTACGACGATACGCAAGCGATCCGGTGCGAATTGCGTCACCCAGACCGCGGCGCCGATGCCGACCGGCACGACCAGAACGATCGCCAGCGTCACGAGCAAGAGCGTTCCGACGATCGCGTTTGCGAGCCCGCCAGCGATCCCTTGGGTGACCGTGAAGAAAATCTCCGGACGAATCGCCGCGACGCCGCGGACGAAAACGAACCCGAAGAGCGAGAGCAGCACCAGTAATGCACCGACCAACGAGGAGATGCAGAGGACCCACCAGAGGCGGGAGATCGCGACGTTGCGCGTTACACGGGAGACCATCAGTGCGACCGATCCTGGCCGCGAATCGCCACCCGCGCCACGGTGTTGACCGTCAGCGAGATCACGAAGAGCACGAGGGCGAGTTCGGCCAACGAACGCTGCGCCACGCCGCTGGCATCGCTGACCGCCGATTCCAACTGCGAGACGACGACCGCAGCGATGGTATTGATCGGCGAAAAGATATTATGCGGAAGAATGTTGATCGCATTTCCGGCGACCATCAACACGGCCATCGTCTCGCCGAGAGCGCGTCCGAAAGCGACGAGAATCGCGCCGACGATGCCGGTGCGAACGCTCGGCAATACGGCGTGCGTCACGGCTTGCCACGACGTACTTCCCAACGCCATGCTCGCTTCAAAGATGCTCTTCGGTTGCGCCAGCAAGACGTCGCGTACCGTCGCCACCATGATCGGCATCACCATAATCGCCAAGACGATCGCGGCGGCGAAGAGCCCGTTCCCGCTTCCGGCATCGCCGCCGAGGAATGGTATGAAGCCGAAGTGATGGGTAACGAAGGGCGCGACCCGATTCCCGACCCACGGCACTAAAACGATCGTGCCCCAGAGGCCGTAGACGACCGAGGGAATGCCGGCCATCAATTCGATCAACGCATTGACCGGCAGCCGCAATCGCTCGGGCAGCCGATAGACGATCGTCAACGCAACGCCGAGCGCGAGCGGAACGGCGAAGACCATCGCCAGCAGCGCCGAGAGGAGCGTGCCGACCAAAAATACCAAGCCGCCGAATTCCGCGCCCGGCTCCGCTGCGACGCCGTTATGGACCGAGCTGCCGGTACCGTATTGGTTGCCGATATTCCAGGTAATATCGTTGAGGATGCTCAGCCCGTTATAGCGGATCGCCGGCCAGGTGTACCACAGCAGAAAGACCAGCATCAGCACGACTAAGAGCAGACAAATGCCTGCCGCAACGGACGTGAGAACGCCGGCCAGCATTCCGCTGACCGGCGACTGCGAGAAAGGAACCGCGACGCGATGCGTGCGGCTCCTTCCGACGGTTGGCGTAAGGCTTGCCAACCTAGTGAATCTGCGCGACCTGCTCGCGGCTCAGCTTCGCAATCGAAGCCGGCAGCGGGAGGAAGTGCACGGCGTTGAGGAAGTGCATCTCTTGGCCACCGTTATGGTCGAGCACCCACGAGAGGAACTTCACCAGCGCTTCGCGCGTCTCCGCGTTTTTCTGGTGCGGGTTCACGATCGCATATTCGTAGTTGATGATCGGGTAGGAATTCGCTCCCGGAGCGAAGACCAAGGAGATGCGCTCGTCGCGCGGGGTCTTCGGATACATCGCCGCCGCCGCCGAACCGATGGTCGAAGCGGTGGGGGCGACGAAACGCCCGGCGCGATTCTTGAGCAGCCCGTAGCCGAGCCCGGCCTTGTTCGTTTCGTTAATGAAGCTGACGCCGATGTACGCGATCGAGTACGGGGTCGCTTTACAGGCCTGAACCATGCCCGGATTGCCGTTCGCGCCGACCGCAGTCGAGACCGAGGGCCAGCTGATCGAGGTCCCGTAGCCGGGGCCGTGGCTCCACATCGGCGTGGTAAACGAAAGATACTGCGAGAAAATGAAGGTGTCGCCCGAGCCGTCGGTGCGGTGGATGGGGATGATCGTCCGGTGCGGCAGGCGACCGGCGTAGGGGCGATTGAGCGCCTTGATCTGCGGGTCGTTCCAGTACTTAATGCGGCCCATATAGATGCCGGCGAGAACCGGGCCCGAGAGATGCAAATGCACGTTGTTCAGGCCGGGGATATTATAATTGATCTGCTGGGCGCTGATCGCAAGCGGAATGTTGAGCATACGATGTCCGCGCATCTGCGGATCGCCCATATAGGCATCCGAGGCGCCGATCTGGGCGACGCCGGCGATCGCCTGCGAAATGCCCGTGCCGCTGCCCGTGCTCTGCGTGGTAATTTGAACGGTGTGGTTCTTCGCCTGGTACGAGGCGACCCAAAGATTCATCAGCGGATAGAGCAGCGACGATCCGGTCTCGAGGATCGGAGTCGCGGCCCGCGCCGCAGCGAACGAACCGAGCGCGAACACGGCTGCAAGTGCGACGGCGGTGAACTTACGCATGTAATTCCCTTCATGTACGATGACAAGTGCGATACGACGCTCGGGCCCGTCTCCGCGTGCCCTCACCGAGAGCATACGACGCGCTGGTAAACACCGGCTTATGGAAGTCTTAAGAGTCATTAAGGCGTCGGCGCAAGGCCCGCCCCCCCATCCGCGCCGAACCCGCAGGGATGCCCGATAACGACCAGGCGCAAGAGGCGGCTCTCGCCGCGCTCCGCCATACGGCCGCGCACGTTCTCGCGTACGCGGTGCAGGATTGCTTCCCCGACGCCAAGCCGACCATCGGCCCGGCGATCGAGAATGGCTTCTACTACGATTTCGATCGCGCGACGCCGTTTACGCCGGAGGATATCGAGCGGCTTGAGGCACGGATGCGCGAGATCGTAGCCGCGAACTATCCGATGACGGGGGAGCGCGTCACGCGCGAGCAAGCGATCGATCGTTTCAAGAATAATCCCTACAAGATCGAACTCGCGAAGGGAATACCCGAAGGCGATCCGATCACGCTCTACACGATCGGCGAGTTTACCGATCTCTGCCGCGGCGGTCACGCCGAACGGACCGGCGAACTCGCTGCGGTCAAACTCACCTCGGTTGCCGGAGCGTACTGGCGCGGCGACGAGAAGAACGCGATGTTGCAGCGGATCTACGGCACCGCCTGGCCGACGCAGGAGCAACTCGACGCCTATCTCGCCCAAATCGAAGAGGCGCAGAAACGCGACCATCGCAAGCTCGGGGTCGAGCTCGATCTCTTCTCGATCGAGGAAGACGCCGGGGGCGGCCTCATTTTTTGGCATCCGAAGGGCGCTACGGTGCGCGGCATCGTCGAGCAGTTTATTCGCGAGGGCCTCCGCGAGCGCGGCTATCAGCCCGTCGTTACTCCGCACGTCATGAGCGAGCGCCTTTACGCAATCTCGGGACACCTCGACAACTACGCCCAGAACATGTTTGGAGCGCTCGAGGTGGAGGAGCAGCGTTTCCGGCTCAAACCGATGAACTGCCCCGGGCACATCCTTATCTATCGCGACAAACCGCGCTCCTACCGCGAATTGCCGATTCGCTACTCCGAATTCGGTACCGTCTATCGCTACGAACGCAGCGGCGTGCTGCACGGCCTCACCCGCGTGCGTGGTTTCACGCAGGATGACGCACATCTCTTTTGTATGCCCGAGCAGCTCCAGGCGGAGTTCGAACAGACGCTCGACGAAGCGCTGCGCCTGATGGACGCTTTCGGGTTCATCGATTTTCAGTACGTTCTCTCGCGACGCGAAGCGAAGGACCGCGTCGAAACCGACGAGATCGCCGAGAATGCGATCCGTGCGGCTCTCGCCGGCAAGGGCGTCGCCTTCGATATCGACGACGGTGGCGGTGCGTTTTACGGGCCAAAACTCGACATTAACGTGCGCGACGCAATCGGACGCAAATGGCAGCTCGGCACCGTGCAGGTCGATTTCGTATTGCCGCAACGCTTCGATTTGAAGTATCGTGGAAGCGACGGGAACGAACACGTCCCCGTGATGATCCATCGCGCACTCGCCGGCTCGATGGAACGCTTCTTCGGTCTGCTCATCGAACATTACGGCGGCGCTTTCCCAACCTGGCTCGCTCCGATTCAGGCCGTCGTCGCGCCAATCTCCGAGCATCAGCTCGAGTACGCGCGCGCCGTCGCCCGTTCGTTGCACGAACAGGGTTTCCGAGCACAGGTCGATGAGAGCAACGAAAAAATCGGCTATAAAATACGCCATTGGAGGACGCAACGCGTGCCCTATATTCTGGTCGTCGGGAAACAAGAGTTCGCCGACGGAACCGTGAACGTGAACCAGCGTGGTGTCGACGAAAAACGCACGGTGACGTTGCACGCCTTCGCCGACGAATTGCGCGCCGAGATCGAGGCGCGCCGCCGATGAACCGGAAACCCATCGCGGCGCTCGCCGCTCTCGCCTTCACGCTCGCGCTCGGAGCCTGCTCCGGGAACTTCGCGAGCGGCGGCACCGCCGCGCCGAACGGCTTCACGCCACCCGGAGGGGTTGGAGCGAGCCCCGCCGTCAATCCGGTAGCGTCGCCCGGTAAAACCGCGCCGCGCCCGACGCCTCCCCCCGGCGACACGGTGACCTACCCGATCTCGCAGGCGCCCTCGGGGCTGCCCTGCCCGGCGAGCAAGGGCTTTACCTGCGAGATCGCCTTCAATCTGCCACTCCCATCGCCGAGCCCGAGCACCTCGCCCGGCGCATCACCGAAGGCGGCGACGCCGAGCCCGAGCCCGAGCCCGAGCCCGACACCGACGCCGACCGCTTCCCCTTCATCGGGCGCATCGGGGGCTCCGAGCGCCTCGCCGAGCGCGGCGCCGACGGGACCACAAATCACGCTCCACATCGAGGCACTCACCAACGATGCCCCGCCGATGGTGAAACCCGATACCAAGAGTGCCGGCACCGTCGTCCTCGTCGCCCTTCGTTTAACCACGAGCGCCGATACCACGATCTTCGGAGGAGCGCGAGTCGAATACACGCTTCCGAAGGCGCAGATTCCCGGCCGCGGATTCGCCGTTCAACTCTTTCAAGAAGTTCACCAGAAAAAGAAGTCCGTCGACACCTTTATCGGCACCTACGATCGTTCGACGCTGAAGAAAAATGAACTCACCTTCTCCTTCGTCACACCGAAGTTGCTGGTGAAAAAAGGCGAAATGTGGCTGCTCGTACTCTATGGCGACGAGCGTCCCAGTAAACCGTCGCCGAGTCCCAGTGCGAGCGCGAGTCCGACCACCGGCGCGAGCCCGAGCGCGAGTGCGAGCCCGGTGGCGGCGGCGACGGCGACTCCGTAACGCGTCGTGAGCACGCTTTCGGCGATTCGTTCGCTCGACCGGCGCGCAAAGACGAGTTTCATCGCGGCCTTCCTCGGTTGGACGCTCGACGCATTCGATTTCTTTATCGTCACCTTCGTCGTCACCAAGATCGCCGCAGATTTTCACCGCTCGATCCCCGAGATCGTCCTCGCAATAACGCTCACGCTCGCCGCACGTCCGTTCGGTGCGATCCTCTTCGGCGCGATCGGCGACACATTCGGGCGACGCTTGCCGTTGATGATCGATATCGCGCTCTTTTCGCTGCTCGAATTCGCCACTGCATTTTCGCCGAATTATACGGTCTTTCTCATCCTGCGAGTACTCTTCGGAGTCGCCATGGGCGGCGAATGGGGACTCGGTGCGGCGTTGGCGATGGAGAGCCTCCCCACGAAGACGCGCGGCATTCTCAGCGGCCTCCTCCAAGAAGGCTACATGGTCGGCTATCTGCTCGCTGCGGTCGCAAATTTCGTCGTCTTTACCTGGACGCCGTGGGGTTGGCGCGCGCTTTTTATCATCGGCGTGCTCCCCGCAATCTTGCTCTTCTTCATCCGCCGTCACGTCGAGGAATCACCGACGTGGGCCGCCGCCAGCAAAGAGCCCGATATCGTTAACCGGCGCGGAATTACAACCGTCCGATCTCTGCCGCTCATGCTCTACGCCGTGCTCTTTATGACGGCATTCAACTTTATGTCGCACGGGACGCAGGATCTCTACGCGACCTTTCTCCAGAAGCAACACGCTTTCTCACCGAGCGTCGTCTCGTTCTTAGCGATCGTCGCCGCGATCGGCGCGATCCTCGGCGGCATTGCGTTCGGCGCGCTCTCGCAGCGCGTCGGTCGCCGCGTCGGCATCATCGTTGCGGCGTTGCTCGGCATAGCGGCGATTCCACTCTGGGCGTTCGCAGGCGGTATCCCCGCGCTCGCCGCCGGGGCCTTTGCGATGCAATTTGCGGTGCAAGGGGCATGGGGAATCGTACCGGCGCATCTCAATGAAATATCGCCTCCACTCCTACGGGGTTTCTTCCCCGGTACGGTCTACCAAATCGGCAACTTGCTCTCCGCCGGCGCGGCGCAAATCGAGGCGACGATCGCGGCCACCGCGTTCGCCTTACCCGGCGGGGGCGCCGATTACGCGCGCGCGCTCGCGGCGATCGCTATCGTCGTTCTCGCCGCGGTCGCCGTGTTGTCGGCGATCGGATTTGCCGTCACTCCGGAGCACCGCGACGAGGCGCTCGAGTAAGGCGACTAGCGCGGGTCGGCGAACGCCACGATTTCGTGCGCTTCGCGATGGCTCGTCCAGAAACGCGAACCGTCGAAGGCGAGCGAGCGAGCGTGGAACGGCACGATGGCGAGATCGCGGCTGCGCGGAAGAGTACCGCGAGCGTCGACCTCGGTGATGAAATACTCCGGTTTCGTTTCGTCTTCAACCGTCAATAAGTAGATCGTTCCGTCGAGAATCGTCTGTCCGCAGATCTGTCGTGGAGCGGCGATACTGCGAACGATATTACCGCGCGCGTCGAGTTCGAGGACGCGGCTATTATAAAACTGCGAGAGAAAGAGCATTTCGCCGTCATACCCTAACTGCGAACCCGTATATTCCGGACACGCAATTTTTTCATTCTCTTTGAATCCGTGCCCCGGAATAAAACGACAGATATAGCGATCGTCGTTCTCGCCGAAACCACAGACGACGCGCATCTCGCCGCCGACGACGGTCATCCCCCACGGCATACCCGGGGCTTGCATCTCTTCGTGGACGGTCCAGTGAAGCGGATCGATCGCGTAGAGGCGCCCCGTCTCGACAGAGCCCATCCAGAGCGAGGTGCCATCGAATGCGAGCGCCTGCGGGCGCGGCGCGGGCGATGGAAGTCGGCGCAATTCCTCAATCGTATTCATAGCTCCTTACTTCGCAGCGAGAGCGGGCATCCCCGCAGCAACCGCGCGTATCGCCTCAAGAAGACGATCGATCTCTTCGGTCGTTATGATGAGGGGTGGGGCGAGGCGCAATGTATTTCCACCGCCGACCCCGAGCAGGACCCCTCGATCGCGCGCCGCGCCGACGAACTCGGCGGCACGATAGGGTTCGCGAACCGGCAGACCCAGTAAAAGACCGCGCCCGCGCGGCGCATCGAAATACGACGGGAGGCTCAGCGCCAACTCGCTCAGTCGCTCGAACGCGTAGCGACCGACCGCGCGCACGTGGGTATCGAGCTCGAGTTCGTCGCGAATCCGCAAATGCGCGAGCGCCGCCGCGGCGCTGACCGGCGAGCCACCGAAGGTCGACCCGTGATCGCCAGGCTGGAGCGCTTCGGCATGTGCCGCATCGACGAGCATCGCGCCGATCGGCAGGCCGTTCCCAAGCGCCTTTGCCATCGTCATCACGTCGGGGCGTACGCCGACGCTTTCGAATGCGAACAGATCGCCCAAGCGCCCCATTCCGCACTGCACCTCATCGAAGATCAAGAGCGCGCCGCGCTCGTTGCAGAGTCGCCGGAGTTCGTTGAGGAAATCGGTGCGCGCCGGGTGAACGCCGCTCTCGCCCTGAACGGGTTCGACGATGCACGCGGCGGTGCGTTCGTCGATCGCGGCGTCGAGCGCTCCGATATCGTTGAACGGCGCCCACGCGAAGCCTCCGGGGAGCGGTTCGAAGCCGACTTTATACTCGGGATTCGCGGTCGCAGCGAGCGCTCCGAGCGTTCGGCCGTGAAAGCCGCCGGTAAAGGCGAGAATCGTCGTGCGCTCGCGCTCGCCGCGTCGATATGCCGCCTTACGCGCGAGTTTGATCGCGGCCTCATTCGCCTCGGTTCCCGAGTTACAGAAAAACGCGCGAGCGAAACCCGATCGGCGCGTTAGCTCCGCGGCGAGCTCGCCGGAGGGTTCGTGATAATAGAGGTTACTCGCATGCACCAATCGCCGCGCTTGCCGCGCGACCGCATCCGCGATCCCCGGATGGGCGTGACCGAGCGCGCAGACCGCAATGCCGGCGATCCCATCGAGATAGCGACGGCCGTTCTCGTCGATCAGCTCGCAGCCTTCGCCGGCGACGAACCGCACCGGGGCGCGTGAATAGTTTTCGAGCAGCGCCGTATCTTTCACGTGCGATAACTCGCATTAATACGCACGTAGTCGCGCGAGAGATCGCAGCCCCATGCCGTCGCCGCCGCCTCGCCGAGCCCGAGATCGAGCGTCACCACGATCTCGCGCTCTTCGAGTTCCCGATGCGCCTCCGCTTCGGTGAGCGTTTCGATGCCGTCGCGTTCCACCCAGGAACGACCGTTGAGGGCGATTGACCATCGCTGTGGATCGAACCCGGCACGGGCGGCTCCCGCCGCGGCGACGATCCGTCCCCAATTCGGGTCCTCTCCATAGAGCGCGGTCTTCACCAAACTCGAATTGACGACCGCTCGCGCCAGCGTCCGCGCCTGCGCGGTATCGCGCGCACCGACGACGCAAACTTCCAAGCGTTTCGTCGCTCCCTCGCCGTCGTCGACCATCGCCAAAGCGAGATCGAGCGCGACTTTTCCGAGAACGTGCTCGAAGATCGGGGGCGGCGGTTGCGTCCCATGCGGCGCACAGAGGTAGACCGCGTCGTTGGTCGACATGTCCCCATCGACCGAGATCATATTGAAAGTTCCATCGACCGCGGCGGCAAGCGAGCGCTGGAGTGCCTCCCTCGCGACCGGAAAATCGGTAGCGAGAAACGCCAACATCGTCGCCATGTTTGGAGCGATCATTCCCGAACCTTTGGCGATGCCGCCGATCGTATAGCGCTTCGCCTCGTGATAGAACGCGTACGCCGAGAGCTTCGGCACGCGATCGGTCGTCATGATCGCTTCGGCGGCGTCGTGAGCGGCCTTCAAGCCTTCGTCGAGTTGATCGACGCAGCGCTCCAAGCCACGCTGGACGCGATCGAGCGGCAATGGCACGCCGATGACCCCGGTGGAGGCGACGATTACCTGTTGCGGCGCCACGTCGAGCAACGCCGCCGCCTGCGCCGCGCTCGCGCGCGCGTCGCGCTCGCCGCGTTCCCCGGTACAGGCGTTCGCACAGCCCGAATTGCAGACGATCGCGCGCACCCCACGCCCCGACGCGAGGTGTTCGTTGCTGACGGTAATCGGCGCCGCCTTGACGTCGTTCGTCGTCACCACCGCGGCGCAGGCTTGTTCGCGCTCGAAGACGATCAGCGCGAGGTCGCGCTTGCGCCGCTTGATGCCGGCGTGAACGCCGCTGACGCGGACGCCTGGGACGCTGCCGATACCTCCGCGTAGCGAGACGATGCGTTCTTGAAGCTCAGGCGGCGACGGTGCGAGCATGAAAGCCCTCCTCTTGGGGAAATCCGAGCATGATGTTGATGTTTTGCAGCGCTTGGCCGGCGGCGCCCTTGCCGAGATTATCGATCGCACAGATCGCTCGAATCGTCGAACCGCAGATGTCGACCGCAATCTCCGCCTCATTCGTGCCGACGACCGCAGCAACGCTCGGCGCCCGCCCGCCTTCTAATACGCGTACGAACGGCGACGACCGATAGGCCTCGTGTATCGTCGATGCAATTGCCGATGCATCGGGGACGCGGTCGAGGATGAGATAGATATTCGCGAGCATCCCCCGCGAGAGCGGCACGACGTGCGGGGTGAACGTTAACGGACTCGTGCAGCCACGCACCGCGAGCGATCGTTCGATCTCGGGTTGGTGGCGATGCCCCGAAAGTCCATAAGCACGAATCTCACCATCGACCTCGGCGAACATCGATCCGAGCGCTGGCGTTCGCCCCGCTCCGGTAATGCCGCTCTTGGCGTCGATCACGATCGCCGACGGCGTCACAATTTCGATCAGCGGCAGGAGCGCGAGCAGCGACGCCGTCGGATAACACCCGGGGTTGGCGACCAACGCGGCCGAGGCGATCGCGTCGCGATTCCACTCGGCGAGTCCATATGCCGCACGATCCTCGAAACGAAAATCCGCCGAGAGATCGACGACGCGCGCGCCTCGTTGCAAAAATCCCTCCACTGCGGCGCGCCCCTCTCCATGTGCCCCCGCCGCGACGACGATGTCGCCCGAGGCGAGATACGAGGCGATACTTCCGCTCTCGGAAAAGCGGAGATCGCTCCGACGAAACGCTGCAAAGCTCTCTCCGAGCGGCGTTCCCGCATGGCTCTTACTCTCGAGCAGGCCGATCTCCAAACGCGGGTGCGCGACGATCCATTCGATCGCTTGCGCGGCGGCGTATCCCGCCGCTCCCCATACGTGGACGCGCGTCACGGGAGCGCCTCGCCCGAGAGCTCGCGTTCGAGCATATCGAGTGCCAGCGCGACCGCAGACGGCGAGGTCGAGCCCTCCGTCGCTTTAGCGAGGACGCTCGCGCGTGCGTCGAGCGGAGCGTCGAGGGTCGTCGTACCGAGGTGCGCCGCGAGCGCGTGAAGATCGCTCGCGTCGAACGGCCGCCCCCGCTCCTCGGCCGCCGCCACCCGCTCTCCGACGAGGCGATGCGCTCGCCGCGCGTCGACGCCACCGCGAACGAGCGCGTCGGCAAGATCGGTCGCGAGCGTGTATCCGGCGGTCGCGTGCCGTTCCATGTTCTCGAGGTCGAATTCTATATCCGCTAACGCTCGCTCGAAGGCGGAAAGAAGCGAATCGGCGCGCTCGATCGCCGCGATCGCACTCTGTTTGCATTCTTGCAGATCGCGATGATACGAGAGCGGAATCGCCGCGCTCGCGGCCCACGCCGCGCGTGCGTCGGCGAGCGCGCGTTGCGTCCCCGCGCGCACGAGTTCGAAGATATCGGGATTGCGTTTCTGCGGCATCAAACTCGACCCGCTCGCCGATGCATCGCCGATGCGAACGTATCCGACGAGCGGCGAAGCCCACGCAACGATCTCCGCAGAGATCCGCGCGGCGGGAACGCAACACGTCGCCCACGCATCCGCGCACGCAAACAACGCGTCGCGCGTGCCGACGGCATCGAGTGCGTTGCGCGACGGGCGCGCGAACCCGAGGTATCGTGCCGCCGCAACGCGATCGAGCGGCAGGCAACTCCCGGCGAGCGCCGCCGACCCTAAGGGCATCACGTCCATCGCTTCACGGGCGAGCGCCGCAAAACGCCGCGCACTGCGAAGGAACGGTTCGGCAGCGCCCTGCAGCCAAAACGCGAGCAGCACCGGCTGCGCGGGTTGGCCATGCGTCGTACCCGCGAGAACGCTCCCCTGCCCGAGTGCGCTGCGAGCGCGCCCCGCAAGCGCGCGCGCAATCGACGCCGCACGCGCGGCGCCCATCCGCGCGCGCTCCGCGGCATAGAGCGCGAGCGTGGTGGCGACTTGATCGTTCCGGCTGCGCCCCGCATGGAGCCAGCCCCCCGCATCATCGTCGATCTCGCGCACGCGCGCGTCGATCGCGCCGTGTATGTCCTCGAACGCTCCCGTGCTCGCAAAGGCGCGAAATGATCCGTCCTCGATCTCCGCCGCGACGCGATCGAGCGCCGAGACGAGCGCTTCGTAGGTCGCTGCGGCGATCGTCCCGCCGCCGAACAACGCACGCACGTGCGCCTGCGAGCTTCGCACGTCGAAGCGCGCGAGCAACAGATCTTCTCCAAGCGACGACCCGAATGCAAGCAACGCCGGGTCCGGCGCGCTCTGAAAGCGGCCGCCCCACTGCAACGAATGCGCGCTCACGCCGCGCCGACCGCAGCAACCTGCGCCAAACGATCGAGCGGTAACCCCGCGAGGTGGATGAACCCGTCGGCGGCATGATGGTCGAAACGATCGCCGGCGCCGTAGGTCGCCAAGCCTTCGTCGTAGAGCGCGAACGGCGAACGAACGCCGACCACCGTTGTGGTGCCCTTCAGCAGGCGCACGCGTACGTCGCCGGAGAGCCGCGCGCTTGAAACGTTGTTAAACGCATCGAAGGCGGCACGCAGCGGCGAACGCCAGAGTCCGTCGTAGACGAGTTCGGCGTACTTCCGGTCCACGCCGGCTTTAAAGCGAAGTTCGTCACGCGTGAGTACGAGGCGTTCGAGCGCTTCCCGCGCGGCGAGCAAAATCGTCGCCGCGGGCGCTTCGTAGAGTTCGCGCGATTTGAGCCCGATCACGCGATCCTCGATGAGATCGATCCGTCCGATGCCGTGCTCGCCGCCGAGCGCGTTGAGCCGCGCGAGCAACGCCGCTCCCGATATCCCGTCGTACGTCGGGACGCCTTCGTGAAAGCTCACCACGACCTCGCGTGGGGCATCGGGGCGGTCCTGCGGCGCCGCGGTCCAGCCGAATGCATCCTCGGGCGGCGCGACCCATGGGTCTTCGAGCACGCCCGCCTCGATGGAGCGCCCCCAAAGATTCGCATCGATCGAATAGGGCTTCGCCGCGCTCTGTGCGATGGGAATGCCGTGTTCGGCTGCAAACGCGATCGCATCGGGGCGCGAGAGCGGGCGTTCGCGCAGCGGCGCGCGCACCGCGAGTTTCGGGTCGAGCGCGCGCACGCCCAACTCGATCCGCACTTGGTCGTTCCCCTTTCCCGTACATCCGTGCGCGACGGCGTCGGCCCCGTACGCTCGTGCGGTTTCAACGAGCAATGCCGCGATCAACGGGCGCGAGAGCGCCGCACTGAGCGGGTAACATCCTTCGTAGCGCACGTTGGCGGCAAATGCCGGCAAGACGTACTCGCGGAAAAAACGTTCGCGCACGTCGACGGCGACCGCGTCGCGCGCGCCGAGCGAGCGAGCCTTGGCTGAGATCGCCTCGATGGCGAGCGCCGCCGCATCGCCGGTCGCCGCGTCGCTCTCGCCGAGATCGGCGGTGAGCGCGATCACCTCGTTCCCTTCGAGCAGGAGGCGTTTGAGGAGCACGGATGTATCGAGCCCTCCGGAGTAGGCGAGGACGATCGTACTCATGCCCGAGCCTCCGCTCCGAGATCGCGAAAACGTTGAACGAGCATCGGCATCGTTTTCGCATCGCGCACGATGACCAATATCGTATCGTCGCCACCGATCGTGCCGAGGATCTCGGGCCAACCGGCATCGTCGATCGCCGAGGCGACCATCATCGCACTCCCCGGCGGCGTTTTGAGCACGATCAGGTTCGCGCTCCCTTCGACGGCGAGAACGAGTTCGGCAACGACGCGATGGAGGCGGCTGGCGTACTGCACCGTCGCGCTGGGAAGCACGTACTTGAAGAGCGCCTCATCGCCGCGCTCGCTCTTCACCGGCACTTTCACCAATCCCAGTTCTTTGATATCGCGCGACACGGTCGCCTGCACGGCATCGAAGCCCTGCGCGGCGAGCAGCGCGACGAGCTCCTCTTGCGAATGAATCGGCCGCGTCGCAACCAAGGTGAGAATCGCGCGTTGACGACGCTCCTTCATAATAATGTTCCTTTCCCATCGGTGATGAGTGCGACGAGCAACGCTCGTTGCGCGTGAAGACGATTTTCGGCCTGGTCGAAAACGAGGCTGCGCGCGCCGTCGATAACAGCCGGCGCGACTTCCTGCCCACGATGCGCGGGCAAGCAATGCATGAAGACGGCATGCGGTGCCGTGTAAGCGAAGGAGCGTTCGGTCACCGCATAAGGCAACAGCATCGCCGCATTCCGTTCGTGTAGGTGCTCCTCGCCCATCGATGTCCAGACATCGGTATAGACGACATCGGCGCCGCGAAGCGCGCGCACCGGATCGGTGAATGCACGCGCGCGGCCGCCGGTACTCGCACCGAGTTCGGCGAGCCGCTCCAGCGTCGCCTCGCTCGGGCGGTGGCTTAAGGGTGCGGCAAAACGCATCGAACCGCCGAGCAGAACGACGGCTTGCGCGAGCGAGGTGGCAACGTTGTTGCGCGCATCGCCGAGATAGACGACGCGTAAGCCTTCCACCGAACCGAAACGTTCCTCCATCGTGAGGACGTCCGCGAACGCCTGGCACGGATGATAGAGCGCCGAGAGACCGTTGATGACCGGGACGCTCGCGGCTGCGGCGAAGCGCTCGAGTGGTTCGTGTTCGTGCGTGCGAACGACCACGGCATCGACATACCGCGAAAGCACGCGCGCCGCATCTTCGGGAGATTCGCGCGTCCCGACGAGCATCTCGCTCCCGGACGCGAAGAGCGCCTGGCCTCCGAGCGAGGTGACGGCGACTTCGAACGAGACCCGCGTCCGCAAGCTCGGCTTTTCAAAGAGCATCGCCAAGGTGCGCCCGCGCAAGAGGGAACGGGTGGCGACCGATGCATCGCCCTTGAGTTCGCGCGCTAGCCGCAGGAGGGCGTGAAACTCCGTCGGATCCAGCTCCGCAAGGTCGAGAAAGTTCCGCCCCTGCAAATTGACGTGGGGGGCTAGCCGTGTGGCGATCATTACGTGTATTATTATGCATATGACGCATAATTATGCAATACCCCAGGCCCTCTGGGTCGTAAAATACGGTGGGAGCGCCCGCCCGGGTGCGGAGCCAAGCGATCCGCTGCTCGACGAGATCGCCGCCCTCCATGCCGCTGGGGAGCGCATCGTGCTGGTCCACGGGGGCGGCCCGGAGATCGACGAGGCCCTTCGCGAACGTGGGCTCGGGGGCGAGCGCATCGACGGCTTGCGCGTCACCGACGCAGCGAGTCTCGCGGTCGTGGAGATGCTGCTCTGCGCGACGATCAACAAGCGCATCGTCCGGGCGTTACGCGCCCGCGGCGCTCGCGCCGTCGGCATCTCCGGCGAAGACGACGGCACGCTCCAGGCGCAGCGGAGCACGCGCTTCGAGGGCCGGCTCGGTGCCGTCGGCGAGCGCGTGAGCTGCGACGCGCGACTGATCGAGGTGCTTCTCGCGATGCCCGCGATACCGGTCCTCGCGCCGCTCGCACTCGAGCGTGGCGGAGCGGAGCCGCTCAACGTCAATGCCGACGAAGCCGCCGCAGCGGTCGCCGCCGCGTTGCGCGCACGCGCGCTCTTCTTCGTCACCGATATCGCGCGCGTGCGTGCGGTCGCGAGCGATCCCGCTAGCGGTATCGATCGTCTCTCGCCGGCGGCGGCACGAGCGCTGCTCGATAGCGCGGAGTGCCGCGATGGAATGCGTCCGAAGCTTCGAGCGGCGATCGCGGCGCGCGAAGGCGGAGCGGAGGCCGTCTACATCTGCCTCGCCGGACCCGACGCGCTGCGCGCCGCACGCGAACGCCACGATGCGACGATCGTCGCGTAAGCGGAGAGCGGGGCGCGAAACGCCAACCTATCGGCAATGCTGCTGCTCGGAATCGAAACCTCCTGCGACGATACCGCCGTCGCAATCGTGCGCGATGGGCGCGACGTGCTCGCGAACGTCTCGACGAATCAGGATGAATTTCATCGCGCATATGGCGGCATCGTACCCGAGATTGCGAGCCGGGCGCACCTCGCGCTGCTCTCGGCGGCCGTCGAACACACGTTGAATCGCGCGCAGATCGCGCTCGATGCATGCGACGGCATCGCGGTTACCTACGGTCCCGGCCTCATCGGAAGCCTCCTCGTCGGCGTCGCCACGGCGAAGGCGTTCGCCTATGCCGCTCGGCGCCCGCTCTATGCCGTCAATCATCTGCACGGGCATCTCTTCGCGCCATTTCTTTCCCACGGCGAATCGCCGCCCTACCCGTTCCTCGCATTGTTGGTCTCGGGAGGGCACACGCAACTCGTCGCTGTCGACGCGCCGACGCAATTGCGTATCCTCGGCAAGACGCGCGACGATGCGGCCGGCGAAGCATTCGACAAAACCGCACGCCTTCTCGGGCTGGGATTTCCCGGCGGCCCCGCGCTCGATGCACTCGCGCGCGACGGCGATGCACGCGCGATCGCCTTTCCGCGCTATCGTCCCGAGGGCGACGCACTCGATTTTTCATTCTCCGGACTGAAAACATCGGTGCGCTATTTTCTCGAACGCCCCGAGAACGCCGCCGTCCGCCGCGAAGATGTCGCAGCGAGTTTTCAAGCGGCGGTCGTCGACGTGTTGGTAGCCCGCGTCGCCGCAGCGTATGCGCGCGGTTCCTTTCGCGCCGTCGCGCTCTCCGGCGGCGTCGCGGCGAATTCGTCGTTACAGTCGTCGTTACGCGCGTGGGCGCAGCGGAACGGGATCGAGCTCTTCGTTCCTTCGCTCGCCTACTGCACCGATAACGCCGCGATGATCGCCGCCGCTGCCGAGGCGCAGGGCGAAGCGGTTCGCGTCGATCCGCTCCATCTCTCAGCCGATCCCAACCTTCCATTCGAGCGGATTGGAAGCGCCGCGTGATCGCGCACTACGAACTTCGCTGCAGCAGTTGTAACGCGCCGGCCCAACGCCACGATCTCCCCTGCACTACCTGCGGAGAGCTCCTCGAATTCGCGCTGCAGAGCGATCCGCCCGATGCCGATGCCGCGCGCGCGTACGCAGCGACGGTCGCGCGGCGTCGAGCGAACGACACTCCGCTCGACCGGAGCGGAATCTGGCGCTGGCGCGAGCTCTTGCCGCAGATACCGCACGCATCGGTCGTGACGCTCGCCGAAGGAAACGTACCGCTCTACGATATGCCCGAGCTCGCCGAACGCGAAGGAATCTCCGCGCTCGCGTTTCTCCACCTCGGCATGAATCCGACCGGCTCGTTTAAAGACCTCGGGATGACCGTCGCGATCTCGGCCGCTCGTGCCGAGGGCGCGACTCGCGCGATCTGTGCGAGCACCGGAAATACCGCCTCCTCGATGGCGGCGTACGCCGCACGCGCCGGCATGGAGGCATTTGCATTGGTCCCACGCGGAAAAATCTCCGGCGCGAAACTCGCGCAGATGCGCGATTACGGCGTCCGCGTCGTCGAGGTGGAGGGATCGTTCGACGACGCCCTCGCCGAACTCACGTCGCGCTCGAGCGAGGGAACCGCCGTCGTGAATTCGATCAATCCCTATCGCCTCGAAGGACAGAAATGCACGGCGTTCGCGATCCTGGAAGCGCGTTCGTGGCGCGTCCCCGATTGGGTGGTCGTTCCCGGCGGTAATCTCGGAAACTCGAGTGCGATCGGCAAGGGTTTTCGCGAGGCCCGCGCGCTCGGACTCATCGATCGTCTTCCACGCCTCGCGGTGGTGCAGGCCGAGGGCGCCGCTCCCTTCGTCGAGCTCTATCGCTCCGGCCGCGATCTCGTACCGGTCGTCCCGCGCACGATCGCAAGCGCGATCGCCGTCGGTTCCCCGCGTTCGTGGCGCAAAGCACGCGCGGAGCTCGATGCATCGCGGGGGAGTGCCGTCGCCGTCAGCGACGACGAGATCGATGCAGCGAAGGGGCGAATCGGTGCGGCCGGCATCGGTTGCGAACCCGCCTCGGCTGCGACACTCGCCGGCATCGCACGACTGCGAGCGGAGGGAACGCTGACCGAGCGCGACGATGTCGTTGCGGTCTTAACCGGGCACGTGCTCAAGGATAGCGATGCGAGCCTGCGCGTCGCCGATCGCCGCGATGTCGGCGCGTAGATTTTACGCCAGCGCACCGGCGAGCAGCGCGAATCTCGGCCCCGGTTTCGATGCCGTCGCCATCGCGCTCTCGGCACGCATGCACGCTACGGTCGCCCGGGCATCGCGCTTCTCGCTGCGTTTCGCCCCAGGGCCGTATGCCCCGACGCACGACGGCCTGCGCGACGCGATCGAACGCGCGATGCGGAGCGTCGGCGCGTTACCACGCCTGAGCATCGAAATCACCAACGAGATTCCGCTCGGCGCCGGCCTCGGATCGAGCGCCGCAGCGACGGTGCTCGCGCTGGGCATCGCCTGGCGCGCGGCGGGAAATCGGCTCGACCGCGCGCGGATCGCCGCCGCTGCGTGCGAGATCGAAGGGCATCCCGACAACGCGCTCGCAGCGCTCTACGGCGGCACCACCATCGCCTGCGACGCTCGCAATCTCGTGCGTTTGCCCGCCTTGCGCGATACGATCGCGCTCTTCACGATCCCACAGATCGATCTCCCGACCGCGGCGGCGCGTTCGCTGCTGCCGGCACGATATTCTCGCGCCGACGCCGTGTTCTCGATTCAACGCGCAGCACTGCTCGGCGCCGCTCTCGCCTCGGGCGATCTCGCACCCCTGCGCGTGGCGATGAACGACCGCATCCATCAGCCCTATCGCGCGAAAAAGATTCCCGGATTGGCCGCGCTCCTCGCCTACGACGCGCCCGGCGTGCGGGGCGTCGCGCTCTCCGGCGCCGGGCCGACCGTCGTCGCGCTATTAGATGCTCGCGCGGACGCACGGCGCATCGGTGCGGAGTTACGAGCCCGCTTTTCCGACGCCGGCATAGCCAGCGAGACGCTCCGCCTACGCCCGAGCGCGCGCGGTTTGCTGCTTCGCGAGGCTCGCTCCGCATCGTAAAAATAAAAAAGGACGCGTGCGTTTGCAACGCTCGCGTCCTCCAACCAGTGAAAGTGCGCTACGCGGTTTGGTTGACGTTGGTGCCGACGTTCTCGTCACCATCCTGAATTCCGGCAGTCGCTTCCAACTGCGCTTCGTGTTGCGTCGCGACCAGCGACTTGACGGCATTCTGTACCCCTGCCGAAGCGGAGGCGATCGAGGATATGCTCATCCGTGTCCACGTACCTTTCCAGGAAAGCCGCACCCAACGGCACAGCGTCTCCGCTAGATTGCCGGGGCTATCGCAATCCCCTTCGAAGCGAGCGCTTCGTGCACGTCACGATTGCGTTAACGAGAGCGACTGCTTGACGGGACCGCGAGCATGGGGTAGTATGCACGCCATGATCTCGTTCACGTCGCGAATGTCCACTTGCTGTTCCGCCAAGCGCGCGACGGCGAGGTTGCCATTTGCGATGACGTAGAGCGTTCGACGCTCACCATCGATCTCGGCGCCCCCGTCGCAGCAGCGACGGGGGCGCTTTCATTTCCTCAGTCGCTTTCCTCATCTCACCAGGAGGCAGACCCATGCAAGCATCAATCGGAATCGGAATTCTCGGCTGCGGCGTCGTCGGCGGCAGCCTCGCTCGGCGACTCCTCGCAAAAGAACCGCACGTCCATGGCGTGGAGCATACCGTTCACGCAATCGCCGTGCGCTCGCTCGCTAGAAATCGTGGCGAGGGCATTCCACCCTCGCTGCTGATCGATTCGGCGAACGCACTCCTCGCCGATCATCGCATCGATCTCGTCGTCGAGACGATGGGCGGCACCACGCTCGCCGCAGAGTTCGTCGAGCGGGCGCTCGAACGCGGCTGTCACGTCGTAACGGCAAACAAAGCGCTGATCGGTTCGCAGGGACCGCGCCTTCACGCGCTCGCGGCGCGGCGGGGTGCGAGCCTGCGCTACGAAGCGGCGGTCGGCGGGGCGCTGCCGATTCTGCGAACGATCGACGAAGCGCTCGCGGGAGATCCCATCGAGAGCTTCGTCGGCGTGCTCAACGGCACGTGCAACGCGATCCTGAGCGCGATGGAGCGGGGCGGGAGCTTCGAGGAGGCGCTCGCCGACGCGCAACGCGCGGGATTCGCCGAAGCCGATCCTAGCGAAGATATCGACGGACTCGACAGCGCACATAAACTCGCCGTTCTCGTTCAGCGAGCCTTTGGCGCTGCGGCGATTACGCCGCGCCTACGATTCCGCGGCATTCGCGGCATCGACGGCGACGCGTTGCGCCGCTACAGCAAGCGCGGGTACCGCATGAAACTCCTCGCGGCGGCACGATGCGACGAACGCGGTATCGCCGCGGAGGTCGCACCCGCGCTGGTTCCTCGCGAGCATCCGCTCGGCGCGCTCGAGGGCGCGCAGAACGGTGTCCTATTGCGCGCGCGTGACGCCGGCGAGCTCTATCTCCGCGGCGTCGGCGCGGGAGGCCCCGCGACCTCGAGCGCGATCCTCGGCGATATCGCCGACGTGCTGCGCGGCATCGTCGCTCGCACCCAACGCAACGATCGCATCGACGGCTTCGCACCGATCCTCGATATCCGGCCGATTTTTCCCGACACGCTCGCCATCTGGAACGATGGCTTCCTCACATCTCCGGCGACGCGGCTCGATGCTGCGCACTCATCGTCGGCTCACTAACGAAAGGACCACCACTCATGTCCGTTACCACTCTCGAGACGCGATCTCGCGGCTTCAATACGCTCGCACTCCATGCCGCCTTCGACGGCGATCCGACCACGAAATCGCGAGCGCTTCCGATCTATCAGACCACCTCCTATCGCTTCGACGATACGGCGCATGCCGGGCGACTCTTCGGACTTGAAGAGTTCGGCAATATCTATACCCGCATCAACAATCCGACGACCGACGTGCTCGAACGACGGCTCGCCGAACTCGAGGGCGGCGTCGGCGCGCTCGCAGTCGCCAGCGGCCAAGCCGCCGCTATCTACTCGATCCTCAATCTCGCCGGGGCCGGCGACCACATCGTCAGCTCGGCCTCGCTCTATGGCGGCACCTACAACGCCTTCGCGCACACGCTCGGGCGATTCGGCATCACCGTATCGCTCGTCGACTTCAGCGACCTTTCGGCAATTGAAGCCGCGATTCGCCCAACGACGAAGGCACTCTACGGCGAGAGTATCGGCAATCCGCGATTGGACGTGCTCGATATTTCCAACGTCGCGGAGCTCGCTCACCGAGCGTCGCTTCCGCTGATCGTCGACAACACGCTCGCGACACCCTACCTGCTGCGCCCGATCGAGCACGGTGCCGATATCGTCGTCCATTCGGCGACGAAGTTTATCGGCGGACACGGCGTTGCAATTGGGGGCGTCGTGATCGACGGGGGCCGTTTCGATTGGGCGAGGAGCACGCGGCACGCCGAGTTTACGAGCCCGGATCCTACCTACAACGACATCGCGTACGCCGAGGCCTTCGGCCCGGCAGCGTATATCGTGAAGGCCCGCGTGCAGTTACTGCGCGATATCGGCGCGGCACTCTCACCGTTCAATGCGTGGCTGCTGCTGCAAGGGCTCGAAACGCTCGGGGTTCGGATCGAACGACACGTTGCCAACGCGACCAAGGTTGCCGAATATCTCGCCGAGCACCCACGGGTCACCGACGTCCGCTATCCCGGCCTCCGCAGCGACCCCGAACATCCGCTCGCGTTGCGCTATCTCCCCAAAGGTGCGGGAGCGATCCTCACCTTCAACGTGCGCGGCGGTGAAGCGGAAGCGCGGGCGACGATCGATCGCTTGAGGCTCTTCTCGCTGCTCGCCAATGTCGGCGATGCGAAATCGCTCGCCATTCACCCGGCCTCGACGACGCATCGGCAATTGACGCCCGAGGAGCGATTTGCGAGCGGGGTCGACGAACGAACGATCCGGCTCTCCATCGGCATCGAAGATATCGACGATCTCATCGCCGACTTGGCGCACGCGTTGGAATCGTGATCGAGCGTACGATTTCGATCGGCGCACTCGAACTCGACGGCGGGCAGAGACTGCCCGCCGTCGATCAACGCGTCGCGATCTACGGCGATCCAGCGTCCCGACGCTTCGCTTTGGTTCTCCACGCACTTACCGGGGATCATCGCGCCGCCGCATGGTGGCCCGGCATCGTCGGCGAGGGCGCGCTGCTCGATCCACGCGAGTACTGCATCGTCGGGATCAACATGCTCGGTTCGAGTTACGGATCGACGCGGGTGCGCGCGCGCATTACCATCGGTGATATCGTCCGCGCGCAGCGGCGCGCGCTCGATTTTCTCGGGATCGAGCACGTCGAGCTCGCGATCGGCGGGTCGATCGGAGGCATGCAGGCGCTGCAGTGGGCGCACGATGCCCCCGAGCGCGTCGGCCGCGCCATCGCGATCGGTGCGCCGGATCGCACCGGGACGACGGCGATCGCACTCAACAGCATCCAACGCGATGCCATCGCACTCGAGCCGATCGAGGGACTCGGGCTCGCCCGAAAAATCGCGATGCTTTCGTACAAGAGCGATGCCTTGCTCTCGCGACGGCACGGTCGCCGCCCGGACCGCAACGGAGAGCGGCGCTTCGACGTCGAGGGGTTTCTCGCAGCTCAAGCAACGAAGCTCGTCGAGCGGATCGACGCCGCCACCTACGTGACGCTCACCCATGCAATGGATTCTTTCGACCTGCGCGACGCGCGTTGGCCGGACGGGACGCCGCCGCTCACCTTCGTGGGCATCTCCTCCGATACGCTCTTCCCAGCGCGCGAGGTTCGCGATTCCGCCGAACGCATCGCGTGTGCGGGAATTGATGCTCGCTATATCGAGTTCCAGAGCGAGCACGGCCACGACGCCTTTCTTGCCGAGGACGCCGCGCTCGCGAGGCTCTTAGCTGCGAACGTCACATGGCACATGCGCCTTAATAATATCAGAGCAACTTAATGATTTCCCGTTCCACGTTTTGCAACGACGTTGGTACCGTACCAGGAGTAGGCGTATCTTGTAAGCACCATAGCCACTGGTAAAAATACTGCAGTACTTACGATTTCGATTATGGCCTCCGTGGTGTGTTTCTCCCAAAGATAGCCTGCCTTAAAGGCGGTAAAGCTGATGTATGGTAGAGCAAGAATGTTCCAGGAGAGGTGGCCTCGTTTTTTCGAGCTGAAAATCACGCGCCGATAAGTGGTGTCTCCGCAAGTAAGACCGCTCGAGCGGCGGCCAGTGTGGTGAAGTATGCCGCGTCCGGCGTTCGGCCGTCAAGCGCCGAGTGTGGGCGGGCGCCGTTGTAGAACGTGATGTACTTGCCGATGCCGGCGCGCGCTTGCGAACCCGATTCGTACGCGTGCAGATACACCTCCTCGTATTTGATGCTTCGCCAGAAGCGCTCGACGAAGACGTTGTCGCGCCAGCAGCCCTTGCCGTCCATGCTCAACGCGATGCCATGGGTGTCACGAATCAGCTTCACGAACTCGCCGTCGGTGAACTGCGAGCGAGGTCGCGCCGAATTTCGGGTAAACGTGCGGAGCGGCGTAGTCCGTTGAGCACATTATCTCATGCGGCTTTCTCTTGTGCAAGTGCGATTGTTTTGTAGCCGTCGATTCGCCTCCATGTCATCGA
>JAJYRH010000024.1 GCA_021794205.1 bacterium
TGCTGTCGGTCGCCAATCTCGATAACGGGCTCGGAGCCCGAGGGCCGCCCGGCGTGGCCGACAGGTTCTTCACCCCAGATTCGAGGCGAAGCCGCCGGATCTCCCGGCCAGCCCAACATATCAGGGCGGGGGCCCGTCGCGCGGCGCCTCGATACGGCGCTTGCAGCGCCTACTCGGCGTGACAAGCGGCGCCTACTCGGCGTTGACAACTTCGCGGCTGCAGCCCAGGGTGTCAGCCCGAGTAGCGCACCCTTGTCAGCCCGAGTAGCGCACCCTTGTCAGCCCGAGTAGCGCACCCTTGTCAGCCCGAGTAGCGCACCCTTGTCAGCCCGAGTAGGTTGCGAAGCAACCGTATCGAGGGCGGGGGCCCGTCGCGCGGCGCCTCGATACGGCGCTTGCAGCGCCTACTCGGCGTGACAACGTGCTACAACGTGCGTGCGAGCGCGTCGGCCTCCGCTGCGGAGAGCGAAAGCCCGCGCTCGTAGAGCCCATCGAATTCCTCCTCCCCGAGCGCCGCGCGCACCTCGGCGAGCGTGCGTTCGAAGAGCAACTGGCCTCGCGGCTGTCGAGCGCTGCGGTCGCCGCGCGCGGCGTCGGCGTACCCGGCGAGCATCGCCGCTTCGCGATGCTTTCCGGAGATCGCCGCCAAGTGAATCGCCGTATCGAATCCATTGCTTTGGACCAGCGCGTCGTCGAAACGCGAAGCATAATCGAGCGTTTTCGCCAACGCCACGCGCGCCGTTACAAAATCGCGAGCGGACGCAGCGTACACGGTGAGATTCCTGTACTGAACGGCGACGCTCCACATCTCGTCGCTCTGTTCGTAGATCGCAATCGCTCGCCGTACGCGTACGATGGCGTCGGCAAGATCGCCGGAATAGAACGCCACGTCGGCACTGCTACCGTAGTGCCGCGCGGCGCGCTCGCGGTCGCCGTGTGCCTCGAGCGTATCGATGCATGAAGTGAAGCACTCCATCGCCCTGGACAATGCATTTTCTTCGATCTGCTGCGTGTAGAGAACGCCGAGGCGATGCATGAGATCGACGAGCAACGTTGCGTCGCCATGCTCTGCGGCGACGGCAATCGCGTCTTTCAGCGCGGACTCCCATTCGGGCTCGGTCACCCCACGAACCGTAAAATCGCTCGCGAGAAATGCGTGGAGCGCATAACAGCGTCGAATGCGATCGCCGAGCGCTTCGTAGAGATCGTATGCGGTTCGCGCGTATCGCGACGAACGCGCCGGCTCGTTCCGCGCAAAGAGCCCGGCCATCGCCAGCGAAAATGCCGCTTCCGCGCGCTTTCCGCAAGCGAGAAAGCGCGGGGCCGCCTCTTCGAGCCGCGTCTGCAAGGTTCGCAAGTGCAGGGCAGCGCGCTCCCACGTCCAGGCACGCAACCCGTCGAGCAGGAGCGCCGCCCGTTCGAACTCGCCCTCGTCGAGCAGCGATCTCAAGACGGCACGAATATTCGAGGACTCGTCGTCGAGCAGCGAGATCAAACGCGTTGACGGTTCCCGGCGAAAGCGAGACGCCATCGAAGCTGCGAGCTCTTCGTAATATTCGCGGTAGCGAATCGCTACCATGGCGAGTTCGCCCGCCTGCGCGAGCGCTTCGTGTGCCGGAGCGCGGAGTGCGTCGACGACGCGGTAGCGCGTTCGCTCGCCGAACGCCTGTTTCCTCAAGAGTCCGCGGTGAACCAAATCCTCGAGTGCCGACGCAGTGGAATTGCAATCGGGGACCTCGCTTCGAGAGAGCGCGTGCGCGGCCGTCGCACTCCAGATCCCAGTAAACATCGAGACGCGTCGCAATACCCGCCGGCGCTCTTCGTCGAGCACACGATAGCAGCGCTCGAACACGCGCTCCAGCGTTCGATCGCCGCCGATGGCGGGCTCGCGTGCGCGAAGATCGGCGGGGAGCGCGCTGAGATAACTCGCGGCGAGCTCGATCGCCATCGGATGCCCGCGAAGCGAGGGGAGGTGGCTTTTGACGAGCCCGGGATCGAGCGGTTCCCGCGCTTGCTCTTCGAAGCGGGACGAAAAAAGCTGCTCGCTCGCGTGCGGATCGAGCCGTTCGAGGCGGAGCGGGGCCTCACCGACGACTCCTAATGCGGTGCGTGTGGTGACGACGATGCGCATCTCCGGAGCGCCGTCGAGGAGGAGATCGATGCAGGCAGCGACCTGGCGCGGCGCGCGTTCGCACGCATCGAGCAGCAGCAGACCGTTTGCGTGCTGAAACGCGCGCACGCATTCACGCATACTCGAACCCGGGCGCACGAGCGGCGCGAGCCCTTCGGCGATGGCGGCCTCCGTATCGCGCTCGTCGACACACCCGGAGAGATCGACGAACCAAGCTCCGTCGGGGAAACGATGTAATAGCCGCTGGATCGCTTCAATCGCCGTGCGCGTTTTTCCGATTCCCGCCGCGCCGACGAGCGATACCAACGCACTCCGTTCGATCGCGACGGTGAGCCGACGTATCTCTTCGGCCCGTTCGATAAAACGCCCGGAAAAACTCGGCACGCCGTCGAAAGTGCTTCGGCGCTCGACCGATGGCCCCGCGCTGATAGGATGATCGGCGGCGACGCGATTGCGTCCCGCGTGTTTTGCGCGATAGAGCGCCGCGTCGGCGGCTTCGATGAGTTGCTGGCGCTCGGTGTTGCCCCGCGGCATACCGCTCGCGCAGCCGATGCTCACCGAGACCATCCCCAACGTCGAACCCCCGTGCGGAATACCGAGCGCGGCGATCGAGGAGCGGAGCATTTCGGCGACGCCGATCGCACCGGATAGCTCGGTCTCGGGAAGCAACACGACGAACTCCTCGCCTCCGTAGCGCGCCGCGAGATCGGTCGGACGTCGCAAAACCTGGGTAATCGTCGCCGCGATCTGCTGCAAACATGCGTCGCCGGCAATATGTCCGTAGCGATCGTTGAACTCTTTGAAAAGATCGACGTCGATCATCAACAAGGCCAACCGCCGACCGATGCGGCGCGCGCGCGTCGCTTCGCGTTCGAAACTTTCTTCGAAATTACGCCGATTGGGGATGCCCGTTAATTCGTCGACGTGAGCGAGCCGCTCGAAACGCTCTGCGTCGCGCCGCCCGAGATCGCTGTGCATGCGCGCCCCGAGATAGAGCGCGCAGGTCTCGAGCAACGCTAGATCGTCGGCGTCGTAGGCGGCATTTCGCGTCGACTGCACGGAGAGCACGCCGATGCTCCGCCCGCCGAAGAGGATCGGCACGAAAATCGCCGATTCCGGTTCGCGAATACGCTCTCCGAGCCGCAGGTAGTTCGTCGCGTTCCACTCACAAGCGCGCGCGTAGAGCCGCGGTGCCGCGTCGCGAAAGACCCGCACGCTCGTACTTTCGTTCGGGACCCCCGGATTATCGGGCACGCCACCGACACCGTCGAGATAGGCGTAAACGCACTGCAAATGCTCTCGCTCCGGGGCGAGTATGAGCACGATCGATGCGTCGACGAACTGTGCGAGCAGCGATACGAATTCGTCGTAGAGGTCGGGAAGCGGTCGGTCGGTAGAAAGCAGGAGGGCCGCGCCTTTGACGAGATCGCGGTCTCGCCGTTGTCGCTGCTGGACACGTTCGGGCTGGGAGGGCCCGTCCATAGCGAGGCCTTCCCTTCCGAGCCTCCCTTTTACTGCAGCCCCGGAAGCACCAGGCGGAAGAGCTGCGGACGCTCGAGCCACCTGCCGTCACGATAGGACAACCGTGCCGCGGCATGCGCTTTCGTGGGGCAGCAGAGCGCTGCGTTCGCGGCATAATAGGGCCCGCTCAGCAGCAGTTCGTCGCCTCCCGTTCTCTGCACGATCCTCACGTCGAGCGAGCAGGCATTCTCGATACTGACGAGCCGGCCGACGTTCCATCGTTTCCCGGAGAGCCCAAGCAAGGCAACCGTCGCCGAACCGCAGTCGGCAGCGGATTGGTAGACGCGCACGAGTAGCTGTCGGCGCTGCCCCGGAAGAAAGCGACCGACGCCGAGTAGCTGCGCTTCTTGGTTTGGAAACCAGAGATTCGCGCCATGCGCCTTCTCCACGCGATCGAGAAGCGCGTCGGTTCCCGGCGAGCGGTAGGCGATTCCGCCGCCGAGCGCCTTCGGCCGAGCGACCTCGATCCGCCATTGCTCGAAGCTGCGCGAGCCGTCGCGCCCGAGGAGCTCGGTCGTCACGCTCACCGGCCACGGCGCTTCGCCGGGGCCCGCGAAATCGACATTGCGCGTCGCAACGACGCGGCGAACCGGGGTGCCCGCCGCCGAACCGACCGCGTGCGCTGCGAGCACGATTGCGATCGCGAGCGTTACAAGCATCGGCGAGAGCAGCGAAAGAACGACGCTGAGGCGAAGCCTCGAACCATGTCGGTAGAACATCGTTTTCGGGCTTTCGCTTTTCTCGCAGCGTTCCTATGCTTTCCGCTAATGGCGAGCGGCGCCGCGGCGACGCCGCAAACAGCGACGCTCGTCCTTCACGGCCCGAACCTCGTAGCGGCGTGGATTCCCGGTACGCAATCCTCGCCCCCGGTCGAGGCGGTGATGCGCAATAAAGATAAGGCCTTCGTACCCGACGTACTCGTCGTGCCGGTCGGCAGCAGCGTTCGCTTTCCCAACGAGGATCCGTTCTTCCACAGCATTTACGCCACAGGCTCGCCCGACGATTTCGATATCGGCTTTTACGGAACCGGGCCCGGCAAGGTGGTGCGCTTCATGCATCCCGGTACGGTAAGCGTGCATTGCCACATCCACGTGTTCATGCACGGGATCATCGTCGTCGCCGACGGCATCGCGGCGAGCGCGAGCGACGGAAGGCTCGTTCTTCAACGCGTTCCCGCCGGCACGCACGAGGTCGAGGCGGTCTTCGCCGATGGTACGACGCACCGAATCACGGCACGGATCGCGCCCAACGTTGGGGCGCTCTCGCTACGGGTTTCTCCCCGGTAACTGCTGCCCGAAGCTTCGTTCTAAAATATCGTCGTCGAGAATCGGCGGCGGCGGCACGACGCTCCCATCTTCGACGAGCGTCAGAAATGCCTCGACGCAGGCGCGGTCGAAGTGGGAATCGGCGCAACGTCGCAATTCTTCGCAGGCCACCTCCGAACTCAGGGCGCGACGGTACGGGCGATCGGTCGTCATCGCATCGTAGGCGTCGGCGACGGCGATGATGCGCGCCCCCAACGGAATGTTCGCGCCGGCGAGTCGCCCCGGGTATCCACGCCCGTCGATACGCTCGTGATGCGCGACGATACAGGGAAGGATATCGGTCATCGCTTCGACGTTGTTGAAAATTTCGCCGGCGATCTGCGGGTGGAGCGCGATGATCGCGCGCTCGCTTTCGTCGAGCCGATCCTTCTTGAGCAAGACCGCATCGGGAACGCCGACCTTGCCGATATCGTGCAGCAGCGCGCCGATCTCGACGCGCCGAATTTCCGAGGCGCGCAGCTTCATCCGGCGCGCGAGCGACTTGGAATACTGGGCGACGCGCATGGAGTGCCCCGCGGTATAGGGATCGCGTTTATCGACGATGGAGGCGATGCCGCCCATCGTTTGGGTAAAGGTCTCGTCGGCGAGCCGTTTGCGGCGGTCGAGTTCGCGCTGGGCGGCGAGCGCCAAGGCCAGCAGCGAGAGAAAGATCAGGGCGCTCGATGCGACGGTGGCGATGACGACGATGCGAATTTCGCCGAGATCCTGCGATTGAATCTGATCGATCGAAACCTTCACGCCGAGAACGGCAACGTATCGTTGCGTGCTCGGGTCGGCGAGCGGCGCGTACGCGGTGCGCACGCGCTCGCCCGAGAGCATCGAGACCTTCGATAGGACGACGTTCTGAGCGGCGATCGCGCGACGCGCCGCGAGCGGTCGCGGGCGCGCGTCGAGCGGATAGATCGCCGTACCGTCGGCGTGGTAAACGCGGATGCCGCGGAGATACTCTTGAAACGAGGTGAGCTCGGCGGCGCGCCGATCGAGACGTCGTTCGACGACGCTCGCGCGTTGGTGCGCGGACATCGCTTTCAAAATCGTCGGCCCCAACGTCGCTTCGGCCTGGCCGACCGCGGTGGCGATGATGTCGCTCTGAATGGAACGTGCGTGAATGCGGACGAAGAGAAAGGCGAGCGCTATCGCCGCCCCGACCGTCAGGATCGCCGTTAGCGCTGCGAAGCGTTGGAGAAACGAAAAACGCAAAGGATCGTTACTTCACAAAACCACCCGGATAGGCCGGGAACTCGTGTAACGCTTCATCGAGCAACGCGACGTGCGTGGTTTCCACGCCTAAAATCGCCGCGGCGACTTGCGCGAGATTGCGATCTTGAAAATCGGGAATGACGGAGAGATAGGTGCTCGCCGCCTTCTCTTCGACGCCCTTCGCGTACCGCAAAATATCGCTTTCGTCGGCGAGCGTAGGAACGGGAAGGTGGGCGGTCTTCGTCGTCGGCACGCCGCCCCCGGCGCGCACCGCACCGATCAACGAATCGCGGTGGGCGACGTGGTCGGCACGGAACGCGAGCGCGACGGTGAGGATGCGTCCCTTGAGGAGCCCCGTTTTCGCGGCGGCATCGTATGCGGCGATGCCCGCACGCTCTAATTCGATCGCCGCATCGAGCGTTTGGAGATCTCCGGGAGCCGCCGCTGCCGCTTCGGCGAATTCGCGCAGCATCGGCGCTCCGATGAGGGCGAGCGCCGTCGCCGAAAAGAATGCCTGCGCGCGCGTGATGGATTTCATATCACTCTCCTACGGATCGACGCATTAGATCCCGGCATACCACTCGTAGCCTTGGTCCTCCCAGTAACCGCCCTTCCCGCCGTAGAGATGCGCGAACGAGCCGACGACCTGGATCTCCGCCACCCATTTCGCGCTCTTATAGCCGAGTTGGGTCGGCACGCGCAAGCGCACCGGGGCGCCGTGATCGGGGCGAATCGGCCGACCGTTTAATTGTAACGCGAGCAACGTTTGCGGATGATACGCTTGCGCCATATCGAGGCTTTCGTAATACGGCGTTCCTTGGTCGTCGCGATCCATGCAGCGAAAGACGACGTAGCGGGCATCGCGGTGCGGCGTTGCGAGGCGAAGCACGTCGCGCAGCGGCACCCCCGTCCACGCACCGATCGCACTCCATCCCTCGACGCAATCGTGCCTGGTAATCTGCGACTGCTGCGCCATCCCTGCGAGCCGCGCGAGCGGGATATGCATCGGGCGCTCGACCGCTCCGGAGATCGCGAGCGCGTAGCTCCGGAAACCGTTCGCCAGCAACGCTTCGTACGTCGAACTCGTCGGCGTCGGCAAGCTATCGATCGGAAAGTGCGGGCTGATATCGGCGATCGAATATTGGCGCGCGAGCCCGGCGGAATTTCCGAGGATCGCCGCATCGAGCGCACCTTCGAGCCCGAGCAAATGATGGAACCCCGGATTATCGTTGAGCGCCGTCCCGATCGGCGCGCAGCCGCCGAGCGCGGCCGCGATGGAGCTTGCGAGAAAGAGGCGTCGTTTCATGGGCCTACGCTTTCATGGTCGCGCAAACGATACCAGCCGGAAATCATCGAGCGCATTTGATTGAAAAAACCCTGCGTCGCCACTTGAAAGATGTGGACGAGCGCGAAGCCGACGAAGAGCAGCATGCCGAGAAAGTGCCAGAGCCGCGCGAATTGCCGCCCTCCAAAGAGGACGGTCAGCGGGTGTGCGATCGCGTCGATACCCGGCGAGAGGGCGAGCCCGGTCAAGACGATGAGCGGCGCGAGCACGAACAACACGAACGTGTACGCCGCTTTCTGCAACGGATTGTACGTGCCGTGCGGCGGCGGCTCGCGCCGCAGGCGCAAATAATACGCCTGCATCGGCAGCAGTTTCGGAAGATCGCTCGGGCGCAGCACCATCTCGGCGAGGTTCCCTTTGATCGCGCTCGAGACGAGCCACGCGAGCCACGCGAGGCTCGCGACCCACGCGAAGAAAAAGTGCCAACGCCGGCCGTCGGCGAGATCCTGGTAGGCCGGAATCGTGAGCCAGCCGGGGAAGGCGCGCGCGGTCTCGCCGCCGACCCCATCGCTTCCCCACCCGAGGAATCCGGTAGTCGTGAAGGTGTGCCCGAACAGGGTGAGCTGTCCCACGCCGTCGGCGGGCGAGCCAATGGAAAGCACGCGTCGCGCGGGCGTACTGCGGTCGGCGGCATCGAGGTAGGGGGCCGCGTTGAAGATTTGGAGGCCGCTGGAGATGAGCACCGCGACGGCGATCGCCCCGAACCAATGGGCGAGGCGCGTGAGCAGGGCGTAGCGATAGACGAGTCTCTGCACGATGGTACTATAACGCATTCCAGGCGCCTTTGGATGGCGGCGAGAAGAGGGCGCGGGTATGAAAGAAGCACCCCTACGCGTCGCGCTCGCCGACGGCGTGGCGCGCGTCACGCTCGCCCGCCCCAAAGTACGCAACGCATTTAACGCCGAGATGATCGATGCGCTGCGCGAGACCTTCGCACGCTTCGATAACGACGATAGCACCCGAGCCGTTTTGCTGACGGGCGAGGGCTCGGTTTTCTGCGGCGGCGCCGATATCTCGTGGATGCGCTCCTCGCTCGACCTCACGCACGAAGAAAACGTCGCCGACGCTCGCGCCATGAGCGAGATGTTCCGCACCATCGATCGTTGCAGCAAGCCGACGGTCGCCGCGATTCACGGCGCCGCGCTCGGTGGCGGCGCGGGGCTCGCCGCCGTCTGCGATATTGCGATTGCCGCCGACGACGCGACCTTCGGTTTCACCGAAGTAAAACTCGGCATCATACCCGCCGTCATCTCGCCGTTCGTCATCGCGAAGATCGGTCGCAGCCACGCGCGCGCGCTCTTCCTCACCGGCGAACGCTTCGACGCACAGCGCGCCGCCGCGATCGGTCTGGTGCACCGCGTCGTCCGCGCCTCCCATCTCGACGACGCCGTCGACGAGACGCTCCGCGAACTCTTCAGCGCCTCGCCCGCCGCAATAGCGGCGGCGAAAGCGCTCGTGCCGCGCGTCGCCGAGAGCTCGTACGACGCAACGCTCGCCCTCACCGCCGAGGCGATCGCCGCGCAACGTACCTCACCGGAAGGCCAAGAGGGGCTGCGCGCGTTTCTCGAACGCCGGACGCCGACGTTCTCGCGATGATCCGTCGCCTGCTCATCGCCAATCGCGGCGAGATCGCCATTCGCGTCGCGCGCACGGCGCACGAAATGGGCATCGCGGCGCTCGGCGTCTATTCGACCGCCGACGAACGCGCCTGCCACGTACGCGCGATGGATGAAGCGCGCTGCATCGGCCCGGCGCTCGCGCGCGATTCCTACCTCAATATCGGCGCGGTCATCGAGGCCGCGCGCGCGATGGGTGCCGACGCCATCCATCCCGGCTACGGCTTTCTCTCCGAGCGCGCGGATTTCGCGCGCGACGTGCTCGATGCGGGCCTGATCTTCGTCGGGCCCAGCCCCGAGGCGATGGCGGCGATGGGGAGTAAGATCGAGGCAAAGCAGAAAGCGCGTGCCGCCGACGTTCCGGTGATTCCCGGCTACGACGGCGCCGCACAAGATCTCGCAACGCTGCGTGCGAAAGCCGAAGAGATCGGCTTCCCGCTGCTCATAAAAGCGAGCGCGGGGGGCGGCGGGCGCGGGATGCGCGTCGTCGATTCGCTCGCGCATTTCGACGAAGCGCTCGACGCCGCAAAACGTGAGGCGCTCGCCGCGTTCGGCGACGAGAGCGTCTTACTCGAACGCTACCTGCGTTCGCCTCGCCACATCGAATTTCAGATTCTCGGCGATTCCTACGGTACGATCGTGCACTTCGGCGAGCGCGAATGTTCGATTCAACGCCGCCACCAGAAAGTCGTCGAAGAGGCACCCAGCACGGTGGTCTCGCCGGAATTGCGCGCGCGTATGGGCGAAGCGGCGCTCCGTGCGGCGCGCAGCGTCGGCTACAGCAACGCGGGAACCGCGGAGTTCATGCTCGATTCCGACGAGTCGTTCTACTTTCTCGAAATGAACGCGCGTTTGCAGGTGGAGCACCCGATTACGGAGTTCGTCTACGGGCTCGATCTCGTCGAGTGGCAACTTCGGGTCGCTTCGGGCGAACGGTTGCCGTTCTCGCAGGAGCAGATTCAGCCGCGCGGTGCCGCGATCGAAGTACGCATCTGCGCCGAAGATCCGTCGATGCAAATGCTCCCCTCGACCGGCACCATCGATCGCTGGGAGGTTCCGCACCCGTGGGAGGCGCGCGTCGACAGCGGCGTCGCACTCGGGAGCGAGGTCACGCTCCATTACGATTCGCTGCTGGCAAAACTCATCGTCGCCGCGCCGACGCGCGACGAAGCGGTGCGCCGCTTGCAACACGCCCTCGATCGCACGCACATCGGCGGCGTTCGTACCAATCTGCCGCTGCTGCGCTGGATCGCGCAGGACGAGGCGTTCGCGCGCGGCGAGACAACCACGAGTTTCCTCGCGCAGCGGCTCGACGAATCGCGCTTCGCGCGCACCGCGTTTCCGCGCGAAGTGCAGGTGCTCGCATTAGCGGCCCTACAGCGTGACGAGGCCCTCCCCTGGCGGATCGCGGGAATGGCGATTCCGGTCGCTCTCGCGCACGCCGACGCCCGTGCGGCTCTACGCATCGATCGCAGCGCCGAGGGAACGCTGGTGCACGGCGATCTCTCCGGCCCGCTGCGCATTATCGGCAACGGCGCGACGATGCATGCCGCAGTCGGCGACCTGGAAGCGCGCGGGCGCGTGCGCCGAACCGAGCGCGGCTACGCCATCCTGTGGGATGGTATCGAATACGACGTCGGGCTCGCGCCGCCGCCGGAGGTGGAGAGCGCCGGGGGGATCGGCAGCGAACGGTCGGGAGCGATACGCGCACCGATGCCCGGGAAAATTCTCCGCGTCGCCATCGCTCCCGGCGACCACGTCGAGGCGCGAACCTTGCTCGTGGTGTTGGAGGCGATGAAGATGGAACATCGCATCGAAGCGCCGGGCGCCGGAATCGTCGCCGCCGTCCACGCACGTGAAGGCAGCACCGTTGCCGGAGGTGCGACGCTCGTGGAGATCGAGGCGTAAATGCAGCGCCCCAAACGCGTCACCGTCGCTGAGATGGGCCCGCGCGACGGCTTGCAGAACGAGCACGAGCTCGTCCCGACGGAAACCAAAATCGCGTTCATCGACATGCTCTCGGAGAGCGGGCTCCCGATCGTCGAAGCGACCTCGTTCGTGAGTCCGAAAGCGATACCGCAGCTCGCCGACGGCGCGGAGGTCTACGCCGCCATTCGCAAGCGCCCCGGCGTCCGCTACCCGGTGCTCGTTCCCAACATGCGCGGCTACGAGCGCGCGCGCGCCGTCGACGTGCGCGAGATCGCCGTCTTTACCGCCGCATCGGAGCGCTTTACCGAACGCAACATTCGCATGAGTATCGCCGAGTCTATCGAGACCTTCCGCGAAGTGGTACGGCACGCAAAGGCGGACGGGCTGCGGGTTCGCGGCTACGTCTCGACGGCGTTCGGATCGCCGTTCGGCGACGAGGTACCGCCGAAGAACGTCGTCGACGTTGCCGTCGCGCTCGCCGACCTCGGCTGCGATGAAATCTCCATCGGCGACACCATCGGCGTCGGCGTTCCCAGCCAGGTCGAGGAACTCGTTCCGATGCTCGCGCGCCGAATTCCGTTGGAGCGTCTCGCCATGCATTTCCACGATACCCGCGGCACGGCGTTAGCGAACGTATATGCCGCACTCGGCTGCGGCATCTCGATCTTCGATTCCAGCAGCGGTGGGCTCGGCGGTTGCCCCTACGCACCAGGGGCGACCGGAAATCTCGGCACCGAAGATCTGCTCTATTTATTGCATGCGATGGGCATCGAGACCGGCGTCGATCTCGACCGCGTGCGCGCGGCATCCCGCTTCATCGCGCGCGAACTCGGACACGCACTCACCAGCAAGGCGTACACCGCCATGGAGGCTCGCGATGCCATCAGCGCCAGCTAACCGTTCGCACGCGGGCGTTACGTTCCGCGTCGGCACGTTTTACGACGGCACGCTTGCGAAAGCGCGCCGAAACGTCGACGTCACGATCGCCGACGGGCGCGTGCTCTCGGTCGAGGAGGGAGCGGAAGGCGGCGAGCATCTCCGCCGCGTTCCCTGTATGACGCCCGGCCTCACCAACGCGCACGTCCACCTCGAAGGGAGCGGCGAAGCGGCCTCCCAGGACGCCTGGTCGCGCAGTACGCCGAACGAACGCGTGATCTCCGCCGTAGCAAACGCGCGTAAATCCCTCTATGCCGGCGTCACCAGCATTCGTGACCTCGGTTGCTCGGGCGGAACGGCAATGAGCGTCGCCGCGGCGATTGCAGAGGGGCGAATCGAGGGGCCGCGCATTGCGTCGGCAGGGGCCGTCATTTGCATGACCGGCGGACACGGGTGGTTTCTCGGGCGCCAGGTCGATTCGCCTTGGGAAGCGCGCAAAGCGGTGCGCGAACAATTGCTTGCGGGAGCGACGTGCATAAAATTTATCGCAACGGGCGGCGTCCTGACGCGCGGTGCCGTTCCCGGGAACGCGCAGTTGACCGCCGAGGAGCTCGCGGCGGGAGTCGATGAAGCGCACCGCCACGGAATGCGCTGCGCCGCGCATGCCATCGGCACCCTCGGCATCAAGAACGCGCTACGCGCCGGAATCGATTCGATCGAACACGGGCACATGCTCGACGACGAGGCGATCGAACTCTTCAAAGCCAACGGCGCGTATCTCGTGCCGACGCTCACCGCGCCGACCTGTATTCTCGAACATGCCGACGACGGCAAGCAGCCAGAGTGGGCGTTGCAGAAAGCGCGGACGGTCGCCGAGGAGATGCAACGCAATATCGCGCGCGCCTATCGTGCCGGGGTGAAAATCGCCGGAGGTTCCGATGCCGGAACGCCGTACAATTTTCACGAGCGGTACGCCTACGAAATTGAATTGATGCATCGCTTGCTGGGCATGAGTCCTCAGGAAGCCCTTCACGCCGCGACAGCCGTCGCGAGCGAACTCGTCGGGCTCACGTCCGGAACGTTGGCTCCCGGCGAACCTGCGGACTTGCTGTTTCTGGAGAGCGATATCGCCAACGATCTTTCGACGCTCTACCAACCGCTCGCCGTGATGAAGGACGGGGCGTTGCTCTTCGACCGTGCCCGATAGCGCCGAGGATCTGCGCGGGCTGCGCCTCGCGGTGCTCGCCCCGATTTCCTGGCCGGTACCGCCGCCGGGCTACGGCCCCTGGGAGCAAATATCGTTTAACATCGCCGAGGGCATGCGCGCCCGCGGCCTCGACGTCACGCTCTATGCGGCGGGAGATTCGCACTTCGAAGGTACGCTGCGGAGCGTCGTTCCCATCGCGCTCAACGAAGACCGCGCGCTCGATGGCAACGTCTTCGAGGGCATTCATATCGGGACGCTCTTCGAAGAGGCGGAGCGATTCGATCTGATCCATAACAATTTCGACTGGAAGCCGATGACCTATGCGTTGGCGCGCCCGAGCCCGCCGATGCTGACGACGATTCACGGATTTTCGCAGCCGCAAATCCTCGCCGCGTATTATGCATGCGCGCATCGTAGTTTTTTTACGTCGATCAGCGATGCCGACCGCGACCCGGGGCTGCGCTATCTCGGCACGACCTACAACGGCATCGATGCCGCGCAGTTCACCTTCCGCGATTCGCCCGGCGATTATTTGCTTTTTATCGGGCGCTTCCACCCGGAAAAAGGAACGCACCTCGCAATCGAAATCGCGAAGCGCGCGGGCATTCGCATTAAACTCGCCGGCATACCGCACGACGAGCGATACTTCGACGAACTCGTATCACCGCATATCGACGGCGACGCGGTGGAGTTTCTCGGTGAAGTGCGCGGCGCGCGGCGCGACGAGGTGCTCGGAGGTGCGTTGGCGTTGGTGCACATGACGACGCGCCCGGAGCGTTTCGGGCTTACGTTGGTCGAAGCGATGGCCTGCGGCACCCCGGTCCTCGGCGCGCGCATGGGATCGATACCCGAGATCGTGCGCGACGGTGTGACGGGGATTCTCTGCGACGATATCGACGCCGCCGTCGCCGCCGTTCCGCACTTGCAAAATCTCGACCGCGCGCTCTGCCGCAAACATGTCGAGGAACGCTTTAGCGTCGAACGCATGGTCGACCGCTATCTCGAGGCTTATCGCATCGCGCTGCGCGAACGGCTACCGGGAGCGCCGAGCGTGCTCGAAGCCGCCGCGCGCAAGCACGATTGGTGGGATCGCCCGATGGCGTTTACCGATATTCCCGAGCGCCCGCACTCGCTCCGATTCGACTTGTAGCGCCTCTATCACCCCGAGTAGCTGCGCCTCTGTCACCCCGAGTAGCTGCGCCTCTGTCACCCCGAGTAGCCCCTCGAAGAGGGCGTATCGAGGGGCACGCTTCCTGTCATCCCGAGTAGCCCTCGAAGAGGGCGTATCGAGGGGCACGCTTCCTGTCATCCCGAGTAGCCCTCGAAGAGGGCGTATCGAGGGGCACGCTTCCTGTCATCCCGAGTAGCCCTCGAAGAGGGCGTATCGAGGGGCACTTTTCACACGCCTCGATACGGGCGCTACGGCGCCCTACTCGGCGTGACAAACCACCTAGTCGGCGTGACACAAGCTGCGCCCTACGCGGCGCGGCGACGTGCTACGGAAGCCAGCGGAGGCGGCCGTGCGCGCCACGCGCGCGTTTGATCGCGGCTTCGTCGACCGGCCCATCGACGATCGCGGTGATATGCCCCATTTTTCTGCGCGCGACGGCATGGTGTTTCCCGTACATGTGCAGCACGATACTCGGATCGGCGAGCATTTCATCGACGCCCCCGAGCGTGTCGCCTTTCCCAGCGCCGAGAATATTCATCATGATCGCATTGGCGAAGAGGCGCGGTGGCGAGAGCGGGAGATCGCAAATCGCGCGCACGTGCTGTTCGTACTGCGAACAGGGCGTCACGTCGATCGTGTAGTGCCCGCTGTTATGCGGGCGCGGCGCGATTTCGTTCACGAGTAAATCGTTGCGTTCGTTGAGAAAGAATTCGACGCAGTAGGTACCGACGATTCCCAATTTTCGCCCGATCGTCGTCGCCATCTCGGCGGCGCGTGCCGCGATATCGGCTTTGATACGCGCCGGAGCGATCGAAACCGAGAGGATGCCGTGGTCGTGCACGTTCTCGGCGACCGGATAGGTGACCACTTGGTCGCGCGCGTTTCGCGTGGCGACCACCGAGAGCTCTTTGGTGAAGTAGATCATCCGTTCGAAGATCAGCGTCGCGCCTTTTCCGGCGGCAAACGCCGCCTGCGCGGCATCGAGCGTATCGACGCGCCACTGCCCTTTACCGTCGTATCCGCCGCGAACCGTTTTCATGATCGCCGGGAATCCGACCATCATCGCCGCTTCGGAGAGATCGCCGATACGTTCGATGCGCGCGAAATCCGCGGTGGGGATGCCGCATTCGCGAACGAACGCCTTCTCCAGCAATCGATCCTGCGTGATGCGAAGAACCGCGCTTCCGGGCATCACCTGAAAGCCGGCGTTTTCGAGAAATTCGATGGAAGCGATGGCGATATTTTCGAACTCGAAGGTGACGATATCGCTCTTCTTCCCCAGCTCTTCGATCGCCGCGAGATCGTCGTACGAAGCGACGATCTGTTCGTCGGCGACCTGACCGCACGGCGAATGTTCTTGCGGGTCGAGAACGGTAACGTGGTACCCCATGCGCTTGGCATCGAGCGCGAACATGCGGCCGAGTTGGCCGCCGCCGATAACCCCCAGACGGTGCACCACTAGGGCGTGCTCGCGGCCGCTTCGTCGTGCATGCGTCGAACGTAGGCGGCGAGCGCCCCGGCGACGCCGGAATCGTGGAGCGCGACGATGCGCGCGACGAAGAGCGCGGCGTTCACCGCTCCACCGATCGCCATCGTTGCGACCGGGACTCCCGGCGGCATCTGCACGATCGAAAGCAAGGAATCGATGCCGCGCAACGCTTTCGATTGGACCGGCACCCCGACCACCGGAAGCGCAGTTTTCGCCGCGATCATCCCGGGGAGGTGGGCCGCTCCGCCGGCTCCGGCGATAATGGCGTGCAACCCGCGCCCGGCAGCTGCAGCGGCATATGCAAACATTTCATCGGGCATACGATGAGCGGAGAGTACCTGCATCTCGCAGGGGATCTGCAAGGCAACGAGCGTATCGTGTGCGGGAAGCATCGTCTCCCAATCGGATCGACTCCCCATCACGATACCGACGAGCGGCGGCGGGCTATCCATATACTGCGGGCGTTTCGCGCCGACGGGGTGTGCAACCTCGCAGCGGCACGCGGCGAACGGGAGGAGAGAGCGGTGGAGAGATTTCGACTCGGCGTCAATTACTGGCCCGCCCGCAGCGCTATGTACGCTTGGGAGCGCTTCGACGGCGCAGAGTGGCGTGCCGACATGAAACGCATCGCCGCCCTCGGGCTGCAGATCGTGCGCTTCTTTCTACGCTGGGAGAGCTTTCAGCCCGAGGCCGCCCGCATCGACGCCACCGCACTCGACCGCTTCGATGAAGTGATGGCCGCGATCGACGATGCGGGCTTGCTCGCCATGCCGACGCTCTTCTGCGGGCATATGAGCGGCGTGAATTGGCTGCCGCCCTGGAGCCTCGACCCGCAGACGCCGCACGGACGCTTCCGTACGATGACGCTCGCCGGCGAATCGCCGTTCGGCATCGGCGATTTTTACGCCGATCCTCGTTTGCTCGAAGCCCAAAGCCTCTTCGCGCGCACGATCGCCGCGCGCGCGCGCGAGCATCGCTCGCTTTGGTGCTGGGACCTCGGCAATGAATTTTCCAATCTGCGCGAACCCCGCACGCCGGAGGATGCAGCGCGTTGGAGTGCCTCGCTCTCGGCGGTGCTCGCCGAACACTCCGGCGTCGCCGTCACCGGTGGCATTCACGGCGAGGATTTCGAACGCGACCGGCACATTCGCCCCTCGAGCATCGCCGAACCCTGGCGCTTTGCGACGATGCACGGATATTCCGTCTATAGCGCGTTCGCACGCGATCGTCTCGACGCGGAAGTCGTTCCCTATCTCTGCGAATTGGCGCGTTCGTTTACGGAGAAGCCGGTGTTGTTTTCGGAATTTGGGAACCCCGCGTGCGCGCCGGACGAACGAAACCCCGCAGCGGCAAAGCCTTTTCCGTGCTTGACGGAACGCGAGATGGCCGACTACTGCATCGCCGTTGTCGATCGCCTACAGAGCCGCGGGGCGCTCGGCGCGATGTGGTGGTGTTGGAGCGACTACGACGAAGCGCTCGCCGCACTTCCGCCCTTCGATCTTGCCACGCACGAATTTCGATTCGGCATGGTGCGCGCGGACGGAAGCCTCAAACCCGTCGCCCACGCCCTGGCGACGCTCGCCGCTCGCGAGATGGAACTCGCTCCGCAGACGCGTCCACCGTTCGTCGACGAAGCCGCCTATTACGCCGCGATGCCCGATGCGATCGCCGCGAACTACGCCCGGTATCTCGCCGATGTCCGCTGAACGACACGGCATCGTCGTCACCGGTGCGAGCAGCGGCATCGGCCGAGCGCTCGCGGTGCTCGCCGCGCAACGCGGCTACGCCGTGCTCGCAGTGGCGCGCCGCGCCGATCGCCTCACCGCGCTTGCAGCCGAGGTTGGAACGCGCGCGCCCTTCGCGACGCTCGCCTGCGACGTCACCGCCGCCGACGCACCGGCGCGCATCGCCGCCGCAGCTCGGGCGGCGCTTCCGCGGATCGATATTCTGCTGCATAACGCCGGAGCCGCGCGCGCCGGCGCGTTACTCGACCAGAGCGATGCCGCGCTCGACGACCAGTGGCATCTCCATCTCGCCGGGCCGTTACGCATCACGCGAGCGTTGCACGCCGATCTGCGCGCGACGCGCGGAACGATTGCGATGATGGGTTCGGGGCTCGCGGTGATGCCGGTTCCGGGCTTCGGCGCGTACTGCGCGGCGAAGGCCGCCGTGCGCGCGGCATGCACGCAATTACGCCGCGAGTTACGCGAGGAGGGAATCGCCGTCTCGTACTGCGACCCGGGCGTCGTTGCGACGGAGTTCTCTGCGGCCTCGGGGACGACGGCGCCGAAGGGAACGCGTCGCGCCGATCCGCGCGTGGTCGCGCGGCGTTTGCTCGATGGGATCGAACGACGGCGCCCGCGCGTTGATGCCGACCCCATGCAACGGCTTTTGCTCGCGATCGCCCGTGCGTTCCCCTCGCTCGCAGACGCCGCGATCGCACGCATCGTCACGCCCGCGCACGCAGAAGTGCCCGACGCGCCGACGCCTGCAGGTACGCCCCCGTCCACGCCGACCGCCCCGCCCACGCCAAAGCCGGAGAGCGAGACGACGACCGGTCTTTACGGCGCGCTCGCTCCGCTCGAACGGCGCATGGAACGGAACAGACTCCCGTTCGCCTTCATCGCCTCGTTGCTCGAGCCGGGGACGGAGATCGATATCAACGAGGCGGCGATGCGTTGGGCGGGGATGCCGAATAAAAGCGAGCGAGCGTTACTTGGTGAGGTTTTCGACGCGCTGGTCGCAGCCGGCTATTTGGAGCGCAGCGCCCCGCAGCATCTGCGGGTGTTACGCGGGGCGGAGCCGCTTGAGCGCGACGGCGATGAAAAATAGCAGCGTCGCCACCAAAACGATCGTGGCGCCGCTCGAACTTCCCAAGAAATACGAAGCGTAGAGGCCGCCGACCGTACTCGTGACGCCGAATGCGGCGGAGAGCAGGAGCATCGGTGTAAAGCGTTTTGCGAGTTGATAGGCCGCCGCCGCCGGCGTGACGAGCAACGCGGCGACGAGCACGATGCCGACCGACTGCAGTGCGACGACGATGGTGAGCGCGAGCGCGACGAGCAAGCCGTAATCGAGCCATTTCACCGGAAGCCCCGCGGCTTCGGCGACGACTGGATCGAACGAGGCGAAGAGCATGTCGCGATAGGCGAGCATCGCAGCGACGAAGACGGCGGCTCCGACCACGACGATAAAGATGAGATCGCCGCGCGTCACCGACAAGATATCGCCGAAGAGAAAGCTCTGCAGATCGAGCGTGTATCGGGTCTGCCGACTCATCAAAAAGATGCCCAACGCGAAGGCCGCGGTGAAGAGCACGCCGATCGAGGTATCGAGCGAGACCTTCCCCTTGCGGTGAACGAACCCGATGCCGAGCGCGGTAAGAACGGCAACCACCGCGGCGCCGAGCTGGTAATCGATGTTGCGCAGATAGGCGATGACGATACCGGCGAAGGAGGCGTGCGCGAGCCCATCGCCGATGAACGCGAGCTTCCGCAGGACGACGTAGGTGCCCATCATCGAACAGAGCGCGCCGACGATGAGCGCGGCCACGAGCGCGCGTTGCATGAACGGATACGCGAACGGCGCGAGCAGGGCGTGCATCATACGCGCACCTCGGGATGCGCTTCGTGCCCTTCGTGCGGATCGTGATCGACGCGCAAATGGCCGTGCGTGTGCGTGTGTTCGCGAATCGCCGCATAAGCGCCCGACGCGGCGACTTCATCGGGCGTTCCCAGTGCGAGCATGCGGCGATCGAGCACCATCAAGCGGTCGAACCACTCGTTGACGCGTTCGAGATCGTGCGTGGTCATCAGCACGGGGGTTCCGCGCGCGACGACGCCGCGCACCACGTGGCGGAGCGCTTCTTCGGTCGCGGCATCGACGCCGGTGGTCGGTTCGTCGAGCAAGAGCAAGCGCGGCTGTTGCGCGAGCGCGCGTGCGATAAAGGCGCGTTGTTGCTGCCCGCCGGAGAGTTCGGCGATATGGCGCCCTGCCATCGCGCTCATGCCGACGGCCTCGATCGCTTCATCGACGAGCGCGCGATCCGGGGGCCCGAAACGCCCCCACCACGGCAAGTGCGCGAACCGTCCCATCGCGACGACATCGCTGACCGTCGCCGGAAAGCCCCAGTCGACCGCCTCCACCTGCGGAACGTAGGCGATGCTGCCGCGCGGCAAGCGGCGCGGCTCCGTACCGAAGACGCAAATGCTGCCGCGTTCGGGACGGAGCAGCCCCGCAATCGTCTTGAGAAGAGTCGATTTCCCCGAGCCGTTGGGGCCGACGATGCCGAGCGCCTCGCCGTGCTCCACGCAGAGATCGATCGATTCGAGCGCGCAGAACGCATCGTAGGAAACGCGCACTTTATGGAGTTCGACATCGCAACTCATTTCAGCGCGCGCACCAATTGTTCGGTATTGTAGCGCATCATCGAAAGATAATCGTGGACGGCGGCGCGGTGCCCGATCGAATCGTCGTAGAGATCGGTGACGACGTGAATATCGGCACTGCCGGCAAAGGCGTGCGCGAGTTTCGCGCTATATTCGGGTTCGGCAAAAACCGCGCGCACGTGGCGCGCGCGTGCCAGGGTGACGAGCTCGGCGAGGCGGCGTGGATTCGGCTCCTGGCCGGGAGCCGGAACGAGCGAACCGACGATCTCAATGCCGAAGCGTTTCGCGAAATAGGGCCACGCATCGTGAAAAACGATCAGTTGGCGCCGCGCGGGAGGGATGGTGGCGATCTGCGAGCGGATCCACGCGGTGAGCGCATCGAGTTTCGCATCGTAGGCAACGGCGTTCTTCTTGAATGCCGCTGCGTGCGCCGGATCGATACGCACGAGCGCGGTGAGAATCTTCGCAACGTAGGTTTTCGCGAGCACCGGATCCATCCAGAGATGCGGATTCCCGCCGACGACCGGCATGCCGTCGGTGATGACGAGCACGCGCGAGCGCGGAACGCCGGCGCCGCGCACCAAACGGTCGACCCAGGCATCGATACCGGTGCCGTTTTCGACGACGAGTTGCGCACCGCTCAAGACGGCGATGCTCTGCGGCGTCGGTTGAAAGGTCTCGGGTGAGGCGCCGACCGGCACAATGTTTCGCGCGCGAACGTACCGACCGCCGACGCCGTTCACGAAGGAGTTGAGCGTTGAGAACGTGGTGACGACGTCGATTCGTGCCGGCCCGGCGCTCCCCGCTGGTGAGGGCGACGATGCGGAGGATGCGTGTCCGTTGCATGCGGCGACGGCGAGAAGCGCGAGGAGCGCGAACGCGCGCGGAATTAAACGCATGAACGACACTTTCCGTGAAATTCGAGTGAATGGTCGTCGAGTTGAAAACCGTGGAGCGAATGAAGGCGCTCGACGAAATTATCGAGCGCACTGCACGCGACATCTTCGACGCGGCCGCACGAACGACAGATGGCGTGGTGATGGTGGCCATTATCGCAGGACATAAAGGTCGCCTCGCCGCGATCGTTCAGACGGAGCGCCGCCTCGCCTTTCGCAGCGAGTCGCTCGAGGGTGCGATAGACGGTCGCCCGCGAGACCGGCGTGCCCGCCTCGTCGAGGCGCGTGCAGAGCTCGCTCGCCGAGAAAAAGCGAGGCTCGGCGCGCAAGATGCGCGCGATCGCCTCCCGGGGGCGGGTCTCGTATTCGGTTTCCACGTCGGGGCGGTTTTGAGACCGAGTCTCAAATCCCTTCCAGCCTACCGAGCCGACGCTTCTGCGCCGTCCCCCGCGCCGGCGCCCGGCGTACGGCAAAATGCTTTGACAGGGCCAACCGCTCCTGCGTAGAATCGAGCCCGGCGCCCTTGGGGATGTAGCTCAGCTGGTAGAGCACTTGCTTCGCATGTAAGGGGTCAGGAGTTCGAGTCTCCTCATCTCCACCACGTCTAAAAGCCTTGTTTTACGGGGCTTTTTTCGTTTTTCGTGATGTGCTCTTTCGAGGCGTTTTTACCGATTTACCCCCCCAGATTTACCCCCACCCGACCCAAAAAACCGGTCTAGCCCCATCGGTTACGCCACCTGAAATTGTAGGGTAGTAGTTTAGTTTGATTCGCTATGACGCCGAGCGAACTATGCTGGGGTGAGGTGTTGCAAGCGCCGCTTCGGGCGCCGCATGTTGTAGTGAATCCGCCAGGCCTCGACATGTTCACGCATATCGCCGAAGTCGAGGAACCAGTGTTCGTTAAGCACCTCGTCTCGGTAACGCGCATTGAAGCTCTCGATCTTCCCGTTCTGCTTTGGTTTTCCAGGTTCGATATAGTGCTAGCGAATGCCCCGCATCGCCGCCCATTTGCGCATGATCAGGCTCGACAACTCAGGGCCGTTATCGGTTTTGATCACTTCGGGGAAACCGCGTTCCTGGGCGATGCGTTCGAGCGCAGCGATAACACGGCGAGATGGAAGCATCGAGTCAATCTCAATCACGAGGCACTCGTCTGTAAACTCATCGATCAATGTCAGGGATCGCAATTTCCGCCCGTTCGCTAGCGAATCGTGTACGAAATCTATCGACCAACGTTCGTTCGGCCGGACCGCTGGAGCGGATGCTCCGGACCGCAGGTAACGCGCATGCCTATTGCGGCGTTTCGCGACTTGAAGACCTGCGGCGCGGTAAATGCGGAAGAATCGCACGTGGTTGATAACGATATCGCGATCTTGCTTCATCAAGAAATGCAGCACTCGATACCCCGTGCGGTTGTTGACCGCGGCGAGCTCACGCATTAGTGCAACGATCGCCGCATCATCGATGCCGCTTGAGGCGGTATCGGATCGTCGAACGCGAGCAAGCAATCAGCCGACACGCTCGCCGCTCGCTATACCCGCGCATCGTAACCAACTCGTCTACCGCTGCGCGACGCCGGGACGACTTTATCACTTTTTGCGTTCGAGTGCTTGAGGGCATCGATGTCCATCGCTTGGTCAGCGACGATCCGCTTAAGCCGTGCGTTTTCTTCTTCGAGCTGCCTCAAGCGCTGCAGATCGCTGACTTCAAGGCCGCCGTATTTGCCTTCCAATTACGCCGAATATTGGCGTGGATGCCGTGTCGCCGGCAGATCTCGGCGGTCGTGCCCGTCGCGCCGTGCTCCTCAAGGATTGCAACGATCTGGGCCTCGGTAAAGCGGGATTTTCGCAGGAAGGGTCTCCTCTTTCGAAGCATTTTGCCTCAGAGACCACATTTTCATTTGGATCCGAATCAGGGGGCTAGACCAATTTGAACACAATGGTATTATAAAGCCACATCGTCGCGCTTGGCTTTTCAACGTCGAGTGATCTTTATTTTAATAGAGGTGTATGGAGATAACGCGACTTGATCCCGACGGCCTTCATCCGCGGGAACTAACGGGCAATAAGGCACTCGAAGACGAGCTTCCTAAGGAGTGGTTCGGCTTCTCAAATCTGCTGTTACGGTCGACGCGGCGCGAGCAGCCCGCAGAGATCGATGTTGTTTTTGTCACTCACGATCGCATTTTTCTTGTCGACCTAAAGGATTGGTCGGGAGTTGTCGAAAGCCGCGGCGGCTTCTGGTATTGCAACGGAGAAAATCGAGGAAAATCCGCTGCGCAGAAGCTTTCGCTCAATGCAAAGAGACTGAAATCACTTATTGAGGCAGAGCTACCACTTGCTCATTACCCATGGATTGAGCCGTGCGTTGTCTTTACGAACCCGGCATGTAATTTTACTGGCCTCGATGATACCGACAGACAGCTCGGAGTTGCAGGCCTGCCGGAGTTTATTCGGACGCTTCGCAATCACAACAGCTACGATAAGAACTTTCGGTCCAACGCATTCTGGACGCGTCAAACTCCGCTCACAAGCGGTGAGATAAAAAAGAAACTTCAGAAGTTCTTCGACAATAGCGAGCATTTTTCAGCACGTGAGGCGATATTCGACGGATATAAGCCAATGGGCGATGCGACCTTTGAACACCCCAGTGGGTTATATCAAGAGTACGATTGCGAAAATATCGAAGACCCCAACTACACGGCGCTGCTGCGCTATTGGGACTTCAAGGCACTTCCCGCTGAGACTCACGTGCCCGCAGATCGCAAGATGATCGCCAGTCGCGAAGTCGCAGTTCTCGGCTACCTAAGAAAGAGCGATCCTGAACTATACGACGATGCGATCATGCACTCGCAAAACAGAGACAAAGATTTCCAAATGCATTATTGGGAGCTCTTTGAACTCAGGCGTTCGATGCGCCGGATCAATGAATATCTCGCGAAACGAACGCCCGATCTTCGTAGGCGCTTCGACATCGCGTCCATGCTCATATCGCGAGTTGCACAGATTCACCGAAATGCCGTTGCGCACCGTGATCTTGCCGCCCATAGCGTCTGGTACGATGATCATCGATCGCGCGTAACGATCTCCGGTTTTGGCGCGGCCCACTATCCTGAACGCGCCACGATCGCCGACATGCGCCTGCGCCTAATGGCTGCCACGTCTCGACTCCCAGAAGACGTAGAAGGCTATGGCGCGACACCAGGAACGCCTTTCCAGCAGGATGTGTTCTTGCTCGCCTCACTTGTATGGTCCATCCTGACGGATTCTACGCTACCAAAGACATCGGAAGCAGTGGTCGATTGGACGGACAACGCGTTTGCCTCTGCGCCAATGCTTCCAGAAAAATTGAAGCCTTGGTTCGCGCGAGCACTAGCGTGGGCGCCCAACGAGCGTTTTCCGACCGCTGCCGAGATGCACGATGCCTTCCTTGAGGCGACCCGCTCGAGCGAACCTTCCCCCGCCGCCGCGCTTGATTTTGAGCGGTTCGAGCGCAATGTCCCGCCCTACCGCGCCTATAAGGAGATTGAATCGCTTGGTAGCGACTCCTCAGAAATGTGGATATCGGAGGTCGACGGCGAACGTGTCGTAGTAAAATGCTGGTCAGATAACGTCGACCGTCACGGCGCAAATGCTTTGCCGATGCAGCGGTTCCTTGAGATGTCTGAGAAGCTGAAACTTCGCGCACCGGACTGGATGCCGAGTATCATCGACTATGGCATCTGGAAGAGCACGGTCTATCTGGTCTATCGCTTCTTGGACGCAGACCGGCTCGAGTCGACAGACATTTCAGATGTGGACGAAGCGTACGATTTCTGTGCCGCTTTGGCCCTCGCGGTTAATGATCTTCATACCTTCGGCGCGCACGGTGATCTCTCGCCACGGAATGTACTCGTGGTTGCCAAAGCCGACTCAGGGTTTGTGCCGCAATTAATCGATATGCCCGATTACCTTTGTCTGGTGCAAGCGGATCGATACACACCAGCGTATGCGCCTCCCAAACAGGCAGATGCTCAAGGTCGTGATCGGTACGCGGTTGCGAAGATAATATGCGAACTGCTTACAGCACATGACGTAACGGCGCTAGATGAAACAGACTCAGGGCGCCTTCTGCAATCGGCAGAGCGCTGCATTCAGAATGATGATGATGCCGGCCTCACCCTCCGACCAATTCTCTCAACGATTGAACAGAACCGAAACCTCGCAAAACTCCCCTCAATTGTTTCCTTTATCGCGAGCCCGGACATCGAGGGCGAGAAGCGTTTAATACTTGCAAACGATGGAATCTATCATGTTGTTCTCGATCAGAGCGAGGCGAAGCTCTTCATCGTCGGGCTTGACGAGCAACTTGAAGTTGCATTGGATCGGAACTCACTTCAGCCCGAATACGTGCGCGCCCGAGCAACGGGCGTTGGGACGTTAGAGTGGGCCGAAGCACGTGAGCTCTGCTCGTTCCGAGGCGAGATTCACGTTGCCTCAGCGAAGCAACTTGCTCCAAATTCTCTCGCCTGGCTACTGTCTCGCTCGGAAATAAAAGAGCGCCTCGATAGCATGCGCGCCGACCGCTCTGCCAAAGGCGAGCCGGTTCCTCAGCGACCGACTGTGGCACAGCAACGAACGCACGCCCCTATCGCGGACGTAGAAAAGCTATGGCGTTCGACCATCGAAGTCGAGGACGAAGCACGCCCGGAGGCGATCGTTACGGGTCCAGCCGCGTGGGACGCCGCGAGCCGGACTTTGAGTGTCCCCTGCGAGTATACGGTGCCTGACTTCGAGTTTGATCGATCGCAGCCGATCAGCGTGTTTCTGAACGGGCGGCGGATTGGAGATCTTGCCGTCGAGCTGATAACGTCAGCCGAACTTCCGATACGCGATGCGAAGAGCCGCCTTCAATTGGCGCCCGGCACCAAACTCTCGCTGCAAGGCAGTCAAGACTGGGATAACTTCGAGCGTCGCCGCAAAGCCATCACGCGAATTCTCGACGACGAAGCCGTCATTCCAAATCTCCTGGAATATTTTAAGCCAAGCTGTGCTGTCACGCCTGACGAGCTCGGAACGGCGGCCGTGGAAGACTCCGACATATCCGCCTACGGTCTCAACGAGACGCAAGCAGCTGCATTAAGGAAACTATGGCAGCTCGGACCGGTTGGATTGTTGCAAGGGCCGCCTGGCACTGGTAAGACCACGTTCATAGCATCCTTCGTTCACTTCGCCGTAACGAAAGGCGGGCTAAAGAACGTGCTCCTACTCAGTCAGTCGCATGCCGCTGTAAATAACGCGGCGGAACGTCTGCTCGCCATGTTTGGCGAGGCGAAGTCTGAGACTTCGCTTCTACGCGTCGGGCAAATATCAAAGGTCTCCGATCCATTGGTTCCGTTCCACAGCGAATCGGCGCAAGATCATTACCGCGAGATGTTCATATCGGAAAAAAAAGATCGCATCAGCGCGATCGGAACCGAACTGGGTCTGCCGACCGCCTTCCTCGACGAGCTATTTGAGGCGCTTGAGCGGGTTCGCGTCCTCAGCATCGCGCTGCGCCCCATCGGCCAAGATGGCGAAGAGGACGCGCCTCCCCAAGACGTGCGGGATTCGGCTGCTGATCTTTATAGGGACCTCGTTCGCTCATACAACTTAGACCCGTCGATGCCACTCGAGGAAGTCGCGGAAGCGGTTCAACAAGCAATTTCCGATCGGCACGCGATTACGAACCGAGACGCTATTCGCCGGCTTTCGAGAACCTACGCCCTGTCACGAGAATGGATTAGCGCGCTCGCCGGGGGCAGAAGCCTCGAGCGATTTTTGGCCAGAAGCCGAAGTGTTGTCTCCGGCACATGCGTCGGTATAGGCCGCAGGACGTTACGAGTGGATGAAGCGCCATTTGATCTCGTTGTCATAGACGAGGCCGCAAAATGCACGGCAGGCGAGCTTGCCATCGGCATGCAGGTAGGCAGAAGAATCCTCCTGGTCGGAGACCACAAGCAGCTTCCGCCATTTGCAAAGCGAGAACACGTCCAAGCGCTGCGCGCGCGGTTCGGCGACAGTGCGCCCGCCGTTGCCGAGACCGACTTTGAGAGAGCCTTTAGCTCGGAATATGGGAAGGTTATGGGATTGAGCCTGACCTCCCAGTATCGAATGGCCCCTTCAATCGGTGCGCTCGTCTCATCGTGTTTCTATCCTGACTCTCCACTTGAAACGAAGCGCCCTGAGCCGCCACCGTATTACGAACACCTCAACGCTCCACTCGACCATGAGATCACCTGGCTAGACACTTCCGACATGGGCGCTATGGCACTCGAAACTCCGGACGGCCCTAGTAGAAGCAATCAGGCCGAAGCCTTCACGATCATCCGCCTGTTGCGCGTTATTAGCGAAAGCGACGCCTTCTGGACTTGCTACGACGAAGATCGTGACGCGCCAGAGGTCCCAATCGGTGTCATCGCAATGTACGGTGCGCAAAAGACTCTCTTAAGTCAACAACTCGTGACAAGCGGCTTGAGCGCTCGCTTTCAGAAGCGGGTTACGATTGACACCGTAGACAGCTACCAGGGGAAAGAAAATCCCATAGTGATCGTGTCGCTCGTAAGAAACAACGCTCGCGGAGACATGGGGCATGTCCAGGATCTACGGCGGATCAACGTTGCACTCTCTCGCGCTATGGAACGACTCGTTCTTGTAGGCGCCTCTGCGTTTGTTGCCCGCCAGCCTGCAGATAATCCGTTGGCGCAGGTCCTTGCATACATGAAAGCGCTGCCGGCTCTCAATGCTCGTCTTAAGGCGGCGAGCCAATCGTTCACGAGCGGAGGAGCTCAACGTGCAACAGCCTGATCTCCACGCGGCAAAGATCGAAGTCGACCGCGTTTCGGTCGGGATCCCAGCTCGGCGCTTTCACATCAAGTCCACGATCGCGTTCGACACATCGGTTCCATTGGTCACCGAGTTCGTACTGCGGCTCACACGACTCGCAGGAGATATTAAGCTCTCGACTTTGCAACGCTACTTTGGCTTCTCGAATCGAGAAACAATGGTGCTTCTCGGGGAGTTGACGCAGTTGGGGCTACTCGAGTTCGACGGTGAATACGTTCAGCTTGGGCCGCAAGGTCGAGAAGCTTTCCGCGGAACTAGCGAAGACGATCCACGAATCGTGGCCGCTGAGCAAAGGGAAGGCAACATCGCGTTCGAGCGGGTCACGGCTACACCTTTGGAACGAGTTCGGTACGACACGAAGGTGCCGCGCGGTCTAATCCCACTTCCGATTCGGGACCGTGAGAAGGCGGCTCGCCTAGCGGATGAGGCCGCCAAGTCCTTTCAACGGCATTTCAAAGAAATCGCGACCGAGTATTTTTCTCTCCCAAAGAGCGCGCAGCGCGCGTATGTGTACAGTGTCGACGAAGTTAGCGCACGTCGTACCTTCACCTATGAGCTTTCTTTGCCAATCGTTCTTGCATATGGATCGCAAGCTAATTGTAGCGTGGATTTTGGTAAGCTCTACGAGCGGGGGCTGCGTGGCTCACGTGACGAGCTGATTGCGTTGGTCGCAGAGCACTGCTCGAAGCATTTTGGGGCCCTCACTGATGGACGCGACGCTCTTGACTTTGTATCTGAATTTGATGGCGGCGCCCTCACGGGATGGTTCTCCGACCTAACGAATTCGGAAGCACAAGTTCGCGATTGGGCAAACTACTGCGTACAGTTTTCGCAGCAAGCGGCCAGCAATGTAACCGTCCCATTCGTGGGGTCGAATGTCGCGCCACACGTACACGACCTTCTTGTTGATAGAACTTCTTCCGGGTTCGGGGACGAAACACCAGAACATTTTGTGTACTGGTTACGGCCCAGTGTACCGTATTGGGGCCGTTCCTCGGCATTTGAATTGCTTATCAAAGATCTATCGCGTCTATGGGCGCCTCGGGTAACGCGGGTTTTACTAGCAACATCGGAGGACTCGCTCAGCGAGAAGGACCTAGTCCGAGCCTTTAGGCGCGACGGTGACGAACAGTTATTCTCGATCGGACTCATCCTCAAACAGCAAACGGTTCCCGGGTCCGTCGAGGTAATATTGCGTCCCGGAGGCTGGGTGATGGCAATCGTTTACCTCGTGATTGACGAGAATTCTCCTCATGTTCCCGTAGGATTCTTCTCCACCGATGACACGATCGTTCGTGCTGCCGAAGCAGCAGTAGCCAATCGCATCGCCCCACTCAAGCTTACGGCTCACTTCGCATGGGGCTATCCTAAAGTACCGTTCGAACAAACGAGAGAAGTTCTGGAGCAGGACATCGCGATGTGGAACGAACGGCACTTACGCGATTTGGCTCGAAAGTTTCTTGACGAGACGGACGAATCGGATCGCAGCTAAAATCAAGCTGTGGCGGTTCTAGCGGCTTACCACCGCGCCGGAAGGAGCGCGTCGAATTGAACATAGAGCTTGCAACTGTTGAAGCCGTGTGGAACACTTTCGAACGCAGGTGGGGCTATGAGATTAGCGACGTGAGTAAGGCTAACAAGGGCTGGGACCTTGAGGCCGTCCGGGACAATGAGCGCCTCAAGATTGAGGTGAAAGGTTGCTCGGGGTCGATAGCCTCCGCCGAGCTAACGCCAACGGAGTACCACCACGCCCGAAAGCATCGGGACTATCGAATCTGCATCGTGACGAATGCCCTATTAAAGCCGTAAGCGTCCGTTCAGGGCCGTCTTGACGGCGAGCGGCCTGTCGTGCTGAGCCGCTTAGTCCCGCAGCAAGAGATTGGTCGTCGCGTCGTTGGCGGCGAGCGATGTGCCGTCCGTCGCGTTCAAGT
>JAJYRH010000025.1 GCA_021794205.1 bacterium
TGCACTGCTGTACTGTTCAGTTTTCAAGGATCGAACCCGCGCCACACCGCCTTTTTGCGGATCTTGCGACCGCTTTCTTGCGGCGGGGCGTCAGAGTCAACGGCCAATATCTTATCCATAGCGGCCAGCTCTGTCAAGCGTTTGGAGAATGTTTTTTTGGCGCGCGCGAACGCCCGCCTAAAGTCGGAGGACGAGTGCCTTGAGGTATTCGCTCTCCGGCATCGCGGGGTGGATCGGGTGGTCGACGCCATGCGCGAAACGCCCGAGCAGTTGCATCGGCCGCCCCGCCTCCCGCGCCGCATCGTAGGCGATCCGCATGAGGCGGTCGACCGGCATATGGTGCGAACAGGAACAGGAGATCAGGGTGCCGCCCTCCGCGAGCACGGAGATTGCGGCGCGAGCGAGTGCCGCATACCGCGCCGCGCCGGGCTCCAGATCGCGCTTGCGCTTGACGAGCGCCGGCGGGTCTAGGATCACCACCTCGGCTCGGAAGCCCTGCGAGGCGAGCCCGGCAAGCACCACGAGTGCGTCGCCGCAGCGCCCCTCGATTGGGACGCCGTTGCGCTCGCCGTTGCGCCGCGCGAAGGCGATCGCCCGCTCCGAGGAGTCGATGCAGATCGTCTGCGACGCACCGGCGAGCCCGGCGGCGACCCCCCACGAGCCCACATAGCTAAAGACGTCGACCGCACGGTCGCCCGGGCGAACGTAGCGCGCGAGGCGCGCTCGATTCTCCGCCTGGTCGAAGAAATACCCGGTCTTCTGCCCTTCGAGGAGCGGCGCGAGCAGCCGCATCTCCCCCTCGAGGATCTCGATCTCCGCGGGGAGATCGCCGATCCGCTCGTCGAGCACCGGCGTCCCCTCCAGCTCTCGCGTCGAGCCCGCATTCCGCACCAGGATTCCGACCGGTGAAAGAACGCGCTGCACGGCGGCAAAAAACGGCTCGCGCAGCGCGATCGCGCCGGCGGTATTGAGCTGCACTACCAGACGCTCGCCGAAACGGTCGACCACGAAGCCCGGGAGCCCATCGGATTCGCCGTAGATCAAGCGATAGAACGGCGCGGGATAGTGGCGCTCGCGGAGTCGGAGCGCACGGGTGATACGGCGCTCGAACCAGTCGGCGTCGATCTCTGCGCGCACGTCGCGCGTGAGGAGGCGAGCGCAGATCAGCGCTCGAGGGTTCACGTAGGCGAGGCCGACGGGATGACCGCGAGCGTCCTCGATACGGGCGAGGCTGCCGGGAGCGAGGGCGATCAGCGGCGTCGCCGCGACGTCGACCTCGTTCGAGAAGACCCAAGAATGGCCGAGGCGGATCCGTCGATCCGCCCTCGGCAGGAGTTGCAACCGCGCCATGACCGGCTAGCCGAGCTTTTCGCTGATCGACTTCGCCTGGAGGAAGAGCAGCAGGTAATCGCGGCCGCCGGCCTTGCTATCGGTTCCCGACATGTTGAAGCCGCCGAACGGGTGGACGCCGACGAGCGCGCCGGTGCTCTTGCGATTGAAGTAGAGGTTCCCCACGAAGAAATCTTCGCGAGCGCGCTCCATCTTTGCACGGTCGGTGGTATAGAGCGAGCCGGTCAGGCCGAACTCCGTGTTGTTCGCGATTTCCAGGGCGTGTTCGAAATCCCGGGCTTTGTGCACCGAGAGCACCGGGCCGAAGATCTCTTCGCACGAGATCCGCGCCTCGGGAGCGACGTCGACGATCACGGTCGGCTCGAGGAAGTAGCCCTCATCGCCGATCGGAGCGCCGCCGCAGAGCAGGCGCCCCTCGCCCTTGCCGATCTCGATGTACTTCGAGATCGATTTGAAGGCGCTCTCGCTGACGACCGGGCCCATCCCGGTCCCCTGGAGCGCCGGGTCGCCGACGGTGATCTTCGCGACGCGCGCCTTGAGCCGCTCGACGAAGGCATCGTAGACCGAGGCCTCGACGATCGCGCGCGAGCACGCCGAACACTTCTGCCCGGTGAAGCCGAATGCGGAGATTGCGACCCCCTCGACCGCCGCGTCGAGATCGGCATCCGAAGCAACGACGATCGAATCTTTTCCGCCCATCTCGGCGACGACGCGTTTGATCCACTTCTGCCCCGGAGCGGCCTTCGCGGCGAGCTCGTTGATGTGGAGACCGACTTCTTTGGAGCCGGTAAACGAGATGAAGCGGGTCTTCGCATGCCCCACGATCAGGTCGCCGATCTCCGAACCGGAGCCGGGGATGAAATTGAGCGCCCCCGCCGGCAGCCCCGCCTCCTCAAAGAGATCGACGACGCGCGCGGCGATCACCGGCGAGTCCGAGGAAGGCTTGAGCACGACGGTGTTTCCGGTGACGAGCGCCGCCGAGGTCATCCCGACCAGGATCGCGAGCGCGAAGTTCCAGGGTGGGATCACCGCTCCGACGCCCAACGGGATGTAGCGCAGCTCGTTCTTTTCGCCCGGGAAGGGAACGACCGGCTGCTCGCCCCCGTAGCGCAGCGCCTCTCGGGCGTAATATTCCAAGAAGTCGATCGCCTCGGTCGTCTCGCCCTCGGCCTCCGCCCAGTTCTTGCCAACTTCATAGACCAGCAGGGCATCGTACTCGTAGCGACGCTCGCGCATCAGAGCGGCGGCGCGGAAGAGCACCTCGGCGCGACGCTCGAAGCTCACGCGTTTCCAGCTCTCAAAGGTCGCCGCCGCAATCTCGATCGCTTCGCTTGCCTGGGCCGCCGAGGCCGAGCTCACCGAGCCGACGATCTCGCTCTTGCGCGCGGGATTCCGGGAGAGGATCCGCTTCTCGGTCTCGATGCGGCGACCGCCGATCACCAGCGGGTAGCGCTCCCCGAAGCGCGCTTTGACGCGCGCGAGCGCGGACTGCATCTCCGCGACCTCCTGGGGATCGACAAATTTCTTGACGGGTTCGTTGGTAAACGGGGCGATTCGTTCGAGGGTGGTGCTCACGGAGCGGCTCCTTGTCATCGGGTGATAGATCCGCAGAATGCGGAAAGCATACCCCTACAGAGTACCTAGTCCGCGCCGAGAGCCCTGCCACTTAACCGCTAGGGAGCCTCCGAGGAAGTTCGTCCGGCGCCGCGTTTTACGCGGTAGAGCACGTGCGGTCGCAAGCGATGCCCGATCTCGACGCGTGGGTTCTCGAAATCGTCGCGCGCGTCGTGCGTCATACCGAGTCGTTCCATAACCCGGCGCGAACGATGGTTGAAGGTCGCCGTCATTGCCACAACTTCTTCGAGTTCGAGCCGATCGAAGGCGAAGGTCAACGCGGCTCGCGCACCCTCGGTCGCGTAGCCCTTCCCCCATGCGGAGGGGAAAAAACGCCAACCGATTTCGAACGCCGGAGTAAACGCCGCTTCAAACGGCACCCGCTGGAGCGCGATCGCACCGATGAATGCCGGGTCCTCCCGCGTTCGAACGACCCACCAACCGTACCCATCCCGCTCGTGCAACAATCGCAAGCGGTTCGCCGTGCGTTCGGATTCGGCGCCCTCGACCGTCGCCGGAAAGAACTCCATCACTCGAGCGTCGGCGCAGAGTGCGACCCACGCCTCGATATCCTCGTCGCGCCACGGACGTAACAGGAGCCGCTCGCTCTCCAGCGTCCCCATCGACCCTACGCGAAGAGCCCCGAGACGAAACGTTCCGTCGCCGCGACCGCGTCATCGCCGCTCGTCCCCGCAAGCGCATCGATCAACGCACTTCCGACGATGACGGCGTCGACATCATCGGCGACCGCTCGCACGTGCTCGGGGCGGCTCACCCCGAAACCGAGCGCTAGCGGGAGATCGGTCGCCGCGCGCAGCGCTGCGACTTGACGGCGCATCGGCGCGAAATCCGGTTCGCTCGCCGCGCCGGTCACCCCGAGTCGCGAAACGATGTAGAGAAAACCACTCGATGCAGCGGCAATTTTTACCGCACGCTCCGGCGGCGTTGAGGGCGCGACGAGCATGGGCACGTCGATGCAGTGGAGCGCGAAGATCGCGCGCAGTTCTTCGCTCTCCTCCAGCGCGATATCGGGAACGATCGCCCCCGCCGCTCCCGCCCGAGCCGCGTCGCGCGCGAAACGTTCGAGGCCGTAGCGATCGAGCGGATTGAAATAGGTAAAGAGCACGATGCTCGACGGGATCTCCGGCGCGAGTCGCGCGACCGAGCCGAGAACGTCCTCGATCGTGATTCCCGATGCGAGCGCGCGCGCACCGGCGGCAGCGATCGTCGGGCCGTCGGCGAGCGGATCGCCGTAGGGAATGCCGAGTTCGATCGCGGTCGCTCCGTTGCGCGCCAACGCGCGCACGACCGCCTCGGTGGTCGCAAGATCCGGATCGCCGGCCATCACGTAGGGAACGAAGGCCGGTCGTCGTTTCGATCGAGCGGCGAAGGCATCGACGAGTCTCACGAACGCACCTCGGCACGCTCGCGAAGGGCGCGCACCTGTGCGATGTCTTTGTCGCCGCGCCCGCTGAGATTGACGACGACCAGCGCGTCGGACGTTCGTTGTGCCGCGAGTTTTTTTGCAAATGCGAGCGCGTGCGCGCTCTCGAGCGCGGGCACGATGCCCTCGCTCTTCGCGCAATCGTAAAATGCCGCGAGCGCTTCATCGTCGGTAATCGGGACGTAGGTCGCGCGCCCGGAGTCCTTGAGGAACGCGTGTTCCGGTCCGACGCCGGGATAATCGAGCCCGGCGCTGATCGAATGCGTCTCGATCACCTGTCCGCGCTCGCTCTGCAAAAGATAGGAGCGCGATCCGTGAAGCACGCCGACGCTTCCCGCGCCGAGCGCCGCCGCGGTCCTTCCGCTCGCAACGCCTTCGCCGGCGGCTTCGACACCCCAGAGCCGAACCTCGGGGTCGTCGACGAATGCCGAGAAAATGCCCATCGCATTACTCCCGCCGCCGACGCAGGCGATTACGTCGCTCGGGAGCCGCCCGTAGCGCTCCAAACATTGCGCGCGCGTCTCTTCTCCGATCACTTTTTGAAATTCGCGCACCATATACGGATAGGGGTGTGCGCCGACGACGCTGCCGATCACGTAGAAACTCTCTTCGACCTGCGCCGCCCACACGCGGAAGGCTTCGTTCGTCGCATCTTTGAGCGTCTTCGTTCCTCCCGAGACCGGGTGGACCGTCGCGCCGAGCAGCTGCATGATATAGACGTTGAGCGCTTGGCGCTCGACATCGAGCTCGCCCATATACACGTCGACCGGCAGGCCGAATTTCGCCCCGACGGTCGCGGTGGCGACGCCGTGCTGCCCCGCACCGGTCTCGGCGATCAGGCGACGCTTTCCCATACGTCTCGCGAGCAACGCTTGCCCGACCGTATTGTTGATTTTATGCGCGCCGGTATGGTTGGTGTCTTCGCGCTTGAACAGCAAGGGAACCGAGGCATCCGCGCCGAGAAAGCGCAGCGCCGGATAGAGCGCCGAGGGACGCCCGACGAAATCGCGCAACACCTCGCGGTACTCCGCCCAGAATCCCTCATCGGCGAACGCGCCTCGCATCGCCGCTTCCAACTCTTCGAGCGCGGCGACGAGCACTTCGGGAACGAAACGCCCTCCGAAGGCACCGAAATATCCGCGTGCGTTAGGTTCGATCGGCATCGTTCACCGCCGCTTGAAATGCTCGCATGAGCCCTTCGTCCTTTCGTCCGTTCCGTTCGATTCCGCTCCGTACGTCGACGCCGTACGGCCGGAGGGTGCGTATCGCGTCGCCGACATTCTCGGGGGTCAAGCCACCCGCAACGATCGTCGGGCGACGGAGCACGATATCGCGCGCGCGCTCCCAGGGAAAGCGAGCGCCGCTCCCTCCCCGGAGGGCGCCAGCCTGCGTATCGAGCACAACGTTCGCACGTTGGTAGCGGTTGCAGGCCGCCTCGATCGCGGCGGCATCGCTCTCCGCGCCGACGTGCACGACTTTGAGAATGCGCGCACCGTACGGCGCGAGCAACTCGGGATCTTCATCGCCGGCGCATTGCAGCATCGCGGCCGGGCACGCGGCACTCACCTCGACTAACGTTCGTTCCCCGGGATCGACCATGACGAAGACCGGCGTGACGAACGGCGGCAACGTCGCCGCGATCGCCACCGCATCGCGCAGGGCAATGCGACGCGGCGAGGGAGCGAGGATGCATCCCACCGCATCGGCCCCGCAAGCGACCGCGAGCTCGGCCTCCGCCGGGGTGGTCACCCCGCAGAATTTTACACGCGTTCTCATGGCCGTGCGAGCGCGAGGCGACGAAGTGCGGCGATCTTCTTCTCCGGCGCGGCATCGCGCATCAACGCCTCACCGATCAGCACGCCCCGCGCGCCGGCGCGCGCGAGCCGCGCGACGTCGCGTTCGTCGCGCATTCCGCTTTCGCCGATAGGAAAGACCCCGCGCGGGATGCGCGGCAAGAGCGCTTCGCCGACCGCGAGATCGACGGCGAGCGTGCGCAAGTTGCGGTTATTGACGCCGACGATCCGCGCGCCGAGCGCGAGCGCGCGCTCCAGCTCGCGTTCGTCGTGGATCTCCACCAATGCGGCGAGCTCGTACCGCGCCGCTTCCCGCATGCATGCCCGAATGGCGTCGTCGTCGAGCGCGGCGACGATCAGGAGCACCGCGTCGGCACCCGCCGCCGCCGAGGCGGCGACCTCGTAGGGTGTCGCGATAAAATCTTTGCGCAGCAACGGCGCGGTACTCACCGCTCGCACGAGATCGAGATAGGCGAGCTCGCCGAGAAAATGCTCCTCTTCCGTCAGCACGCTGATCGCATCGACCTTCGCTTCGCCGTAGCGGCGCGCGACGGCGACCGGATCGAACGCATCGGCGATGATTCCCGCCGATGGTGAGGCGCGCTTGATCTCGGCGATCACCGCGATGCCGGGTGCGCGCTCCAGCGCGGCGAGAAACTCGCGCCGTTCGCCGACGCGCGCCGCGGCACGACGGGCGATTTCGTCGTAGGGAATGCGCCGTTCGTCGTCCTGCCGACGTTGCGCCTTGCGTTCGAAGATTCGGACGAGAATATCAGGCACGGCTCGCATCCGCCGCACGTTCGAAAAGTGCGAGCGCCGCACCCGATGCGAGAATCTCGCGCGAACGCGCGAGCGCATCTTCCAGCTTCGTCGCTCGGCCGATCGTCACCATCGCGATCGCTGCATTGAGGGCGACGACTTCCGCGCGCCGCGACGAGCGACCGCCGAGTATCTCGCGAAAAGCGCGCGCCGCATCCTCGACGCTCCGTTCCACGAGATCGCCGAGCGGCACCGCGATGCCGAATTCCGCGGCGTCGATCCGTTCGTGGCGCACCTGACGTTCGTCGAAGCGATAGAGATGGGTGACGCCCTCGCCGACCGCTTCATCGACGCCACCCTCGCCACAGAGCACGCCGCCCGCACGCACGCCCAAGCTGCGCATCACTTCGCCGATCGGTTCGACGAGATCGTCGCGCGCGACGCCGACGAGCGCCTGTGCGGCGCGCGCGGGATTGCAGAGCGGTCCGAGGACGTTAAATATCGTGCGAACGCCGAGCGTGCGGCGCACGTTGGCGACGTTGCGCATCGCGGGGTGATAGCGCGGCGCGAATAAAAATGCGAACCCCGTATCCCGCAAGAGCTCCGCCGAACGCTCCGGAGAGAGATCGAGACGATAACCGCAGGCTTCCAAAACGTCGGCACTCCCGCACGCACTCGAGGCGGCTCGGTTCCCGTGTTTCGCGACCGGAATTCCCGCGGCGGCGAGTACGAGCGCCGCCATCGTCGAGAGATTGATGGTGCCAGCGCCGTCGCCGCCGGTACCGACGATATCGACGAGATCCTCCGCCGGGTGCGGCAGTTCGACCATGCGCGCTCGCATCGCTTCGGCGGCGCCGACGATCTCATCGACGCTCTCGCCGCGCATCGCGAGTGCGACCAACGCACCCGCCGCCGCAATCTCGTCGATCGCACCGTCCATCACCTCGCCGATGAAAGCGGCCGACTCGGCACGATCGAGCGGACTTCCGGCGATCAGGCGGCGCAGACGGCGGGCGGCTTCTTCGTTCATCGCTCTATCCCGACACGCAAGCGACGCCTCGGGTTGCCCGAGGCGTCGCTTCGATGGATCGCATCACGCGTGGCGCGAACGCTATTTAACGAGCTCGACGATCGAAAGTTCCGCCGCATCGCCCGGGCGTACCCGGCTCTTGGTGATGCGCGTGAAGCCGCCCGAACGTCCCTTCAATGCCGGCGCGATCTGCTCGACCAACTTCTTCACGACCGCGGGCTCGGTGAGGAACTCCGCAATCCGACGGCGCGCGGCGAGATCGCCGGGCATCGCCGTACTGATGAGCCGTTCGGCAACGCGAACGATCTCCTTCGCCTTCGTGGAGGTCGTTTCGATCTTCTCGTGCTTGAAGAACGAGGTCGCGAGGTTACGAAGCAACGCCTTCCGGTGGCCGTCGGTGCGTGAGAGGCGCTTGTATTTTAGCTGATGTGGCATGATCGCTTCCTATTTAGCTGACGCGAAGGGAGAGCCCGCGCTCTGCAAGCACGCTCTTGATTTCGTCGAGGGATTTCTGGCCGAAGCTGCGCATCTTCATGATCTCGGCTTCGGTAAGATCGAGCAGTTCGGAGACGCGCGTAATTCCGGCGCGTTTGATGCAATTCGAGGAACGAACCGAAAGATTGAGCGTATCGACGGGAACGTCCCACTCGTTCGCCGGGGCGAGTTCCATCGGCTCGCTGTTCGCCAAGAAGTTCGTGAAGAGTTCGAGGCGCTCGTGCAGGATGCGCGCGGCGGCGATCAACGCGTCTTCGGGTGTGATCGAGCCGTTCGTTTCGATCTCCAGCGTGAGACGATCGTAATCGACGCTCTGTCCGACGCGCGTATCGTCGACGGTAAAATTCACCTTATGGACCGGCGAGAAGATCGAGTCGAGCGGGATCAGGCCGATCATGTGCTCGATATTGCGCTGCTTGTCGGCGGTCACGTATCCGCGACCCTTTTCGATGCCCAGTTCCATCGAAAGCTGCGCGTCGTTTGAGGTCAGCGTCGCCAGATGGTAGGAGGGGTCGAGAATTTCAACGTCGGCGTCGACCGAGATATCGGCGGCGGTCACTTCGCGCGCGCCCTTAACGTCGATAGTGAGCACTTTGGGCTCGTCGGCGTTCAGCTTGATCGGCAGACCTTTGAGGTTGAGCATCAGCGCGATGGTGTCTTCCACCATTCCGGGAATCGTCGAGAACTCGTGGAGGACGCCGTCGATCTTCATGTAGGTCACGGCCGCGCCGGGGATCGAGCTCAAGAGCAGGCGACGCAGCGAATTACCGAGCGTGACGCCGAAGCCGCGTTCGAGCGGTTCGACGACGATCTTCGCAAAGTTCCCGCGCTTCTCGCGGATGAGGATGGTTGCGCCTTGCGCGACATCGAGGGAATTCATGTTTTTTTCGTGGTTCCTTTGTACCGCTTACGTTATCCGCCGCGCTCTTCGACGAGCGCGGCGATCGGACGCCTAGCGGCGGTTGGGTAGGGTGTGCGCTTCGTTAGCGCGAGTAGAACTCGACGATCAGTTGTTCGTCGACGGGGGTGTCGATATGCTCGCGGCTGGGAATTTGAAGCACCTTTGCGGTGTTCTCGCTCTCGTTCCATTCCAGCCAATCGGGCGGACGGCGGTTTCTCGCAACTTCGAGATTCGCTTCGAACACCAGCGACTTCAGGCTCCGCTCGCCGATGGTGACCACATCGCCGGGGCGGACGATGAACGAGGGAACGTTCACGACTTTGCCGTTGACGCGGAAATGACGATGGGTGACGAGCTGGCGCGCCTGCGAGCGACTCATCGCCAGATTGAGGCGATAGACGACGTTATCGAGGCGACGTTCCAGCAGCTGCAAGAACGTTTTGCCGGTCTGTCCGGGAACGCGTGCCGCCTCGCGGAAGTAGTTCTCGAACTGCGTTTCGTGAACGCCGTAATAGCGACGCATCTTCTGCTTCTCGCGCAGCTGACGGCCGTACTCGGAGACCTTCGTACGCATCTTGCCGCCGGTGGTCTTCTGACCGGGCGCGGTGCCGCGGCGCTCCACGGCGCACTTGCGCGTGAGGCAGCGATCGCCTTTCAGGAATAATTTGATCTTTTCGCCGGTCTTGCTCGACGCGGTTTCGCGGCGGCAGAGGCGGCAAACGGGGCCATTGTAACGCGACATTGCTCTCTTCTTACTCCGTTACACGCGGCGCCGTTTTGGAGGACGGCAGCCGTTGTGCGGGATGGGGGTTACATCTTTAATGAGCGTCACTTCCAGTCCGGCGGCCTGCAGCGAACGGATCGCCGCTTCGCGCCCCGATCCGGGGCCCTTTACCAACACTTCGGTGCTCTTCATCCCGTGTTCGATCGCTTTACGCGCGGCCGCTTCGGCAGCCATCTGCGCTGCGAACGGCGTCGATTTCTTCGAACCCTTGAACCCGAGATTTCCCGCCGATGCCCACGAGATCACGTTTCCGTGCCCGTCGGCGATCGTTACGATCGTGTTGTTGAACGACGCATGGACGTGAGCGACGCCCGAATGGACGTTCTTAACCTCACGTTTTTTACGCGGTTTGGTTTGTTTCTTGGCAGCCAAACGAAAGCTCCGCTTCTACTTTATCTTTCCCCGAACGCCGGGGTGTCGTCGCCTCGACCGGCAGGGCCGATCTCTCTCCGGACGCTCGGCGATTGCGTCCGTGCTCGAGCGGCCTCAGGGAGGCTCGCGGAGCGATGCCGCGTGCGCCGCTAGAGTGGACGGCGCCGAAGAAAGAGTTTACCGGAGAGCGGCCTCTAGGTCAAGCGATTCCATGCCCCGAAGGCTGCGCCCCATGCGACGAACCGCCTTTCTTTCCAGCATGCTCGGACTGGGGGGCGCCATCGCGGCCCCTGCGAGTGGGGCCACGCTCCCCGACGAAGACGACGCTCGCGCCCCGGCGGCGCTCGTCCTCAGCGGCGGCGGGGCCCGCGGAGCCTACGAGGCCGGCGTGATCGAGGCCCTGCGGCGCGCCGCCAGCATCGGCGACGGCGAGCCGCTCCCACCCTACCGTGCGGTCTTCGGCAGCTCGATCGGCGCGATCAACGCCTGGTTCGTTGCCACCGGTCGCTATAGCGAGCTCGCAGCGCTCTGGGGGAGCATTGCCAAGGCTCGGGTCATTCGCCCGAAGCCTCGCTTCGCAAAGATCCCCGAGGTGACCGCCGGAGTGCTCAATCGCTTCATCGAGGCGCTACGTCTGGGGATCGGTCTCGCTACCGACGTGACCGGGATCGCCGATGGCAGCGTCGTGGAACGATGGCTCGCGCGCCACATCGATCCGGAGAGCCCGGTCCTCATCTCCTATGCCGCGCTCGCGACCAACCTCACCTATCGGCGCGGCGAACTCTTCTATCGCCTCGCTCGCTCCGCCGACGCCGAGGAACGCGCGGAGACGCTCGCGCGCCTCAGGGTGGCGATGGGCTCGCCGATCTCGGTGCGCCCGCTCGATCCCGATATAACCGTGCGCGCGCTCTTCGCTTCGGCGGCGCTCCCGGTCGTCTTCGATCCCGTCGCATTGCCGCGCGCCGACGCACCGGGGGTCGATCGGTTCATCGACGGCGGTGTGATCTCCAACGTACCGCTTGCGGCGGCGCGCGCCGTCGCCAAGAGCGTCGACATCGTCTTTGTCGACCCGGATCGCAGCGAGCCGTTCATGGCAAAATCGGCGGTCGATGTCGGGCTCGGCGTTATCGAAACGATGCAAAACCGAATTCTCGACGTCGATCTCCGCAATGCATTTTTTGAATCGCTCGGAAAGCAAGCTTATCGCTCGATGCCAAAACGAGAACGCCGAAACAGTAACGAGCGTATTTTTCGCTACATCCTCGACGTCACGATGGCTTCCATTCGTCCCGAGCAAACGCTTCCCGTCGATATCGCGGGATTCGACGAGCAGCGGCCGATCGACGAGGCCTATCGACAGGGACTCGTCGACGGCGCCAAAGGCTTTCGGCGTTACCGTCCCGCCGAAGCGCTCGGCATCCCCAACGTTACGTGAGCGGTTCGGTGCGAGCGCTTCGTTAGATTTTCACTCCGATCCCGAGAAACGCGCCGTTATGCGTGAATCCGGAGGGTGCGTTAAATGCATTCGAGCCACTATCGCCAACGACGCCGCCGTCGATGAAGAGCGGTGATTTTGCAAGCGCGTAGGTGAAGCCGGCGCGATAACTCGTCACGTGATAGCCGAGATCGTAGAGCGCATCGCCCCCCTTCACGCGCGGGTAATAAAAAAGTGAGGCGTAGAACGAGAACGGTCGGTCGAGGTCGGGCAACTTCATAAGCCCGTAGCCGAGCCCCAGCATCGGCGGGTATCCGTATCGCGTCGTCCGCACCATATAACCTGCAGCGAGATAGATGCGAGGTTCGGCGATCTTCAGGCCGAGGTGCGTTTCGCTCGTGCGATCGAGGGCTTGAAATGCGGGCACGTACGCCGCACCGTTGCCGCCGATCGTCGTTACCATACATTGGGGATCGCCGGCTCCGTTACAATTATGGGGATAGATCCACGTATCGATCGTTTCGTCGAGCGCGAAGTCGAGCCGAAAGGCGTGAAACTCTTCTCCGGTACGGAAACTCCACAGGTTCGCGTTCGCCGTATTGCCGGGACTGAATTCGTTATAGATCTTGGGCTTGAGGAAGTAATCGAGGATGAGATACGACTCCGGTTGCGGGGTTGCGGCCGGAAGCGGGAACGGCGTGGAACTCACCGCAGGAAGGGGCGTCGGCGCGGAGACCGGTGCGGGGCTCGCGGCGGGCGACGGCAGCGGCGTCGCGACGACGTAGCGAACGACGGCGATCCGACGCGTCGGCAGCCACTGCACGTAGGCGCCCATCGCCTCCGAGAGGACGCGAATCGGTACGAGAACGCGCCCCCCTTGGAGAATCGGCGGCGAATGCAAGCGACGCTCTCGTCCGTCGATGCGAGCGACGCGCTTGCCGACCCAGAGTTCGATCGAGGCTCCGGGTTTGCGAACTTCGATGCGCTTGCTACGCGCGTCGTATCGGACGCTCGCTCCCATCGCTTGAAACATCGAGCGAAGTGGCACCAACAGACGCTTGCCACGCACGAGCCCGGAAAGTACGCGGCCGTCCACGATGACGGTCGGCGCCGAAGCGACGTGACGATCGTCGAACAGGATCGTCGGCGATGAAGCGGAGGCAACCGCCGGGAGGAGCCCCACGAGAGCGGTACATACGCCGAACGCGAGAGAACGAAGCATCGAACCCATCTCCTTGAGAGCGACCGTGTTCGGCGGGCCTTCAGCGCGCCCAATGCCCGCCCCTGCGGATCGCGAGGCGGGCCAAAAATGAAGCGCCTCCCCGAGCGTGGTGCTCGGAGAGACGCGGTTGGATGCGACCCTGTTTTCGCTCGGTTAGAACGAAAGACCGAGGCCGATGTACGGACCGTTGTGCGTGAAGCCCCCCGGTGCGTTGGTCTTGTTACGACCGCTGTCGCCGACGAAGCCGAGATCGATGAAGATCGGGCTCTTCGGGATGGTGATCGCCGCACCGATTTGATACTTCAGGACATTATATCCCAAGGTATAGCCGAGGCCGGTGCCCGGATCGGTGAAGTTGCCCTTCAGGTTCGGGTAGTACCACGCGCTGCCGTAGAGCGAGAAGCCCCGGTTGAGGTCGGGCAGTTTTTCTGCGCCGAATCCGAAGCCTTTCTGCGCCGGGTAGCCGTAGTTGGTCGTGCGATAGAGGTAACCGACGCCGATGTAGATGCGCGGGTCGGCGACCTTCAGGCCGAGGCGTACTTCCGCATCGCGGTCGCGCGCCGTAAAGGCCGGAACGTAGGTCTGACCCGTGTTGCCGATCGTCGTGACGTTACACTGATCGCCGGCCGGCGCCGGATTTGCCGAGGTGCAATTATGCGGATACTGATAGCTACGGAAATCGCCTTCGATCATCCAGGGCAGATTGAATGCACTGAATTCGTATGCGCCGCGGAAATCGTAGGAGCCGCCCTTCGACGAATTGCCGGGGCTAAACTCGTTATAGACTTTCGGCGATGCGATGTAATCACCGGCGATGAAGTGCTCCTGCGTTGCTTGGTGAACGACGGGAGCGGGCGTCGGGGTCGGCGGCGGGGTCGGCATCGGCGTCTCGACAGGAGCCGGCGTTGCCGGAGCTTCGGTCGGGGCCGGCGTCGGTACCACGTAACGAACGACGACGACTTTCTGTTCGGGAACCCACTGAACGTAGGCACCCATGCTTTCGGAGATCACGCGGATCGGGACGACGACGCTGCCCTTATAGAGCATCGGCGGAACGTCGAGACTGCGCTCTTCTCCGTTGATCATCGCAACGCGGCTACCGACGGTCAATTTGATCTCGGCACCCGGTTTGCTCACGGTGATCGATTTGGTTGCGGCGTTATACGAAACCGTCGCACCCATTTGTTCGAACATCGAACGAAGGGGAACGAGGATAGTACCACCGCGTACGATTGCCGCGAGCACGCGACCCTTTTTCATCAGGTCGGGCTTGGTATAGACGTGATGGTCGTTGAAGAGAATCGGAATCGATCCCGTGGGGGGCGTTCCGAAATTCGCCGACGGCATACCCGCCATCGAATCCGCAATGACCTTGTGTCCGCTGTTACCCGGTGCTTGCGTCTTCGAGGATGCCGCGACGGCATTGAGTCCGCTGAGCGCTACGATGAGCGCGGCGAGAACTCCGGTGCTGAGTCGTTTCACATTTTCCTCCAGATTGAAGTATAGGACGATGGGCCCAGCCCACCAGGCGCTTAACGCCGACCGACTCCGCGAAGTTCCATCGTTTCGTCGACCCGCGGTAAACGCGCCAGCCACAGCATACCCACGATGAGCTCGAAGAATGCAATACCGAAGGCGAGGCGACTCGTCGCCTGGGGACCGCGCGCCCCCAGGATCGTCGCGAGCGAACCGACGAGTGAAGGAGCGAAGAATTGCGGAAGAACGACCGCCAGGTTCCAAAATGCGAATCCGAGCGCCCGAGCGCTCGGCAGGACGTAGCGAGCGCCTAGCGCCCAATCGGCGCTCAAAAACGCACCCCACCCGATCCCTCCGACGATACTCGCGAGCGATAGAACGACGATTCCGCGCGACGATGCGAAGAGTACCGTCGCGAGCGCAAAGGCCACGACACCGACAATCGCACAAGCGCGTAGATCGAACCCTCGCCCCGCGCGCGCTGCAATCGAAGCTCCCGCGACGCCGGCGAGCGTGAACGCGACGATCGCCCCGCCGGCGATCGTTCGCGGTTCGGCGAGAGTACCGAGCCCCGAGCCAAGGACCCAAAAATAGAGATACCCCAACATCGTGTAGAACGCGAGAAAGATCATCGCACGCGATCCAAAGAGATGAACGTGCGCGCGCGTGATTTTCGTGGGTTCGTCGCTATGGGGAAGGTGCAGTTCGACGACGCGAGCGATCGAACGAAATGCGACGGCGAGCGACCCCAACAGCAAGAACGGTAAGAGCGCTGCGGTCAGCGCCGCTCCGGCCGTCGCCGCGATCACCGCGCCGACGGCATTTCCCAAACTCTGCATCGCCGCCAACCACGCACTCCCGGAGCGATGCGCCTCGCGTCCGAGATACTCGGGGACCGCCGCTTGGTAGGGAGCGATCGCCACGTTCATACCGATCTGAAGCCCGAGATAGGCGACGAACAGCGACGCCGCAGAGTCGCCGAGCAGAAAAGCGACGATCGCCGCAACGGCGAGCGCGACGCCGACGACGTAGAGCGGCGCCCGCGTCCGGCCGGCGGAGGCGGCGCGATCGGAGAGTGCCGCCGACACGAGTTGCGCGAGAATTGCGGCGGCGGCGCCAGCCGCTGCAAAAAATGCATATCGCCCGGCGGCGGCCTCCCCGAAGATCGCCACGAGCCGGACCTGCAACAGCACGCCGAGAATCGCGCCCCAAACGGCCTGGATGCCGAACCAAAAAAATGCGAGGCGTGCCGATTCAGAGAGAGGCGCGCGCATACCGATACTCGTCGAGCGAATCGACGTCGAAGCAGAGTTCGGGCGCACAATATCGCACCGCAGCGACCTTCGCGCCGAGCACGCGCGAAGCGCGTCGCTCGATGCGGTCGATCGTCAGACGCCCCGCAACGTGCGCGAGTAAAATGCCGAGCCCCGCGCGCATCGCCATGCGCCACGGTACTTTCCGAGCATTAAAAAATGCCGCGCTCTCCCGAGCTACGGCGTCGATCGCATCGTGCGGGAGGACCAGCGCGCTCGCATTGATCGTCCGTTCTCCGGCGAGCAACACGCCGTTCGGCGGCGCACCCGGAAAGCGTCGCTCGTATTGCGCGCCGGTGCAGAGCCCGAGAGCGACCGTCTCATCGGGGACGGCCTCCAAGTACCGGCGTAATGCGGCGCCGTCGAGAAACGGCAGATCCCCCGCGAGCACGAGCGTCGCCGAGCCTCGCGCGTCCTCGTGGAACGCTCGAATGCATGCGAGGATATTCGCCGCCCCCTCGCCTCGATCGGGAAGCACGCATTCGACGCGCTCGTCGCAGCGCGCCGCAACCTCCGCTCCGCCGAGAACGACGATACGCCGCGCGCCTATATCGACGGCGGCGGCGATCGTTCGTTCGAGGATCGTGCTCACCCCGATCGGGGCGAGCGCTTTGATATCCGTTCCGGTCTCGGCGGCGAAGGCTCCGCCGACGCGTCCTCCGGCGGCGATTGCGACGTTGATCCCGTCGATCGTCACCGAATCTACCGCGCTATTTCTTAACGGTCTTCTTCTTACCGGCGACGGTACGCTTGGGACCCTTGCGCGTGCGCGCGTTGGTCTTCGTGCGCTGGCCGCGAACCGGAAGCCCGCGCCGGTGGCGCAAGCCGCGGTAGCAACCGATATCCATCAGACGCTTGATGTTGCCCTGTACTTCTCGGCGAAGATCGCCCTCGAGACGAAGCGCGAGCCCGTCGATCGCTTCGCGTAGACGCTTCTCGTCTTCTTCGCTGAGCTCTTTCACTCGGCGATTCGGATCGATACCCGCGCGTTCGAGCAGCTTCGCAGCCGTCGTCGCGCCGATTCCGTAGATGTACGTGAGTGCGATCTCGATACGCTTTTCGCGCGGCAGATCGATACCGGAAATACGAGCCATGGATTACCCCTGTACCTGTTTGTGTTTTGCGTTGACATCGCAAATAATCCGCACTTTGCCGTGGCGGCGGATCACTTTGCATTTGTCGCAGATTTTTTTGACTGACGGACGGACTTTCATGGACGGTTCCTCGTTCTGTGATGCGCCGCGCGCACTATTTGTAGCGGTAGGTAATGCGGCCGTGCGTTAAATCGTACGGTGAGAGTTCGACCAACACGCGATCTCCCGGAAGAATGCGGATGAAATTCATCCGGATCTTCCCCGAAACGTGAGCGAGCACCCGATGCCCGTTCGCAAGTTCGACGCGGAACATTGCATTGGGCAGGGGTTCGACGATCGTGCCTTCGACTTCGATCGCCTCTTCCTTGGGCACCGCCGTCTTGGCGGCTTTGTCGGCATTCGGCTTCTTGGCCGGACGCCCACCTCGGCGTTTTCCTCGCGCCATTACACTCTAGCTCCTCACCATTGACTCGCCCGATGATTTTTCAGCATCGGGTCGATAGCGTTCTACGTCGGGGTGCTCCCCAACGCTGCGAAGCGTTAGGATGCGCGGCCCCTCGGGCGTGACCGCAATAGTGTGCTCGAAGTGCGCCGAGAGTTTACCATCTGACGTGACGACTGTCCAGCCGTCGCGTAAGGTCTTCACCTGGTAGGAGGCTTCGTTAATCATCGGTTCGACCGCCAAAACGAGCCCGGACCGCAGCTCCGGCCCGGTGCCCGGGCTCCCGTAGTTGGGAACCTGCGGCTCCTCGTGCATCGCCCTGCCGACGCCGTGACCGACGAGTTTGCGAACGACGCCGTAGCCATGTCGCTCGGCGTGCCGCTGGACGGCGGCCCCGATATCGCCGACGTGCCCGCCGACCCGCATCTCCGCGATCCCTGCCATCATCGACTCCTGGGTCACGCGCAGCAGGCGAGCCGCGCTCTCAGAGATCTTCCCCACCGGTACGGTGATCGCACTGTCGGAGACGAAGCCCTCGAAGGTCGTTCCGATATCGATCGAAAGGATATCGCCTTCGGCGAGGACGCGATCCCCGGGAATTCCGTGAACTACTTCGTCGTTGACCGAGGTGCAGATCGAGGCCGGGTAATCCTGATAGCCGAGAAAGGTCGGGATTCCGCCCCGCGCGCGGATGCCCCGTTCGGCGATGGCGTCGAGTTCGCGCGTCGTGATGCCGGGGCGAACCGCCGCCATGAGTTCGACCAGGACGGCGGCGGTAATTTTTCCGCTGCGCCGGATCGTCTCGATTTCACGCGCGCTTTTGAGTTCGATCACGAGTTCACCGCGCTAATGTCCGTGCTCGAGTGCGAGCGCGTGGACGAGCTCGTGCGCGACGTCGCCGACGGGAGCGCTCGCGTCGATCGACGTGAGTCGGCCGGCACGCTCGTAATAGGCGACCAGCGGCATCGTCTGTGCTTCGAAGACGTCGAGACGCTTCTTCACCGTCTCCGGCTTGTCGTCATCGCGTTGCACCAACGGGCCGCCGTCTTCATCATCGATACCGGCGACGGCGGGCGGATTGAAGCGCTCGTGATAGACGCGCCCGGTGCGAGGATTGCTCCATCGTCCGAGCAGACGTTCTTCGAGCAGCGTCCGGTCGATGCGAAAATAGACGGCGCTTGGAAGGCCGCGTCCGCGCTCTTCAAGGAGCGCGTCGAGAGCTTGCGCCTGCGGAATCGTGCGCGGAAATCCATCGAAGATCACCGCCGCTCCGGGACGCAGTTCGCCTTCAACCATTTTGACGATCAAGGCATCGGGAACGAGTTCACCGCGGGTCATATATCCTTGCGCCTCGCGCCCGAGATCGCTCTCCCGCGCGCGATGCGCGCGCAAGAGGTCGCCGGTCGAGAGTTGCTCGAAACCGAAATGCTCGCAGAGGATCTGCGCCTGCGTGCCTTTCCCCGCTCCCGGGGCTCCGAGCAGAACGACGTCGGGCATCAGCGTTTGATGAACCCGCGATAATCGCGCATCGCCAAACGCGCCTCGATCTGCGTGATCGTGTCGAGCGCGACGCCGACGACGATGAGCAGCGATGTCGAACCGAGATAGAAGGTAGTGATCGAGAGCCCGTGTTGCAACGCACCCGGAAGCACCGCGAGGACGCCCAGGAAGATCGCCGCCGCCGTGGTGATGCGCAAGAGCACTTTATTGAGATAATCCACCGTCGGCTGCCCGGGGCGGATTCCCGGAATGAACGAACCGCTCTTCTTAAGGTTATCGGCGATATCGGTAGTGTTGAGAACGACCGAGCTATAGAAGAACGTGAAGATCACGACCAGCAAGAAATAAACGATGTTGTAGCTCCACGAACTCGGCGCGAACCACACGTTGAAAACTTCGCTCCAGGCGGCGCCGTTCAAGGGAAACTCGAGCAGGAACTTCCCGATGTGAAGAATCGTGAAATAGCTGGGCTGAATGCCGATGCCGTGCGTGAACCACGAAAGCGCCTGCTGCGGCAACAACAAGATCGAGATCGCAAAAATGATCGAGATCACGCCGGCGTTATTGAGTCGAAGCGGAATATAGGTCGAACGCCCGGCGAACATTTTGCGGCCGACGGTACGGCGCGCCTGCTGCACCGGAACGCGGCGCTGCCCCTGGTAGAGAAACACGATGCCGATGATCGCGGCGATCGTGACGATGAGAAAGAGAACGAGGTTGACGATGTTCGTCGCCCCTTGGCTCGCCGACGCATAGGTCTGCGCGATGTAGGTCGGGTAGCGCAGCACGATGCCTATGAAAATGATCAGCGAGATACCGTTGCCGATACCCTTATCGGTGATCTGCTCGCCGAGCCACATCAAGAACATCGTTCCCGCGACCATGATCGTGATCGCAAAGAGCAAATAGATGAGGCTGGTATCGTAGAAGACGCCAGAATTACGCATCGAGATCGACATGAACGTCGCCTGCAATGTCGCCAGCGCGATCGTCAACCAACGGGTGATCTGTCCGATACGTTTGCGCCCCTCGTCGCCGCCCTTTTTCTGCAATTCTTCGAGCTGCGGCAAGACCACCGTCATCAACTGCATGATGATCGAGGCGTTGATGTACGGGGTGATCCCCATGGCGATGACCGACAACTTCTGTAACGCGCCACCGGAGAGGAAGCCGAGAAGATTGTAGAACGCGCCGCTCTGTAACACGTGCTGCCACGCCTGTTCGTTGACGTTGGGCAGTTGGACGTGAATCATGAACACGAACCACGCGAACGCGAACAGCACGTAGCCGACGCGTTTGCGGATATCGGGTACGAGCAACGCCGCGCGCAGGTTATCGAACATCGGTCGCGACTACTCCAGCACCGCGCCGGCGGCGACGAGCGCCTCGCGCGCCGTTGCCGAAAAAACGATGTCGCGGAAACGCAGGCCGGTCGGCAGGCTCTTGTCGGCCTTCACCGCGCCGAGCAATTTCACGCCGTCGCGAAGGTCGCTGAGGAGACCGCGCGCCTTGAGCGTTTCGGGCGAGACTTCGACCGAAACGTCCCAATCCGCGAGACGGTGCAGATTGATCACCGCGAAGCTCGCGCGGAAGTGCCCGATGTCGCGGGCCTTCTGCGAATAGCCGCGACGATGCGGAAGACGGCGCGCCCACGGCGTCTGGCCGCCCTCGAAGGCCGGGCCCTTACCGCCGCCGGAGCGAACGGTCTGTCCCTTACCGCCCTCGCCGCCGGTCTTCACCATGCCCGAACCATGTCCGCGGCCGATGCGCACGCGCTTGGGGCGACTGCCCTTCGCCGGCGTCAGCGATCCGAGTTTCATCTGTGCGACGCGCTCTTTGGGCGCGGCCGCTTTTTTCTTGGTAGCCATTATGCTGCGAAAATCTCCTTGACGGTCTTCCCGCGCAGCGCCGCGGTCTTCTCCGCGGTCTTGAGCGAGCGGAGAGCGTCGACGGTCGCCATCACGACGTTGATGGGGTTGGTCGTTCCCAAGCACTTGGTCAGGATGTCGTGAATGCCCGCGAGCTCGAGCACCGCGCGCATCGAACCGCCGGCGATAACGCCGGTACCGGGTGCCGCGGGTTTGAGCATGACGCGGGCGGCGCCGATCTGATAGGTTACTTCGTGCGGAATCGTCTGTTCGACCATCGGAACGGTAATCAGATTCTTCTTGGCGCGTTCGACCGCTTTACGGATCGCTTCGGGAACCTCGCCGGCCTTGCCGGTTGCGTAACCGACCTTCCCCTTGCGGTCGCCGACGACAACGAGCGCGCTGAAGCTGAATCGCTTACCGCCCTTGACGACCTTCGCGACGCGGTTAACGCGGACGACCGTCTCTTCGAAACCGCCGTTGTCGCGATCGCGCGGATTGTTACGATAGTTCATCGGTTAAAACTCCAGACCGGCTTCGCGCGCTGCCTGCGCGAGCGCCGCAACGCGACCGTGATATTGGTAGCCGCCGCGATCGAAGACGACCGCGCCGATGCCCGCCGCCTTCGCCTTCGCGGCGATCGAGGACCCGACGCGCGTCGCCGCGTCGATATTGGTGGTCGATTCCAGGCCGTCGGCGAGCGATTTCTCGCGCGTCGATGCGGCGACGAGGGTATGCCCCTGCGCGTCGTCGACGATGACGGCGTAGATGTGGTGCAGGGTACGGCGCACCATCAGGCGCGGCCGTTCGGCCGTGCCCGACACGCGCTTCCGCAGGCGCACGTGGCGCGCGCGGCGTGAATCGTTTTTAGAATTACGCGCCATTACTTCTTCCCTGCCTTCCCGGCCTTACCGAGCTTCTTCTTAATCCGCTCGCCTTCGTAGCGAACGCCCTTGCCCTTATAGGGCTCCGGCGGACGAAGGCCGCGAATCTCGGCCGCGACCTGCCCGACTTTCTGTTTGTCGATACCGTCGACGTGCACTTTGTTCTGCCCCTCGACCGAGAGCGTGATGCCCGCGGGAGCGGCGTAGACGACGGGGTGCGAGTAGCCCAGCGTCAGGTTCAGGTTCTCGCCCGCCTTCGCGGCACGATAACCGACGCCCTGAATCTCCAGGCTCTTGCGAAAGCCTTTGCTGACGCCTTCGATCATGTTGGCGATCAGCGTCCGCGTGAGCCCGTGCGCGCTACGGTGCGGTTTCCCGTCACCCTTGCGTTCGACGAGCACGCGGCCGTCTTCGAGCTTCACGCTCACGACGTCGGTAAGGATGTGCTGCTGCAGCTCACCCTTCGGGCCCTTCACGAACACCTCGCGTTCGCCGAGTTTCACTTCGACGCCCGAGGGAACGTTGACCGGTAATTTTCCAATTCGCGACATGCTATTCGTTCCTACTTACCAGACGTACGCCAGGACTTCGCCGCCGACTCCGAGCTTTTTGGCCCGTTTGCCGGACATGATGCCCCGCGACGTGGAGATAATGACTATGCCGAGGCCGCCGAGAACCCGCGGGATCTCGCCTTTTCCGGTGTAGACGCGCAGACCCGGGCGCGAGATACGGCGCAGGCCGGTGATGACTTTCTCTTTCTCGGGACCGTAGCGCAATTTGATGCGCAGCGTGCCCTGAGGACCGTCGGCGAGACGCTCGACGCCGTCGATAAAGCCTTCTTCTTTCAAAATCTCCGCGATCGCCGCTTTCACGCGCGAAGCGGGAACGTCGACGGCGGGATGGTTCGCGGTGTTCGCGTTGCGGATGCGGGTCAGGAGATCGGCAACGGGATCGGTTGTTACTGACATATTACGTTCCTTTCCCTACCACGAAGCCTTCGTCACGCCGGGAACGACGCCACGATGTGCGAGCTCGCGGAAGCAAATGCGGCACAGCGCGAACTTGCGCAGAAAGCCGCGAGGGCGTCCGCAAAGTTTGCAACGGTTGTGCGCGCGAACCGAGAATTTCGATTTGCGTTCCGATTTGACGATCATCGAGGTCTTCGCCATTAGTTGCGTCCCTTCTGGATCGGCAATCCCATCGCGGTGAGGAAGGCGCTCGCCTCCTCATCGTTTTTCGCTGTCGTCACGATGGTGATATCCATGCCGCGCATTTTATCGACTTTATCGAAGTTAATTTCAGGAAACACGATCTGCTCTTTCAGGCCGAGGTTGTAGTTGCCGCGCCCGTCGAACGATTTTGCCGGCAAGCCGCGAAAATCGCGGATTCGCGGCAGGACGATGTTGAAGAGCTTGTCGAGGAAGACGTACATCCGTTCGCCGCGCAGGGTCACCTTCGCGCCGACGTTCATTCCCTCGCGGAGCTTGAAGGCGGCGATCGACTTCTTGGCCTTCGTAATCACGGGCTTCTGTCCCGCGATGGCGACCATTTCCGCGACCGCGACGTCGAGCGCTTTGGCGTTGCTGATGGCATCGCCGACGCTCATGTTGATCACGACCTTCTCGAGTTTCGGAACCTGCATCGCGTTCGAATAACCGAATTTCTCGGTTAGCATCGAACGGACCGCCGATTCGTATTTTTCACGAAGACGATTCATCTCTTACGCTCCCTTGGCCGATTCGCGGGCCGGTTCGCCGCACTTCGCGCAGAGGCGCGCCGCGCGACCGTCGGGGTTACGGCCGTGACGAATGCGGGTCGGCGCCTTGCACTTCTCGCAGACGTACATCAGCGTGGAGAGGGGCAGCGGGGCCTCCTTCTCGATGATGCCGCCGTTGGGAAGGGCTCCGCCCATATTCTGTTGCTGCTCTTGCTGGGGCTTCGTGTGGCGCTTCACGATATTGATGCCTTCCACGGTCGCCGTACCGGCAGCGGGGAAAACGGCCTTCACCGTTCCGCGCTTTCCTTTGTCGCGTCCGCGGCGCACGAAGACCGTGTCGCCCTTGATGATGTTCGCTTTATCGGCCATAGCTCTCTTAGAGTACCTCCGGAGCGAGCGACGCGATCTTCAAAAACCCGCGATCGCGCAGTTCGCGCATCACCGGCCCGAAGACGCGCGTGCCGCGCGGATCGAGATTGTCTTTTTCGCCTTTGATGATGACGCAGGCGTTATCGTCGCAGCGAACGGTCGAACCGTCGGGGCGACGCATCGGCGCCGAGGTACGGACGATGACCGCCTTGACGACCTGTCCCTTTTTCACCGCGGCTCCGGGGATGGCGCTCTTCACCGATCCGACGACGATATCGCCGACGAAGGCGTAGGGGTGACGGCTGCCGCCGGTCACGTGAATGACCAACAGTTCGCGCGCTCCCGAATTATCGGCGACTTTCAGTCGCGTCTCTTGCTGGATCACTTACTTCGCCCTCTCAACGATTTCGACCAGGCGCCAGCGCTTATCGCGCGAGAGCGGCCGGCACTCGGTGATGCGCACCACGTCGCCGATGTTCGCTTCGTTCTTTTCGTCGTGCGCTTTGAAGCGCGTCGACTTCCGAACGATCTTTCCGTACTGGGGATGCGGGACGCGCGTCTCGGTAACGACGACGATCGTCTTGTCCATCTTGTTCGAAGCGACGCGACCCTGCTTGATGCGGCGGTTCGGCGCGCGATCGACGTTCTTATGCTGCTCCATGCTGCTCCTCGGCCATCCGCTTCTCGGAGATGACGGTCTGAATGCGCGCGTACGTCCGACGCATCGCACGAATTTTGCTGAAATCGCTTAAGTGACCGGTACGCAAAGCGAAACGAAGGTTGAACATCTCCCCTTTGGTTTCGCGGGCCTTTTGCTGCAATTCGGCAACCGTCAGGTTACGGAACTCGCTCAAATCACCGTGCTTCACGCCGTCTCCTCCTCACGCGCGACGACCTTCGTTCCGATCGGCAGCTTTGAGGCGGCCAAGCGCAACGCTTCTCGCGCAATATCCGGCGCGACGCCGGAGAGTTCGAACAGAACGCGTCCCGGGCGCACGACGGCGACCCAGAACTCGGGATTACCCTTACCCGAACCCATGCGCACTTCGGCAGGCTTCTTGGTTGCGGGCTTATCCGGGAACACTTTTATCCACACCTTACCGCCGCGCTTGATGTGGCGCGTCATGGCGATACGTGCGGCCTCGATCTGACGGTTGGTCATCCAACACGGCTCGAGCGCCTGAAGGCCGAACTCGCCGAACGTCAGGGAGTTGCCGCGCATGGCGCGCCCGGTCATGCGACCGCGCTGCACCTTGCGCCATTTCACTCGTTTTGGGGTTAACATTTCTACTGCGGTGCCTCCATATCGGGCGCGGCCGTTTCGACGACGACCGGGTCGGCGGCGACGACGACGCTCTCTGTGCTCTCGGTCGATCCGGGCGCACGCATGGCCGGGCGGGCGGGACGGCCGGGAGCTCCCGGACGACCACCGGCGCGCGGACCGCGATCGCGACCCGAACGTTCGCCGCGGGTCGGGCCGCTGCGCGTTCCGTCGGGCAGAACCTCTCCGCGATAGATCCACACCTTCACGCCGATGCGACCGAAGGTCGTGAACGCTTCGACGTTCGCGTAATCGATGTCGGCGCGCAGCGTATGCAACGGCACCTTTCCATCGGAGCTCCGCTCGGTACGCGCGATCTCCGCGCCGCCGAGTCGCCCCGAAACCTGGACCTTCACGCCGCGCGCGCCGGCCTTCATCGTCCGCATGATCGCCTGTTTGATCGCGCGACGAAACGCGATGCGCTTCTCGAGCTGATCGACGATGTTTTGGCCGACTAAGCGAGCGTCGAGCTCGGGAACCTTGATCTCCATCACGTTGACGGCGACGGCTTTCCCGGTCAATTTTTCGAGGTCTTTGCGGATCTCTTCGATACCGACCCCGCGCTTGCCGATGATGATACCCGGCTTCGCGGTGTTGACGATGACGCGCGCCTGATTGGAACGGCGCTCGACTTCGATCTTGCTGATCGAGGCCTTACGCTGCCAATTCTTCTCGAAGAACTTGCGGATCGCGACGTCCTCGTGCAGCCAGTCGATGTAGTGCTTCTTTTCGAACCACCGGCTGTCCCAGGTGCGCGTGATGCCCAGTCGCATTCCGACCGGATGAATCTTCTGCCCCATCGTTACTCCGTTGCCTTTCCGGTCGCGGTCGTTTTCGCAGGAGCGGGCCGACGCGTTGCCTTCGGCAGCGCGACCGACGCACCGGGACGCTTGAAGCGCGCCTTCTGCGGCTTGCTCTCGCTCACGACCACGGTGACGTGCGAGAGGCGTTTACGTTTGAAATACGCACGCCCTTGCGCGCGCGGGTCGAGCCGCTTGGTGAAGCGACCGCCCGGGCCGCCATCGACCGTAATGCGGGCGATGTAGAGCTCGTCGGTATTCATGCTGTGGTTGTTTCCGGCGTTCGCGACGGCGCTGCGCACGAGCTTCTCGATCGGCTCGGCGGCAAAAACCCCCGCGAATTTCAAGGTCGCCAGGGCTTCGCTCACGCTCATGCCGCGAATGGCATCGGCGACGCGGCGTAACTTCCGCGGCGCCATGCGAACGAAGCGCAGATGCGCGACGGCTTCGGTGCGCGCTTGCGTTTCCTGACTCACTTCACACCTGCCTTATCGCCGCCGTGCCCCTTGAAGTGGCGCGTCGGAGCGAATTCACCGAGTTTGTGACCGACCATGTTTTCGGTTACGTACACGGGAACGTGCGCCTTGCCGTTATGCACGCCGATCGTATGCCCGACCATCGTCGGAACGATCGTCGAAGCGCGGCTCCAGGTCTTCACGACGCGCTTCTCACGCGTCTGATTGAGCTGCTCGACTTTGGCGAGGAGATGGTCCGCAACGAACGGACCCTTCTTTAACGAACGTCCCATGTGTTATGCCTTCCGCTTCCGAACGATCATCTTCGCAGTGCGCTTGTTGCGCCGCGTCTTTTTACCCATCGTCATTTGGCCCCAAGGAGTCGTCGGAGGACGTCCGGAGGTCGAACGCGCCTCACCACCGCCGTGCGGATGGTCGACCGGGTTCATGGCGATACCGCGGACGCTGGGCCGTTTGCCCATGTGCCGCGAACGACCGGCTTTGCCGATCACTTGGTTTTCGTGCTCGATGTTTCCGAGTTGGCCGATCGTCGCACGACAGACCACCAGAATCTTGCGCACCTCGCCCGAAGGCATACGCACCTGCGCGTACTCGCCTTCCTTGGCCATGAGCTGCGCGCTGACGCCGGCGCTACGCACCAAACGTCCGCCTTGCCCCGGGCGCAATTCGATATTGTGGATGACGGTACCGACCGGAATATTGGCGATCGGCAGAGCGTTGCCCACTTTAATGTCCGCAGCGGCACCCGATTCGATGATATCGCCGACCTTCAGGCCCAAAGGCGCGAGGACGTAGCGCTTCTCACCATCGCGATACTTCACCAATGCGATGCGCGCCGAGCGGTTCGGATCGTATTCGATCGTCGCCACCTTCGCCGGGATCGCATCCTTCGTACGCTTGAAGTCGATCAAGCGATACTGACGACGCGTACCGCCGCCTTGGTGGCGGACCGTGATGTGGCCGTTGTTATTGCGGCCAGCGTGCTTCTTTCCGACTTCGAGGAGCGATTTTTCGGGAGCGACCTTCGAAAGCTCCGAAAAATCCATCGTCGTAATGAAGCGGCGGCCCGGGCTCGTTGGATTGTATTTTTTAACCGGCATTGCTTGGCTCCGTTACTGCTCGAAGTAGTTGATGCCGCCGAGTTCGATCTTTTGACCGGCCTTCAGCGTCACCACGGCTTTTTTGAAATCGCTCTGCTTGCCTTCGGTACGGATACCGCGACGCGCCGAGCTGCGGGATTTCCCGCGCACGTTGATCGTATTGATTTTCTCGACGTTCACCGAGAAAATTTCCTCGACGGCGAGACGGATCTGCGTCTTCGTAGCGGAGGGATGCACGACGAACGTATACTGATGACCGATCGAGTTCGCCATCGACTTTTCGGTGATACGCGGCGAGAGGATGATGTCGCGTGCGTCCATTATGCGTTCTCCTTCGGAGCCAGGCGAGCGCGAAGCGCCTCGAATGCCGCCGTCGTGAAGATGACGCGCTCGTGGCGCAGCAGATCCTTCACGTCGATCGCGCCGTCGTGCGTGACGCCGACGCGCGTGAGATTCCGGCAAACGAGCGCGAACGCGGCCGAGTTCGGTTCGCTCGCCGAGGTGACGACGAGCGTCCGCGGGCCAGCCTTCGCGGCTTTCGCCGAGCCGAAGAGCAGCGCCGCAGCCTGTGCGGTTTTGGTAAGGGCGAAGTCGCCGAGATCGAGGAACGTCACCGCATCCTCGGTGAAGCGCTGCGCGAGCGCGGCGAGGAAAGCGACGCGGCGCTCCTTCTTATTGAGATCCTCGACGTAACTGCGCGGCTGCGGCCCGAAGACGACGCCGCCGTGGCGCCATTGCGGGGAACGCGTCGAACCTTGGCGCGCGCGCCCGGTTCCCTTCTGCTTCCAGGGTTTGCGACCGCCGCCCGAGACTTCGTCGCGCTTCTTAGTCGATGCGGTACCGGCGCGCGGATTTGCAAATTCGCGATGGACGGCTCGGTAGAGGACGTGCCCCTTCCCTTCGTTCGCGCCGGCGAGGAACGACGGGGTCGCCTCGTCGCGCAGAACTTTACCTTTGGTGTCGATTACTTGCGCCATCGTTATGCTTTCGCCTCCGCGCTCTTCGCACGTTTCACCGAGGAGCGCACGACGACCAACGCATTCTTCGGCCCGGGAATCGGGCCGCGAACGAGCAGCAAGTTGCGCTCGCTGTCGGCACGGACGATCTCGAGATTCTGATGCGTGGTGCGATCGACGCCGTAATGACCCGGCCGACGACTTCCGCGGTGCGTGTGCCCCGCGTTCGTATCGCCGTTGCTGGCGGGCTGGCGATGGATCATCGACCCGTGGGTCTGATTGCCGCCCTTAAAGTTGTGGCGCTTCATGCCGCCCGAAAATCCGTGACCCTTCGAAATGCCGACGACGTCGACGCGATCTCCGGGTTCGAAATTCGCAACGGTCACGCTCGCACCGACATCGACCCCGTCGATGCCCTCGCGAAACTCGCGAATAAAGCGCGTCGCTTCGACGCCCTGTTTCTTAAAATGTCCGGCAAGGGCACGGGTAACGCGGTGCTTTTTAATTGCGCCGAAACCGAGCGCCACGGCATCGTAGCCATGTTGCTCTTTGGTTCGACGCTCGACCACCGTGCAGGGACCGGCTTCGATCACCGTGACCGGTACGTACCGGCCGTCTTCGGTGAACACGCTCGTCATCCCAACCTTGCGGCCAAGGATGTTCTTCATCGTATCCTCGT
>JAJYRH010000006.1 GCA_021794205.1 bacterium
CACGAACTCTTCATGGGCGAAAAAATTCGCGCGGTCGTCGCGACGAACGCTTTCGGGCTCGGTATCGACAAGCCGAATATTCGGTTCGTCATCCACTACGATCTGCCCGGTTCGATCGAAGCGTACACGCAAGAAGCGGGGCGCGCCGGGCGCGACGGGCTGCCCTCGCGCTGCATTCTCATCTATCGCATGAGCGATACCCGCGTGCAAACGTACTTCCTTACCGGAAAGTATCCCGATATCGAGGACGTCCAGCGCGTCTTCGGCACGATCGAAGTCTTCGGCACGCAAGAGAGCGGGGTCGCGATGGTCGATCTGCGCAAGATCCTGCAGTTGCCGCTCACCAAACTCAAAGTCATTCTCGCGTTGCTGCGCAAAGCCGGGTACATCGATACCGTCGCGCGCAGCACCTATACCGTCTCCGAGGCAGCGCGCAAGAATCGCGAATTGGTGCTCAATCTCGCGAATTACGAAACGAAACGTTCGTACGATCAGAGCAAGCTCGCGATGATGCTGCAGTACGCCGAAGCGACGTCGTGCCGCCGCCGCTTCATCCTCAATTATTTCGGCGAGAGTTTTACCACCGAGAACTGCGGCGCGTGCGATAACTGCCTGCGCGCCGCAACGCTGCCGCGCGTCGCCAACATCCAAGGCGACGGCTACGGCATCTCCGAGATCGTCGAACATCCGAAATTCGGCATCGGCACGATCGAGCGCGCCGAACGCGACTACGTTACTGTGCTCTTCCCCAGCGTCGGCTACAAAACGTTGCTCTCGAGCGCGGTTCGGCGAGCGACGGCGGCACTCTCCTAACCCATCGATGCGTCGAACCCCACTGCTCGCGCTCATCCTCCTCCCGGCAACGCTCGGCCTCGCCGCGCTGCGCCCGCAGGTCGCACCGAGCGCCCCGCCCTCGCCGACTCCGGTCGCCACCCTCTCCCCCGCACCAGTGCTGACGCCGAGCCCATTCTCGTCGCCGAATCCTCCCTCGTCGCCGAGCGCACCCTCCACGCCGAACCCGCTCTCGTCGTCGAGCCCGCTGCCATCGTCGAGCCCGCTTTCCTCGCCGACCCCGGTGCCCACCCCGACGCCGACGCCGGTCCCGATCGTTTTCTCCCCCGCCTCGGCGCTCGTTCCGGTCGGCTCCTCGGTGCAAGTCACGGTCGGCAACACGCTCGGCAACGTCGTGCTCTCCGGCGGCAATCCGCAGGTCGCGGCGGTGAGCTTCAATACCAACACCGAGATGCTCAGCATCGCGGGCATCGCGCCCGGTTCGACGAGCGTCACCCTCACCGATAGCCGCGGCATCTCCGCAACCATCCCGATCGTCGTCGCCTATCCCGCCGGAACGACGCCGCAAAACGCGTTGCTCGTCCGCGTCACCGGCGAGCCGGCGAGCGCCTCGTTCGTTCTCAAACGCGTCACCGATGCGATCTCCGCGAATGTCACGCTGCGCCCCGGCGCGCAACTCGTTTTGAGCCGCTCGCAGATCGGCATCACGACGCCGCTCGGCGTCGACGACGTCTTACATCTCAGCGTTCCCGTCACGCTGCAAGGAAACGGCTACATCGAAGTCGATTCGACCGTCAATCTCACGGTCGAAAATATTGCGGCGCCGCGCATCTCGCCGTCATCGTTGATGGTGAGCGATTTCCCCGAACGTCTCACCACCGACGGCGTGCTCTTCACCGCCGATCTCCACCGGCAAGCGCCCTCGCGCTTTCTCTATTTCCACTACAATCCGCCTCACTCCATCGCGCGCCGCATCGTCTTGCGCGCCACCAATACTTCGCCCGAACCGGCGCTGCTTCAATTCATCGACGGGCGCGGCGGGCCCAGCCCCAACGAAATGGAAGCGGGGCATATCTCGACGAAGCGTTTCCTCGTTCATCTCGTCACCAACGAAGGCAAGATCGTTCAGATTCCGGGATACGGCAGCATCAATCTCGCCGAACAGGATCTTCCCGCGAACTCCATCGTCAGCGATTTGCTGCAACTGCGCGTGCTCAACGGCGGCCTGATTCACCTGATGCTCTTCGCGCAGCGAGCGAGCGATTCGCCCGATTCGGCCCCGAGCAACGACAAGCTCCTCGTCGGCCATCACGCGCACGCACGCGGTATCTATTCGATTCCGGAGTTCACCTACTCGACGCAGTGGAGCGTCGAGGACCCCTACCTGGAGCTCGCGGTCGGCCAGGTGCCGCTGCCCAACGATCTCGTCGGCCAGGCGCTCTCCGGCGATTACGGCGTCCTCCAGAATTTCGAAATCAACGTCGTGAACCCGACGCACCGCGCCCAAACGATTGCGATCTACGAAAACCCGCGCGGCGGAAGCGCGACTGGGACCTATCTCATCGATCGCGTTTTAGTGCAGTCGCATCAAGTGCGCGCGTTCACGCGCTATAAATTGCGCGGATACGTCGTGCCGGCGCGCGGATTTCTCCGGCTGCACATCACGACGATTCCCGATGCGGGATCGAGTTTTCCGGTTCGGCTCATCCTCGCACCCGACGACGGCAGCGTTCCGGCGGGCGCTCCGGGCTCCCCGGTCTACGTCGAAGCGATTCGATAGATCTCGGCGGTAGCGCTCGCTGCGCGACGCCACGAAAAGCGTTCGACCGCAGCCGCGCGTTCCGCGGCGGCCGCGCGACGCGCGTGCTCGGGATCGGCAAAAACCGCTGCGAACGCCTCGATCCAACCCGCGAGATCGTCGGCGTTCACGCGCGGAACGCTCGCGCCCGCAATCTCGTCGAGCGAAGATCCGCGCGCGGCGATCGCCGGCAGCCCGGCACAGCACGCCTGCGCGAGCGGTAAGCCGAAGCCTTCGTAGCGCGAGGGCATCGCGAGCACCGTACTCGTTGCGTAGAGATCGAGCAACGCATCGCGCCCGACGTAGCCGCGAAATTCAACCCTATTCTCGACCCCGAGTTCGCGCGCGAGCGCGGCGCAGGCATCGCGATAGGGCGTGCTCGGCCCCGCCGAAATAGCGCGCACGCCGGGTAACGAGGGAAGCGCGCGAATCACGATTTCGAGATTTTTTCGCGACTCTACCGTTCCGATGACCAAGATCGTCGCCTCGTCGCCTTCGCGCAACGGGAGGCGCGCGAATTCCTCGGCGACGCCGAGCGGAATGACGTGCACGCGCCGTTCGTCGATCCCGGGATGCAACGCGAGAATCTCGCGCGCGGAGAACGCGGAGACGGTGACGATCTCTCTCGCGCGCGCCGCCAAATGCTTCATCAGTTCGCCGAAGTACGCGCGCGCGTACCAGCGCGTGTGCCCTTGCACGCGCAACCAGGCGGCATCGTGCAACGTCAGCACGATCGGCAACGTCGATAGCGCCGGCATCGTTCCCGAAGTGCAGTGCAGGATCGTCGCGCGCGAGCGCGCCGCGGCGATCGGCAGGAGCACTTGCTCCCAGTACGCGCGCCGGTCGAAACGCCAGGGATCGATGTGCGGAGCGCTCAGCGGAACGAGATCGATCTCCGGAATCTCTCCAAGCGCGCGCCCGAGTTCGCGCGCGTACTCGCCTATGCCGGTCGCGCTGCCGACGGTCGGCTGGAGATCGAACGCAACTCTCACGGGCGCTCGCGTGCCGCCAATTTACGGGAGAGTATCCGCGCGCTTGCGGCGCGCGGGTTGTAGCGCAGCGCGGTGGCGAGATAGCGGCGTGCCGCGGGGAGATCGCCCTCGCGCAGAGCGATGCTCCCTAGACCCGACCAGCCGTCGGCGCTCGCCGGATTGAGGGTAACGACGCGGCGATACCAACGGCGCGCACGCGCGTTATCGTTCGTGCGGAAAAAATATGCCGCCACAGAGAGTGCGTAGGTATTGTCGTAGGGTGCCATGCGCGCCGCAGCGAGAAATGCGCGACGAGCACGCGAATTCCAGAGTGCTCGACGGTGGCCGCGATAGACGGCGCTCGTCGCGAGCATGCCGCAACGCCAGTCGGCGTTTGCCAACGCATCGGGATGCGTCGTCGCGCTCGCGAGCCGTTCGCGCAGGCGCAACGCCAGTGCGTACGCGGCACGCGGATGTGCCTTTGCCAGCGCATCGATCCGCGCGCGCAAGCGCGGCAGATCGAGCCCGGCGAGTTCGTATTCGATCGCCGTCGCATCATCGCCGCGCGCGCGTTCGATCGACGCGAGCAGCGCGTCGCGCGCGCCCCCCGACGGAAGCGTTACGGCGTACGCCGTTGCGGCCGCAGCATCGCCACTACGCAACGCATCGCGGCCGAGTTCGCGAGCGATATAGGGTGCGGGAGCGATCCGATCGATCGCACGGTAAATGGCTCCGCCCCAGGCTTTGGGTATCGCATGCGGCAGCGATTCCGGCACGGCGGCGTTCGCGAAGAGCGCGTCGGAGCCGAGCTGCACGATTCCGAGCAGCACGACGGCCGCGACGGCGACGGCGAGGAGCGTTCGGCGGATCAGAATTTAATCGTGAGATCGACGCCGGCGCGTAATTGCGTCTGATTCGGCGTCAATTGTAGATTGTCGTTAAAACGGTATTGCCGTGCCTGGAAGGTGAGCGTCGCCGGCGCGTGCGGCAACGTGTAGGTCAATCTCCCAAAATAGCGGCTATCGCTTCCCGAGAGCGTCGTCGGCGATAACGAGCCGTAGGTCCCAACGAGCGTCCCGCTGCGGTAGCCAAGCCCGACGGTGAAGCGCGACGAAACCGGCACCGCAAGGCTCGCGCCGATGCTCGAACTGGTGAGGTCGTTGAACGCTGCCGGGGGTAGCACGAGCCGGCTGACGCCGTCGAAACCCAGCGTCGGGTCGAGCGTCGGCGAAAGGTTCTCGGTGGAGATGAGCCCGCGCGAGCGGTGCTCGAAACGGCTCGAGAGCCCGAGTGTAACCGTACGCCCGACGGCATGAAGCGCAATTTTAGTAGTTCCGCCGAGAACCTGGTCGTTCGCCGCCGGCAGCGGCATGAGTAAGCCGTTCTGCGCACGCTGGGTCGTCCGTAGCTCGACGCTCGTCTTCGCACCGCGTATCGCGCCAATAAGACGCCCGAGAAGATTCGGTCGCGGCCGCCTCTGCTGGAACGCCGGTCGCTGCGAGGGGTCGCCGAAGTCGAAGTGGAGCGGCTGGGGTGAAGCTTGGTCGAAGCTCTCCCCGACCGTCACCGGCTCAGGGGTCTGAAAGCGGGCCGTCCCGACGCTAACGAGCCGGACCGGCGCCACCGCAGCGCCGAAGCGAACGCCGTCGGCGATCTTCGGGGCCTCTACTGCGAAGGAGAGCGCGGTGAGGAGATCGGGAACGATCGACGGGGCTAGCGGCGCACCGGCCACGCCCTTGGGAAGACGCGGTAGTAGGCTCACCCCGCGCAGGGCGCCGGGAACGCTCTGGACCGTCGAAACGCTGAGATGGAAGAGCTCTGCACCGACCTGGAGCCCCTGCGCGGAAGCAGAGGAAAAACAGAGCACCCCTGCGAGCACTCCCGCGAAGATCCCGTGTAGGCCCTTCACTTGCTTCCAGCCTCCGATTGGTCGGGCGAAAAATAACCCGTGGACTTTTATTATCGGTCGCTCGAGTTACGCCCTACAGCTTTAACGGTCGGAACGCTCGCGAAGTTTCTCCGCGAATCGGCGTGCGATCAATTCGGCGGCGAAATCGTCGATCGGCCGGGGTGGCGTTAGCATGCCGCGGGGGATGAAGCGGCGCCAGCCGCTGGGGGGATAGGCCTCAAAATAGAGCTTCCGGGCGTCGAGGGTGGTGCTGGTCTCGTCGACCCGTTCGCAGGGAAGGCCGAGCTCGCCGAGCCGGTCGAGCGTCTCGGTCCCCCGGGTGCCGCCGCCGACCGCGATCGCCTCTACCCCGAAGCGCTCTACCAGCGGGCGAATCTCATCGAGCAACCCTTCGGGGCGGAGAATTGCACGAAAGGCCACCTCGCCGCTCTCGGCGAGGACGGCGACACCGACCTTGCGCGAACCCGGGTCGACTCCGAGAATCCTCACGGAATCGAGCTCTGCCCCGGCTGTAAGAGCGTCACGACGATGGGAATCTGCCCCTCTTGCAAGTACGTGTGCGGGTAGATGTCGGTCGCCGCCCAGGCGACGAGCAGATAGCTTCCGTGCCCGTTCTTAAGGAGCTGTTGCATGCGCGAGAGCGAGGGATAGACGCTGACCGGCGTGATGTTGGCGACCAATGCCGACGAAAGCCCTCGGTTTTGCAGCACCTGAGCGACGGCATTGCTCAACTGCCGGATGCTCAAGTTCACGTTCACGTTACGACCGGCATCGATTTTGAATTCCACGATCTGGGTTTTCGCCGGATACACGAGGGTGTCGGGAACGGAATCGAGGCTGAGATCGATCCGGTCGTTTACGAAGAGATTGCGGTGCGCGACGGCGATGAGCAATACGTTGGAGCGACCGTTTAGAAATCCCAACTGCGGGCTGCTCGCCGTAGCGTCCAACCGTTGGTAGGTTCCCTTCGGAACGCGCGCCGGCTTTAGGCCGAACGGCACGTAGGTTTGGTTCACGAATTTCACGGTGTCGTCGAAAAACGCGCGCATGATCTCCTTGCGGCGAGCGACGCCGGAGCCCTGCGGAATCGTTGCGTAAAAATCGGTCATCAAGCTATCGACGCCAACGACCAGGCGCCCCGTATTCACCTTCTTGCCGAGCTCGCGCTCGCGTTGTTGGAGCGTCGAGATCTCGCGATTGACCGACGCCAACTTAAAGAACGCCGTTTGCACGTCGCGAGAAGCGAATAGAGCGACGCTGACCACCGCAAGCGCGATCAACATGCCGGTAGCGATGGCGACGATCGTCGAAGTATAACGCGGCCGAATATTAAAAAGCGTCAATCGCTTGCGCCCGACCTGGTGGCCGACGCGATCGCCGACGTAGGAAATTCCGCCGGCCAAAAGCACGATGCCGAGGATCAAGAGCGAGCCGCGCAGATCGTCGAGAAAACTCATCGCCTCACACCGCCGCCATTCTGGTTAGTCGCCATAAGCCGATGGCCGTGAAAATTGCGTTAGGCATCCAAACTAAGAGCGGCGCGATCGCGATAAAATTTTGCGCGAGATACGAGAAGATCGTCAGCACGACGTAATAGATAAACGCAATCGCCACGGCGAGGCCGAAGCCGAGGCTCGCGCCGCCCCCGCCGCCGCGCAACGCGCGGATACCGAACGGAATCGCCATCAGCACGAAAACGAAGCACGCGAACGGGCGCGCCAATTTTTCGTGAAAGGCGACCAAATATTTCCGCAACCCGTTGCCCGAAAGCTGCCCCGTCCGAATGAGCGCCGCAATTTGTCGCCTGCTCATCGCGTCGGGATCGTTGTGGGTGAGCCGCTCGACGATATCGGCGGGCTGTTCGCCGATCGAGATCTCCTGCTGCGCCACGTGCGGCTCCGAGAGCGTGACGCCGTTCGCATCGAAGCGATAGGCGCTGACGTCGTTGAGCAGCCAGCTGTTCGCTTGAAAATCGGCGCGCTTGGCAAAGATGATCTGCACCGGCGTATTCGATGCGTCGTACTGAACCAACGTGACGTTCAGCAGCGCCTGCGAGTGAGGTTGATACCCGGTGGCGATGGTCACCTGGCGCCCGCCGCCGGGAAGCGGCGCCGAAACCGTGAGATCTTGGTTGAATGCGCTGGTGTGGCTGATCGCGCTATCTTCTATCGCGCTCACTTGCGAAGCCGCGAACGGTACGACGTTCTCCTGAACGATATAATCGACGAGCGAGACGACGAGCCCGGCGATCAGCAACGCGCTGACGATTCGCACGAATGAAATGCCGCCGGCCTTCATGGCGGTAATCTCGCTATCTGCCGAGAGCCGTTGGATCGCCAACAGCGTTCCCAGCAAGAGCGCCATCGGAATGACCAGCACGACCATTCCGGGGATCTGCCAGATGAAGATGGCGATCGCCGCGCCGAGCGGCGCGTGATCGTTGCTAACGAGGCGCCCGAGCGCGAGAATCTGCGTCGCTGCGAAGATGAGCGTGAATGCCGAGAGGCCGAAGCCGAACGGGCCGGCGAGTTCGAGCAGAACGTATCGGTCGAGGATCGTCCGGCACGCCAGCGCGCGAATCACAGGCGAAAACTCTCGCCGAGATAAAACTTGCGCGCGGTCGGCGAATTGAGGACGTCTTGCGCGCTTCCCTCAACTTCGATTTTCCCGTTGTTGAGAATGTACGCGCGGTCGACGATTGCGAGCGTTTCGCGCACCTGATGGTCGGTGATGAGAATGCCGAGGCCACGGTCGCGAAGTTGCCTGATCATCACTTGGATATCGGCGACGGCGATAGGATCGATTCCCGTAAAGGGTTCGTCGAGTAGCAAAAACGCGGGATCGGTCGCGAGCGCGCGGGCGATCTCGACGCGGCGGCGCTCGCCGCCCGAGAGCGATTCTCCACGCGCGTTGACGAAGCGTTGCAACCCGAACTCCTCAAGTAACGGCATGAGGCGCCTCTCGCGTTCCTCGTCGCTGACTCCCCGCTGCTGCCAGATGAGCCGAATGTTGTCGCCGACCGAAAGTTTGCGAAAAATCGAATTTTCTTGCGCGAGGTAGCCGATGCCGCTGCGCGCGCGCTGGTACATCGGCGCGTGCGTGAGATCGATCTCTCCGTCGCCGTTTTCGAGCACGACGCTTCCGCTATCGGGTTTCACCAATCCGACGACCATATAAAACGTCGTCGTCTTGCCCGCCCCATTCGGGCCGAGCAACCCGACGACTTCGCCGGTGCCGACGTCGGCGCTAACGTTGTCCACGACCGTGCGATCGCCGTAGCGTTTTACAAGGCCGCGTAATTCGATCTTTCGGTCGTTCATTCTATTCTCACCTTGGAGAGCGCGATATCGGCATCGACGGTCCGGCCGACGGCGTTCATTCCGCGTTCGCCGTACAAGTGAACGTCACCGCTGCCGTGAAGCGATTGCGCGCCGCGCCGGTAGACCAGGGTCCGGCAGGTCAGGCGCACCCCGGCCTTGTTCTCGGCGCGAACCCCGCCGCTCATCTCGACCGAGCCGTCCCGTTCGTCGACGATCGCGTACGGCGAGTCGGCGACCAGCGTCGAGCCGTCGCGCGCGGTGAAAGTCACGCGAACGTCGCTCAGGCGCACGCGTGCTTCGCTCGCCGCACCGATGCTGTGAATCGTCCGCGCGAGGAGTTGGTACTCCCGAGTGTTGTTGCGACGCGTCTGCACGATGCGAATCGGTCGCTTCGCGCTGCCGACCGCTCGCACGGTGAGCGAAGGCAAGCCGGGGGAATGCGTCGGGCTCGGGCTCGGAGCGCCGTGCGGCGGCTGCGGCGAGGAGCACGCCGCGAGCCCGAAAAGCGCGAGGACGAGCGTTGCGCCGCGTTTCATAGGGATTCACCCATTCCATAGCGAGCGCTCGCTAATGCCAGCGCCATGGTCGGTAGCCAGAGCCCGAAGAGCACCAGCGTCGAGGTATCGATCGTGCCCTGTACCAGCGTGCCGATGAGCCCGGCGACGATCGCACCCGAGAGGATGCGCGCGTTCGGATCGGCGGCCGCGAAGCGATGCATCCATTCGCGGCCGAATCGCCACCACGCCGCGAGCATCGCCAGCAAGCCGAGAATTCCCGTCTCTGCAAGCAGGGTGAGATAGAGGTCGTGCGCGTGATAGGCGACCGCATCGCCGTCGGGAAGCCGAAGGTGTGCGTAGATCGTGCCGAAGGTGAACGGACCGCTTCCCGTCAGCGGAAAGCGGCGAACGATTCCCAATGCCGTTTGCCAAATCGAGAGACGCGTGAAGTTCTCGCTAGGGTCGTGGTGGACGTTAAACGCGACCGCCACCGAGATTGCGGTAAATGCGGCGACGGCGACCGCCAGCGTTCGCCGTTTGCGTCGCTCGCGAATGACCAGAATCGCATAAGCGATCCCCGCACAGCCCGCGGCGACCCATCCGGTTCGCGAAAAGCTCAACGCCAACGCCACGATGCCGCTCGCTGCGGCGAAAGCCGCGAGTCTACGCAGCCACGGATGTTGCGAGAGTGAAGCGACGGCGAGAGCGATTGGAACGATAACGAGCACGTATCCGGCGAGTTCGCCCGGAAGGATGAAGCTCCCCACCGCGCGCCCGTGCTGCGCGGCATAGATCGCCGCCGGACGATGGAGAAGCACCGCAGCGATGGCGACCACGAACGCGACCGATGCCGCGCTCAGCAGCCCGGTAAACATAACCGCTGCATTTCCGCGCCCGTCGTAACTCGCGAGTATGCCGACGTGCCAGAGAATGCCGAGCAGAAAAATCCCCAAAAACACGATGCCGTAGAGCGGCGCGAAGCCCAACGCCGCCGAGAGGAGCGCCGCGCCGAGCCAGAGCAGCAGCGGCAACACCATCGGCTGCTCGACGCGCTTCACGAACGCGAGCACGCCGCCCGCGACGACCGCGAGCAATCCCATCGCCGCGAGGATCGCGAGCGCGGCGCCTCGCGAGAGCATGGAAACCCCCGGTATACTCGCCGGCGTCAGCATGATGAACGCCGGGAAGAGCGGCAGGCACGCAAAGGCGAGCGCGCACGCTAACGCGAGCGCGCGTTTCAGTGTAGGTTGAGACACGCTGCGGCCCTCTCGGCGATGCGTCGCGTCGCGCCGGGTTCGCCCATGCGTTCGCGCCCGATCTCGCCCATGCGCGCGCGCAGCGCTTTATCGGCGAGCAGCGCGGCGAGCCGTTCTCCGGCTCGCTCGGGATCGCTCGGGAGCATCGTCATGGCATCGCCGAGCAGCGCGCGCTGCCGCATCCGATACCAGCGCTCGGCGCGCGTCCGCCCATCGTCGATCGCCGCCACCGCAATCCCCGCCGCAGCGGCGGCTTCGTTCGCCGTTCCCGCCTGTCCGAGAACGAGCGCGGCGCGCGCGAGGAGCGCTCCCACGCCGCCGCTCCAGAGCAACACGCGCGCGTCGCCGCGCACGAGTTGCGCGCGCCCGTCGCCATCTCCGCGCTCGTCGTAGCTCCACCCCTCGGCGGCGAGCCGGTCGATGAATTGCCGCGCGTCGAGTCGCGGTGCGACCGAGAGCGCGCCGACGATGCGCGCGCCGCGCGCTCGAGCGGCGGCGAACGTCGCGCAGAGAACGGTCGCTTCTTGGTACGCTCCGGCACGGCTTCCCGGGAGCAAGAGTACGAGCTCGTCATCACCCGCAAGGCGCAGATCGACGACGGCATCGCGGTCGTGGAGATCGACGATGGCGTTTCCGGCTTCCACCGCCTCGATGCCGCGGGCGCGGCAATCCTCGGCAGTCGCGCGATCGCGAACGAAAACGTACGCGGCTTTGCGCATCGCACGCAGCTCCATCGCTCCGTAGCGTGCGACCGAAACGCTTTTGGCCGTACCGACGAAGATCGTGCGGGCGCGCGTCTGCGACGCCATAATTAGGGCGAAGATGTCCCCGACCGCGAGGACCAGGTCGTAATTGCCGCGCGCTTTTTTCAAGAAGTGGAGTTGGCGAATCGTCAGGCCGAGCAACCCCCCAGCTATATCGTCGACGATATTTCGCAAATTGAACATCGCGATCAGCCCGCCGCTCGGCAACGCGGCGCGGGGACCGACCACGCGCGCTTCGGCGGTCGATTGCGGTTCGCCGACGAGCGGAAGATGGTCGAGCGCGAGCCCCGGGATCGCTTCATGCAATGCCACCGCGAGGCGTTGCGCGATCGCCGCTTCGCCGTTTCCATTGCTGACGAGGAGCACGCGCGTCTTATTCACGGCTCTCCAATAATGGCATCAGTTCGAAATCGGAGATGCGGAGACGGCGCGCGCCGCCGTCGTACGCGAGTTCGGTTCGAGAGACGTATCGGGCGTAGGGGCCGGCATGAACGATCGGCACCTCACCCACGTATTCCGGAGCGAACAACGTATCGTGGCTATGCCCGCCGAGGACGAGATCGATGCGCTCGACCGCCGCAGCGAGTCGACGATCCATCGAAAGCCCAAGGTGGGAGAGCACGACCAACGCATCGCCGACGGGGATGCGTTCGGCGTATCGCCGCACCACCTCGATCGGATCGAGAAAGCGCCAACCGAAGAGTTTTTCCCACGGGCTGCCCTGCGGATATTGCGTGACGAGCAACCCGAGAAAGTGCGTCGGCACCTCCAGCGCGAGAACGTAGTCGGTGTGAAAGGGAAGCGCGCGCCCCTTCGTGTCGACGAGGTTGCTGCAGAGCAACGGGTGCTCCATCATCGCCGCGCGCGCGCGAACAGCCCCGAAGAGAAAATGAAATTCTCGATTGCCCATCGCCTGCAGATCGTATTTCGCGGCGTCGATCTCGGCGACGATCGGCTCGTTGCGGTAAAAGACCGTCTGGCTTCCGCGCAGCGAATCGCCGCAATCGACGAGCAGGCCGGGCGCGCGCGCGCGCAGCTCTGCAAGTCGCGTCGCGAATCCATGACGGTCGTGCATGTCGGAGGTGTGATAGATGCGCATCAGCGTTCTCGCGCCGTCGAGAGTGCGTATCGGGCGCAATTCGCAAGCGCATCGGCGGGGCCGAGCGCTTCGCGCAGGCCTTCGACCGAGCGATACCAGGTATCGGGCGCGCGGAGGATGCCTTCCATCGCTTCGGCAACCCTTTCCGGCGTCGCCCGTTCTTGCAACAACTCCGGAATCGCCTCGCGGTTGAGGATCAGGTTCGGTAGCGTGATGTAGGGGCGGCGCATGAGGCTGCGCGCGTGTCGCGCGAGGAGCGGAGTTATCGCGTAGAGCGCGATCGTCGGCACGTTGCTCAACGTCGTCTCGAGCACCGCGGTTCCCGAGGCGACCCACGCCGCATCGGCATCGCGAACGGCCTCGTGCAGCCCATCGCAGATCTCGATCTGCGCGACGCCGTCGAAGAGCCGCTCCAATAAGGCGCGCGCTCGTGCATCGGCTGCGCCGACGCGCGCGCGCAACTGCGGCCGCGTTCGGCGCAGCAGGGCGAGCGCTTCGCGCAGCCGCGGCGCGATCCGCGCGATCTCGTCCCGACGGCTCCCCGGCAGCAAGGCGATGCTGCCGCCATCGCTCGGAGGCGCCGGGCGAGGAGCGCGCGATGCGATGCGCGGCGCGAGCGGATGGCCGAAGAACGCGATGGGCAAGTGCAGCGAACGATAGAACTCCGCCTGGTGCGCGAATCCGGTCAGCGGAAACGCGCGCGCCGCGACCGCACGCGCGGGGCCGGGATTATCGAGCCACGCACCGGGGGGAAAGAGATAGAGAATCGGGCCGATATAGCGATATTTATCGCGTAATTCTTTGGCCAGTCGGACATTGAACGCGCCGAAATCGACGAGCACGACCAGGTCCGGCGGCGCGGCGGCGAGATCGCGCGCGCATTTCCACATCTCGTTGAGCAATTTTGGAATGCGCGGTATCGCGGCGATAGGGCCGAGGCTCGCCCAACCGGTGTGGTCGGCATAGAGCTCCCAGCCGGCGGCGCGCATGCCGGCGGCGCCGATTCCCGAAAACCGCAGCGCGGGATCTTGCTCGCGCATCGCCTCGCCTAAGGCGAGCGCCGCTAACTCGCCGGAGGGTTCGCCGGTCGAAAAGAAGATCCGTCGCGGCGCATTCACGAGCCGCCCTTACTTGAGGATACCGCGGCTCGAATCGTTTGGCGGCTCCTCCAGAAAGGCGACGAAGGTGCGGCCCGCGTCGGTCGAAACGCGTTCTTTCATCTTTTCGACGGCTTGCGAAACGTTGAGATTCGCCTTGTAGAGCAGGTCGTGGAAAGCCCGCAGCTCGTTACGAGCCTCCACCGAAAATTGCGCGCGACGCAAGCCGACGCTGTTGAGGCCGTAGACCTCCGCCGGGTTGCCCTCGACGAGCAAGAACGGGGGAACGTCCTTCGTCACTTTGCTCGCACCGCCGAGCATCGCGTAGTCGCCGATCCTCGTGAACTGGTGGACGCCCGCCATGCCGCCGATCGTCACGTGATCGCGCACGACAACGTGCCCGGCGAGCTGCGCGAGGTTGCTCATGGTGACGTGATTGCCGACGATGCAATTATGCGCGATGTGCACGTACGCTAGGAGCAAGCAGTCGTCGCCGACAGCGGTGACTTCGTCGTTCCCGGTCGCGCGCTGAATGCTGACGTATTCGCGAATCGTCGTGCGATGCCCGATACGCGTGTACGCGCGCTCGCCGTGATATTTCCGGTCTTGCGAAGCGGCTCCGATGGTGGTAAACGGATAGATCGTGCAATCGTCGCCGATCGTCGTCCATCCGTTAATGACGACGTGCGCTTGCAACAGCGTCCTTTCGCCGATGGTAACGTTCTTGCCGACCACGCAATAGGGACCGATCTCTGCGCTTCGGCCGATACGAGCTTCGGGATGAACGATCGCGGTAGGATGTATCATCGATCCTTACGCCGTGAGTACCGATGCTTCGGCACCGTAAACGCGCGGATCGGGAGCGATCGAGAACATCAACTCCGCCGAGCAGACGTACTCCCCGTCGACGCTCGCTTCGGCCTCGACCCAACCGATATTACGACGATGACGGGTGAGCCGCACGTCCATCATCAGCCGATCTCCGGGAATAACCGGACGGCGAAATTTCGCATGATCGATCCCCGCGAGGTAAGGCGTTTTCCGCGCGAATTCACCGGGTTCCATCACCACGCATCCCCCAAGCTGCGCCATCGCCTCGAGCATATAGACGCCGGGCAGAAGCGGGTTGCTCGGAAAGTGGCCGGTAAAGACCGGTTCGTTATAGGTAACGTTCTTGTAGCCGCGAGCGCGCACCATCGGCTCGAGTTCGAGGATTCGATCGATTAAAAGCAGCGGAAAGCGGTGAGGCAGAATCTCGAGGATCTGCCGAATATCCATCTCGTTTTTCACGATGAGGAGACCTCCGAAAGCGGCTTGGAGAGCAAGCGTTCGCGCAGGCGCGACGACATGCGAGCGTGCAATGCGTGCCCGCTTTTCACGGCGACGATCTCGCACTGCGGCCACGCACCGACCAATGCGAGGTCCCCGAGGAGATCGAGCATTTTGTGGCGGACGACTTCGTTCGACCAGCGCAGCGTCTGTAACGGGCCGTCGGGGCCGAAGACCACCGCGTTCTCGAGCGACCCGCCCTGCGCGAGTCCGCGCGCGCGCAACGCTTCGACCTCGTGAAGATAACCGAACGTGCGCGCACCGGCGACTTCACGCGCGTAGGTCGCTTCGTCGATCGACAGGGCGAGATACTCCGAACCGACCGGATGTGGAAAATCGACGATGCAACGCACGGAACAACGATCTGCGGGAAGCGCGACGATCAGCCGGTCGCCATCGCGTTCGACGATCGGCGCGTCGAGCGTTACCGCCGCGCGTTCGACGCCGAGCTCGCGGATGCCGACGCGTTCGATCTGTCCGACGAACCACTGCGCGCTACCGTCGACCACCGGCACCTCGGGCCCCGATATCGCGATGCGCGCGTTGTCGACCCGCATGCCGAAGAGCGCCGAGAGCAGATGCTCCACCGTGGACACCGTCGTGCCGCTAATGCCGAGCACCGTCGCACGCGAGGTTTCCACGACGTTCTCTGCGACGGCGGGAATTTCGATGCCGTCGCGGACGAAAACGATCCCCGCGCCTGCGGCGGCGGGAGCGACTTCGACCTCAACCTGCGCGCCGGTATGGAGCGCGACGCCGAAGAAGCGAAACGGAGCGACGAGCGTTTTTTCGGTCACGATACGCGCCTATCGTTCGTCGCGTTCGCGCGCCGCTCGTTCGAGTGTATCGACACGAGCGATCAATTTGGGCAGGTTCTTAATCGCAACCTCTAGCCGCAGACGGTCTCGATGGTCGCGCGCGGGCGCACCCGAGAAGAACGCATCGTCGGGTACGTCGCCCCAAATCTGGCTCTGCCCGCCTATGGTAACGCGCGAACCGACGGTGATATGCCCTTTGAAACCGGTCTGGCCGCCGACCCGAACGTAGTCGCCCACCACTGTCGAACCGGCGAGCCCGGTTAACGCGGCTAATGCATCGTGTTTTCCCAGCCGGCAATTGTGGCCGATCTGCACGAGGTTATCGATCTTCGTTCCTTCGCCGATGCGCGTGCTTCCGGTCTGCGCGCGGTCGACGCAACTATTCGCACCGATCTCGACGCGGTCGCCGAGTTCGACGTTCCCAACTTGCGGAATGCGCTCGAGTCGACCGTCGACGAATGCCCATCCGAAGCCCTCGCTACCGATCGTCGCGCCTGCATAAAGCACGACGCCGGAACCCAGAATGCAACGATCCATGACACGCGCGTGCGGGTGCAACCAACTTCCCGCGCCGATTTTGACGTCGGCACCGACGTAGGCGCCCGCTTCGAGCGCGCAGTCCGGGCCGATTTCGCTTCCGGGGCCGATCGTAACGTGGGGGCCGATATAGACGTTCTCAGCGATCACCGCGCGCGGGTCGATTGCGGCGGAGGAATCGCGGTGTGGCCCAACCGGGCGCGGCGCGCGGAGAGCGGCGAGCAACCCGACTAACGCGATGCGTGCATCGTCGACGACGACCAGCGGTTTGCCCGTCGGCACCGGGCTGGGAAGCGCGCGCGCGTCGGCGAGCACCGCCGCGGCATGGCTGCGTAGCGCCGCTTGCAGATACCGGGCATCGACGGCGAAGGTCAACGCCCCGGGGCCGGCTTCATCGACGGCGCTAACGGTGAGGATTTCGACCTCCGCATCGCCGATGACCGTACCGCCCAGGCGCCGGGCGATCTCGCCGAGCTTCCCGAGCATCGCGATTACGAGCCCGAAGGCTTCGGCGAGGCCGTCTCGGTGATTCCCAGAACCTTTTCGACATCGGCGGTGATATCGGTTCCGCCGTAGCCGACGCCCTCACGCGTGAGGACGAGTTTGAGGTTTTTCTTCGCCGCAACTTTCGCCGCCGCGGCGCGAATTTGGTCGGTGAGTTGCACGGTTAACGCTCCGTATTTCTTTTGGAGCGCGGCCACTTGGCTCTCCTTTTCCGCGTTGCTCGCCTTGCTTGCAGCGATGCGCTGTTCGTCGGCATAGAGATGGTTCTGGTCGGTCTGGAACTCCGTCCAGTTCGAGGTGATGCGATTGATATCGACGAGCCCGATGGGGCTCGACGAAGCGCATCCGACGATGGTGAGGAGTCCGGCGAGTGCGATAATGCTCTTCTTCACGTTCCTGTGCTCTTGAGAGAGGAGATAACATCTCCGGTGAGGTCGTAGCCCCCGGGATGTGCGATGGGATCGAGGAGGACGACGGAGAACCCGTCGCGTTTGGCGATGCGTCGTGCGGCGGTTGCGATTTGCGTTTCGATCTTTTTGTAGAGATCGCCGCGCTCTTTCGCAAGCTTGTCCCGCTGCTGTTTGGCGGCACCGACGGCGCCGACATCGACGCCGTTGAGCGCTTCGTACTGCGCTTCGAGGTCGCTTCGCGTTTGGGAAAATTGGTCGGAAATATTCGTAAGATCGGTTTGGTAGCGCTGTTGAAGGTTCGAAGCGATTTGTTCGAGTTGCGCCTTCGTCGCGGCCGGCAGATTCGCCGGAAGCTGAGGCCCCGAGAGCGCCGCCAATTGCTTGGAAACCTGTTGCTGGCGGGCTTGAAGCTGCGTCTGCGTTTGCGCCTGCAACGCGGCTGCATGGGCGCGAATCTGTTTCATAATCCCGGCCTGCAACGAGTTTTGGTAGGCTTGAAGTTCGCTCCGATGCCGCGCGCGCATCGCATCGACTTGCGCTCGCTCGTTGGCGTCTATCGCCTTAAGTTGTGCCGTCAGCGCCTTGCGCTGAGCGTCGTCGAGCGCGAGATTATTGAGCTTCGTCTGGAGCGCGAGGCGTTGGTTCGCATCTTGCTGCGATAGCCGCAGCGAGAGATCCGATTCTTCGCGCGCGTACTGCGCCGCCCGCGTTTGAAAGCGCCCCTGCGCTTGCTCGTGCAGGCGCTTTTCGAGCGCGCCCATCGTCGCTTGTCCTTGCTCGACGACGGACTTTTGGTAGCTCTGCAGATCGTTCGCGGCCGATTTTTCAATCGCTTGCGCCTGCGCCGCGGAAGAAATCAGCGGTGCCGATTCGTACGCCCGCGCGGCGGCATCGAGCCCCGCGGAGCGAAGCGCCGCGGCGACCTCGGTGCGCTCTTCCTTCGCCAAGCGGCTCTGTAGCGCCCCGATCGCTTGCGAACTCTGCGCTTCCGCCTGTGCGAGCTGCGCCTTGATGCTCGCGATATCCGCCTTCATCTCTTCGGGGGATTTCGGCACCACCGGCGCGGCTGCCGAAAGATCGATCGCGGCGATGGCCGCATCGAGATCTTGAAGCTGCGAATAGAGCGGATGCGCCTTCGTCGCCTTATTGGTGTTGACGTAAGCGATGCCGCGAATATTGGGCGAAGCAACGTCGACGTGGCTGCAGGCAACCACGCCGATGAGGAGCACGCCCGCGAGGATCCTAGTGATTGAGGCCACTCCTCACATCTTGCGTAATGTCGGTGCCGCCGAAAACGATATCGCCCTTGTCGATGACGACGAGCAAGTGCTTCTTCGCGGCGATCGTTGCGGTAATCGCGCGAACCTTGGCGACGAGCGGCTTGAGCAACGTCGTCTGTTCGTCGCGAAGGACTTTATTGAACTCGACCGAGATCTGCTGCTTCTCCGCGCTCGTCGTCGCTTTTTGCATTTTCGCGGCGAAAATGGCGCGCTGCTGCTGGGCGAATTTTGCAAATGCGTCGTTCGCCGCTTTCACTCGCGGCAGCCCGTTATCGAGAACGCTCTGGTCGACGTAGCCGATAGGCGACGGAGGCGGAGTCGCCGTTACCGGAGGAATCGCCTGGGTGCCGGTGACCAAATTCAGAACGTCGGTCGTAATATCTTGGCCGCCGTAGACGACGATGTGACGGTCGACGACGACGGAGAGCTTCCGCTTCGCACTAACGGCTGCGAGCGCGAGTTGCACGCGCTGGAGCAGCGGCCCGAGAATTTCGTTCTGCTTATCGTTAAAGCGCTGCGAGAACTTCAACTGAATCTGTTGGCGCTGTGCGTCGTTTTTCGCGCCCTTCATCTGAGCGGCTTCCTGTTGCTGCATCTGCGACGCAATTGCGGTGAGTTGTCGATTCGCGCTCACGAATGCCGGCAACGAAGCGATGGCCGACTGAGCGATCGTTCCGACGTCGGTCAGATCGTCGGCGATCGCCGATGGTGCGATGAAGACGCCGACCGCGCAAAGAAGTGCGACGAATGCGAGTATGCGGTGTTTCATAATGTCCTTCTCGAAGTTCTAAAGACGGGCGGTGCTAGAAAGCTTCGCCGAGGCCGAAGCTGGTGTGGAAACCGTTGACGCCCTTCGCAAAATCGATGCGTACGACGCGGTTGCCGAGTTGCGGAACGTTGAAACGGACGCCGAGGCCGTAGTCGGAACGCAGCGTCCAATTTCCGGGATAGCTCGTAATCCGGTTGGTATACGGATCGAGGATCGGCGACGCACCGCGAATGCGGAAGGCCCCCTGGTCGACGAAAGCCGCTAAAATGAGATTGCGGTCGATGCTGAGCGGCTGCCGGAACTCCGCCTGGAAGAGTGCGGCATCGGTACCGTAGAAGATCTGGTTGTAACCGCGTAACTGCTGGTCGGAGAAATTGTACAGGTTACTCGGCGGAATCGCTCCCGTCGAGAGCTCGCCTAAGAAATGCAAGCCGATCGTCGCCGTGGATCGGACCGGAATGAACTTCGCGATGTCGAGGACGCTCTGCGTATAGGAAAAGCTGGAACCGATCGACGGCGTGGAGATGGTTTCGGTGAAATTCGCATTCACGCCGCGGCGCGGTTCGATGTAGTCGTCGAGGGTGAGCGTCGACGCTCCCAGAGAGAGCGTATCGAGTCGGTACGGCGCACCGGTGTTGACGTTGGCGATGGAAGATGCGGAAATGCCGAGCGTGTTGGTCGCATTGACGTTGAGGTTGCTCAACGGGCTTGGCGTCGCGCCGACAAAAACGTTCGGTTGTACGTTGGATTGAAAGTAGTACGGCGAGCTGACGGTAGTACTGTAGCGGATCGTCTGCGCGCCGACGCCGGCGGTAATTTGCGTGAAGTCGTTAAGGCGACGCCCGACTTGGAGCGCGCCACCGAGCGCGCTATTGGTGTTGGTAGCAGCGACGCCGGAGATCGACGAGACGCCGAGCGAGGGATAGAGCGTTACCGGAATCGGCTGCGGGGTCGCCCCGACCGATGGCGAGATCGCCGAGAACGAGCTTTGCGAAACGGCATAGACCGGGTAATAGTAGGTCGACGAATTGCTGAAGAGCGATCCCGAGAGGCTATATTTTTGCGATTTCACGGTGTTTCCGACGTACGGAATCGTCACCGATGCCTGCACGGACGAGGTACGAATGCTGCGCTGGAATTGGAGGCCGACGCCGTTCCCGGTACCGTGAAGGTTGTTATCCTGGTATCCGAGGTCGCCGTAGAGCCCTTGCCCGTTGATACCGCCGGAGTAGCCGAATCCGATCTGCGCTTGCGCGGTTTTCTGTTCGGTAACTTTCCAAACGACGGTGACGTCCTCGGGGTGCTTGGGATCGGGACCCGGCTTGACATCGGGCGTGACTTTCGAGAAGAACTGCGTGTTCTGCAAACGCTGCAGGTCGTATTTAATCGCCGCTCGCGTCAGCAACATTCCGGGACGCAGGCGCAATTGGCGACGGATGACGTTGTCTTTGGTTTTGGTGTTTCCTGTGATTTCGACCGCCGCGACGCGCGCGACGTACACGTCGTACTTCACGTCGGCGGTGTCGTTCTTCAGGTCGATCGACGACGGCTCGATGCCGCCGACGAAATTCCCGACGAAGAGCGAATACTTCTTGTAGAGGGCCGAGATCGCTTTGTAATCTTTTTCGCGCAGCACGTCGGAGTAGACGACGCCAGGCTTCACGTTGAGCTTCGAAAGAATCAACGGCGGCGGAATGACGGGGTCTCCGCCGATAATCACCTTGCGAATCGTCAAGCCTTCCTGAACCGTCAGCGTGAGCGCGCCGGTCTTCGGATCGAGGTTGACGTCTTTAATGTGCGTGGGCAACTGGCCGCCGTAGCCGATCCGCTCGTAATAGCTGTTGATCTTGAGCAGGTCGGAGCGTAGCGTGTTTCCGTTAAAAACTTGGCCGGGCGCGCTATCCATTAAGGCGAGCAGCGTATCGGTCGGAACGTTCTTGTTGCCGACGAAAGAAATTTTGGAGATGACCGGGTTCTCGACCACGCGATAGGTGATCGCAACGCCGCCGGGGCGCAGACGAATCAACGGAGGCGCGATCGCCGAAAAGTACCCCAACGCGTTGATGCGCGCGAGGTCGCTCTGGACGATCTTCGGGTCGTAGGTCTCCCCGGGGCGCGCTTGCACGACCGCCATGATCTCCGAGGTTGGAACGTGGAGATTCCCCGTGACGTCGACCGAAACGATTTTCGGCGTGACGGCGGAGGAGGCGTTCGGCGGTGCGAGCATCGCAACGATTGCCGCGAGCGCGACCAGCGCGCTAGCGGTTCTCCAGAGTGCGCGTTGCGCACGCCGAAAACGGACATTCATAGAAAGCGCAATCCCTCGATCTTGAGTGTGGCCGGCAAAGCCCGGCCAACGGGGGAACGGCGAATTGCCGGGCCCAGGGCTAAGAGCGGTCGATTCGCCCAAGCGCCCCCCGCTCCTTGCCAAGCGGGCGCCGGAGAGGGCGAATCGCCGGGAAGAATTCGGGAAAGCAGCGAGGCCCAGCCCCCTGGGGCACCGGGATCACGCCGGCGGCGAGGCCATTCTGCCGCAGGCTCGAGGTCCACGCTCGCCGTGGTTCGGCAGAAGCAGCGGTTTCGCAAGCTCTGTTGCTTTCGCAATCGCCCTCGCAATCGGTGCATCTTGATGGCGCTCCGGCGACAGGCGCTCCGGTGGATGGATGCGGACGCCTGTGCGCAGGCGCGAAAGCGGATGCCCTCAGGGGGCTTATGGTTATCGGCCTACGGCACGACCGCGATGCCGTACGGGCCGCTGAGGTTCGGGAAGGTGCCGGTGGGCGTCTGCTGCGTGCCCTGAGCGTTGTACACCGTCACGGTGTAGTTGCCGGAGTTCGCCACGTAGAGCCAACCGTTGGCCGGGTCGTAAGCGATGCCGACCGGGCCGTTGAAGTTCGGGAAGCTGCCGCTGGCGAGCGTCTGCTGCGCGCCCTGAGCGTTGTACGCCGTCACGGTGTTGTTGCCGTTCGTCACGCAGAGCCAGCCGTTGGCCGGGTCGTACGCGATGCCTTGCACGTTGCTGAGGTTCGGGAAGCTGCCGCTGGTGAGCGTCTGCTGCGCGCCCTGAGCGTTGTACGCCGTCATGGTGTTGTTGTTGAGGTTCGCCACGTAGAGCCAGCCGTTGGCCGGGTCGTAGGCGATGGCGCCCGGGCCGTTGAGGTTCGGGAAGGTGCCGGTGAGCGTCTGCTTCGCGCCCTGAGCGTTGTACGCCGTCACGGTGTTGTTGCCGGGGTTCGCCACGTAGAGCCAGCCGTTGGCCGGGTCGTACGCGATGCCGGCCGGGCTGCTGAGGCTCGGGAAGGTGCCGGTGAGCGTCTGCTGCGCGCCCTGAGCGTTGTACGCCGTCACGGTGCTGTTGCCGTTGTTTGCCACGTAGAGCCAGCCGTTGGCCGGGTCGTAGGCGATGCCGTACGGGCCGTTGAGGTTCGGGAAGGTGCCGGTGAGCGTCTGCTGCGTGCCCTGAGCGTCGTACGCCGTCACGGTGCTGTTGCCGAGGTTCGTCACGTAGAGCGTTGCGCTCCCCGAAAAGATGTCCGCGGCAGCGGTCAGCGGGCTCGCGCCGCTGGCTGTCGTGGGCGTCACGGTCGCGGTGAGCAGCGCGCCGGCGGGGTTGCTCGATGCGTTGGCGACCGTGAAGAGGTTGGGCGCGCTCGTGCCGATCGGCGTGACGGTGAACTGCGTGGCATCACTGGTCGTGAGGGCGACCGCGGGCGCACCGGGGCCCAGGATATAGTTGCCGTCGGCATCCACGCCGAGCACGCTCACCTGGCCGCTCTGCGCCATGGGCAGGACGAATCCGGTGAGCGCATTCCCGGAGATCGTGGTGGCACTCGAGAGGACGGCCACCGTGGCCGGCACGCCACCCAAGGTGATGGGCAGGTTATTCGCCGCTCCGGCAGCGACCAGGAAGCTCACGCTCTGCGCCTGCGAGAGCGCCTTCGTTCCCGCCGGTTGCGTGCAGGAGGAGAGCGAACAGCTCCCGCCACTCGCGTTGGTGTACGCCTGATCGTAGGTAGTAAAGGTGCCGGTATAGCACGCGGTGTTGCTGGGGCAGGGCGCCAGCGCCAAACTCACGGTGCAGACGAGATTGGAGTAGAGGTTCACCGTGCAGCTGGGGTTGCCGGTGGTGAGGTTGATGCCTTCGCTCAAACTCGTCGGCCCGGTGATGGTAACGGCGAGCGCCTGCGTCGCCGGCGAGATGTACTGCGGGCGGCGTTGCGCGGAATTCGCATTCGTTGCGTGCGGAATGGTGATGGTTAGGCGCGCCGCGCTGCTCGCACCGATCGGCGCGCGTACGTGCGGCGGCACCGCCGCGCTCTGCGCGCCGCCGCAGCCGGCGAGCAACGCGAGCGCGCAGGCCAGCCCGGCGAGGCGAGCGAGGAGTGCGGTGGGAGCGGGAAGCGATGGCGTGGTCATGAGCGTCTCCTCCGGTGAATGGATGCGGACGCCTGTGCGCAGGCGCGAAAGCGGATGCCGTCAGGGGGTTTCTGGTTACCGGCCTACGGCACAACCGCGATGCCGTACGGGCCGCTGAGGTTCGGGAAGGTGCCGGTGGGCGTCTGCTGCACGCCCTGAGCGTTGTACGCCGTCACGGTGTTGTTGCTGTAATTCGCCACGTAGAGCCAGCCGTTGGCCGGGTCGTAGGCGATGCCTTGCGGGTAGTTGAGGTTCGGGAAGCTGCCCGGGGTGCTCTGCTGCGCGCCCTGAGCGTTGTACGCCGTCACGGTGTTGTTGCCGTTGTTCGCCACGTAGAGCCAGCCGTTGGCCGGGTCGTAGGCGATGCCGTACGGGCCGCTGAGGTTCGGGAAGGTGCCCGGGGTACTCTGCTGCGCGCCCTGGGCGGTGTACGCCGTCATGGTGTTGTTGCCGTAGTTCACCACGTAGAGCAAGCCGTTGGCCGGGTCGTAGGCGATGCTGGTCGGGCCGTTGAGCCCCGAGAAGCCGCTGGGGCTCTGCAGAACGCCCTGAGCGTTGTACGCCGTCACGGTGCTGTTGTAGTAGTTCGCCACGTAGAGCCAGCCGTTGGCCGGGTCGTACGCAATGCTGTACGGGCTGTTGAGGCCCGACCAACCGCCGGTGAGGCCCTGTTGCGTGCCCTGCCCGTTGTACGCCGTCACGGTGTCGCTGCCGTTGTTCGCCACGTAGAGCCAGCCGTTGGCCGGGTCGTACGCGATGCTGTACGGGCCGCCGAGGCTCGGGAAGCTGCCGACGAGCGTCTGCTGCGTGCCCTGAGCGTCGTACGCCGTCACGGTGCTGTTGCCGAGGTTCGTCACGTAGAGCGTTGCGCTCCCCGAAAAGATGTCCGCGGCAGCGGTCAGCGGGCTCGCGCCACTGGCCGTTGTGGGCGTCACGGTAGCGGTGAGCGTTGCGCCGGCGGGGTTGCTCGATGCGTTGGCGACCGTGAAGAGGTTGGGCGCGCTCGTGCCGATCGGCGTGACGGTGAACTGCGTGGCATCACTGGTCGTGAGGGCGACCGCGGGCGCACCGGGGCCCAGGATATAGTTGCCGTCGGCATCCACGCCGAGCACGCTCACCTGGCCGCTCTGCGCCATGGGCAGGACGAATCCGGTGAGCGCATTCCCGGAGATCGTGGTGGCACTCGAGAGGACGGCCACCGCAGTCGGCACGCCACCCAAGGTGATGGGCAGGTTATTCGCCGCTCCGGCAGCGACCAAGAAACTCACGCTCTGCGCCTGCGAGAGCGCCTTCGTTCCCGCCGGTTGCGTGCAGGAGGAGAGCGAACAGCTCCCGCCGCTCGCGTTGGTGTACGCCTGATCGTAGGTAGTAAAGGTGCCGGTATAGCACGCGGTGCTGCTCGGGCAGGGCGCCAGCGCCAAACTCACGGTGCAGACGAGATTCGAGTAGAGGTTCACCGTGCAGCTGGGGCTGCCGGTGGTGAGGTTGATTCCTTCGCTTAACGCTGTCGGCCCGGTGATGGTAACGGCGAGCGCCTGCGTCGCCGGCGAGATGTACTGCGGGCGGCGTTGCGCGGAACTCGCAGTCGTTGCGTGCTGGATCGTGATGGTTAGCCGCGCCGCGTTGCTTGCACCGATCGGCGCGCGTACGTGCGGCGGCACCGCCGCGCTCTGCGCGCCGCCGCAGCCGGCGAGACTTGCGCTAAGGAGGACGAGAAGTGCTACGCTGGCAAGTTTATGCATCGATGCGATCCTATTCTTTCATTCCGTCGAGTGCGTGGTTATTGAACGCCGATGCCGGAAGTGGTATAGGTGACGGTAACGGTTTTGGTTTGGCCACCTATAAAGTCGCTCAGCGTTTGCGTGCATGTCCCGGCGCTCGGTGAAGCGGCGACGGTATCGGTGAACGAGGTACCCGAAGCGGGTGAGGCGGTCGCGATGCTGCTGCATCCTGCCGCTAATGATTGCGTGATGCTGCGATTGTACGGCGCATTCGTCCAGCCGGTCTCCGATGCAGTGAATGTGCCGGTCGATCCGGTGCCCGAGGTCGCGTACAAGTCGATCTCCGGCAAACTCGCCACGAGTGGTCCGCTATAGACGATCGGTGAGAGCGCGGGTGTGAAGGTCGCGGTTCCGTTGGTAGCCCCGGCTGCGCTCGCCGTTAACGTCGCGGGCGCGATCGCCAGCCCGCCGTAGGCGAGCGTCAGGAGGTCGCCCGACGCAGTGGAGGTGACCGATCTCGCAGCCGCACCGCCGTTGACCGAGAGCGCGCTTCCTTGCGTGAGACTACTCGTATCGCTGTCGGTAATAGTCACCGGGTTTGCATAGGTACCGAGAATCGTGTTGCCGTCGACATCTTGCACCGTGAGCGTGAATGGCGTCGCAGCAAAGCTGCTGCCGGCCGTTCCGCTCGGTAGCGCCCCGATGAGAAACGCGTGCGGCACACCGTCGAGCACGATCGTGTTGCTGTTCGCTTGCCCGGCCTGAATCACCAAGGTCGGCGAGGCCGTCGAGACGACGTTGCCGCTACCGCCGTTCGCGTCGTAGGTGGTGAGCGAGAACGTATCGCTGCCCGGCGGCACCGAGGGGCCGGCGACGGTCGCCGTGCACGGGCAGCCGGTCAGCGTGAGATTCGAGGTCACGGTGGTGTTGGTGCTTCCGCTCGGAATCGGACCACCGTTGTATGCGGTAAACGCAATCGTCACCGATTTCACGTTCGCGGTGAGATATTTCGGTGCGCGCGCACCGCTCGCCGTCGATTTTCCGGAGTAGGTAAACGTAAAGTTCGTCGGAACCGCCGCCGCTTGGGGCCCTGGCGGGGTGACCGGCGGCGCAGCGCTCGGGGCCGATGCCCCGCCACCACATCCGACGAGTGCAAGTGCAAGCGTGCTTGCGATGATTCGTGCGTAGCGTTTCATGCCTGTGTTACTCCTAAATTGGAAGTGAGGGACGAGCGCGGGCGGAATCGGATTGGATGATGATGCCGTTGGTGGTCACGACGATGGTGGTGGAGACGCGCTGTGCGCTCGCGTCGGTGAAGCTTGCGGTGCACGTGCCTGCAACGACGCCTTCAGCGGTGAAGGTGAAGCTCGGCCCGGTTCCCGCGCTCGGGGTCACCGTGGCGATGCCGCTGCAAGTATCACTCTCGGTAAACGCGCCGCTGTAACCGGTCTCTTGCACGAGAATCGATGCGGCACTCGCAGCACCGGTGCCGTTGACCGCAACGGCGCTGGGATTAACGCTGAGCACGTTCGGCGGCGCCGGCGAGGGGCTCGGGCTACCGATGACGATGTTCTGCAACTGCGCCGGCGAGCTAACGATCCCGCCGTACCCGGAAACCGAGATCGAGGCGGATCCCTGTGCGAGCGCGCTGACGTAGGCTTGCCCATTCGGGCTGAGGATCGTCTGCGCACCGGTCGCTGCGGGCGATCGTTGCGTCGATTGCAGTTTCTGCGTCAGGCTCAGCACCGCGCCGTTACTGGAGGTAATCGTGAACGGGCCGACATAGCCGCCCTGGCTCACTTGCAAGATCGCCGTCTGCCCGACGGCCTGCAGCGGGCCAAGCAGATTCAATGAGAGCGGCGGCGGTGTCGGGGTGATGCTGCCCGGAACCCCAGCGCTCGATCCCGACGAGCACGCGGCGAGCGCCCCAATGGCAAGGAGCGTGAATCCCAAAAAAAACTCGCGGCGAAAAAACATTTTTTATCCCTTGCGATCGAGCCATGCGCCAAGCAAACGCTGTTCGCAATGGAAATTTGCTCCCCTCATTTGGGCGTCGTAAAGTACCTATCAGAGCGGGAAGAAGTTTTTGGGAACGACCGAAAAAGCGTTTGCTTTTTTATGTGCGGACGAAATTCAGTGAACCCTAGCCCACCCTATGGCCGTAGCTCGAGCGTGAAGCTAAATCCATTCGTGCCGTTGAGCGCGACGCCGACCGGCGGAGCGGAGCCGTAGAAGAGCGTGTTCGAACCCGTGCCGAACGTGGTGTTGAGCAGATGTTGCGAGCCGATCACCGTGAAGAACGTGAGGCTCGCAACCGTTCTGCGGCTCGGCACGAACTGCAGCGAGACCGATTGCCGCGTAATCGTTCCAAAGCTCGTCGAATACGCGACGCTGAACTTCTTGCCGAGAATTCGTTGCGCCGTGACCGCGACGCCGCCGGTGTAACTGAGATTGAGGCTCAGGTCGCTCAGCCCCAGTCCGCGCCCGAGCGCGCTCTCGATCGGCCCGAGCAGCGCGGAAGAAAACTGCGCGTTGAGTAGATTGAACGCTTCCTCGCCAACCGACGGCGCGCCCGCGTTCACACCAAACGATTGCGCCGATCCCACAACGCCGCCGAACGGCGCGATCAGCGCGAGAATCTGTTCGCGCGGATAACTCGGCTCGGAGCTGAGCTGCACGTCGAGTTCGTCGAGCGGGCCGCGCACCGCGATGCTCACCTTCGCGCTCCCGAAGGGATTGCGCGCGCGATTGGGATCGGGGTTGCTCACTTGCGCGGAGGCCGAAGCGGTGAGCGTCGGCATTACGCCATTCACCGCCTGAAATCGCAGCGTCGCACTATCGACGCGAAACGATCGATCGAAGTAAACGAGCGATCCGCCGGTGGAAATAAATCGCCCTTGCAGCGTCGGCGCGCGCAACGTTCCGGCGAGCAGCGCGCTCCCCGTCGCGCCGATATCGAGCCCCGCGCCGTACCCACTGCCGCGAACGCGCACGCCGGATCCCAACGCGATGCCGACGTTGAACGCGAGGTCGAAGGGAAGGTGCCCGCTTCCCGTCGAGCCAGCGCCCGCAAAGGCCATAAAGGGCAGCACGCCGTCGCGCAGCGTCGCCTTCCCGCTCAGCGTGGCGAGCGATCCGCCCTTCCCCGCGAGCGTGAGATCGGCATCGATCGCTCCGCCCCCAAAGACCGGCGAATCGAGCGTCGCGCCGATCGCCTGCACGTGCGCCTGGTAACTCATCGCACCGCCCGCTCCGATATCGAACGTCCCCGAACCCAAAATGCGCCCCGGCCCTGCGAAGGCGCTCAACCCCGCGAGCTGCGCGTGCTTGCGCCCGAAGGTCAGCGTTCCGGTGATGCCGGTCAGCGGAACGCGCTCGAGATCGCTCTTGTAGCTCCCGTCGCGCAGCATGAAGCGTCCCGCCAAAGTGGGATCGTCGAGTCGACCCGCGAGCTGGCCGACGCCGTCGATCCGCCCCGCGAGCTCGCTGCCGTTCCCCAAGAAATGCGCGGCGAGCCCGGGGTCGAGATCGCTGACGGTGAGGCTCGCGTCGACCGGCGCGTTCCCGGGGCCAACCCCGAGCGGCGTGAGCCGAATCGGCAGCTCGCCGGAGAGATCGACCCGGCCGCGCAGGAAACGAGCGCCCGCGTTCTGGAGATCGAGCCGGCCGTTCGCGTAGGCGAGCGCCCCGAAGAGGCTCGGAATCTCCACCCCTTCAAGCGTCACGCCGCGCCCGTCGAAACCGGCGCGGAACCGCGGGTTGCGCTGCGTTCCCGCGATCGAGAACGTGCTCTCGAACTGCCCCGTGACGGGAGCGCTAAGGTGCGCGAGCCGAGAGACGATACCGGCGAGATCGTTCGAGCGCGCCGCGCCCTGAAGCGCGATCGGCGCGTTCGGTGCGAAGCCGAAGTACCCGTTCGCGCTCGCGTCGATTCCCTGCGCCGAAAGATCGAAGGCGGTCAAATCGACGTTGCTGCCGTCGCTCTGCCCCGCGAGCGTGAGTTTCTCGACCGGCAGGCCGAAGAGCGTGCCGTCGCTGAGCGCCGCGCTCCCCTGCGTGCGAGCGTGCGGATAGGAGCCTTGGAGCAGTAGCGTCGCATCGACGCGGCCGGTCACCGGGACGCGCGGCAGATCGAGCACCGCGATCCAGGTCGCCAAGTCCAGGCCGCTGAGCGACGCGCGCAGATCGTAGCGCGCGTGGAGGAGCCCCGAGCGCCAGTTCGGCGCGGGGCGCGCCGCAACGCTACCGGTCGCCGCGAGCGCACCGAACGGCCCCGCATCGCTCACCACGCCGGTAACGACGTTGCGCGCGCTACTCCAGCGCGCATTCGCCGCACCGAGCGTGAGGTTGCGCACGCGCAGCCCAACGACCCGAGCGCTCCCTTGCGAGCTAAAAACGTTGGCATTGCTCCGCAGCGCGAACGCGACGCTGCCGCGCCCCGCGAGCGTATCGCCGGTATCGAAGAGATCGTCGAAATCTTCCAGGTCGGCGTTGGGCGCTCGCAGCGCGAGCCGCGCCCCCGCATCGCCGTAAGCGGCATCGGCGCTCGTCGCCGTCGAGCCGACGAGCAAACGCCCGCCCGCGAGCGCGATGCGCTGCTGCGAGAGCGCGATACGGCCGCTCGCACGGCGGATTCCCTGGCCGTTGAAGTGGAGCCCCAGCCCCACGAGCGTCGCATTCGCAAGCGGTGCGCGCAGCGAGCCGCCGAGCGTGAAGCTCCCGGCGACGACGCCGCCGACCGGCGGGTGAACGACCGAGAACGCGTCGAGCAGCGGAGCGATCGGCGCCGCGGCGATTCGGCCGCTCGCGGAGATCCGCGGGTCGCTCCCGCCGATCCCCCGCAGCGAACCCGCGATCGAACCGACCGCCCCGGAGAGCTCGCCGTTCGCCTGCGAGAAGCGCAGGTTGCCGAGCGCGTACCGGACGTTGCCGACGCCACCGAGCGTGAAGCGCCCGCTCCGCGCTCCCGAGAGCACCACCCCGCCGTGGTAACTCAGCGCCCGGCCATCGAAGCCAAGCTCGCCGTTCGCCCCGAGGCGCCCCGCTTGCAGCGGGAGCCCGAAGCGCTGAAACGGCTTCGCCGAGATCTGCGCCGCGACGAGCGAGACGGCATCGCTCCCGGGGCCGACCGCAAGGGTTCCCGAGCCGTAGGCCTCGCCGCCGGCGAGATTCGCCGCGACCCCGTGGAGGCTGAGCTCGCTGCCGTTATACCCCGCCGCCCCGGCGATCCGGGTGACCGGCACCCCTTGCACGCGAAATCCCTCGCCGGCCATCCCCGAGCTGCCCACCTCGAGCGATCCCGGGGCGAGCGCGAGCTCGAGCGGCCCATGCAGAACGCCCTGCATCTGGGTGCCGGCGGGGAAGGGCAGGCGCCCGGGGTGGACGAGCGCCTCTCCGGCGATCAGCACGCGCTCGTTTTCGAGCGCCCCGTGCCCGGTGAACGAGCCCCACGCGCCGCTCGCCGAGAGATGCTGCAGTGCGACCTCGGGCTGCGTGCCGGAGGCCGAGACGTCGAGGCGGTCGAGCTGCACGCCCGCAATGCTGAGCCCGCTCGCCGACGCCGAGCCAACGAAAGCGCGCCCCGCCCCACCGCCGAGAAGATCGAGCCGGGCGAGCCGCCCCGAGAACGGCGGCAGCGGCGGTGCCCCCGGCAACGCGGGGAGTTGGTGCTCGCGCAGATCGAGCGCGCGGGCGCGGAGCCAGAGTGAGGCGGAGCCATGCGGTGGGCGCACGTAGGCGCCGGCGAGCGACGAAGCCCCGCGCTGGAACCAGAGCGGCGCGATCGATCCCGACCCATCGCTCGCAAGCGCGATCAGGGCGCCGGCGCGCCGCGGATCGTTGCGCGCGAGCAGGCTTCCCCAGGCACCGAAGGAGCTGCCCGAACCCTGCAGCGCGAGTTCGAGCCGGAGTGGTTCGCGCCCCAGCACCTCGCCGACAACCGGCAGATCGGCGGCATCCCCGATGCCGCGGACGAGCAGCTCGCTGCGCACGGGATCGCCGGTGTGAAGCACTCCAAAGAGCGAGAGGTTCATGCGCCCGGATCGCGCATCGGCGCGGGTAATCGCGACGAGGCCATCGCTGTAGATCGCGCGCACGTCGATCCGTTCGCCGACGTAGCTTCCGTACCGCATCTCCGGCGAGCGCAGGTGAAGCCGAAGCACCGGCGCATCGACCGGGCCTTCGACGAGCGCACCGAGCTCGACGGCACCATGCAACGGCTGCTTGCGCAGCCAGGCGAGCGCACCCGGCAACGCTGCGGCGCGGCCGTGCGCCGAGAGCGCGATCTGCAGTTGCGGCGCCGCCCAATCGAAGATGCTGCCGGTCGCGACCGCCGGTATTCCGGCGAGCTCGCCGGTGACGTTCGAGATATAGAGCCCGTCTTCGCGCAGCGCGACCGAACCCGCAAGGCGATCGATCGGCGCGGCGAGCCCGGGAACCTGGAGCGACCCGCCGAGCAGCCGTGCGCGCGCATCGAGATGGTAGCCGCCATGAACGCCGATCGCGTAGAGCGTCGCGCGAACGTCGCGCGCGCTGCCGGCGCGGAGCTGCACGCTCGAACCGGGGCCGAGCAGCGCGCGAAGCGGAGCGACGAGCGGAAGAGAACGTGCCGCCAGCCGATAGCGCGTCACGCCGAGCGTTTCGTCGGCGTCGCCGCGAAGCGTGACGCTCGAGCCGCCTGGCCCGAGAATACGCCCCGAGCCGTGCAGCACGCTGCGAGCGGCGGAATCGAAGCTGCCGTCGGCGCTGATGCCGCCGACGCGCAGCGCGTTGCCGTGCGTATCGGCGAAGGTGAACGCCCCATCGCGGACGCGCAGCGTGAACGCGAGCGGCACGCGATTGGGGGGATGCGGGTAGCCCTCGTTCGGAACGGAGAAGCGCGGCAGTGCGTAACCGCCAGCGGCGAGCCGGACGAGCGCGATGCGCGGTTTCGTCAGCTCGAGGGCGCTGATGCCGAAACGGTGCCGGCTCGTCGGGAGCAGGTCGCGAAGGCGAAAACGCACCCGCAGGTCGGCGATCCGCACGATCGCGATGCCGTCGCGCGCGAACCGGAGATCGCGAAAGTCGTAGGTGCTCCCCGAGCGGTCGAGCGAGGCGATGCTGAGGTTTCCGCCGAGCGCGAGCGAGCCGATAGCCTCGATCCCCATGCGAGCGAGCGCCGCACCGCGCGCGATGGCGAGGGCGACGATCAGGGCGAGGGCGGCCGCAGGCACGGCGAGTCGCGTGCGCATCGTTCTTGCCACTATGCGCCCCGAAGAGGCAACACCCCCGCCGCCGCGGCGATTCTTAGAGGTCGAGCGCCTTTACGTTTTTCGCGTATTCGAAAATGTATTGCTTGCGCGACTCGACTTTATCGCCCATCAGATCGACGAAGATCTGCTCCGCCTCGACCGCGTCTTCCACCGCAATGCGGATGAGCCGCCGATGTTCGGGCTCCATCGTGGTCTCCGCAAGCTGCTCGGCATCCATCTCACCCAAGCCCTTGTATTGCTGCACGGTGAAATCTTTGGGATCCGCTCCGCCGAAGACGTCGCGAAGTTCGGCTTCGTTAAACGCCCACCACTGTTTCTTGCCTTTGCGAATACCGTAGAGCGGCGGCTGCGCGATGTAGACGTAGCCCTGTTCGATCAACGGCTTCATCTGGCGATAGAAGAACGTCAGCAGCAACGTGCGGATGTGCGAGCCGTCGACGTCGGCGTCGGTCATGATGATCACTTTGTGGTAGCGCAGTTTCCCAACGTCGAACTCGTCGCCGAAGCCGGTGCCCAACGCGGTAATCATCGTCCGAATCTCTTCGTTCGAAAGCACTTTATCCAAGCGCGCCTTTTCGACGTTGATGATCTTGCCGCGCAGCGGAAGGATCGCTTGTTTGTCGGGGTCGCGGCCGCCCTTCGCCGTGCCGCCCGCGGAATCGCCTTCGACGAGAAAGATCTCGCTCTCGCGCGGATCTTGGTTTTTGCAATCGACGAGTTTTCCGGGAAGCCCCGAGCCTTCGAGCGCGTTTTTGCGGCGCGAGAGATCGCGCGCCTTCTTCGCCGCTTCGCGCGCCCGCGAGGCCTGCATGCATTTATCGATAATCGCGCGCGCCGATTTCGGGTTCTCTTCGAAGAAAAACTCGAGCCGCTCGTTGAGCAGGCCGTAGACGATGCTGCGCACTTTGGCGTTGCCGAGCTTGGTTTTGGTTTGCCCTTCGAATTGCGGTTCGGCGAGTTTCACCGAAACGACCGCGGTGAGCCCCTCCATGCAATCGTCGGTGGAGAGATTGCCGTCGGAATCTTTCAAGATGCTGCGTTTGCGGGCCGATGCGTTCACCGCGTTGGTAATTGCGGTGCGGAAGCCCAGCAAATGCATGCCGCCTTCGATGGTGTTGATGTTGTTCGCGTACGAAAATACTTGCTCGCTATAGCTGTCGGTATACTGCAACGCAACTTCGATATCGACGCCGTCGCGCTCGTGGTGAACCGCGATGATATCGTGCAGCGCGTCCTTCTTTTCGTTGAGGTACTTCACGAATTCGACGATGCCGCCTTCGTATTTGTACATCCGTTCGCGCGCCTGCTCGCCGCGCTCGTCGCGCAGCGTGATCTGCAAGCCGCGATTGAGGAACGCGAGTTCGCGCAGCCGCTTCTGCAAGACGTCCCAATGGAAATCGCCGGTCTCGAAAATATCCATATCCGGCTTGAATTGCTGATAGGTGCCGGTGCGATCGGTCTTGCCGATCTTTTTCATTTTCTGCGAGGTGACGCCGCGTTCGAAGCGCAGTTCGTAGATGTGTCCGTCGCGATAGACGCGCGTGATCATCCATTCCGAGAGCGCGTTGACGACCGAGATGCCGACGCCGTGCAAGCCGCCCGAGACTTTGTAGCCGCCTTTACCGAATTTTCCGCCGGCGTGCAGCACCGTCATCACCACTTCGGCGGCGGGCAGCCCTTCTTCGGCGTGGATATCGACCGGGATGCCGCGGCCGTCGTCTTCGACCGAGCACGACCCGTCGCGATAGAGCGTTACCGTGACGTTTTTCGCAAAACCCGCCAGCGCTTCGTCAACCGAGTTGTCGACCGCTTCGTACACCAGCTGGTGCAGGCCGCGTTCGTTCGTGTTGCCGATGTACATGCCCGGGCGCTTGCGCACGGCTTCGAGCCCGCGCAATACCTCGATCTGTTCGCCGGTATAATCTGTTGCCATAACCTATCTTGTCGTTTCAGTTCCAAAGAGTCGAGCGTACAATTCGTCTCCGAACTCGTTTCGCAACGTTGCGGGCGCGAGTTCGTCGGGCACGCGGCCGGTTTTGAGGGCGACGAACGCTAACGCGATCGCCCGCTCCCGTGCCGCGATGGGAGTTCCGCGCTCCCGCGTGAGCCTGTTGACGATATCCCCCCAGCGACGCAATAACTCGCGGCGCACGGCTGAAAAATCCTCACGCGTCAGCCCGGTGACCGCGACGTGCGCGCGCTCGAAACTCATCCACGGCTCATCGAAGAGCAGGCGCGCGACGGTTCGGGTGCGCTGCTCGCTTGCCGCGAGCGTGCAGAGGACGCAGGTCGTCCCGGCGTGGGGCGCGATCAGCGCTCCACATCGGCTGCATGCTTTCCACCCGCGGGCGGCTTTTGCCCGCCGATCCGCCTCGATTTCGGCGCGCAGCCGAGCGAGCGCTTCGTTGGCGTCCTTGCTCGGTTTGCGCTCCTCTCGCACCGCCGGAATCTCGCCGGGCGGGCTTCCGGGCTGCGAGCGTTCGTGGCGAGTTTTCCGGCTGGGAATGCGGCCGACGCGATAGATCAGCCGCTCCACCTGGTAGCCGTGCGCCCCGAGTTGCTTGAGAATCGGTTCCTCGAGCCAGGCGAGGTTCGCGATCCAGCCGTTCGAGCTCGCGACGATGGTGAGCTCGGTGCCGGAGAACGCGCGCGGATAGGTGTGCCCGGCGAGCGCGACCCCGACGATCTCGCCCCAGTGCGCCTGCAAGACCGCGAGCGGGTCTCCGGCCGGGACGCCGAGATCGATGCCGCGGAGCGCCTCGCTCAACGCCGTAAACTTCACGCCACGCGCTCCACGCGGGCCGCTTCGATCGCGAAGGCGGCGGCGCCGGGGAGGGGATGTTCCAGGTGGGTCGCGGTCACGAACGCCTGCTCGAAGCCCCCCAAGCCCTCGAGAAAACGGCGCGCGCGGTCGGGATCGAGTTCGGAGAGTACGTCGTCGAGCAATAGTAAGGGGGCCTCGCCGGTCGCGGCGGCCATCGCCCGGTACTCCGCAACTTTCAGCGCGAGCAGCGCCGTGCGGTGCTGCCCCTGCGAGCCGTACTCCGCGAGCGCGCGGCCGTCGAGCGTGAGTGTGAGATCGTCGCGATGGGGGCCGACGAGCGCGATGCCGCGAGCGCGCTCGCGCGGCCGCGCGGTTTCGAGTGCGCTCGCAAATCGTTCTTGCAGGGCGCTCTCGTCGTCGCCGATCTCGTAGCCGATCGCGCTCTCGTAGCCGAGCGCGAGTTCTTCGCCGGCGCTCCATCGCCCGTGTTCGGTCCGCGCGTGCGGCGCGAGTGCCTGCACGTACCGTGCGCGCGCCAACGTCATGCGCGCGCCGCGCTCGATCATCGTGCGGTCGTAGACGGCGAAGAGCGCTTCGTCGTAGGGCGGCCCCTCGCGTAAGAGTGCGTTTTTCTGCCGTAACGTGCGCGCGTACATCGCGAGCGCGGTGTAGTAGCCCGGCTGCTCCTGCGCGAGCGCGAGGTTGAGAAACGCACGCCGCAATCCCGGCGCGCCGATGACGAGCGCGAGATCGGAAGGCGCGAAACTCACGACGCGGAGCTTGCCGAGAAAGTGCGCGTATCGCACCGGGCGGCCGTTGATGGTCAGCGTCTTTTTCGTTGCTCGTTCGCCGCGGGCGATGGTGCAACCGAGCGTGACGTTTCCCGAACGGACGATCGCGTCGGCGCTCACCGCGGCGAGGCCGAAGCCTTCGCGAACGATCTCGGCTTCGCGCGAGGTGCGAAAGGATTTTCCGGTTCCCAGTAACCCGATCGTTTCGAGCAAATTGCTCTTGCCTTGGGCGTTCCGCCCGAGAAAGACGTTGAGCCCCGGTTGCGGTTCGATCGTCGCTTCGCCGTAGTTGCGGCAGTTGGCGAGCGTGATGCGCGTTATGCGCATCGCGCTACTGGCGCAACGGCATCAGCACGTAGAGCTGCGACGCGCCTTCGGCTGCCTCGGCCGGCGTCAACGCGGCGGGCGAGAGCGGCCCGACGAATTCGATCCGACATTGTGCGGTTTTCACGTGGTTGAGCACTTCGATCATGTAGCGCGCATTGAACGCGATCGTGAGATCGTCGCCTTCTTGTTCTATCTCGATCTCTTCGTACGCGTTGCCCGAACGCTCCGAATTCGCCGTCACGATCAACGTGTGGTTCGAGAGATTCATCTTCACCATCGAAGCGCGGTCGCCGGCGACGAGCTCGGCACGGCGCAGCGCGGCGACGAGTGCCGGCACGCTCGCGGTGACTTTTCGATCGAACTTCGCGGGAATCACTTGCTGGTAGTTCGGGTACTGCCCGTCCACCAGGCGCACCGTGACGGCGGCATGTTCGGCGGAGAACTGCAGCTGGTTGTTCTGCGCTCCCAGCACGTTGACGTTGACACGCTCCGCTCCGGCGAGATTGCGCGCGACTTCGGCGAGCGCGCGCGAGGGAACGATGAACCGTTCGTGCCCGCCCGGCGATTCGTCGAGCGTGGTTTCGTAGCGCGCGAGCCGATAACCGTCGGTCGCGACCATCGTGAGCTTATCGCCTTCGATTTCGAGTAACGTGCCCATCATCACCGCTCCGCGCGCCTCTTCGGTCGCTGCGGCGAAAATGACGGCATCGATGCCTTCGCGCAAGCGTTTTCCGGAGAGGGAGAATTGCGCGCCTTTGACGGCGGCGGGCAAGGGCGGATATTCGTCGCCCGGCAGCGCGTTAAAATCGTAATTCGTCCGCTCGCATTTCACCCCGACGCGATTCGGCGTTCCGCTGAGCTCGATGGTCGAGGTCGTCGGCAAGTTGGCGAGATATCCGGCGAAGAGTTTTGCCGGTACGGTGATGCTCCCGGGCTCTTCGATCTCGGCCTTGAGCCGCTGCTCGAGCGTGAGTTCGAGATCGGTCGCTCGCACGGAGAGCGTACCGTTCTCGGCATGGATGAGTACGTTGGAAAGGATCGGCACGGTCGTATGCGCGTTTACGACTTTGCTTGCCGCACCGACGGCGGCAGCGATCTCCTTGGTCTCACAGGATAGCTTCACAGTTACTCACGTCCTCTTGCATGTGTGCCGTCGTTCTTTTTTAGTAAATATGTCGTAATCGTACCAGTAGAGCGGTGGGGCGTGCGAACAAGTTCGCTTTTTACCACTGTCGGTGCGGGTTTGCTCCGCAGCGACGGTGTGGGTAAGGCTGCGAACGGTTCTTCGCAGTTTCCGGCGCCCGTCGCGGCGGTTTCGTTATCCACGTTCCTGCACCGCCCCTGTACGGGCCCCGGTGGAGAGCGCGGCTAGCGCCGGCAAGCGTCGATCAGGCGCTCGACCCGGTTGCGAAACGCCTCGTCGCGCATCATTTGCTCTTTAATTTTGTTCCGCGCGTAGATGATCGTCGTGTGGTCTTTCTTTCCGAATTCGCGAGCGATCTGCGGAAGCGAACAGTTGGTGAGCTGGGTCGCGACGTACATCGCGATCTGGCGGGGCCCCGCGACGCGGGCGTCGCGGCGGGGGTGATCGAGTTCTTTGAGCGTTAGGCCGTTCGCGGCCGCGACGACCTCTTTAATCTTGGGAATGGTGACGCGGCTCACCGAGGCGTCGGCGATGAGGCTCTTGAGCGCCTCGCTGGCGAGTTCGGTGGTGATCGGTGACTTCGAGAGCGAGGCGAAGGCGACGACGCGGATCAGCGCGCCCTCGAGTTCGCGGATGTTCGAAGGGATGACGCGGGCGATAAACGATGTCACCTCATCGGGGACGGGTATGCGGTCGGTCTGGGCCTTTTTGCGCAGGATCGCTTCGCGGGTCTCGATATCGGGGTTCTGAATATCGGTCAGGAGCCCCCATTCGAAGCGCGAGCGTAGTCGCGATTCGAGGGTTTGGATCTCTTTCGGGGGGCGATCGGAGGAGATGATCAACTGACGCCCCGATTCGTGAAGCGCGTTGAACGTATGGAAGAACTCTTCTTGCGTGGTCTCTTTCCCGGCGAGGAATTGGATATCGTCGATCAGCAGCACGTCGACCTGACGATACTTGTTCCGGAATTCCGGGGTTTTGTTGTTCTGTAACGCGATGATGAACTCGTTGGTGAATTTCTCGCAGGTCACGTAGACGAGGTTCGCTCCGGGATGGTCGACTAACACCCGGTGCCCGATCGCGTGCATGAGATGGGTCTTGCCCAGCCCGACCCCTCCATATAAAAAGAGCGGGTTGTAGGCGCGTGCCGGCGCCGAGGCGACCGCTTGCGCGGCGGCGTGGGCGAACCGGTTGGAATTGCCGACCACGAACTCTTCGAAGGTGTAGCGGACGTTGAGGTTCGCGCTGCGCAATGAATCGAGATTGCGCACGTGGACCGCGGGTGCGCTCGCGAGCGGCTCGGCGGGAGCCGACGGAGCGCTCTCTTCGCGAGCCGGGACGGTCGCTTGCGCGAGCCGGGCGATCTCCTCGGGCTCGAGGACCCGCAGACGTAGCGTCACCGCTTCACCGAACACGCCGCTGAGCGTTTCGACGATCTGCGATTTCAACCGCGTCTCCACCCACTCGCGCGCGAAACCGGTATGGACGCCCAACGAGAGCTCGCTTCCATCGATCGAGAGCAAGTGCATCGGCTTGATCCACATCTCGAAAACGGGCTTCGAAAACGCATCGCGCAAAGCAACGAGAGCGCTCTCCCAAAGCTCCGTGGAAAACTCCGAGGTGCCGACCGTCAGCGCCATGCCGTTGCTCCTTCACAAGCCTGTCAAAAAGTATACCGATGCTCGAAGGCTTGGCCTCCGAACGTCGGGGTGGGTCTTTCGGCTTGGCTTAATGAGGGCATCTCCCTGCGAAAATATCCACGGAGTTGTACACTTATCCACAGCCCGTGTTCCGACCGTTTTTCGGTCTTTTTTGCGCTCTTTACCTGCCGAGGGGCACGGCGGGCGATCGGGGCGAAAAGCCCGTCGTAGCAAGCAAAAAGCCGCATCGAGTGCCCCAAACCGCACCCTCTATACACAGCTTTCTCAACAGGTGTGGAGAGCGCCCCCGCTTGACGGGCGAGCCTTGCCCTGCCTATACTCCCTAAGCCGTCTGCCGCCAATCGGCGGTCTTTTCAATGTCCACCTAGGAGCTACATCATCATGAAGCGGACGTACCAGCCGCACAATCGGCGCCGTAAGCGCGTCCACGGATTCCTCGAGCGCATGCGCACGAAGAATGGCCGCAACGTGCTCGCACGTCGGCGCAAGAAGGGGCGTCACCGCCTCAGCGTCTAGGCGGTAGAGAGCACCCCGTGCCGATGCGCCGCTACCAGACCCTGAAGCGGCGAGCCGATTTCCATCGTTTACGCCGCAGCGGCCGACGTGTCGAAACGTCGGCTTTTTCGCTTTTCTCCGATCGAGGGCGCGAGGGAGCCGCCCCGGTCGTCGGCATCTCGGTCTCCGGCAGCGTCGGGGGTGCGGTGGTTCGCAACCTCGTCAAGCGCCGGATCGGCGCCGCCGTTCAGGCCCGCCTCGCCGCTCCAGCGCCCGGTCGCCTGCTGCTCGTCGCCAAACCCGCGAGTGCGACCATGAGCTACGCGCAACTCGAGCGAGCCGTCTTCGAGGCGATCGTATGAGCGGGGCGCAACGGATCGCGCTCGCCGCGATCGCGCTCTATCGGCGGCTGCTCTCCCCCCTCTTCCCGCCTGCTTGCCGCTACATGCCGACTTGCTCGGAGTATGCAAGCGAAGCGATCGCTCGCTTCGGCGTGATGCGCGGAGCCCGCCTCGCGGCGCTCCGGCTTTTGCGTTGCCATCCGTGGCACGCCTCGGGGTACGATCCCGTTCCTCCGAGCATTTCGTTGAAAGGACCCCGGTGACGCCAATCTTCGCCGCCTCGATACTCGACCCGATCGTGAATGTGCTTTCGTGGTTGGTTCTCGGGATCGACCGTTACACGCACAACCTCGGCGTGAGCTTGGTCGTTCTCGCCCTCCTCATTCGGGTGGTTTTCTGGAAACTGAACGTCGCGCAGTTCAAAGCGATGATCTCGATGCAAAAAGTTGCGCCGGAGATGAAGAAGCTTCAGGCGCGCTATAAAGACGATTCCAAAAAACTGCAAGAAGAGACGATGAAGCTCTATAAGGAGCACAACGTCAATCCGCTCGCCGGCTGCCTGCCGATGCTCGTGCAGCTGCCGATTCTCTTCAGCGTTTATTGGGTCGTCATCTTGCATCGCGATCTCTACGCGCACACGGGATTCTGGTGGATCGGCACTTCGTTTTCGGCGAACTTTCCGAAAATGTTCGGGCAGACCATTTTCGCGCAGAGCCTCGCGCAGCCGGACTTACTGCTGATCGTGCTCTATATGATCTCGCAGTACGTGAGCTTGCGCTTCACGACGATGCCGGCGACCGACCCGCAACAGGCCAACACCAATAAGATCATGCAGATCCTCTCGCCGCTGATGATCGGGTTTATCGGATTTCGCACGCAATGGCCGTCGGCGATGGTGCTCTATTGGCTCTCGTACAACGTGCTGACGATGACGCAGCAGTTTTATATGTTGCGGCAGTACCACGAACCGCTCGGCGCGATCGATAGCGACCGCGCGATCACCGCAGACGATAGCGTCGCGGCAGCGGTTCGCGAGATCGACGAACGGGTCGCGAAGACCTCCAAGAAAAAAGGCGCGGGATCGTCGCCCGCGCCCAACAACGGCTCGGTGAAAAAGAAAGGCGCGAAGCCATAATGCTCTACGAAGACGATTACGAGTTTGAAGAACAGCCGGCGCACATTCGCGACCGTGCGATTCCCGGAAGCGGCGGCGGTGGCCGTGGCGGCCGCAGACCGTTTCGCGGCGGCGGACGCCCGCGTTCAAATGGACCCTCCGGGAAGGCGCAGCCCGTTCCCGAGGACGCGAAGCCGGCGCACGCCCTCCTTACCGAGATGCTCTCGAAGATGGGCGTCGGCGCGTCGGATATCTCGTACATTCCGCGCCAGGAAGGCGAGTATTTCGAAGTCAACGGCCCCGACCTCGCGATGTTGATCGGTCGTCATGGCAACACGCTCGAAGCGATCAATCTCGTGTTCAACAACATCATCAACGCGGGAAACCGCGGCAACCGCCGCTATTTCACGATCGACGCCGAGGGATATCGCGCCCGCCGCGCCGAGCGTTTGAAAGAGATCGCGCTCGATGCCGTCGAGGAAGTCGTCCGGAGCGGAAAACCGAGCAAACTCGAGCCGATGCTCCCCTCGGAGCGGAAGATCGTGCATATGACGATCTCCGAAGACGCGCGCATTCGCACCGAATCTGAAGGCGCGGAGCCCGAGCGCTGCGTCGTCGTTTTCCCGGCCTGATCTCTGCATAGCGCTTCGTTGGAGAAGCACGCCGCCATGAAGCGCTACGCAACGACGCGAATCGACCATCTGCAAATCGCCATCCCCGCCGGTGGGGAGGGCGCGGCGCGAGCGTTTTACGGCACGCTGCTCGGCTTACGCGAGCTTCCCAAACCCGCGGAGCTCGCCGTGCGCGGCGGGCTCTGGTTTCGCAGCGCGTCGATCGCCCTCCATCTCGGCGTCGACCCGGATTTCCGTCCTGCCCGAAAGGCGCACGTCGCACTGGCGTGCGCCGACTACGACGGCGTTCTCGCGCGGCTCGCCGCCGCGGGGGTGAGCGCGACCCCCGACGATCTTCCCTTCGAAGGGCGGGCGCACGGCTACGTCGCCGATCCCTTCGGGAACCGCGTGGAACTCATCGACGATACGCCGCTCGCTGCGAACGACGATGCCGCCGAGGCCACGATCGTCGCGGTAGCGACGCCGCCGGGGCAGGGAGCGATCGCCGTGGTACGGCTCAGCGGCTCGCGCGCGCGCACGATCGCACTTCGGCTCACCGGAGCCGCCGCGCTCCCGCCGCGCCAGGCTACGCGCGTCGCGCTCGTCGACGAGGTGGGGCGCCCGCTCGACGATGCGCTCGCGCTCTATTTCCCCGCACCGCATTCGGCGACCGGCGAGGACGTCGTCGAACTGCATGTGCACGGCGCTCCGGTGCTCGCGCGCGAAGTGGTGCGTGCCGCGATCGCTTGCGGAGCGCGCCAAGCCGGGCCCGGCGAGTTTACGCGCCGCGCATTTCTTGGCGGAAAACTCGATCTCGACGGCGTCGGTGCGGTCGGCGATCTCATCGCGGCGGAGACCGCTTCGGCGGCGCGTGCGGCGCTCGCAAATCTCGGCGGCGCCCTGCGCGCTCGCGTCGCGGATCTGCGCGCGGCGCTGCGCGAACCGCTCGAACGGCTCGCCGCGGCGATCGATTTTCCCGACGAGGTCGAGGAGCCACCGCGCGCCCCGCTCGCCGCGTTGTTGAGCGAGCTCGAAGACGAGCTGATGCGTTTGCAACGCGACGGGGAGGCCGGGCGTCTGCTGCGCGAGGGCGTGAGCCTGGCGATCGTCGGGCCGCCGAACGCGGGAAAATCCTCGTTGCTCAATGCGTTGCTCGGCGAAGAGCGGGCGATCGTTTCGAATATTCCCGGAACGACGCGCGACAGCATCGAGGAGCGCTTCGTCATCGACGGCGTCGCGGTGCGCGCGATCGACACCGCGGGCATTCGGGCGCATGCCGATCCCCTCGAAGCGATGGGGATCGAACGTTCGCTGCGCGCCTTCGAAAGCGCGCGCGTGCTCGTGCTGGTCTTCGACGCCTCGGTTCCGCTCTCGGCGCACGCCGAAGAGCTGCTCGCGCGCAGCGAGGGGCGGACGCGGATCGTGTTCTTCAACAAAGCCGATCTCGGCACGTCGGCGCGGCGCGAGGTATCGGGAATCTCGCTCTGCGGCAGCGTTCGCTGGCCGCAGAGTTTGCAAGAACTGCGAGCGGCGATCGCGCGGGCGGGTTGGGGCGGGACGCAACCCGATCTCGAGCGCGCGCACCTCGCGTTCGGCGAAGAATTCGACGCGGTCGCGCGTGCGCTGGAGGCGCTCCGTTCGGCGCGCGCCGCGCTTGCGGCGGACGAAGCGCTCGATCTCGTCGGCAACGACCTGCGATTGATCGATGCCGCACTCGCTCATCTTTCGCTGGCGACGGCGAGCGAGGAGATGCTCGACGGCATCTTCGCGCGTTTCTGTATCGGGAAGTAGCGATGGAAACGATACGTGCCGACGATGCGGCGGTGATCGTGGTCGGCGGCGGGCACGCCGGCGTCGAAGCGGCGCACGCTGCGGCGAAGATGGGCCTCTCCACGTTGTTGCTCACCGGCGATCCGGAGCGCATCTGCACGTTGCCCTGCAATCCTTCGATCGGCGGGAGCGCGAAGGGGCAACTGGTGCGCGAGATCGACGCGCTCGGCGGAGCGATGGGCGTACTCGCCGATTCGTGCAGCGTACACGCGCGCTTTCTCAACGAAAGCAAAGGCCCCGCGGTGCGCGCGCTGCGGCAATTGATGGACAAACCGTCGTACAATCGCATGGCGTTGCGCTTGTTGCGATCGTTACCGGAATTGCGCATCGAAGCGGCGATGGTGGAAGATCTCATCGTTGCGGCCGGCGAAGTGCGCGGCGTACGTTGCGCCGACGGACGCTCGTTTTACGGGCGCCGCGTGGTGTTGGCGACCGGGACGTTTTTGGGCGGGAAATTGTTCCGCGGCGAAGAGGTGCAACCGGGCGGGCGGCACGCCGAAGCGCCGGCGATCGGGCTCTCGCACGCACTGCGCGCGCTCGGGTTTTCGATGCAGCGCCTCAAAACGGGGACGCCGCCGCGCGTCGATCGCACGAGCGTCGATTACGCGGCGATGCGCGTGCAAGAGCCGAGTTCGACGCCGTTGTTGTTTTCGCGACGGAGCGAAGCGCGATTCGTCGGCGAGCAACTACCGTGTTATCTCATCGACACCAACGAGCGAACGCACGCACTCGTGCGCGAGAATCTGCATCGTTCGCCGCTCTACGGGCTCGATCTCATTCGCGGCATCGGGCCGCGCTATTGTCCCTCGATCGAAGATAAAGTCATCAAATTCGCGCACAACCCGACGCACCAACTCTTCATCGAGCCCGAAGGTTGGGAGGAGCCGACGCTCTACGTCGGCGGGTTCTCCACTTCGCTTCCCGCCGAGGTGCAGCTCGCGATGTTGCAGACGTTGCCGGGAATGGAGCGCTGCGAGATGCTGCGCGCGGGCTACGCCGTGGAGTACGACATGGTCGCGCCCACGGAGTTAGACGATACGTTGCAGACGCGGCGCATCGCCGGGCTCTACCACTGCGGCCAACTCAATGGGACTTCGGGCTACGAAGAGGCCGCGGCGCAAGGGCTCGTCGCCGGTGCGAATGCGGCGCTCGCGGCGCAAGGGCGCGAACCGCTGCGCATCGCGCGCTCGGAGGGCTATATCGGGGTGCTCGTCGACGATTTGGTCGGCAAGGGCGTCGACGAGCCCTATCGGATGCTGACCTCGCGCGCCGAGCACCGCGTCCTGCTTCGGCACGACAACGCCGACCGCCGGCTCACCCCCCGCGGACGAGAGATTGGACTTGTCGACGACGACCAATGGACGGGGTGCGTCGAAGAAATCGAGCGTCTCGATCGCGCGGTACGCGAGGCGGAGCGCCTGCGTTTGCCGACGCGCGAGATTGGGAGCGAGCGTTTTCAGGGGCCGCCGACGCTCGCCGAAGCGCTGCGGCGCCCGCACCTGGGCGTTGAGGATCTGCGCCCGTGGCTCCCCGAGGGAATCTCCGGGGAGATTGCCGAGCGCCTCGAGATCGAAGTGAAGCTCGAAGGCTATGTGAGGCGCGAAGAGCAGGCGATTCTCCAGGCCGCGCGGCGCGAGCGGCTCGTCATTCCCGCAGATTTCGCCTACGACCGGGTCGGCGCGCTCTCCAGCGAGGCCCGAGAGAAACTCGCTCGGCAGCGGCCGCGGACGCTGGGGGCGGCCGGACGCATCCCCGGCGTGGCGCCCTCGGACGTCGCGATTCTCTCGCTGTATCTGCAGCGCTCGGAGCACGCTTCTCCGGCGGTGGCCCAGTGAACGAACGCGAGGAGCTCGACGCTTTGCTCGCAGCGGCGGGCGTCGACGAGGCCTACCGAGCACGCATGAGTTCGTTCGGCGCCTCGTTGCTGGAGGCGAATCGACGCTTCAATCTTACCGGCGCGAAGACGCCGGCAACGCTCGCGCCGCATATTCTCGATGCGCTCACCCTGCTGCCCGAGGTGGAGGGGCGAACGATCGATGTCGGCTCCGGCGGCGGATTTCCGGGGATTCCGTTGCTGCTCGCCGGTGCGACGGTCGATTTTCTCGAGGCGAACGCGAAGAAGTGCGGCTTTCTGGGCGAGCAGATCGCCGCGTTCGGGGTGGAGGCGACCGTCTATTGCGGCCGCGCCGAGGTCCTTGGTCGGGATCCGAACCTTCGCGAGCGATACGACCGTGCGGTGGCACGTGCGGTGGCTTCGGCAACGACGGTCGCGGAGTATCTCGTTCCATTCCTGCGCATCGGCGGCGTTGCGCTGATGCCGCGTGGGCGCGCCGAGGAGGGCGAGGAGGCGGCGATCGCCGACGCTGCCCTCGTGCTTGGGGCCGAACCGATCGAAGAGATTCGCCTCGAGGGCGATCGCCGGATCGTGCGGCTGCGCAAGCTCCGGCCGACCCCCGAGCGCTTCCCCCGCCGAACGGGTATCCCGAGCACGAAACCCCTCTGCCGGTAGCGCCCCTCCAGTGTCACGCCGAGTGGGCCCGGGTGTCACGCCGAGTAGGCCTGGTGTCACGCCTCTCCTGCGTCACGCCGCTCCTGTGTCACGCCGAGTAGCCGCCCTTCGACTCGCTTCGCTCGCTCAGGACAGGCTCGGCGGCGTATCGAGGCGCCGCGCCAACACCGCTCGCGCCGCCCGCTCCTTGCTAGACGCTCGCGGCTCGGACAAGCAATGTCAGGGTCCTCGCCGCTCGCTTAAGCGCTCGTCGGGGCAGCACGACGGTGCGGCGCGGCGGGGCTCCGCGATTATGTTTCACGAGAAACAACCCGCCCGTGGAGGCTTACTGTCACGCCGAGTAGGCCCGCAGGGCCGTATCGAGGCGCCGCCCCTGTGTCACGCCGAGTAGGCCCGCAGGGCCGTATCGAGGCGCCGCGCCAACACTGCTCGCGCCGCCCGCTCCTTGCTAGACGCTCGCGGCTCGGACAAGCAATGTCAGGGTCCTCGCCGCTCGCTTAAGCGCTCGTCGGGGCAGCACGACGGTGCGGCGCGGCGGGGCTCCGCGATTATGTTTCACGAGAAACAATCGCGGGGCGCACTGCTCGGCGAGCTTGGAACAGGGTAGAATGAGGGCGATGCCGCTGCACCCCATCGACAAAATGCTCGCCGACGCGCTCCCTTCCGGGACGCTTTTTTCGGTTGGCGGGCGCGTTCGCGACGAACTGCGGCTCGGGGAGGGCTCGGAGCCGAAAGATTTCGACTATGTCGTAACCGGGCTCTCGTTCGCGCAGATCAGGGATCGGCTCGCCCCCATCGGGCGGATCGATCTCGTCGGCGAGAGCTTTGCGGTGCTCAAGTTCACGCTGGCGGGGCAGAGCGTCGATATCGCGCCTCCGCGGCGCGAACGCTCCACTGGGATCGGGCATCGAGCCTTCGATATCGAGAGCGGCCCCGACGTGAGCCTCGAAGAGGACCTTGGCCGCCGGGATTTCCGCATGAATGCGATCGCGCGCGCGCTCCCCGAGGGGCGGCTCGTCGATCCGTTCGCCGGCGCCGCCGATATTGAGGCGCGTCGCATCGATATTCTCTGGCCGGGAGCCTTTCGCGAGGATCCGCTTCGGCTGTTAAGGGCGGCTCAGTTTGCCGCGCGCTTCGAGTTCTCGGTAAGCGCCGAGACCCGGAGCGCAATGCGCGAGGCCGCACCCCTCGTCGCCTCGGTCTCGGCGGAGCGCGTGATGGACGAGCTGCAGAAGCTGCTCGGTCTCGCCGCGAAGCCGTCCTCGGGGCTACGACTGCTCGAAGAGACCGGTATTTTGGCAGTACTGCTCCCCGAAGTGATGGAGGGGCGGAACGTCGAGCAGAACGAGTGGCACGCCTACGACGTCCTCGATCACAACCTCGCGACCCTCGATGCGGTGCCGCCGGGCGACATCGTCCTTCGTCTCGCGGCGCTTCTCCACGACGTGGGGAAGCCGCGCACCAAAGACGGGCCGCACTTCTATCGCCACGAGCAGGTCGGCGGCGACCTCGTGCGCGCGATCATGCAGCGCCTCCGTTTCTCCGGCGATGCGACCGACGAGGTCGAGGCGCTGGTGCGCAATCACATGTACGTCGCCGATCCCCAACTGAGCGAGGCGGCATTGCGGCGTTTCATCCGGCGTATTGGAGCCGCTCGGCTGCAGCGGCAATTTGCGCTCCGAGCTGCCGATATCGTCGGCTCCGGGCTTCCCAAACGAGACGGCTCGAACGAACGCTTTGAAGAGCGCATCTGGGCGGAGATGAAGAAAAAACCCGCGCTCGGCGTCGGTGATCTGGCGATCGGCGGCGAGGAGATTATCGCGGAAATGCGTGCTCGAGGGCTTGTCAACGCGGCTTTTCGAGGTGATAAGAGAGTAGGGGCGGCGCTTGCGGTGCTCCTCGAGAAGGTTACCGAGCGGCCCGAGCATAACGAGCGGGGTTCGCTCCTCACGCTGCTTGGGGAGTATCTTGCATCGTCGGAACCCGAGAGCGACAGCGAATGTTTCACGTGAAACGTTCAAGGAGAGCGTCCTGACTCGTATCATCGCATTGGTCAATCAAAAAGGCGGCGTCGGCAAATCGACGACCGCCGTCAATCTCGGCGCCGCGCTCGCGCTCGAGGGCCGACACGTGCTCGTTATCGATTGCGATCCGCAAGGCAACACCACCACCGGCTTCGGTATCGAAAAGAGCAAATTGCGCGCCGATACCTATAGCGTCTTGCTCGGCGACACGCGCATCGACGACGCGCTCGTGCCGACCGATATCGCCCATCTCGATTTGCTCCCGGCGACGCTCAATCTCGCCGGAGCGGAGATCGAGCTCGTCTCCGCGCTTTCGCGTGAAACGCGGCTGCGCGCGGCGCTCCAGCCGATCTCGTCGCGCTACGATTACGTGCTCATCGATTGCCCGCCGTCGTTGGGTTTGCTGACGATCAATGCGCTCACGGCAGCCGAAGAGATCGTGATTCCGGTTCAGGCCGAGTTCTACGCACTCGAGGGGCTGACGCAATTAACCGCGGTCGTACATAAGGTTCGCGAAGCGCTCAATCCGAGCTTGCACGTCAGCGGCGTGCTCGTCACCATGTTCGACGGACGCACGCGCTTGGCGAGTGAAGTGATCGACGAACTGGAAAAATACTTTCCCGAACAGATGTATAAAACGCAGATTCCGCGCAACATTCGGCTCAGCGAGGCTCCTTCGTACGGCCAACCCGCGATTCTCTTCGATATTAAGAGCCGCGGTGCGCAAGCGTATATCGCGCTCGCCCAAGAGATCGGCTTGCGTGCCAAGGTGCGGGCGTGAGCGCGCCCAAGCGCGGGCTCGGCCGCGGCCTCACCGCGCTGCTCGGCGACGCGGGTGTCGCGCCGACTCCCGTTCGCCCGACCGCTCCAGCCGAAGAAGTTACTGGCGACGTCGTTCGCGAGATCGCGATCGATCGCGTGGCGCCGAATGCCGCGCAACCGCGCAAACACTTCAACGAAGAGGCGCTCGCGGAATTGGCGTCCTCGATCGAACAGTACGGCGTGCTCGTGCCGATTATCGTGCGCGCGCGCGGAGAGCGCTTCGAAATCGTCGCCGGTGAACGGCGCTGGCGCGCGAGCGCGATCGCCAAAAAAAGCAGCATTCCGGCGATCGTTCGGGCGAGTAACGATGTCGAATCGATCGAAATCGCGATTATCGAAAATCTCCAGCGCGAAGATTTAAATCCACTAGAAGAAGCGTACGGCTTCGCGCACCTCATCGAAGAATATGCGTTCACGCAAGAACAACTCGCCGTTCGCATCGGCAAGAGCCGCCCGGCGATCGCCAACGCGCTGCGTCTGCTCGCGCTCGATGACGAAATCAAGGCGATGCTCGTCGAACGCCGCATCACCGCGGGGCACGCTCGGGCATTGCTCGCCATTCCCGCCGAGAAGCGCCTCGCGCTCGCGCGGCGCGTCGCGCAAGAACAACTCTCCGTGCGAGCGATCGAAGATATCGTGCGCGAAGCGAGCGCGCCGAAGCCTCGGCGCACGGAGCACGCGGCGGCCAGCGAGATCGGCGCCGACGAACGAGCGTTCGTCGATCGCGTCGAACGCCGGTACGGCACCGCGGTGCGAATCGTTCGCGCCGGTCGGGGCGGCCGGATCGAGTTGCGCTTCGCCGACGATGAAGAACTCATGCGGCTCGGCGACCTTCTGCTCGACGCATAGGAGCGCTCGCATGAACTCCGGCCCCGGCCCGCTCTTTCCGTTTACGCGCGCGCTCTCGCTGGCGATGGGTGCGGTCCTCTGCTTCGGTTTTCTCGTTCCGCTCGCGTTGCAGCGCGGGCAACGGTGGGTCGCCGTCGGCACGATCGTCGTGTTCTGCGCCTACGTCGCCGCGAACGTCGTCATGTGGGTGCGTTTGCGCCCGACGAAAAAGAAACCGTGACGCGCGAAGCGGCGCGAGCGCTGTTGCACGGCCCGTACGCCATCGTGAACGAAACGTCCGGCGCGCGCGCTCTCGTCGAAGCGGCGCTCGCTGCGGGTTTTCGGATCGTGCAGTATCGCGCGAAAGAAGGCATCGATCGCGCGCGCCTGCGCGCGTTCGCCGATCTCGCCCACGCGAGCGGCGCGCTCGCGATCGGCAACGACGATTGGCGCGCGGCGCGGGAGGCGGGTTGCGACGGCGTGCATCTTGGTCCCGGCGACGACGGCTTCGAGGATCCCGCGCGCGTGCGCGCCGCGTGGCCCGAGGCGATCGTCGGCCTGTCGATCGGCAGCCCCGATGAAGCGCGCCTGGCCGATCTCGGCGCGGTCGATTATCTCGGCGTCGGCGCGGTCTTCGCGACGGCGAGCAAGGCGGACGCGGGCGCTCCGATCGCTCTCGCCGGGCTGCGCGCTCTCGCCGACGCGACGGATCTGCCGATCTGCGCGATCGGAGGCATCACCGCCGAGCGGCTCGCCGGAGTGCGCGCGAGCGGCGCCGCGATGGCTGCGACCATCGCCGCCATCGAGAAAGCCGCCGATCCCGCCGAGGCGGCCCGCCGCTTCGTCGCCGCCTGGAAGAGCGCCGCGCCGTGAGGGCGGTCCTGAGCATCGGCACCACGCACCCGTGGAACGTCGCGGGGGTGGGGCTCGATATTCGGCTCGGCACCCGGACCGGAAACGATGTGTATACGGTGGTCGCCGCGGTGAGCGCGCAGGATGCCGGCGGGGTGCGCGCGCTTCACGCCGTCGATCCGGCGACGCTTCGCGAGCAGCTCGCCAGCGTTCCATGGCCGCAGATCGCCGCGGTGCGCGTCGGCGCGCTTCCGAGCGCGGAGCACGTCGCCATCGTCGCCGAGCGGATCGCCACGCACCCGCGCCTCTACGCCGTGATAGACCCGGTGCTCTCCGCCTCTCCCGGCGGCGCGCTCGCCGCGCCGGGAACGCTCGAGGCCCTGCGCGACCGTCTCCTCGCGCTCGAAAATGCGATCGCGACGCCGAATCTCGCGGAGGGTGCCGCGCTCCTCGGGCGCCGCGCGATCGAACGCGAGGAGATGGATGACGCCGCGCGTGCGATACTCGCGTTCGGTGGTTGCGCCGTGGTTCTGACCGGCGGCCACCTCGAAGGCGAACCGCGCGACCTTCTCGTCGAGCGGGCTCGCGAACGCATTCGCTCCGAATCGCTCGCTGCATCGCGCATTCCCGGCAAGCATCGCGGCACCGGCTGCACGCTCGCGTTCGGCATGGCGGCCGCGCTCGCCGACGGCGCCTCGATCGGCGACGCGCTTCGCTCGGCGCGCGCGCTGGTGCGCGCACGGCTCGCCGAGGCGGTATAACGCATTGACGCTCGCGGCGACCGCAAGGTAGAAACGAACGATGGCACTCGAAAAGAAACCACGCGTGATGTCGGGCATGCGCCCGACCGGCGGCTTGCATCTCGGTCATCTCGTCGGCGTGCTCACGCAGTGGCGCGATTATTGCGAGAGTGCGGAGGCGTATTTCGAGATCGCCGATCTCCACGCGTACACCACCGGCTTCGAAAATCCGCAAGCGATTCGCGACGCGCGCAACGAGATGGTCGCGGTCTGGCTCGCCGCGGGCGTCGATCCGGAAAAAGCGACGATTTTCTTGCAGAGCGCGGTGCCGGAGATCTCCGAATTGCACGTGCTGCTCTCGATGGTCACGCCGGTCTCGTGGCTCGAACGCGTGCCCACCTATAAGGGGCAGATCGAAGCGCTCGGTGCCGAGATCGCCACCTACGGATTCCTCGGCTATCCCCTGTTACAGCTCTGCGATATCGCCGTCGTGCGCGGCGAGCGCGTCCCGGTCGGGCGCGATCAGGTCGCGCACCTCGAATTCGCGCGCGAAGTGGTGCGCCGATTCAACCATCTCTACGGCGAGGGCGACGACGTGCTCGTCGAACCGCAACCGACGCTCTCGGAGTTTCCGGAAGTTCCGGGAACCGACGGCCGCAAGATGAGCAAGAGCTACGATAATGCGATCCTCATCGCCGACGACGAAGCGACGACGACGCAGCGCATTCGCACGATGTTTACCGATCCGCAGAAATTGCGAAAAGGCGATCCGGGGCGTCCCGAAATCTGCCCGGTCTTCGCGCTTTGGAAATTAGTCCCGCAGGCCGCGCTCGAACGCATCGCCGCCGAGTGCCGTAGCGGCGCGCTCGGGTGCGTCGCCGATAAAGCGGCGTTCGCCGAGGCGCTCAACGCCTATCTCGCGCCGGTGCGCGAACGATACCGGTTGTTTCGTAGCGATCCCGGCGAAGTCGAGCGCATCATCGCCGAAGGAACCGCGCGTACGCGCATGGTTGCCGGCGAGGTGCTCGCCGACGTGAAACGAGCGATGAAGCTGCTCTAGCGCCGCTCACTCAGCGTAGGAACGATCCCAGAGCCAGCGGCGGGCCTTCTGCGGCTCTTTACGAGCGTGCGACGAGAAGTACGCGACGAGCGCGAGCACGAAAAACAGGATCGTGGCGGCGAAATCGCCGGTCCGCAGCGCGCCGGGTCCCTGGACTTCGGAGAGCCGAGCGAGCGCGAGCGCCGCGGTCGAGAGCGCAAAGCATATCCACGCCGTGCGTAAAAACGGCGCGCTCCGTTCGGTACGCAGCGCGATGGCGACCCACGCGAGCGAGAAGAGCAACTGAATGACGATCATGGCGTCTCGCCGCTACCGCTATCGTTACCGTTGCGGCGCGCCCACGGGTAGGCGTCGAAGCGTTGCGGTTCGCGGCGCAGCAGCGATAGCCCCAGAAAGACGAGCGCCGGGAGAATCTCGACGATCTTCCACGTCCATCCGCCCGGTAGCGCGCGGTCGACGGCGAGAATGCCGCGCGCGAGAATGAAGAGCATGCACCAGAGCAAGGCGAGCCGGAGCATCGCCTGCGAGGAGGTCGTGCGTATCAGCATACTCGCGAGCATGAGGGCGAGGGCGAGAGCGAGGACGTTCACGCCGTCGAACACGAGCGCGTTACGCCTTAAAACTCGGGAGCGTCGCTTTGATCTGCGCGAGCGCGTAATCGATGTCTTCGAGCGAGGCGGCGTAGCTAAAGCGGAGGTAGCCTTCGCCAGCTTTCCCGAATGCGGCGCCGCCGGTCAACGCGACGCCCGCGTTTTCGAGCAGGTAGGTCGCGAGCTTACGGTCGTCGTGCGTGATCTGCTGCACGTTGGCGAAGGCGTAGAACGCGCCCTCCGGCATCTTGCACGAGAAGCCGGGGATCTCGTTGAGCCCGGCGACGATTTTGTCGCGCCGCCTGCGGAACATCTCGTTCATCTCGCGCACCGGCTCTTCGGGGCCGGTCAGCGCGGCGATGCCGGCCATCTGCACGAACGTCGCCACGCAGCTAAAGGTGTTGTTGTTGAAGAGCGTCGTCGCGTTGATGATCTTCTCGGGACCGACGGCGTAGCCGAGGCGCCACCCCGTCATCGCGTAGGCCTTCGAGAACCCGTCGAGGATGACGGTGCGCTCGCGCATTCCCGGAAGCGTCGCGATCGAGAGATAGGGTGAATCGAGATAGAAGTTCCGCGAATAAATCTCGTCGGCGATGACGAGGATATCGTGCCGAATCGCGATCTCCGCGATGCGTTCCAAATCGCCGCGGGTGAGAACGCCGCCGGTTGGATTGTGCGGCGAATTGATCAGCAACACTTTGGTGTTGTCGCTCGCGCGCCGTTCGAGTTCGTCGAGATCCATGCGCCAGTTGCGCGACTCTTGCAACGGAATCGGAACGACCTTCGCTTCGAGATAGCTCGCCGCCGAAGCGTAGGCGGGATAGGCCGGATCGAAATACATAAATTCGTCGCCCGGATCTAGCAACGCGGAGAGCAGGTTCCACACGATCGGCTTGAGCCCCGGGCCGACGGTGACGTTCGCCGGCGTATAGGCCGGCGCGAGCCCGCGGAAACGCGAAACAAAATCGGCGATACATTCGCGTAATTCCATCACGCCCGCCGAAGGAGAGTAGTGCGTGTGCCCGGCGTTCATCGCTTCGGTCGCCGCGCGTTTGATATGTTCGGGAGTGTCGAAATCGGGTTCGCCGATCTCCATGTGGACGACGCGTTTTCCGGTCGCTTCGATTTCGCGCGCTCGCGCGAGGACCTGGAATGCATTTTCGGCACCGAGGCGGCCGAGGGCTTTAGCGGTGCGCTGTTCTTTCGAGGCAATCATCGTTAACGGAGATCCTTTCTGCACGGCGAAGCTACGCGGCGTCATGCGCACCCTTGCGGAAATCTTCGCTCCGGGATCGCCGACGTTACCCGAGGGGCTTCGAACGCTCGACGTTTCGCCCGAACGTGAGTTGGAACCTGGGATGACGGTGCGCGCGGCCTTCACTTTTACCAACCACGGCGGCGCCCCGGCGACCGGGGTGCGCGTGCGCTTGAACCTCCCCGAGGGGCTCGTCTATCTCGTGGGCTCCGCGACGCTCGACGGGCAGTTGCTCGAGGATGAACGGGGCAGCACGCCGCTGCTCGCCTCGGCGGGCGCCGGGATCGGCGACGTCGCGCCCGGGCAGCGGCGACGGATCGAGTTGTGCTATAGCGTCGCAGGGGCGATAGAGAACGGCAGTACCGTCGAGATTCAGGCGGCGGTTGCCAGCTCCGAACTCGAACCGGTCGGGTCAAACGTCGTTCGCTTGATCGCGCGCAGTAAACCGAATCTGCGCAATCCCGGCAGCACCGCGAGCCTCGAAGCGCGTGGGGATCTCCATCCCGGCGACGAGGCGAGCGTGACCGTCCGCGTTCACAACGTGGGAGAATCGAGCGCGCACGACGTCGTCGTTCTCGCGCCGATTCCCGAACACACGCAGTACGTGCCGGGCTCGGTGCGCGTGAACGGCCGGGAGCTTGAGGGCGAACTCGGCATCGCCTTCGACCGGGTCTACGCGCCGGTCGTCGCGCGGACGCTCGCCTCGGGGGCGACGGCGACGTTGCAGTATCGCGTGCGCCTCGATTCTCCGCTCCCCGACGCGACGACGATCCGATTGCAAGCGCGCATCGCATCGCAAGAGAGCGTCGCGTTCGATCTTCCCGAAAGCGCGCTGAGCGTCGCCGCCGCGCCGGATTTTTCGGGGCCGGGGAATGCGCTGCGCGTCGAGCCGTCGGAGGAGGTCCTTCCCGGTCATCGCTTGCGCGCCTCGATCTCGCTGCAGAACGACGGCAACGCGCGCGCCGAGCGCGTCGAGGTGGCGTTCGCGGTCGATCCCGCACTTTCGTACGTTCGCGCGAGCGCGCAACTCGATGGCGCGCCGTTACGCGAACGCAAACGCGAGAACTTGCGCTTCGATATCGGCGCGCTCGACGCCGGCGAATCGGCGGAGCTCTCCGCCGAGTTCATCCTCGTATCGCCGCAACCGGCGGGTCGCGAGCTTTCGGTCGGCGCGCGCGTTGCGTGGGAGCCCTTTGCGGCGCTCGGCGAGCGATTTTTCGAACGACGGCTCGCCGTCGTTTCGCGCCCGCATTTCGTAGCGCGTCGGAATCGTCTCTCGCGCATCGGCGCGGGTTCGGTACGCCCCGGGGAGCGCGTCGAAGGTGAGATCGCGATCGCGAATAGCGGATCGGCCGCCGCCCACGAAGCGCTGCTCTCATTCGTCGTCGATCCCGAACTCGAAGCGCTGGAAATCTTCGAAGAAGAAACGCCGCGCGCGCTCGTCGAGAACCGTCTCGAACTCGGTGCGCTCGATGCCTATAGCGCCCGGCGGTTTCGCCTCTGCGCGTTTCTGCAGAGCCCGCTCCCCGATCGCACCGAAGCGGTGCTGCGCGTCGCGCTCGCCTCGCAGGAGTGCGAAGAACGATCGCTCGGCGAGATTCGCTGGACGGTCGATTCGCATCCGTTCTTCTCGCCGGAGCGCTCGCGCTTCGAACGACGCGAGAACGAACCGTTGCGCCCCAATCGCCTCACCGAGATCGAGCTCCATCTCGAAAACGTCGGGAGCGATGTGGCGCGCAACGTTGCGGTTCGGCTCTTTCCGGCGCCCGAGGCGCGCATCGAAAGCGTCGAGGGAGCGACCCGATCGAACTCCGCGTTGCTCGTCGGCGAGATTGCGGCGGGCGGGAGCGCCGAGATACGCATCGGCATTCGATTGCTGCGCAGCCTCGCGCGTGAAATTCCGCTCACGCTCGACGGCGTGGTGACCGCCGATGCAATGGTACCGCTCCAACTCGAACGGATAACCATCGCGACGACGGCGCAACCCGACTTTTCAGATGGAACGTTCCAGAGCGAGCCCGCCGAGAGCGTCGAAGCCGGCGAGAGCATCGATTGGACCTTGCATCTGCGCAACGGCGGCGACGGTACCGCGCGTCGCGTGGAAATCGCGATCGAGCAGCCGCAGATCGTCATTTACGTTCCCAATTCCACCACAGTGAACGGCGTGCCGGTCCGCGACGTCGGTACGTTGCCGCCTTTTGCCGCCGGGCGCGGCATCGTTTTTACCGCCGTCGAACCGGGTGTCGAAGCGGTCATTCGGTGGCGCGATATTGCACACAACCAGCTCCAACTCGGCGAGCAAATCGTGCGGAAAGCGCGCATTTCCTACGATGGCGAACGCAGCAACGAAATTCTCTCCAATGCGTTGCAGGTGCGCGCGACGCCGCTGCTCGCTGGATCGATTGCGGGGCTCCCCTTCGGGCTCGACGGCATCGTCGGCAGTTCGCTCGCCGGCCCGCGTGCGGTATCCAACGCACCCGAGGCGGAGGCACCGCGCGTAGAAATCGCGCGCGCGGAGGCTCCCCCGACGAATCCGGAGAGCGTACCGCCCGGGCGTCTCGCCAGCGAGATCGTGCGCACGCAGGTCGGTACGATCGTCGTGTTGAGCCCGGAGCGTCTGGCACAGATCGAACGACAACTCGGCGAGAGCCGCCCCGCAAAACTCGTCGGACATCTCTTCGCATTGCGCGCCTTGCTTCCCGATGCGATCGGCGCGGCGCCGTTGCCCTCGCTCGATCGCCTGCGCGACGCGTTGCGCGAATCGCTCGATCGACTGTTTATCAAACTCCGTATCGCGCATTACGCGATGGTCGAACGCGAGCTCGAAACGCCGACGGTTCGCACCGCGATCGCCGACGCGATTGCCGATGCGGTGCGGGCGCGGGGAGAGCCGGTGCCGCCGATGGAAGCGGTTGCATCGTTGAGCGGCCGATTCGACGGCGACGCATTGCGCGCGCTGGTGGAGTGCCTGCACGAAGCGCCGCACGCAAGTGCGCTGCCCTGGTTCGCACTCGCGCACCTGCTCCCCGACGAACGCGCCCCCGTCGCGCGCTATCGCACCGCACTCTGCGCGGCGCTCGAAGCGCTCCTTTCGTGCGAGCCCTCGGCGTTTCTCGATCGCTTAACGCGCACCAGCGACGAACGGCTCGATGCCGCTCTCGCCGATCTGCGCGAGAGCCTCGCGAGCCTTTCGACGCGATGAATATCGGGATTGCGATCCTCGCGCTCTTCATCGTCGGTGCGCTCATCATGTTCGCCGCTCGATTGCTCCCGCGCGCGGAATCGACCGCAGCGGAGCGGGCCGCACCGGTCGAGGCTCTCCCCCAAGCGGCGTCGTCATCCTCGGCGATAGAAGCGGCGGCGTGGGGCGCGCGTGAGGCGGCGGATTTTGCAATGCTTCCCGAAGCCGCGCGCTGCGACATGATTTTTTCGATTGAAGAACGGCGCGACGAGCGCAGTGCCGCGCTGTTAGCGCACGCATTGAGCGATCCGAGCGAGGTGGTCGCTACGGCCGCCGCTCATGCGTTGATCGCGCGCGGCGAGCGCGCGGCGGTGGAGAGCTATCTCGGCGGTTGCGACGACGAACGGCGAGCCTCGATGGCGAGAACGTTGCGCGCGCTCTTTCCCGACCTTTCGGTCGTCGAACCGGCCGGCGAGCGTTCGCAGCCCGAAGCGCCGGCGTTGCCGCCGCGTGGCGCGCGTTCGATCGTCTTTCTCGATCTCGCGCACCTTCGGGTGCGCGACGAACTGCGCACCATCGAGCGCGCCGATAGCGGCGGCATGCTACGTCATCTCATCGCCCTCAAGCGCCTGCTCCCGGAGAGCGCGATGGAAGCGACGCCCGCGCTCGAAGCGGCATTCCGTGATGCGCGCGAGGCGATGAACGCGCCGATCTCGCGCCTGGTGATGACGTTACATCGGCCGCGCCCCGTCGTTTCGAGCAAAGATATCGAAGATGGCGCCGGGCGCATCGCCCTGCGCTCGCTGCTCGATGCCCTTCTCGCCGCTCCGGCGAGCGCGGAGATGCCGATTGCAACCGGTAGCGCGCTCCTTCTCGCCGGCAGCGTCGAGCTCGACGAGCTCGTGGATCTGCGCCGTCGCTTGGAAAACGAGCCGATCGGCGCGGCGCTTCCCTGGGTCATCAACGCGCGGTTGCTGCCGACCACGCTCCTGGTTCGCGGCGAAGAGTACGATATTCTCTCCCGCTATCGCGCGCGCGCGGCCGAGAGCCTCGCCCTGCTCTGCGAACTTCCCGTCGCAGAATTCCACCGCGTTGTCGCCACGCATAACGATCGCGTGCTCGATACCTTGCTCGACGAAGCCCTCGCCGAGCTGGCGAAAATCGACGCTATACCTTCAGGCGGAAGTAGCGGATCATAATTTTTCGCGCGATCGGCGCGGCGACGTTCGCACCGTAGCCGCCGCTGCGATCGACGTATACGGCGATGACGAGTTTCGGGTGCTTCAACGGTGCCCAGCAAACGAACCAGGTGGTATTCGGACCGTTGCCGCCATCGGTCTCCACCGTTCCGGTCTTGCCCGCAAACGGAAAGCCCGGTATCGCGAGCCCGTACGCGGTGCCGACCGCAGAGGTGACCTGCGCCATACCGGCGCGAACCGCCGCGAGCGATTTCTGCGTTACCGGAACGTGCCGGATGATCGCCGGCGGGAAAACCTTTATGATGTGGCCGTCGGGGGTGAGGATCTGCGTCACGATGTGCGGGCGATAGAGCGTACCGCCGTTAACCACCGCCGAAGCGATGTTGGCGATCTGTAACGGCGTCGCTTGCATCGCGCCTTGCCCGATGCCGAGAAAACACGCATCGCTCGGCTCCTGCGGTAGGCCGTAGTTTTTCATCATCCACGCATTGGTCGGCCAATTTCCTTTGCTCTCGCCGGGAAGATCGATGCCGGTGCGCGCGTCGAGGCCGTAAAGCAAGGCGAATTTTCGCAAGCGTTTGAGCCCGAGCCCCATGGAGAGACGGTAGAAATAGCCGTCCGACGAAGCCGCGAGCGCCGGTACGAAGCTCGTGTATCCGAGCCCGCCCGAGACGATGTCGCGCGCGATGTATCCGTCGCAATTCCATGCGCCGTTGTCGTAGACGATTTGGTTGCGACGAATGACGCCGACGGTAATTGCCGCCGATCCGGTAACCATTTTAAACGTCGACCCGGTCGGCGTTGCGGCGGCAATCGCGCGGTTGAAGAGTGGCTGTGCGGGGTCGGTGAGATAGAAAGAAATTTTCCGCGAACGATCGAGCGCGAAATCGTTCGGATTGTAATCCGGGTAACTCGACATCGCGAGGATGCGGCCGGTCCACGGGTCCTCGACGACGACCGCTCCTGAGACCGATTCGCCGCGCTGAACGCGCTGCACGCCGTGGGCGAGCGCGCTCTCGACGATGCGTTCGAGTCGCAGGCTCACCGAGAGCTTCAACGTATCGCCCGGAACCGGTGCCTTGTCGGGTAAGCGATCGCCCGCGACGACGTTTCCGGCGGCATCGACCACCACGCGTTGTCCGCCGGGGCGGCCGCGGAGGTAGCGATCGTATTCGTACTCCAGGCCGTCCTTGCCGACGATCGCGTTGGGCGAATATCCGTATGGCCGCAGTCGCTTATACTCCGAGGCGGTGATGAGGCCGACGTATCCTAGCATCAGCGACCCGACGTTGTTGTACGGATAGTCGCGCACCGCTTGAACCTCGATATCGACTCCCGGCAGATCGGCGAGTAATTCGGAGAGGCGCGCGACGTCGGCGACGGAGAGATTTCGAGCGAGGACGACCGGGCCGTAGGGTTCGTAGGTTTGCACTTCGGCGAAATTGCGGTAATTGACGCCACGGTGATGATAGAGCCGATATTCGAGCTTCGCCATGGGAAGATGGATCGTGGTGGCGACGCTCTCCAGCTCCGAATGAAGATGTTTGACGAGCGACGGCACGAGTGCGACCACGAACGATGGGCGGCTGCGCACCATCACCTTGCCGTGGCGATCGACGATCAGGCCGCGCGGCGCGGCGACGCGGATGAGCCGAATTTGGTTCGCTTCGGCCTGCGCGCGGTACTCCGCTCCGTGGACGATCTGCACGTCGACGAGCCGCACCAAGAGTACCGCGAAGACCAGCACGGCAAAGAGCGCGAAGCCGATGAGCCGCCGTAGGGGGCGTTCGAAACGTTGGCGCAGCCAAATGCCGGTATCTCTCATGCGTTATCGCGATGTCTGGAGCGGTACCACCAAGCGAAGATTCCTAACAGCAGCGAATCGAGAATCGCCTGTCTGATCGCGTCGTGAAAATGCAACGCGCTCCATGCAAACGGAGAGCCGGTCGCCTGCATGACCGCCCAGAAGACGGCGTTTCGCACGAACGTCGCGACGAATGCGAGCGCCGCGTAGAGCAGCGGAGAGTTGCTGAAAAAACGTTGCGCGAGGAGCGCGGTCAACACCGCTGCGGCGAGCGTTGCGAGCATCCACGACGCGCCGGTCGTTCCCGATAGCAGGTCTTCGCAGAGCCCGGCGATGAGGCCGAGAAATGCCGCGCGTTGCGGCCCGAGCCGCGCCGAATACCAGACGACGACGAGCAGGACGGCGCTCGGCGGAACGTCCTTCCAACGAAGGAGCGAGAGCGAGCTCGCTTGGAATGCGAGCGCGAGCAACACCGCGAGCGTCACGTGCCACCACGCGGGGTATCGGTAGGGAGTCTCGGGCTCCCTACCGTGCAACGACGAGGAGTCGATCCAGGGCATTCAAGCGTACCGATGGTTTCAGAATTGCGGTCTGATAGAGGCTGGAATCGTTGCGGTCGATCTTCACGATGCGACCGATCGGAATCCCGGCGCGGAACGTGCGCCCGTTTCCGGTAACGACGACCTCTCCTATGCGAAGCGGCGCGTCGAGCGTGACGTAATCGAGGCGAATGCTCTGCAGGTTTCCGCGTGCGATGCCCCACCAGCGACCGTTCCGCACGACTGCAGGGATGCGACTCGAGAAATCCGTTGCGAGCAGCACGGTTGCATCGAGCGGGGTGACCTGCGTGACGTGACCGACGACGCCCCCTGGCGCGATCACGCCGTCGTCGCGGCGAACGCCGGCGAGCGAACCGCGGTCGATGGTGATGCTGCGCGTCGCTCCCTCGGGCGGAAAACCGATAACGCGAGCTTCGATTCCGTTGGGATGCCGGTCGCGCAGCCGTGCGATACCGGCGATCGCGAGCGCGTCGGCGAGCTCTTGGTGGAGCCGGGCGTTCCGTTCGAGCAGCGCTTGGTTCGACGTGACGAGCGCTGCGTTGCGCGCGCGTAACGACGGAAACGAGAGCACGGCGTTCGCACTCCCGCCGACGGCGTTCCCGATGCCGGTGACGAGGTTTTCGGAGCCGGCGATGAGATAGGATGCGGTGACGGCGATCGGGCTCGGTTCGCCGGCACGCTGCGCTCGAACCTGAAGGATGGCGAGCAACGCCGCGGCGATGACGATCGCGAGCAGCACGAGCAACTTGCGCTCGTCAGTGCGCACGTGCCATGCCTTCTTTGCCGGGACGATAGCCGTGGGCGCGAAGCGTGCGAATCACGCGCCCGAGCGGAAGCCCCATCACCGTGTAAAAATCGCCCTCGATACCGTCGACTAAAGCCGCCGCGCGCCCCTGAATGCCGTATCCGCCGGCCTTATCGAAGGGTTCGCCGCTCGCGATATAGTCGTCGATCTCATCGTCGGCGAGTTCGTGAAAACGCACGCGCGTCGATTCGCAAAATTCATTCGCGGGCCCCCCGCCGGGAAACGCGATCGCGACGGCGGTGTGTACCAAGTGTTCGCGCCCGGAGAGCGAGGAGAGCATCGCTCGCGCTTCGCTCGCGTCGCTCGGTTTGTTGAGAGCGATACCGTCGCGATCGACGACGGTATCGGCGGCGAGGATCGGGCGATCGATCCCGGCGCCGAGCTTCGCAACGACGTCGCGGAGTTTTTCGCGTGCGTGGCGTTGCGCGAGTTCGCGCGGCGTTAGCGCGGGGTTATCGGGTTCGCCGTACTCGCTGGGCACGACATCGACGTGCACGCCGAGCGAGCGAAGCAATTCGAGGCGTCGGGGCGAGGCGCTGGCGAGATAGATTCGGTTCATCCTTCGCGTTCCGGCTGGCCGTAGAGGCGATGCGAACGGATGTATTGCCAGACCGCTTCGGGGACGAGGTAGCGAACGCTCCGCCCCTGCGCGAGCAGGGTGCGAATCAACGTTGCCGATTCGGGGAGCGCGGGAAGATTGAGCGTTCCGACGCGTTGCCGCAGGTTCGTGGGCAGTGCGGCGATCACGCGGGCGAGGGCGTCGTCGGGGACGCCCGCTCGCGGCGCGATGACGAAACGTTCGAGCCCGGCGAGTACTTCGTCGAGCCGCACCCAGTTCGCGTTGACGAGCGAGTCGGCGCCGATGATGAACGTGAACGATGCATCGGGATAGCGATCGCGCAAACGAGGAAGCAGATCGGCGGTATATCCGGTCGCTTCGGGCTGGAGATCGCTATCGTCGAGCGCGAAACCGCGATTGGTCGCAATCGATCCGAGGATCATCGCGCAGCGGTGTTGGGCGTCGGCGATCGCACCGGCTCGATAGTGCTGGTGCCTGGTGGGAAGAAAGAGCACGCGGTCGAGCCCTTCGCTCAAGCGGGCCGATTCCGCGACGAAGAGATGCGCGTTGTGGATGGGGTCGAAGGTTCCGCCGAATATACCGAGTTTCATGAATAGGTGAATTCGTACGTCCCGATCCGCACGCTATCGCCCTCGCGAACCCCACGCGCCTGTAATTCTTTCTCCACGCCCATTTTCACCAGCGCGCGTTCGAAACGCGCGAGCGCTTCGTCGGAATCGAAATTCGTGCGCTCGGCGAGTTGCTCGACGCGCTCTCCCGTGACGACGAAGGTGCCGTCGTCTTCGCGGCTGATAGTAAAGGTCTCGCGCGTCGGCAGCGATATCTGCGCGGGCGTGACGTCGATCGCCGCGGGAGGCGGGGCGAGCGAGAGCGCGCGCCACATCGCGGCGAGTAATTCGGGAACGCCTTGATGCGTCGCGGCGCTGATGCCCATCGTTTCGGGATCGCGTTCGCGCAACTCGGCAAAGCGCTCGCGCGCTTCGGGTAGATCGAGCTTGCTCACCGCAACGATCGTCGGTTTCTCCAGCAGCAAGGGATTCCAAGCGCGTAACTCCGCTTCGATCGTCGATCGATCGCTCGCCATCTCTTCGAGCGATTTCGCGCCGTCGAGGAGATGGACGAGAATGCGGGTGCGTTCGACGTGGCGTAAGAAACGGTCGCCGAGGCCGGCGCCTTCGTGCGCGCCTTCGATGAGGCCGGGGACGTCGACGGCGACGAAGGATCGCTCTTCGTCGAGGCGCACGACTCCGAGCTGCGGTTCGATCGTCGTGAAGGGATAGTCGGCGATCTTCGGGCGCGCCGCGGTGATCACCGAGAGCAGCGTCGATTTTCCCGCGTTCGGTACACCGACGATGCCGACGTCGGCGAGGAGCTTGAGTTCGAGGCGAATCTCGCACTCTTCGCCGGCCTCACCGCGAATCGCGTAATCGGGTGCCTGCCGCGCCGCCGTCGCAAAATGCTGGTTGCCGAGGCCGCCCTTCCCGCCGCGCGCGACGAGCACGCGCTGGCCGGGTTGCGCGAGATCGGCGAGGAGCGCCTCGCTCTGCGTCTCGGTGCGTTTGTAGACGAGCGTTCCGACGGGCACGGCGATGACGAGGTCCTCGCCGGCGCGCCCCGACTTGTTCGAGGTTCCCCCGGGCTTGCCCGATTCGGCGGCGAACTTGCGCTTGAAACGAAATTCTACGAGCGTGTTCAGTTCGGGATCGGCGAGGAGATAGAGGCTGCCGCCGTGCCCGCCGTCACCGCCGGCGGGGCCGCCCTTGGGAACGTATTTCTCGCGGCGCCACGCGACGATGCCGTCGCCGCCGCGGCCGGCGGAGATTTCGATAGTGGCTTCGTCGATAAATTGCACGTACGTGGTCTATTCCGCAGGCGAGTGAGGGAGCCTTGAAAGAGCGACGGGGCGCCGCATGCGGCACCCCGTCGAAAAAGCGAGCGTTTCCGCCCCGCGGTTATGCGGAGAGCGGTTTGATATCGACGTGCTGCTTGTTGCGGCGCGTCGCGAACTGTACGGTACCTTCGGTCAGCGCGAAGAGCGTGTGGTCGCGGCCGATGCCGACGTTCTCGCCGGGGTAGAACTTCGTGCCGCGCTGGCGAACGATGATGTTCCCCGCGAGCACGTGCTGCCCACCAAAGCGTTTGACGCCGAGGCGTTGCGAATTGGAGTCCCGGCCGTTGCGGGTAGAGCCCGCGCCCTTCTTGGACGCGAAAAGCTGCAGATCGAATACGAACATAGCCGCAAGAGTATATCGTAGATGGGCTGCGGGGTCAATTGGATAGCGGAGGGGAGTTTCTCGGAGAAGGAATGCCCTGGAAACGAACGACCCCCGGCTTGGCAACGTTCCATCGGGGAGGCGCCGATGGGGCGCCGAAGGGACGATCTCGTTGAAAGGAGTCTATCCACCCTCATGTCATTCAAGCCCACCTATATGCTGGCGGCAGCTGCGTTGATCGCCGGCGCGTTTGCCTTTACGCCCTACGCGGGGGCCGCTCCGGCGCCGCCGGGCATACCCGACGACTCGATGTCCACCGTCGTATCGGCGCACAACGTTCGGACGATCGATGTGACGGCCTATCGTTATTCATTCGAACCGGAAACGATTACCGTCCATGAAGGCGAGCCGGTCACGTTGGTCCTCACCAGCAAAGATGTCACTCATGGTATTGCCGATGCGGATCTCGGTATTGCCAATACCGTCATCCTCAAAGGCAAAAAAAGCACCGTCACCTTCACGCCGAAAAAACTCGGCACGTTCAAAGTGCATTGCTCGGTCTTCTGCGGCATCGGTCACGGAAACATGATGCTGACGGTGAAAGTTATCAAGTAAGCGCGATACCCCGGTATCGATTCGAGAAAAAGAGCGGGCCCCCGTTTCGGGAGCCCGCTCCTTTCTCGCAACGCTTACCGTTGAGATCTTAGTGGTTCTTCCACCACGGCCCGCCCCAGAGCAGCTGATAGCTCCAGACCGGCGTGCCGCCGACCGTTACGGCGTCTTCGATCGTGAATACGACGTTCGGTTGGATATTTACGGCAAGGTCGCCGATGTAGTAGTTGTTGACTCCGCCCATACCGTCGTTGGTGTTGTCGTAGCGGAGATCGAGGTTCGCTTTCGGAAGCACGTTATAGATGGCTTCGAGCGAGTAGGCGTGGCTCTGCGAGGAGATCGCCGGCGAGAGATCCTGCGGGTTGTTATCGTTGCCTTGCAGGTCGACGCCGAGGAGCATGTATTTCGGCCCGGTGTAGGCGACGAGCGCGCCGTAACGCGAGTACGTATCTTTCGCTCCCGAAGGTAACGGGGTCGTGCCGCCTTCGAAGGCGACGCCGCCCGAGAAGCGCGTCTCCGGCCACATGTACATGAGCGAGCCGACGACCGATTGTCCGACCGCTCCGGCGACCGAATTGTCGGTGTCGTTGTCGTAGGCCGTCTCGAGCGGGCCTTCGTTCGTCATGTAGGCGACGTTGCCGATGAGCCCCTTCGAGCCGATCTGCGTGTACGAAGCGCCCCAGCGATTATCGCCGACGCCGACGCCGTTGTTTCCGACGGCGAGACCGGCGAACGAGTAGCCGGAGAGCGAGAGATTCATCGCGACCCACGGTGCGAAGAACGGGGTCGGGAACATGCCGACCTGCAGGCTGCCGTTGCCGTGGCTCAGGCCGTTGTAGGCGATCCAGCCTTGGTCGATCGACGCGGCGGGCATGCTGCCTTCGACGACCGGAACCGAGGCGTAATACGTGAAGTCTTTTCCGAGGTATCCGGCGCTCAGTAGGTCGATGACGCCGACCGTGATTTTCGTGCCGAAGGTCGGGTCGGGAACGCTCGAACGATTGAGCGTGAATTCCAGCGCGACGGGAAGATGCTTGTTGTTCTCCATCTGCGCGTGCGCGTCGAGGACGCGCGCGAAGTTCGTCGCCAGCACGTAACGGCCGGTGGCGTTGAGATTGGGAACCGAGGTGTGGCACATCTGGCAGCTGACGCCGCCCTGTGCGTTGGCGAAGAGGGGGATTGCGCTCGCCGGACGCGCCGAACCGAGGATGGCGAAAGCCATCCCCAGTGCGACGATCAGTCCGGTGCGACCGATTTTAGCGTTCATTGTTTCACAATTACCGTAAGCTTCATGTTCGCGTGATTGAGCCCGCAGAAAATCGCGCAAGGCAGAACGTAGGTGCCGGCTTTGGTGGGGGTGACGGCGACACTCACAACCTTGCCCGGTTGAATGCGGGTGAGCGGGATGTGGAGTCGGTTAGAAACGAGGCCGTGCACTCCTCCTGACGAGGTCAGGTGCAGGGTCGTCGTTTTGCCGACGTGCATCACGATCGTGCTGGGGGTGAACTTGCCGTCCGAGCTGGCGACGATGTTCGTCGTCCCGGCGGCAGCGACTTCGGTGGTGACGCCGGCTGCGCCGGCGGGGCGGGCTCCGGCGCCGAGGGCGACGAGAGCGAGCGTTGCGATAAAGGTGGTAAGCGTGCGTTTCATGGGTTCCTCCTGTGAGACGAATACTACGCGCCGCTTACGAAGACGCGATGAGCCCACGGGGAACGGGTTGGGAAGAAGTAGAGAAGTGGAGAGGGGTCCTCGATGGGGCGACCGTACCTACCAACCGCTTTGGAGAAAAAAAGAGTCGTTGTCACCGGCCTCGGAGCCGTGACGCCATTAGGGAACACCCGTGACGAGTTCTGGCGTCGACTGATCGCCGGTGATTCGGGCGTCGGCCCGATCACGGCCTTCGATGCGAGCGCCTTCACGACGCGCATCGCCGCGGAGGTCCGCGATTTCGATAGCGACGCGTTGCTCGGCAAAAAAGAAGCGCGCCGGATGGATCGCTTCACGCAGTTCGCCATGGTCGCCGCGAACGAGGCGATCGCCGACGCAGCCCTACCGAGCGACGAAGCGACGAAGGAGCGCGTCGGCGCGGTGATGGGGAGCGGTATCGGCGGCATCATCACCTTCTGGTTGGAATCGGAGAAATCGGCGGTCGCCGGCACGTGGTCGCGTTGCTCGCCGTTCTTCATTCCTATGCTGATGGCAAACGCAGGCCCCGCGCACATCTCGATGCGCCACGGCTTCCGCGGCCAGATATTCTCGGTCGCGAGTGCCTGCGCGAGCGCGAACGACGCGATGGCGATCGCCTACCGGAGCGTCGCGAACGGCGAAGCGATCGCGATGGTGACCGGCGGCAGCGAAGCCTGCGTCTCGCCGTTGGCGATCGGCGGTTTCTGTTCGATGAAAGCGATGTCGACGCGGAACGACGAGCCGACGAAAGCCTCGCGTCCCTTCGATAAAGATCGCGATGGTTTCGTTCTGGGCGAAGGCTCGGGCGTGCTGATCTTCGAGGAATACGAACACGCGCGGGCGCGCGACGCGCGCATCTATTGCGAAGTGCTCGGCTACGGCGAATCGGCCGACGCCTACAATCTCGTCGCGGTCGATCCCGACGGGCGCGGCGTGAAGCTCGCGTTCGAACGCGCGATCGCGCAGGCCGGCATCTCGCGCGATGAAGTCGATTACATCAACGCGCACGGCACCTCCACCCCGATCGGCGATCCGGCGGAATCGAAGGCGATCGAGGAGAGCTTCGGCGAGCATGCGACCGCGATCGCGGTGAGTTCGACGAAATCGATGCACGGCCACGCCCTCGGCGCCGCGGGGGGAATCGAAGGCGTCGCGACGGTGCTCGCCGTCGCCAACGATCTCGTGCCGCCGACGATCAATTACGAACACCCCGATCCGGAGTGCCGGCTCGATTACGTTCCCAACGTCGCGCGCAAAATGACGGTCAACGTCGCGTTCTCCAACTCGTTCGGTTTCGGCGGCCACAACAGCGTGTTGGTCTTCGGCAAATTACGGTAGGAGAACGATGGCCGGGGAGGCGCGGCGTCGCCGCGTGCGCGCGTGGTTGCGCTTGGCGGGGGTTCGCACGGTCGGCGAGCTCGACCGTATCGAACTCGCACTGCGGCACGGATCTTTCGCGCGCGAACGCGGCGGCGAGAGCAACGAACGCTTAGAGTTTCTCGGCGATTCCGTGCTCGGATTCATCGTTGCGACCTGGCTCTACGAAACGTTCCCCACGCTCACCGAAGGCGAATTGACGCTGCGCAAAGCGCGCATCGTCAAGGATGAAGCGCTCGCCGTCACCGCGGCGCGATTGGGCTTCGACGACGGCATCGAGTTGGGCGTCGGCATGCGCAACGCCGGCGGTACGGAGAACGCCTCGATCCTCGCCAACACCTTCGAGGCCTTCGTCGCCGCGCTCTACCTCCAATACGGCATCGAGGCCGCGCGCAAATTCGTGCTCGAACAGCACGTCGCTCGGGTCGATCTCGATCCGCTCGCGCTCGTCGACCCGAAGACGCGCCTCCAGCAGTACACGCAGGCGCACGCGCTGGGCCTGCCTTCGTACGACGACCGCGGGGAGGGGACGCCGCAGCGCCCCGCCTTCACCTCGACGGTCTGCATCGACGGCCGCCCGCTGGGAAGTGGGAGCGGCACGTCGAAACGGGCAGCCCAGCAAGCGGCTGCGATAGCCGCGCTTCGCACGCTTGAAAGCGCTTCGGGCGCGCAAGGAATCTCGTGAAACTCAGGAAGATCAAGGCGTTTGGTTTCAAGACGTTCGCCGATGCAATAACGCTCGATTTCGCGGGCGGCATTACCGGGATCGTCGGGCCCAACGGTTCGGGGAAATCGAATATCGTCGACGCCTTCCGTTGGGTATTGGGCGAGACCAGCACGCGTAGCCTGCGCTCCGACAAGCTCGAAGGCGTCATCTTTGCCGGCACCGATAAGCGCAAGCCGCTCGGGCTCGCCGAGGTATCGCTGACCTTCGATAATACCGACGGACGCCTCGCGACCGATTTTCGCGAAGTCGAGATCACGCGCCGCACCTATCGTGCCGGCGAGAGCGAATATTTCATCAATCGTTCGCAGGTGCGTCTACGCGATATTCACGATCTCCTGATGGGGACGGGGCTCGGCCCGGGTTCCTATTCGATCGTCTCTCAGGGGCAGATCGACGCGATCCTCACGAGCAAACCCGCCGAGCGGCGCGCGCTCTTCGAAGAGACCGCGGGGATCAACAAATTTCTCGCTCGGAAGAACGAGTCGCTGCGTCAGCTCGAAAAGACCGAACAGAACGCAATCCGCATAAACGATTTAATCGCCGAGATTGAAAAACGCATTCCCGAACTCGAAACGCAGGTTCGTCGCGCGAAGCGCTATCGCAAAGTGCAGGCGCGCGTTCGCGACCTGGAGATTCTTTCGTACCTTCGCGCGAGCGCCTCGCGCCGCGAAGAACGCGGGCGCCTTGCCGACGAGAGCGCGCGGATCGAAGAGCGTCGAGGGAACGCAGCGGCGAGCGCGGCGAGCCTCGGCGGCCTCTTTTCCGAGGTTCGTAACCGGCTCTATCAGGCCGATCTCGCACTCGAAGATTTGCGCGTAAACGCACAGGAGCGCCGGGCCGAGCTCGCGCGCGTCGAGGCCGATTACGCAGCGGCGCTCGCGCGCCGCGAAGCGCTGGAGGCGCAAAACACGCAGACCTCCGCCGACGTGGAGCGCGTCGTGCGCGAACGAGAAGAGCTCGGTGCGACGATCGAACGGCTGGAACGCGAGATCGAGCCGTTGGTTATCGAACTCGAGGCCGCGCGCGAACGCGAGCTCGCCGCGCAAGCGACGCTCGCGCAGGCGCGCGCCCAGCTCGACGCCATCTTCACGCGCTTGCGCGAAGTAGAGGCCGACGTCGCGCGCGAGGCGACCGCACGCGCCGAACGACGAGCGCAGGGCGAGAGCCTTCGCGGCGAGATCGCGCGCCTGGAAGGCGAGATCGCCGAGGATGCCGGTCGGCTCGGCGAGCTCGAGCGTTCGGTCGATGAAAGCACGCACCGTTGCGCGCAGCACGAGAGCGTGCTCGCCCAAGCCGAGGAGCAACAGCGCGAGGCGCGCGGCACGGTCGAGAGCGCTCAAGCGGCGCACGCGCAGGCGCAGAGCGCCGCTGCGACGGCGACCGCCGCGTTACGCGAACACGCCGGTGAAGTGAAGGCCGCCGAATCGCGCCTGCATACGATCGAAGAACTCGAGAATTCACTCGAGGGGCACGTTCCGGGGACGCGCGCGGTTATGGAGGCCAAGCAGCGCGGGGAGCTCGGCGGCATCGAAGGCATCGTCAGCAATCTCATTACGACCGACGAAAAATATGCCCGCGCGATGGATATCGCGTTCGGCGCGCGTCTCTCGAATATCGTCACGACGAGTTCGGAGGATGCCGAGCGCGGGATCGAATTCCTCAACGCGCGCGAGGCGGGGCGCGCGACGTTCCTTCCGCTCGATACGCTGACGGCGCGCGACGCGCGAACGATGACCCCGGAGCTCGGCGCGATTCCCGGCGTGATCGATTACGCGCATCGCCTCGTGCGCACCGACGCGCGCTACGAGGGCGTCGTTCGCTTCTTGGTCGGCAACGTTCTCGTCGTCGATACGCTACAGACCGGCATTCACTTGGTGCGCGAGCGCAAGCTGCGCGAGACGATCGTAACGCTTGGCGGCGAGCAGATTACCGGCGGCGGCGCGATCACCGGCGGGCGCTTTCAACGCGAACGCTCGCTTCTGTCGCGACGCGTTGCGGCGCAGACGTTGCGCGGGCAACTCGATGCGATGCACGCGACGCTCCGCCGGCTCGAAGCAGAGGCGAGTGCCTGCGCGGAACGCATAACCGTTGCGGCGCGCGCGCTCGACCAGGCGCGCGAGGCTTCGAACGCCTGCGACGTCCACGTGACGGAGCTGCGCGGCGAACTGACCGCACTGGGAGCGACGCTCGAACGCACGAACGCCGAGGTGGGGGCGGTGCGCGCGCATATCGACGAGCGGCGCGGCGCGCTCGCGGTCGCGCGCGAACGCGCGCTCGCGCTCGGCGACGAAACGGCGTCGAACGCCAGCGGTGACGAAGAGCGGGAGCGGCTGGAGGCCGAACTCGCGCAGGCGCGTGCCGGCATCGCGCGCTCGGAGGAGCAACAGCGAGAAGCGACGCAGGTTGCGGCGGCGCTGCGCGAACGCAACGCGGCGTTGCACGCCGAACGCGATGCGGCGGCGGCGCGGCTGGGGATGCTCGACCAGAACCAAGAGCGCGCTCGGAATGCGCGGGAGCGGATGCTCGCCGAGATCGGAACGCTCGCCGACGAAACGCGGCGCCTGCACGCGCACGCCGATGGGCTGCGCGCGGGTGTCGCCGAGATCGATGCGCGCCTCGAAAACGCGCGCCGCGAACGCGAACAGCTCGCCGCGCGGCAATCGCAACTCGAGGGCGAACTCAAGCAAGCGGAGTTCGAAGAGCGCGAGGCATCGCACGAAGGGGAGCGCGTACGCACGCGGCTCGCGGAGATCGATGCCGAACTCGGTATGCTCGTGGCGCAGTTCGCGCAGAATCCCGCCGGGGACGACGAGTGCGCCGACGTTGCCGCGCGCTACGCCGACGAGAGCGATGAAGTCGTCGAAGATCTGCCGCGGCTGCGCGACGAACTCGCCCGATTGAGCGCGAACGTCAACCTCAATGCCGAGGCGGAGAGCGAGGAACTCGCCGAGCGCGATCGCGAGTTACGCAAGCAGCTCGAAGACGTCATGAAAGCGCGCGAGACGCTTTTGGAATCGATTCGCGAGATCGAAAAGCAGACGCAGGTTCGCTTCAACGAAACCTTCGAAAAAGTCGCCGAAGCGTTCACCGAGAGCTTCGACCGACTCTTCCCAGGCGGACAGGCGAAAATGTGGCAAACCAATCCCGAGAACATCTCGGAGACCGGCATCGAAATCTCGGCGCAACCTCCGGGCAAGAAAGCGATGCCGCTCGCGGCGCTCTCGGGCGGAGAGCGCGCGATGGTGGCCGCGGCGTTGATCTTCGCGTTGATCAAGGTGAAGCCGTCGCCGTTCTATCTGCTCGACGAAATCGATGCCGCGCTCGACGATGCGAACGTGGAGCGGCTCTCGCAGATGGTGCGCGATCTGCAAGGCGATTCGCAGATGATCGTCGTCACGCATAACCGGAAGACGATGGAGATCGCCGATCGCCTCTACGGCGTTTCGATGTCGGAGCCCGGCGTGAGTTCGATTATATCGGCGGAGCTCACCCCCGATCCGGAGCTCGCACTTGCCTGAACGCTCGCGTGAGGCCGCGCTCTTTTCCGTCTCCGACAAGCGCGGCGTCGAAGATGTCGCGCGCGCGTTGCACGAACGCGGCGTCGCCATATATGCAACCGGAGGCACGCGTACCTACCTCGTCGATCGCGGCGTTCCCGCACAAGATGTCGAATCGCTTACCGGGTTTCCCGCGCTCTTCGGCGGCCGGGTAAAAACGCTACACCCGAAGGTCTTCGGAGCGATCTTGTACGATCGCGGAAACGAAGAGCACCGCGCGCAGATCGAACAATACGCGATGCCGAGCATCGTCGCCGTCGTCGTCAATCTCTATCCCTTCGAGGCGACGGTCGCGCGCGAAGGCACGACGCTCGACGAAGCGATCGAACAGATCGATATCGGCGGGGTCGCGCTATTACGCGCGGCCGCCAAAAATGCCGCGCACGTTGCCGTGCTGACCGATCCTTCGCAGTATCCAAACTATCTCGCCGCGCTCGAAAACGGCGAGGTCCCCAACGGGTTGCGGCGGCGCCTTGCGGTCGCGGCATTCGAACGCACGGCTTCGTACGATATCGCCATCTCGCACTATCTCGCGACGAAGGGCGAACTCTCGCCCTCCGATCTTCCGGGCGCGCTCACCCTCGCGCTGCCGCTCGCGCAGCGATTGCGCTACGGCACCAACCCGCAGGAGCGTGCCGCATTTTATCTCGGGCGCGAGGACCGCGTTCCCGAGCAGCTCCACGGGAAAGCGCTTTCGTATAACAACCTGCTCGATCTCGACGCGACGCTCCGCCTGCTTTCGCGCGCCGCGCTCGGTGCCGAATACGGCAGCGAGCGCGAACGATTCGTGCGTGCGGCGGTGGTGAAGCACACCGTTCCGTGCGGCGTCGCGCAACGCTCGACGGTTGGGAAGGCCGTCCGCGATGCGATTGCGGCCGATCCCGTCTCGGCGTTCGGTGGAATCGTGGCAACCGATACGCGTCTCGATGCCGTAGCGGCGCGCGCCCTCGCAGAAGTTTTCCTCGAGATCGTTGCAGCACCGGACTACGATGACGACGCGCTCGATATTTTGCGGAAGAAAAAAAACCTGCGAATCATGCGGTTCACTCCCGAGCTTCCCGACGAGCTCGCTGCGGAGTTACGCGTGCGCTCGGCGCTCGGCGGCGTGCTCGCCGAAGAGAACGATCCCAATGCGGAGCCCGAACGCTGGAGCGTGGTGAGCGAACGCGCTCCCGACGATCGCGAATGGCACGACCTCGCATTCGCGTGGGATATCGTGCGCCACGTCAAGAGCAATGGCATCGTCATCGTCAAGGGCGGCACGACGCGCGGAATTTGCGCGGGGCAGACCAATCGCGTGAGCGCGGTGCAAATCGCCGCACATCGTGCCGGAGATCTCGCGGTCGGCGGATCGTGCGCGAGCGACGGCTTTTTCCCGTTCGCCGATGGGCTCGAGGCGGCGATTGCGGCCGGCGTAACCGCCGTCATCGCTCCGGGCGGCAGCGTTCGCGATGCTGAAGTGATCGCCGCCGCCGACCGCGCGGGCATCGCGCTCGTCTTCTCGAGTTACCGCTACTTCTTGCACTAGGGAGCATCGACGGCTCGTACGACGAGTAGCGCGGCCTTGTCACGCCGAGTAGCGCGGCCTTGTCACGCCGAGTAGCGCGGCCTTGTCACGCCGAGTAGCCGCTGCAAGCGGCGTATCGAGGCGCCGCCGCAGCTCGCCCTCGATACGGCTGCTTCGCAGCCTACTCGGGCTGACAACGCAGCGGGTACTCGCGAAACCGTGTCACGCCGAGTAGCCGCTGCAAGCGGCGTATCGAGGCGCCGCCGCAGCTCGCCCTCGATACGGCTGCTTCGCAGCCTACTCGGGCTGACAACGCAGCGGGTACTCGCGAAACCGTGTCACGCCGAGTAGCCGCTGCAAGCGGCGTATCGAGGCGCCGCCGCAGCTCGCCCTCGATACGGCTGCTTCGCAGCCTACTCGGGCTGACAACGCAGCCTACTCGGGCTGACAACGCAGCGAGTGAGATCGGTTAGGCCGATGTAGAGGTCGCGTTGCTCCCGGGGAATCTCCACGCCGGTAACGTACGTGCCCTTGAGAGAAAATCATGCCGATACGCCGTGAGGAGGCTGCGATGCCGAGATTTCTTCATACCTCGATCTTCGTCAACGATATGTCCGAATCGATTGCCTTTTATACCGAGAAACTGGGAATGAAGTTGCTCGACGGACCTTTCCACTACCCCGGGAACGCCGACATGGCGTTTGTCGGAAACGATTGGGACGCGTATATCGAGTTGGTTTTCGATCTCGAAGAGCATCCGCCGTATCAGCTCGGCAATCGTTACGAGCATCTCGCGCTCGAAGTTGAAGGCGAGCTCGCGCCCTACGTTGCGAAGCTCCGCGATCGAGGGGTGCGGGTGCTCAAGGACGTCTATTCGTCGCCGGGCGGGACGCGCGCGATCGCGTTCATCGAAGATCCCAACGGCATTCCGATCGAGCTGCTCGAGCCGCGACGCGCGAAAACGCTGGGCTAGCGCGCGGGCCCGCGCCCAGGCATGAATCGGAGCGGACCGCTGCGAAACCGCCCCCCGATGCCCAGCCCGATTCTCGCTCCCCGCGGCACCTACGATCTGTTGCCGCCGGCCTCGACGCTCCGCGCCTCGCTCGAAGCGCGCATGCGCGTTTTGGCGCAGGGGTACGGCTACGGAGAGATTCGCACGCCGATCTTCGAAGCGACCGAGCTCTTCGAGCGCGGCGTGGGCGAAGGCACCGATATCGTCGAAAAAGAGATGTACACGTTCGTCGATAAGGGCGAACGCCGCATGACGTTGCGGCCGGAATTTACCGCGCCGGTGGTGCGCGCCGCACTCGAACACAAACTCTTTTCGGTCGGTCCGCAACGCTTCTTTTATATCGGCCCGATCTTTCGTTACGAACGCCCGCAGAAAGGTCGCTATCGGCAGCCTCATCAATTCGGCGTCGAATGCTACGGCTACGCCGAGCCCGAAGCCGACGTCGAAGTCATCTCGCTCGCATGGCAACTCGTGCGTTCGCACGGGATCTCCGACGCGCGCCTGCAACTCAACAGCATCGGCGATGCCTTGTGCCGCGAGCGCTATCGCGAGGCCTTACTGGCATACCTTCGCCCGCTCGCACCGACCCTTTCGGAAGATTCGCAGCGGCGCTTGGAGCGCAATCCGCTACGCGTTCTCGATAGCAAAGATCCGCGTGACGGAGAGGCAGTGAAGAACGCTCCGCACATGCTCGAGCATCTCTGCGATCCGTGCGCGCAGCATTTTTCCGCCGTGCGGGCGCTACTCGACGCGCTCTCGATTCCCTACGACGTCAACCCGCGCATCGTTCGCGGACTCGATTACTACACGCGTACGGTCTTCGAGATCGTCTCGAATTCGCTGGGCGCGCAGAGCACGGTCTGCGGCGGCGGGCGCTACGACAACCTCGTCGCCTCGCTCGGCGGCCCCGACGTGCCCGCGGTGGGCTTCGCGCTCGGAATCGAGCGCTTCGAGATGATCCTTTCGGCGGGCGGTGCGGAGCCCGCTCCGCCGCGCCGCGGGGTCCAAGCGATCGCCTTGGGAGCGCAGGCGCGCGCGCGCCTCTTGCTGCTCGCCCAGCAGCTTCGCGAACGCGGAACGACCGTCTTTATGGATCTCGCCGACCGAAAGGTCGCCGCGCAGTTCAAGCTTGCCGAACGGAACGGCGCACGCGCGGGGGTCATCCTCGGCAGCGACGAACTTGCAACGGGAGAACTCGTGGTACGCGATTTGGTAGAGCGGAGCGACGTGCGTCTTTCGCTCGACGACACCGAACAAATTGCAGCCGTCCTAGAACGAATGGGAGCGTAATGGAACAAGATTTTGAGGCGATAGAACGGCTGATCGCCGTGATGGAGCAGCACGATCTCGATCGGATGAAAGTCCGCGTCGGCGAGACGCTCTACGAACTCGTTCGTCGCGAAGCCGCGGCGCCGGTGGTAACGCAGATCGGCCACGTTCCCGCGCCGGTCGTCGACGGCTCGGGGCCCGCTCCGGTCGCGGGGCCGCCGAAGAACGTCAAGCGCGTCAGCGCTCCGCTTACCGGCGTGTTTTATCGTTCCTCTTCCCCAGATTCCGCCGCGTTCGTGAGCGAGGGACAACACGTCGACGTCGGCGACGTTCTGTGCATCCTCGAAGCGATGAAGTTATTCAACGAAATTCAGAGCGAATTTGCCGGCACGATCGTTCGCATCATCCCGCAGAACGGCGAACTCGTTTCGCAAGGCGAGGATCTTTTCTGGATCGAGCCGTGAACGATCTTCCCGCCACGCACCGTCGGCGCGATTTCTCGGTCTTACTCGCCGAGCGGAAAGGCCTTCTCGAATCCCCGCACTATCGCGCGCAAGTTGAGGCGATCGCCGAAGCGATGGTCGTGGCGTTGCGCGCCGGAAACAAAGTGTTGTGGTGCGGGAACGGCGGGAGCGCCGCCGAGGCGCAGCACATGGCGGCAGAACTCTCCGGGAGATTTTTACGCGAACGTCCGGGGTTCTACAGCGAAGCGCTCTCGGTGAACTCCTCGACGCTCACGTGCATCGGCAACGATTACGGATACGACGTCGTATTTTCGCGTCAGGTCGAGGCGTTCGCGCGCCCCGGCGACGTCGTTATCGGTATGACGACCAGCGGAAGTTCGCGCAATATCGTGCTCGCGCTGGAGGCGGCGAAGCGTAAGGGCGCGATTGCCGTCGCCTTTACCGGAAACGGCGGCGGCGAGAGCGCGCGCGTCGCCGACCTCGCGCTCGTCGGCCCCGACGGCTACGCCGCGCTGGTGCAAGAAGTGCATCAAGTGATGGCGCACATTCTTTGCGATCTCGTCGAACAGCGGATGATCTTCGGGGATCCTTCGTGACTCTCTCGCTCGCGGTTCCCGACGCGCGAACGCTCTTTGAAAAAATGGCGGGAAAGAACATTCTCGTCGTCGGCGATCTCATGCTCGACGAATGGATCTGGGGGCGCGTCGAACGCATTTCCCCCGAAGCGCCCGTCCCGGTGGTCGCGGTCAGCAATCATTCCTTCACCCTCGGGGGCGCCGGAAACGTCGCGCACAATCTGCGCGTTCTCGGCGCGAACGTCTCGTGCGTCGGTGTGGTCGGAAACGACTCCTTCGGCAACGAGGTGCGCGCGATGCTGCGCGCGCAAAACATCGATGCCGACGGCGTGATCTCCGTCGACGATCGTCCGACGACGCGAAAAACACGCGTCGTCGCGCAGCACCAACAGGTGGTGCGCGCCGATTGGGAATCGGTGGAGCCGTTGAGCGCGCTCGATGCGGAGCGGATCGTCGCCATCGTCGCCGCCGCGGCGCGACGAGCCGATGCGGTGATCGTGAGCGACTATGCAAAAGGTTTGCTCTCGCGAGAAATCGTCGAAGCGGCGAACCTGTGCCCGCTCGTCCTCGGCGATCCGAAGCCGCAACACGCCGCACTTTTTTCGGGGGTCACCTGCGTCGCCCCGAATCTTGGCGAGGCGTCGGCGGCGTCGGGCATTCAAATACGCGACGACGCGTCGTTGGAACGAGCGGGAAAGATATTGCTCGAGCGCTTCGGCTGCCGATACGTCGTCGTCACGCGGGGCGAGCACGGAATGGCGCTCTTCGGCCGCGACGGCGAGCGCCTGGCGATTCCGTCGGTCGCACGAACGGTCTTCGACGTCAGCGGCGCCGGCGATACGGTCGTCTCGGTTCTCGCGCTCGCGCTCGCCGTCGGCGCGTCGATCGATCGGGCGATGCAACTGGCCAATTACGCTGCGGGAGCTGTGGTGGAAAAACTCGGAACCGCTACCGCAAACGCCGATGAAATTCTGGAGCTTCTCGAACATGCCGACGCCTGAGTATCTGTTCGGGCGTTCGCTCGATCTTCCCGAAGCGATCGCCTTTCGCGAGATGTTGCGCGCGCGCAACAAAGAAGTCGTGTTCACCAACGGCTGCTTCGATATTCTTCACGTCGGACACGCCGAATATCTCGCGTGGGCGCGTTCGCAGGGCGACGCGCTTTTCGTTGGGCTCAATAGCGACGAGTCGGTGCGCGATCTAAAGGGCGCGCCGCGCCCGTTCGTTCCCTACGAAGAGCGCGCGCGGCTGCTCTGCGCGTTACGGAGCGTCGATGTGGTGATCGGCTTTTCGGAACGGACGCCCGAGGCGTTGTTGGAGCGACTCCGCCCCGACATCCACGTGAAGAGCGCGCAATATCGAGTGGAGGAACTGCCCGAGGCGCGCATCGTTCTGGCGCACGGCGGCGAAGTGCGGCTCGCGCCGCACCGCGAAGGATCGAGCACGACCGAAATCGTCGAACGGATTCGCGCGCATTTTTCGTCGGAGCGCTAGCGTTGCGGCTCGCGCTCACGGTCAACGGTCCCGGTGAAACGGCGGGCTGGGCACGGCCGCTTCTCAGCGCGCTCTACCGGCGCGAACCGGAGATCGAGATCTACGCGTTTCTCGTTCCCGACGATTTTGCGACCGGAAACGAAGCGCCGATGCTGCGTGCTGCGTTCGCGAAGGCGCACGTTTTCGAGCCCTCGCGGTATCTCGCATTCGCGTTAGGCGGGACGCTCGAGGGAGCTCCCGATCGGGTCGACGGCGTGCTCTATCTCGGCGGCGATCTTATGCACGCGGCGCGCGTGCGTGCTCGGCTGCACGGCCTCGCCGCGACCTATAAGTTTTCGCGCGCTCGCTACGCTTCGTCGCTCGCGCGTGCGTACGCCGTCGATGAAGCGAACGTCGCGCAGCTCGAGGCGTGGGGCGTTCCCTCGGGGCGGATCGAGCGCATCGGGAACCTTGCGATCGATGGAGCCTTCGAGCAAGCCGCAGAACCGCTTCCGTCATGGTTCGAACGCGACGGAATCGTCGTGCTCCCCGGTTCGCGTTCGTACGAAGTCGAACACATGATTCCGTTCTTCTTCACCGCGGCGCTGCGCATGCGTGCGGAACGCCCCTCGATTCCAATCTCGTTTGGAATCTCGCCGTTCACCTCGCTCGATGCGGTGGAAGCCGCAATCGAAGCCGGCGGCGACCCGCGGGTCTGGTCGAAGAAAGGCCGTCTCATCCGCGAAGGCGAGCGGGCGTGGCTCGCGGAGCGCGATGGCGAACGGCGCTTCCCCATCGTTCGCGAGAGCCTCGCCGCCGCGGCGGCGAGTGGGCTGGCATTGACCCTCCCGGGAACGAAGTGCATCGAACTCGCGGCACTCGGTGTGCCGACCATCGCGATCACGCCGATCAACGCGGCGGAGTTGATCGCCATCAACGGCCCGCTCACCTACCTCAATCGTATTCCGTGGCTCGGCGCCACGCTCAAACGCGCGGTCGCGGTACGAATTTCGAAGCGATTCCGCTTTCACACGCAGCCCAATATCGATGCCGGCGAGGAGCTCGTTCGCGAATTGCACGGGACCTTGACGCCCGGACGTATCGCTCGGGTCGCGCTTGCGGCCTTCGACGACGCTGCGTGGCGAGCGCGCGTTGCGGAGCGAACGAAGGCGCTCTACGCGCACCATGCGGGTGCGGCGGATCGTTTGGCGGAATCCCTGCTCACCATGCTTCGGGAAAACCATTAGCCATGCGTCTCTCGGTCGTTATCGCGACCAAGGACCGGGCGAGCTACATCGAGCGCGCGCTCGCATCGTTTGCATTGCAGCAAGGTGCGCCGAATTTCGAAGCGATTGTGGTGGATAACGGATCGAGCGATGCGACGCGCTCGGTCGTGATGGCCGCCGCCGAAACGAGCAATTTTCCGATACGGTATCTTTTCGAGCCCGAGCCGAATCGTGGTAAGGCGCGCAATCGCGGAGTCGCGGTGGCCGAAGGGTTCATCGTGCTCTTCTGCGACGACGACGTCGTCGTGCCGCCGCGGTTTCTCGCCGCGCACGAGGCGGCGCACGACGCGCCGGGCTTGGTCGTGAATGGGGCGATCGTCAACGTTCCCGACTACGAGCATCGTCCCAAGCCCTCGCTCGGCAATTACTCGGGAGCGTTTCTCTGCACGTGTAACGTTTCGATTCCCAAAGCGGCGATCGACGCCGTCGGCGGCTTCGACGAATCCTTTCACCTCTACGGTTGGGAAGATACGGAGCTGGGAGTTCGATTGCGCGAGAACGGCATGCGTCGGAGATTTTCGTGGGACGCTTTTCTCTGGCACATTAAAAAGCCGAGCGACGAAACGCTTGAAGTACTCGCGCGAAAAGCCGTGGAGAAGGCGCGCATGGCGCGACGCTTTATCGAAAAAAGTCCCTCCTCGCGCGTGCGGGCGGCGACCGGGGCGCACCCTCTCAACATGCTGCGCGCAAAATATCTGCTGCCCGACGCTCTGCTCGCATTCTATGCCGGCGTTGCGAGCGACGAACGGGCGAAGCCCGCCGTGCGCGCGGTCGCGCAGGCCCAGTTTCTCGACGGTATCTACGCACGCGAGTTGTTCAGCGCTCTGGAAAAATGAATCGCGCACTGCTCTATTGCGCCGGCGGGGGGCTCGGCGACTCGCTCGTCGCCACGGTCGTCGCCCAGGCCTTGCTCGCGCAATACGATAGCGTCGATGCACTCACGCTTCCCGGCCATCGTACGACCCTCGAACTCGTCCCCGAGATCGATCGCGTGCTCGTCGACGAAGGCGAGCCGATCGATCGTCAGATCGCCGCCGTGCGCGAACGCGCCTACTCGGCGTGCGTGGTGACGTGGGCGACCCCGCGCGCGGCCGCAGCGGTCCGCGGCGCCGCAATACCCGTCCGCGTCGGCCAGGCGCGCCGTCTCTATTCGCGCTCGTTCACGCATCGCGTCGTCGTGCGGAGCGAGATCGGCGACGTCACCTCGCATTGGTCGGATATTTTGCTCGACTATCCGCGCGCGATCGGCTGCGATGCCGTCGGGGCGCGGCCGCACCTCCATCCGAGCCCCGACGACGAACGATCCGCCGAAGCGTTGCGCGCGGAACTCGCACTGAATCGCGACGCGTATTTTATCGTGCATCCTACCAATGCCGTCGCAACGCAACGCGGCCTCTGGCCGACGGAAGGGTGGGCGCGAAGCACGCGTGCGTTGCGCGAGCGCTTCGCTCTTCCCGTGCTTCTGAGCGGCGCCGAGGCCGACCGTGGAATCGCCGCGCGCATCGTTGCCGAAAGCGGCGATGCCGAGGTGCGTTCGGTCGCCGGTCGTCTCTCCATCGGTGCGCTCGCGGCGCTCGCCCGCGACGCGCGAGCGTTCGTCGGCATCACCACGGGTTCGATGCACGTCGCCGCTGCAGCGGGAGCGCGGACGGTGGGCATCTTTCCGTTTCAGAGCGACTTTCCCGAACGCTGGGCGCCGCTCTGCGATCGCCGCGCCATCGTTCGCTCGGCGTTCCCATGTCACGTGGGCGACCGAAAGGAGACCTGCGTGGATTACGCGTGTATCGCGGGGCTCGACACCCCGAGGATTCTTGCGGCGGTCGAGGGGCTGCTCGCCCCCGGACCCGCGTAAGAGCGGAGTCGAGCATCGGCGTCGAAGTGCGGGCAACGATGCGCGCGACCATTCAACTCTGTACCTATAATCGAGCGGCGCTGCTCGAACGCGTCCTCGATGCGTGTTTCGAACAGACGCTGCCCGACGATGCCTACGAAGTCGTACTCGTGAACGATGGCTCGACCGACGATACCTCCGCGGTCATCGAACGCGCTCGCGCCCGCGCCGGCTGCGCGTTTACGGCGATCGAGCAGAAGAATGCCGGGCTCGCGCGCGGCCGCAACGTCGGCATTGCGCGTGCGACCGGCGAGCGCATCATTTTCATCGACGACGACGTGTTGCCGTTACCGAATTTCGTCGAAGAGCACCTGCGCTCGCACGATCGTCACCCCGCAGCGATCGTTCGGGGCGGCGCCATCAACGTCGAGTCGTTCGACGATCTCCCGCCGCCGGTCTGGAGTTGGAAGGATTACAGCGGCAATTTTTTCTGGACGACCAACGTTTCGGTTCCCCTGGCGACGATACGCGCGATCGGCGGCTTCAACGAGTCCTTTGCAGAGTACGGGTGGGAAGATATCGATGTCGGCTTGCGCCTGCGCTTCGCCGGCGTTCGTGCCGCGTTCAATCCGCGAGCGCTCGCATACCATTATAAGCCGCGGCCGCGAGGAGATGAAATCGCGAAAATGGAGCGACAGGCGCGCGCGCAAGCGCGCACCGCGGTCACGCTTTCGGCGTTGCACCCGCATTGGCGCACCTACCTCGCAACCGGCGAAAACCCCGTACAACGAGGCGTGCACGCGGTGTTACGAGCGCTCGGCGTTCCGCAGCGCCTGCGCGGCGCGGTCGCCGGCATCGGCGGCGACCGCCCGCTGAGCGGTTCGGAATTACGCACGGTGCGACGAATGCTTGCGAGTGCCTATTTCGAAGAGCTCGAAAGCGCGATTCGGCTTCGCGGCGCCCGGTGAACGTTCTTCTTTCGCGCACCGATCGAATCGGCGATCTCATTCTCTCGACACCGGCGATCGCGACGGTGCGACGCTCGTTTCCCAATGCACACATTACGTTGGTTACGAGTGCGTATAACCGCGTGGTGGTGGAACGGAATACCGACATCGACGAGCTCGTGTCGCTGCCGCGCGCGGTTCGCCCCGAACGTTTCGGCGCGCAATTTCGCAACGCCGATCTCGCGATTGCGCTTGCTCCGCGCGCCGAAGATCTGCGCATAGTCGGCGCAACCGGTGCTACGGTTCGCGTCGGTTACACCTACGCGCGTCGCTATCTCGCCCGACTCACTGCACGGCTGTTCGTCAACCGGATGGCGATCTCCGAAGCCGATCCCGATCTTTGCGAACGCGATCCGAAACGCGTCGTGCGACACGAAGTCGAACAACTTCTCGATCTCGTCGCCTTAGGCGGCGCCCGCGAACGGGTACTCGACCTACGCCTCGATCTCCGCGAGGAGGACCGTGCCGCCGTCGCCTCGTTGCCCGAGCGACCGATCGTCCTCCACCTCGCGCCGCGCTGGTTTCAAAGCGGCAGCACCCTCGCTTCGACCGTCGCGCTGGCGCGCCGTCTCGCCGAGTTGGGCCCTCCGTTGGTGGTGACGGCGAACGCCGAGATCGGCGATGCCTTCGACGCGTTTGCGGGAGTCGGCGCGGCGGCCGTCTTGCGAGAACTTCCCTTCTTCCATTGGGCCGCGGTCTTCGAACGCGCGGCGTGCGTGGTCACGGTCGACACCGGTGCGACTCATGTCGCAAGCGCGATGCGCAGGCCGACGGTCGTCGCCTTCGAACATCGCTACTTCCGATTGGCGGCGCAGGAGTGGGCGCCGTATCGGGTGCCCAACCGCAGCTTACGAAAACCGCAGAGCGACGACGAAGCCTCCCTCGCGCAATTTCGCGACGAGGTCGCGCACGGAGTCGCGGATTTAATCGATGCTTGATTGTTCTGTCGTCATACCCACGTTTAATCGTCTCGACACGTTGCGCCATGTCGTGCCGACGTTATTGTCGCAAACGATCGACGCGTCGCGATACGAACTGCTTATCTGCGATTCGCTCTCCACCGATGGCACCGCCGAATATCTCGCCGAGGTCGCGCGAAGCTCGCCGAACGTCCGCCACCTCCCCGGTGGTTACAGCGGGCGCGCGGCGGCGCGCAATGCGGGCATCGCCGCCGCGAATGGCGAGATCGTCCTATTTAACGACGCCGACATTCTCGCCTCACCCGATCTTCTCGCCGTGCATCTCGACCGGCACGCGCTCGCGAGCCGAATTGCGATCGTCGGGTGGGAGGTTCAGGTCCGCGATCTCGACGATTACGCGCTCAAGCGCGATCGCGCCGAATTACGCGGCCACCTTCACCCTCCGGGGCGCAAGCATCTCTCGTGGCTCTATTTCCTCACCGGCAACGCATCGGTGCGCGCGGAGGATCTCCGCGCGGTCGGCGGATTCGACGAGTCTTTTACCGGTTACGGCCACGAAGATCTCGAGCTGGGATATCGGCTCGAACGCTCGGGCGTCCGTATCTGCTACGAGCCGCGAGCGGTGAGCTATCATTGCCAGGACGTGCCGCACGAGGACCAAAAAGGAAAGATGATGCTCGCCGGGCGATCCACGGTTCGCTTCTATCGCAAGCATCCCGATTTTGCCGTGCGCTTGCAGCTGGGAATGACGCCGCTCTCGCTCGGCCTACATTCGCTGCTGCAGCGGATGCCCGCCCTGTTGCGCGCGCTCGACGCGCGAGCGAGCCGCTCGAAACTCGCACGCGATATCGTGCAGCAATTTCACTACATTTCGGGCATGAAAGATGCCCTCGCCGAACCAGAGGAGCGCCCATGACTGCGACGCCGGAACGTTTTTCTTGCGGAGCGCTGCGAGCCGACGCCATCGGCCGCACCGCCGAACTTTTCGGATGGATCAATCGGCGCCGCGACCACGGCGGCCTCATTTTCATCGACCTTCGCGACCGCGAAGGCGTGACGCAGATCGTCTTCAATCCCGAGCATCCGAGTTTTCCGATGGCCGAGAAACTTCGCAGCGAAGACGTTGTGCGCGTGGTCGGCGCGGTTCGCGCGCGCCCCGAAGGCACCGAGAACGCGAAACTCGCTACCGGCGCGGTGGAAGTCGGCATCGAGCAGCTCGAGGTCCTCAATCGCTCCGAAGTGCCGCCGTTCCAGGTGAATGCCGAGGACGACGTCGACGAAAGCCTCCGCCTGGAATATCGCTATTTGGACCTGCGTCGTCCGCGCATGCAGCGGAACATCCGCTTGCGCCATCGCATCGTGAAGGCGTTTCGCGATTATTTCGACGAACGCGATTTCGTAGAGATCGAGACGCCGATGTTCATCAAGAGCACGCCCGAAGGCGCGCGCGATTATCTCGTGCCCAGCCGCATGAACCCCGGAACTTTTTACGCGCTTCCACAATCGCCGCAGCTGCTCAAACAGATTTGCATGATCTCCGGCTTCGGCCGCTACATGCAGATCGCGCGCTGCATGCGCGACGAGGACTTACGCGCCGATCGTCAGCCGGAATTCACCCAGCTCGACGTCGAACTTTCGTTCGTCACGCAAGAAGAAGTCATGCAGATGATGGAAGGCGCGGTCGCGCATGCGTGGCGGAACGTACTCGGTATCGATCTGTCGGCGTTTCCGCGGCTCACACATGCAGAGGCGTTACGGCGATTCGGCAGCGATAAACCCGATATGCGCTTCGGGCTCGAACTCGTCGATGCGAGCGCGCGGTTCGTAACGAGCGAATTCGTGGTCTTCCGCGGGGCGCTCGATGCCGGCGGCGCGGTTCTCGCGCTGCGCTATCCCGGCGGTGCTTCGCTCTCGCGGCGCGATTTCGATGCGCTGACGGAGAGCGCGAAACTCTTCGGCGCGAAGGGAATGGTCTGGATCGCCCTCGGTGCCGACGGCGTGAAATCGTCGGCGCAGCGCTTTCTCGACGATGCGACGGTGGAGGCGCTGCGCGCCGATACCGGTGCCGAGCGCGGCGATGCAGTCCTGCTCTTCGCCGACGCTCGCGAGAGCGTTTCGTCGATCGCTGGGAAGATGCGGCTCGAAATCGGAGAACGCTGCGGGCTGCGCGACCCGGCGAAATTCTCGTTCTGCTGGGTGACCGAGTTTCCGTATCTCGAAATGGACGAGGAGAGCGGCAAGCCGGTGCCCGCACATCACCCATTCAGCGCGCCGATGCCGGGGCAATGGGATCTGATCGATAGCGATCCGCTGGCGATGCGCGCGCAGCACTACGACATGGTACTCAACGGCTTCGAACTCGGATCGGGTTCGATCCGCATCCACGATGTCGAATTACAGAAACGCATCTTTACGATGTTGGGAATGAGCGAAGAGGAGATCGAGGATCGCTTCGGTTTCTTCGTGCGCGCGTTGCGCTACGGAGCACCGCCGCACGGCGGAATGGCGCTCGGTATCGATCGCATCGTCATGCTCGCCTGCGGCGAGGAGAACTTGCGTCAGGTCATCGCCTTCCCGAAGAATCAGGTCGGCCGCGACGTGATGATGGACGCCCCCTCACCGGTTCCGGAGCGGCTTTTGCGCGATCTTTACCTTCGCAGCGTTGCGCCCTCGGCCGAGAGCGCCCGATAACTGAAGTGGTGAGCGCTTCAGTCGTACGCAGCGCGGTGCTCGGGCTCGTCCTCGCGGGGGCGGTGGCCTTGCTTCACGGCGCGTTCGTACGCCCCGCCGCGGCGGCGGCCGGGCCATCCTGCGGCGTTCGCGTCGTGCGTCTCGCGGGCGGCGTCGTTTTTCGCGTTCTCTTTGCGAAGAACGGGGCGGTGCAGCAGTACGTGTTGCTCAGCAGCGACCGAAACCCGGAGCTGGTGAACGATCGCAAAAAATATATCGAACGTCAGTTTGGCCCCGAGGCGGTGAACGCCCCGCCGCTCCATATCGTCGCCTTCAAGCCGGCGCCGGGAGGCGGAGGTTTGCTGATCCCCGACAAAGCGGTCGATTCATGCGGCCGTACTCTTACCTTTCAGTAGCGCTCCTCGCGCTTGCGTCTGCTCTCGCCGGGTGCGCCGCGCGGAAGCCTGCGGGCGGCACGCAATCCTCTGCCTCGCCCTCGCCGTTACCGTCGATCGCGCCGCTGCAATCGTGCGAGACCCGCGAACTGCGTTATGACGGAGCGGAGGTGCTGTTGGTTGCCAACGTCGACAGCACGCTCGCATCGTTGACCGTGGTGGCATCGCGAAGCGAGGCCGCGCGAAAGCGCGCGGTCGCGGAGATCGAGGCGCAACTCGGCACGCCGCACCTCGATACACGCGTCGAACAGCGGCCGTGGAAGGATGGGCTCGTCGAGCTCACCGATCCCTGCGGACGTCTCGTAACGCCCTCGCCCGAACCGACGTAACGCTACGCGCGCCGGTCGTACCAGCGTTGCATCTCCTCGGCGCAGGCACGTTCGATCGGGTCGTCGCTCGCCCGCAACCCGGCGATCGCACCCGCCGCATCGCGCGCCTCTCGGTTTTGGCTCAATTTCGCTTTTCCGTCGATGCGCTCGACGAGCAATTCAAAGGCCGCCACGCCACCGGCTTGCTTCTCGACGAACGATCGATCGAGCTTCGCAAACTCCCACGGCCGTTCGAATCGCGCTTCGAACCGCTCGGTGAGGCTTGCGAGAATCGCTTGCGGATCTTCGGCGACGCGGAGATATCCGCGCGCTTGGACCGTCGCGTAATTCCAGGTCGGCACCTGCGGATAGGGCGGCTGGTACCACGAGGGCGAGATGTAGGCGTGCGCTCCGGTAAAGACGGCGAGTGCGGGCGCGCCGCTCCGAATCGCTTCGGACTGCGGGTTCGCGCGCGCGATATGGCCGATTAGCCGGATACCGCGCTCGTCGCGCTGCGCGAGCATCGGCAGATGCGTCGCGCTCGGAAAGCCGTCGCCTCCAGCCGTTACCAGGACCCCAAAGGGGTAGCGTTCGATCAGACGATCGATCTCGACCTCGTCGTCGATTACAAATGCAGGCGGCTCGTACATCGAATCATTCCTCTCCTTCTCGACGGCGCGACGAAAGTCGCTGAAACCTCAGCCCGCCGCGCCCCGGTTTTACGGACGTGAGCAGCGAAGCACTTCCCTTTCCCGTCGCCGATGCGGGCATCGACCGAAAGGGGATCTCGCTCCTATCGATCGCTCATATCGTCAACGATGCGAATCAATCCGCCATACCGGCGATGATTCCGTGGCTGATCAGCCACCGCGGGCTCAACCTTGCGACCGCGGCGACACTCGTTCTCGCGATGAACCTCTCGTCCTCGGTCGTGCAGCCGTTTTTCGGCCATTGGTCCGATCGTCGTTCGATGCCGTGGATCATTCCCGCCGCGCTCGTTCTCGCCTGTAGCGGAACCGCGGCGATCGGGCTCGCGCATTCGTTGCCGATGATGTGGCTGGCGGCATTGATTGCGGGCATCGGTACGGCGGCGTTCCACCCCGAGAGTTCGCGCTTTGCGAATTTCTTCGCCGGTGCGAAGCGCGCGACGGGGGTGAGCATCTTCACGCTCGGCGGATACCTCGGTTTCGCCGTCGGCCCGATTCTCACGACACCGTTGATCCTGCATTTCGGTCTCGAAGGCACGGCGTTCCTCGCGATTCCCGGCGTCGTGCTCGCGACGATCCTGTTGTTTTCGCAGCAGCATTTTCACGCGACGCGCGCGCGCGCGAATCGCGCGGTTACCGCGGGGCCGACGATGCCCGACGATTGGCGCGCGTTCGGCGCGCTCGTCGTCGTCGTGGTGCTCCGTTCGACGACTTTCTTCGCAGGCGTCACGTTTCTCCCGGTCTTTGCTATTGCGGTCGCGCACGCGAGCAAGACCGGGGGCAGTATCGTGCTTGCGGCGATGCTCCTCGTCGGTTCGTTGGGAACGATGTGGGGTGGCCGGCTCGCCGACCGTTTCGGCCGCCGCCGCATCATCGCGATCTCGATGTTGGGGACGCTCGTCGGAGCCTCCGCGCTCGCGTGGGTTGGGACGCACGCTCCGCAATTGAGTAACGTGGTTCTCGCGGCCTCGTTCTTCGGGCTCGCCGTCGGTCTCTCGGCGGGCGTGATCGTCGTGTTGGGGCAAGAGTATCTCCCCAACCGCATCGGCGTTGCATCGGGGGTGACGCTCGGGCTCGCGGTCACGATCGGTGGGCTGGCGCAGCCGCTCTTCGGCGCAATCGGCGACCGTTTCGGCAGCGTACCGATCTTCGAATGCGTCGCACTCTTCGCGTTGCTCGCCCTCGTCGGCACCGCCGTGCTGCCGCGCAAAACGCTCGTCGCGAGCCGACGCTAGAGCAAATTCGGAAAGTCGAGCCGCTGTAATGCCGCGAAGGCGACGACGCCGACGGCGGTGGAGAGATTGATGCTGCGCACCGCGCCCTCGCGCATGGGTATCCGCAACGTTCGATCCGGAAAGCGATCGAGCAGGGATTGCGGCAAGCCTTTGGTTTCGCGGCCGAAGACCAGCGCGTCGCCGTACGAATAGGGAGCGCGATCGTAGCGCGCCTGCGCGCGCGTTGAAAGCAACCACATGCGACGGGCGATCGGCGTCTGCAGAAAGGCATCGAGATCGCGGTGGACGACGACGTGCATGCGCTCCCAGTAATCGAGCCCGGCACGTTTGAGCGAGCGATCGTCGATCGCGAAGCCGAGCGGTTCGACGAGGTGGAGCGCCGCGCCGGTTGCGGCGCAGAGCCGCGCGACGTTTCCGGTGTTCGGCGGAATTTCCGGCTCAACGAGAACGATGTGGAGCGGTACGTCGGGAAGCGCTTCGACCTCGGTGAGGCGATCGGGTGGTTGTGCCGCGGCGCTCATGCGAGAAGATCCGCAAACGGAATGCCGACCGGTGCGAGCACGTAGGCGACGCCGCCGTGCCGCTGCCAACAGCGCTCCAGCGCGCGGCGCGGATAGATGGTGCGAATGCGCGGGGCGGCGGGATCGTTCATCACGCAATCGCCGTTCGAGGTGAAGCCGCAGAGGACTGCGAGATGCCCGGCGGAGCGCGGAATCGGGGCGCCGGGAAGCTCGCCTTGCTCCCACGCATACGAGAGTGCGAGCGGGAGATTGCGTTCGAGAAACTGCTCGGCGATATCGAGCGAGCCGACGTACGCGAGCGCGGCGCGGAGGCTCTGCGTTCCGGCGTAGGCGACGTTAAATGCCCAGTTGCCGTATCCGCCGTAGACCTCGTCGAAGACCCCCGCGGCGACCTCTTCGATGCGCGCGTCGATCCCATGAAAACGCAACAACATCGTCAGCGATGCGGGGCTGCACCACCCCGCTTCGCCTTCGACCACGTATTGCGATTGCAGCGGAACGTCGTGGATGCGCGCGCCCCCCGCATAGGGGAACGAAGGCGGCGGCTGCGTCGGGGTTGCGAGCGCGAGGCTCTGCAAGCCCTCGGGGTTGGTGCGTACGTGCACCGCGTCGAAGGGCACCTCGCTGCGAACGATATCGGTAAGCACGCTGACGCCGAGCAGGTTGCAGGGAAACGAGCGCCGCGATTGCGGCGACCAGCGAGCGAAGGGCAGCCACGGGCTCACGTGCGCCGCGCCGCTGCGTAGCGAAAATTCAATCTCGCCGCTCTCCGCAAAACTATTCCAGGAGAGCACGCATTCCATCGCCGGCGCGCAACGCAGCGTCGTGACCGCGGCGGCTTCGGTTACGAGTGCGAAGCCGACGGCACGACCTCCCATTGCCATGCGTTCCAGGAATCCCCGATGAACGCCGCCGGCACGTATCCTCGCACGCGGTCGTCGATCGCGGTGGTCGAACGCTCCCAGTACACGAAGACCATCGGTACGAGTTGGTGGATGCGCTCCTCCTCGCGCTGATAGAGCTTTTTTCGAAGCGCGATATCGAACGTGGAGGCAGCGGCTTGCGAGGTCGCATCGACGATGGGATCGCGCAGCCAATTCGTATTCGCGCCGTTCGGCGGAATGAACGCGCTGTTCCACGAGCCGCTGTTATCGGGGTCGGGGCCGTTGGTATCGATGCTCCACTCCATGTCGTAGTGCCCGCTGTAGATCGGGCCGTTCTGCGCGAAAAGAAAACTCGGCGGGAAATTGCGGATGCGCAGATCGATGCCGAGCCGATGCAACATCGATTGCATGACGACTTCGGCGCGTTCGTTCGATTGGCGGTTACTTCCGCTGATGATCGTGAGTTCGAGCGGTTTTCCATCGCGCGTGCGGATGCCGCCCTTACCGCGCTGCCAGCCCGCCGCGCGCAACAGCGCCGCCGCGCGCGCGGGATCGTAGGGATAGGGAGCGATCTTCGGCGCGGCCCACGACTCGGGAAAAATATCCGAGACTGCGGGAAGGTCGACACCGTGATAGATGGTGTCGCGCAGGCGCTTCCAATCGATACCTTCGGCGATGGCGAGACGTACGCGCACGTCGCTCAGAATCGGACGACTGCAGTTAAAGCCGAGGTGGCGCCAATTAGCGACGAGCGTGCGCACGACGTGGATGCCCGATATCGATGCGAGCTCGGGAATCTGCGTCTCGCCGACGGAGGGGTCGACGTCGATTTCGTGCGTTCGCAACGCGTTGAGCATCGAGTTCGCATTGGGGATGACGACCCAACGAACGCGAGCGAGCTTCGGTTTTCCGCGGAAGTACCGCGGGTTCGCCGCAAAGGTGAGCGACGCGCCGTGGTGCCAATCGGCGAGCACGTACGGGCCGCTGGAGAGCGGTGCGTTGTTGAACGAAGCGCGGTTGAGGCTTGGAAGGCGCGCGAGAAGGTGCGCCGGGAGCGGCGGATAGCCCGAACCGCCGATCGCGAGGACGCCGAGAAACGCCGCCATCGGATGTTTGAGATGGATGACGATGGTGTGACGGGTCGGAGCGCTCGCCGATGCGATGTCGTCCCATCCGTACCGCGTCTTGACGTCGTTGCGCGGATTGAAGACGGCGCGATAGGTGAACATCCAATCGCGCGCATCGAGCGGTGCGCCGTCGGCCCAGCGCACGCCGTGCCGGAGATGGATCGTAATGCGCGTGCCGTTGGGGCTGATGCCGCCGTTCCGCAGCGTCGGCACTTCGGTCGCGAGATCGGGAATGTAATTGCCGCGCGCATCGTAGCGAAGGAGATAGCTAAAGAGCATGCCGTCGGCGAGATCGGCGGCGGCCGAATGGCCGAAGAGCGGATTGAGATTGTCGGGTTCGTCGGGTTCGCCGAGTCGCAGCGTGTTCGGCGGCGGTACGTTGGCGGCGCAGCCGGCGAAACCGAAAGCGAGCACGGCGATCGAGAGAGCGGCGACGATGCGTTTCATGCGGTGCGTGCCTCGCGTTTCGAAAGCGATCCGGCGATCGCGGCGTAGAACGCATCGGCGCCGAATCGGAGCAGATCGTCGGCGGGCAGGCCCGTCTCGTCGCGCGCTCGAGCGATCTCCCGTCGCGCCGCGACATCATCGAGCCCGCGCGTATTGAGCGCGACGCCGACCACCTTCGCCGGCTTCACCGACGCGAGCAGCGATTCGTGCAAGGCGATGAGGTCGCGATAGGGCAGCGTCGGGGTTGTGTAGGCGTTGATCGTCGTTCGGTGCGGCATGCAGACGAGCACGAGTGCGTCGGGCGCGCACCCATAGAGCAGCGCGAGCGTCACCGGCGCGTACGCGGGGTGATTGATCGCTCCTTGCCCTTCGACGACGATAGCATCGGGGCGCTGCGAAGCGGCCTCGAGCACGAGCCGTTCGCAGGCTCCGGCGGCGAAATCGGCGATCGTTCGATCGATGGCGATGCCCCAACCCGCAATCGCGATGCCGGTCTGCCCGGTCGGGACGAAACTCCACGTGCGCCGCGCGCGCTTCGCCGCGGCGCAGAGTTCGAGCGAGACCGTCATCTTCCCGACGTTGCAATCGTTGCCGACGGTCAAAAGAATCGGCACGGGAATATCGTATGCCGCGCCGGAGAAGACCGGCGTTGCCGGAACCGCGCGAAGATCGTAGAGGCGCACGTTGCGCTCGCGCGCCGCAGCGGCGATTTCGTCATCCTCGGCGAGCATCGCGTGCAGGCCGCTGACGATGTCGAGCCCGGCTGCGATCGCTTCGAGCACTCCCGCGCGGAGATCGCCGAGCGCGCCACCGATCGGTGCGGTGCCGATGAGGAGCGCGGTCGGCTCGAACGCAAGCGCATCGCGCAGCGAGGCGACGATGGGAGCATCGCAGTGCGCGAGATGCGGAACGACGTCGCAGACGCGTTTGCCCGCCTGGCTCGGATCGACGACCGCGACGACCGGGTCGTTGCCGTAGGCGATGACGCCGTGTGCGGTTTTCGCACTCTGCGCGAATGCGTTGGGGGCGAGGACGACGTAGCGACGGCTCACGGAATGGGAGTTTCGCGGACGCCGAGGCCGGGCCCGCCGGGGAGCACGAGCTTTCCGCGATCGTAGGTGACGCCGACGAACGGGTCGCCGACGGTGAGGAAGGGGCCGTCGATATCGGCCCAATCGACGAGCGGGCTGATCTGTGCCGCCGCGGTGGCGAGAATCGCGCTCTCCACCATGCACCCGAGCATTACTTTCAATCGCAGCGCGCGCGCGGTGTGAATCATTGCGAGCGCGCCGCGGAGTCCGCCGCATTTCACGAGTTTGATATTGACGCCGGCAACGCAGCCGGCGAGCCGCGGCAAATCGGCGGCCTCGCATGAGTCCTCGTCGGTAACGATGGGGATCGCGCTGCGCGCGGAGATCGCGCGCAACCCGGCGGGATTGCCGGCGGGAATCGGTTGTTCGCAAAATTCGATATCGAAACGCGCGAGTTCGGCGAGCATGAGGATCGCTTCGTCGACATCCCAGCCTTCGTTCGCGTCGATACGGATCGTTCCGGTATAACGCGCGCGTATCGCCTCGATCGTTTCGACCTGCTGGTGCAGCGCTCCGAGCCCGAGCTTGATTTTGAGAATCGGGTGCTCGCGTACTTCGTCGACCTTCTTCAACGTGCTCTCGGTGTCGGCGATGCCGATGGTGAACGAGGTGGTCGGCGTTCGTTGGGGATCGAGCCCGAAATATTCGTAGAGCGGGCGCCCCATCGCCTTGCCGACCCAATCGTGCAACGCGACGTCGAGCGCGCAGCGCGCGGCGGGTGGAATCGTCGGAGCGAGCAGTTCTTCGAGTCGATATGGCGATGCCGCCTCGGCGCGGTACGAAGCGAAAAACGCGAGCAGCGATTCGACCGATTCGCCGTATCGGGCGATCGGCGCGCTCTCACCGAGCGCGTCGATTCCATCGCAGGACATGCGGAGCAGCGCCGAGCGCGCGACGGTCGATTCCCCGCGGGTGATTTTGAAGGGGTGCTTCAGCGGGATTCGGAGCTCGCTCGCCGCAAAGGTTGCGTTCATGCCGCGAGCCTTCCGCCCATCCGGCCGCACTCCTCGGCGCAGCATCCTTTGGTTGCGTCGCGACCTCCGCTTGCGCGATAACGTCGCGCTCGCCGAGGCGGCGGGGGCGAGCGATGAGGTGGCGCTCGCTTTCGTGCTCGATCCCGCGCTTTTGCGCGGCGAGCGCGTGGGCGCACCCTTGGTGCAAGCGTTCTTTTCCGCACTCGCCTCGCTGCGCGCGGAACTGCGCGCGCGCGGCAGCGAACTCGCGCTGCTCGAAGGCGACTTCGCGGAGCAGCTCGTCGGCTTCGCGCAGCGCATCGGCGCGACATCGCTCTATTACAATGAAGATTACGAGCCGGAGGCGATCGAACGCGACGCACGCGTGCGCGCGGTGCTGCAATCGGCGGGCGTCGCGGTGCACTCCTCGCTCGATCACGTCTATTTCGGCGCCGACGAAGTGCGCACCGAGGGCGGCGCGCCGTACCGCATCTTCACGCCGTATAAACGACGATGGCTCGACCAGCACGCGCTCGCACCGCGATTGCCGGTGCGCTCGAATCGAGCGAGTGCGGAGCGACTGCTCGCACGCGCGGAGATCGGAGCGACGCTCGCACTCCCCGAGCCGGAGGCGTACGGGCACCATTCCTCGGCGGCGTATCCCAGCTGCAGCGAGGCCGCCGCACGCGCGCGCCTCGACCGCTTTCTCGCGGAGGGTGGCGCGAGCGACGGTTATGCGGTCGGGCGCGATCTGCCGGCAATCGAGGGAACCTCGCGGCTCTCCCCCGATCTGCGCGCCGGGACGATCGGCATACGCACCTGCGTCGAGCGAGCGCGCGCGGCGATGGAGGGCGCGAGCGCGCAACGCCGGGCGAGCCTCGAGGTGTGGCTTTCCGAGTTGATCTGGCGCGATTTTTACCAGCAGATTCTCCGTAATTTTCCGCATGTGGCAAACGCGCCGTTTCATTCGGCTGCGGCGGCGATTGCGTGGCGCGATGACGAGCAGAACTTTCGCGCCTGGTGCGAGGCGCGCACCGGATATCCCATCGTCGATGCGGCGATGCGACAACTCAATACGACGGGATGGATGCACAATCGCTTACGCATGATCGTGGCGTCGTTTCTGAGCAAGGATCTGCTGCTGAATTGGCAATGGGGAGAGCGGTATTTCGAACGGCATCTCGCCGATGCCGATCTCGCGCAGAATAACGGCGGGTGGCAGTGGGCCGCCTCGACCGGTACCGATGCTGCGCCGTATTTTCGCATCTTCAATCCGGTGCTGCAGGGGCAGCGTTTCGATCCGGAAGGCACGTTCGTGCGCGCGATGCTGCCCGCGTTGCGCTCGGTGCCGACGAAGTACGTGCATGCACCATGGCAGATGCCGCCGCTCGTGCAGCGCGAATCGGGCTGTATCGTCGGCGAAAATTATCCCGCGCCGATCGTGGACCGCTCGCAAACCAAGGTTCGCGTCATGGCGGCATTCGCGACGATGAAGGCAAATGGAGACTCATCATGAGCGCGTCGACGACCGGCCGGTGGATTGCAAGAACGATCGGGGTTGCCGGCCTCATGATTACGCTCGCTGGCTGTTCCGCGGTGAGGCGTGCTTGGGAGAACGCCTACGCATATCAGCGCAAGCCGCAAATGCTAGCGGCGATCCGTCGGCTTTCACAGAACAACCCGCTTTACTATTACATAGGTACGGGATGGGCAACTTTCTCGGCAACATTTCTAAAATCCGGTTTTGTCCGAAACAAGCTGCTAAAAGTATCGTCTGAAAAAATCGTTCATTTCGGCAAGGCGCAGCGGCTTTCCGGTATCTTGCATCTTACGCCGTTGGGCCGGGCATTGATGCAGCGGGATCACTGGAGGCGGTTCGACCGGAAGCGGTTCGTCCGTGAGCGGTCCTCTTGGGCCCGCTTACGGGTGAAAATCTACGGTGCAGCAATCGGCTATCTGCATCCGATCAACATAACACGAATTTTCGTTATTAGATCGTCTCCCGGCGCGAAGCGAACTTGTTACGGCGTCTCGTTCAACGCGCTTCTTGTCTTGACGCGAGCCGGGCAAGATCTTCGTGCGTACGCGAACGCGTACGATAAGCCGATAACGGGAAGCGGTGGACTCGTTTTTATGGCCGAGCCTGTCACCGGCCAAGATGTCGAGGCGGAGCCGCGCATTACGCAAGCCGGCTCTGTTGTCGTAACCAGCCGAATCGTTTGCCAAAACAAAAGGACGCGTCGATGGTATCATCCATTATCGTATTTCACCGGTGGTGGACTTTAGTGTGACGGGCAAGGTTCCGATGCTGAAAAGACGTCAAGTCCGAACGTTGATCCCTGTCGTCAACGCATCGAGCCGGTTGCCGACGCTATTTCGCATCTTCAACCCTGTGGTGCAGGGGCGGCGCCTCGACCCAAACGGCACCTTCGTGCGCACGAGGCTGCCTGTGCTGCGCTCGGTGCCGACGAAATACGTGCATGCGCAGTGGCAGATGGTGCCGCACCTGCAGCGTGGATCGCTTTGCGACGAAGGCGCGCGTGCTCGCGGCTTTTGCGGCGGCATTGGGGAAATGAAGCAAAGGACTTGAAATATTCGTGAAGATTATGCGGGTGATGGCGGAATGCCGAGGTTCTACCTCACCAAACGCGCCAGAAATTGCTTCGTATAAAAGCTGCTACTAAACGGATTGGTTGCCGATGAACGATAATGTCGAATATCCTGTATGGCATTTCACGCATAACAACGGAGTAGTCGTTGCAGTTGATGCGGTTTCTGGAATTGTGCTCCAGGTAAGCGATTAGTGAGCGGCCGGGTTATGAGGGAAAGTGGAAGTTCGATCGACGCGTACACAGCGGCGTTGTCGCTGCCGAATGCATTGGCGATTGCGACGTATCCGAGCGGCTATTGGACCAACGGGTTAAAAAGCAATGATAACGTCGAGCATCCCGCATAGATCTTTACAATGCTCAATGGTGAAGTCGTCGCAGTGGACGCAGTTTCCGGGCAAATACTTGGAGAGAATGATGAGCCGGGCGGGGGAATTTGAAGTGACGGGTTTGCCATGTGGGCCGTTGGCGGCGAGATGAGGCCACCCCTCCGAGCGGGCATTTGCTTATTGTCGTTCATTGTGTTGGCCGGGTGTAGCGCGATCAACTATTTCAAGTATGTTGGGTTTGGCTACCAACATGAAAACGATATTAGTAGTGCTGTTAGAGCCTTCCTTGCACGGAACCCGCCGGCTGCAAATATACCCTCCGGCAAGGTATATTCGGGGGCATATTTGGAGATGCTGGAGAAAAGTGGGCTTCTAACACAACTCCCGCTTAGGAGCGGGAGCCCCTCACGCCCATATACAGACGTGCGCCTAACGAAACGCGCCGAGACGCTGGCTCGCCGAGATCGGTGGCAGCGAATATCTACCGACCTTCCTCCATCATACAAGGTGAATGTTGGGTCACTTCGGTTGACTCGCATTTGGACGATTTCGCCAATGTTCTTGGGAAAGTTCGTGCGACCTCGAAATATGAGGTGCTATGCCATTACGTTTGCGGTGAAATTGTCGTTGAATAGGGCCGGCCGAGATCTGGTTCCGATGTTGCGGCCGAACTCGAAATTGTTTTTATCCGGCGGAGGAACAGTGGAACTCCTGGAAGTTGATTTTACACCCAGCCCATCCGATGCCGGCAAATCGATAAATGGGCACCTTTTTGTTTGTACGCGGCACGGACGATGGTTCGTGTACTCCGTCGGAAAATAGCGAATGCAGCTTATGGATGAAACCCGCGCGGTAGTGGTGGCAGCCTCGTGCTTAAAAGTGCGGGGAATCCTCCGTCGTCGTGGGCGCTCCGCCTTATGAGCCGCCACGAAAAGATGAGTCGGCGGATCGGCGCGATCGCTTGCTTGTCGGCATTAACGATGCTTGTTGGCTGCGGCGTGATGGGCCATGTTAGCGCCATCGAGTTTGGGTACCGCCACAAAAGCGAAATCGGGAGCGCTATCGCAGATTTTTTGGCTATACGCCCTGCGTACGCGTGGATACAAACCGGGAAGGTTTACAAACAAGCTGACTGGCAACCATTAGAGAAAAGAGGCCTTTTAAAAAAAGGGGCTTCAGGAGTTTGTGTGGGCTGGATATAGCTCCAAACCCCCACAATGAAAGAGGATGGCACGCATGAAGCGGGCCTCGCTTCGAAATCCACGTGCCTGGTACGTCATCCATTGGATCTTGCT
>JAJYRH010000007.1 GCA_021794205.1 bacterium
GCGCCATGATTTTCAACTGGATCGAAGCCTGGTATAATCGCCAGCGCCTTCACTCGACGCTCGGCTATCTCAGCCCAGCCGCGTTCGAGTTGAAGCAAGTATCTTAACTTCTTGTCCGCGAAACCTAGTCAAGTCCAGAGCTTGGTGTGCATGCATCGGCAGCTACGGCAATCGCGACTCGCTAGGCGCTCGCCGCTCGGACAAGCAATGTCAGGGTCCTCGCCGCTCGCTTAAGCGCTCGCCGCGATCGCCGCAGCCGCGATGCATGCGCCTTGCGATCGGCAGAGGTCGTGTTACGCCGAGTAGGCGCAGCTCTGTCACGCCGAGTAGGCGCCTTTAGGCGCCGTATCGAGGCGGAGCTTGCGACCTTGTGCTTTCCCTCGATACGCCGCGTTCCGCGGCTACTCGGGATGACAGCGGCTACTCGGGATGACAGCGGCCACTCGGGATGACAGCGGCTACTCGGGATGATAGCGGCTACTCGATTTGAGCGCTCGGGGCAGTTGAGGAATCGACGTAGACGGCGATCCGCTCGATCGTCCCGTCGTTCCCCATCACCAAAGCGCTGCCGCCGGGAAAGCCGGTCGCGAAAATTTGCGCGTAGCTGCCGCCCGGCGGCGCGGGAATTTCGGTGAAGTACTCGGGCAATGCGAGGAGCTGCATCCCGAGCCCGATCTCGCCGGGCACGAGGCGATAGAATCCGCAGTCGCGCGCCTCTAACGGCGGCGCCTGCGCCGTGCGCGGCCGATAGAGCTCCGCCGCACTCAAGCACGTATCGCTGAAGAAGAGGCTCAAAAATGCGCGTTCGCCGGCGATGCGTAGACAGTACGTGTGCCATCCCGCCGACGGATAGCGATAGGCAATGCCGAGTTCGCGCTCCACGTCGCGACGCGTGCTCTTTCCGACGACGAGTGCGAGGCGTTCGTTAAAGAGAACGATCGGGGCATCCGCGCGCGGCGGAAGCGTCGGCTCGCGTGGAGGGCACTTGCGTTCGTAGATGCTCGCGAGCACCTCCACCGCGCGGCGCATTGCGAAATCCGGCGGTTCTCGCTCGCTCATTGGTGGAGGCTGGAGAGCGTCGGCAGGTGGATGCGTGCTTCGATAAAGAGTAAGCCCAACAGAGTCCCCGCGTACGCGAGGCCAATGCGAATGCGTGCCGGGAGATCGATGCCGTCGGCGCTCTGCGCGAACGAACTGCGCCACGACCCGAAGAGCCAAAAGATGCTAAACAGTGCGACGAGCGCAATTGGTAAGATCGGCAATTGTGCGAGCACGGCGACGATGATGAAGATCGGCAACGCGATCACGACGATCGGCGGCCACACGGCGCGAATGATGCTACCGCCGTCGAGCGGTAGGACCGGTGCCATGTTGAAGAGGTTCAGTAATGCACTAACATTGGCTGCGAGCATCCAGAAGGGATCGTGCGTGGCGATTCCCATGGCGAGCGAGACCGCCGCGAGGCCCATCCCCGCGAGCGGTCCCGCAAGCGCGATATATGCGCCGTCCTCGGCATTCGCCGGGCGAGCGCCCGGCGTGAGCGCACCGATAAAGGGCAAAAAGACCGGAGCCCGCACGGCGAGCCCGTAGCTGCGGAAGGCTACGACATGTCCGAGTTCGTGGGCGAGGAGTACCAGCGCGAGAATGATGCCGAAACGCCACCCGAGCGCGAGGCCGTAGAGCCAGAGCGTCGCGAGAAAGCTCAGGCTTCCGAGGAGCATCGGGGCGTGGACGAAGAGAAGCAGGAGACCTTTAAATTTCGCAATGAGGCCAGCGGCCACGGCGAGGAGCGCCGCCAGGCCTTTGGGTTTCTTTTTTTCCGGCTGTTCGGGCGGCCGATCAGAAGGTTCCATGCGCGACGATGCTTCGACCGCGAAGAAGCCCCCCCTCGTCCGTCGAAGTACGGTGAGCCATGAAATTTGAAGAGCCGATCGAGCAGCTTATCGCCGAGCCGACGCGCTTCACTCGCGACGTGCATTTCCCCGATCCATCGGAGATCCGCCTCTACGACGAGACGCTCCGCGATGGCGAACAGATGCCCGGCGTCTGTTATACGCCGCAACAAAAACTTGAGATCGCCACGGCGCTCGCCGATATCGGGCTGCACATTATCAGCGTCGGCTTTCCGGCTGCGTCGGCGGGCGACCGCCGCACGCTTCAACTCGTCATGGAATCGAAGCGGCGCGGGGAACTCGGCGACGTTGAGATTTTGGTGATGTGCCGGAGCAATCGCAACGACATCGACGTTACGGCGGCCGCGCTCCGCGAGATCGGCGTCGACCCGCGCGAGGTTACGTTTTTCATCTTTTCTAGCGGCAGCGATCTCCACCTCAAATACAAGGTTGGGAAGGTGCTGCTGCGGTTCGCCGGGCGCGACGAATCGGAGTGGCTCTCGCTCCCGCTCTCGTTTTACCGCGAGGCGAATATCGAATTGCAATGCGATGCGGTTCGTCACGCGCGTTCGCACGGCGTCGAGCGAATCGAATTCGGCGGCGAAGATGGTAGCCGCGGCGACGTCGAATATTTTATCGAATATTACAATCGCGTTCTTGCCGCCGGCGGAACGCGCCCCGCATGGCCGGATACCGTCGGTTGCCTGACGCCCGAAGGGATGCGCGCACACGGAACGCGCCTTATTGCCGGGCTGCCTACAGGCATCCCGGTCGTCGCGCACTTGCACAACGATTACGGGCTTGGAACTATCAACGCCATTACCGCGACGGCGTGCGGCTTCAAAGTGATCTCGGTGACCGCCAACGGATACGGGGAACGCGCCGGCAACGTCAAACTTCACGAATACGTCGTGGCGATGCGACAGTTGTACGGCATCGAAATCCCCGGTTTCAAATATAACAAATTACGCGATCTCGCGCGCTTTATGGAACGCATGAGCGGCGTTCCAATGCAGCAGCACGAACCGATCGTCGGAACGCGCGTCTTCGCGCACGAATCTGGCATCCACACGCACGGCATCATGATCGACCGACGCATCTACGAGGCGGTTCCGAGCGAGCTCGTCGGCGCGCATACCGAGTTTCTCTTCGGCAAACATTCCGGGGTCGCGCTGGTGGAGCAAACGCTTCGCGAGAACGAGGATCGCCTCGCCGCGAGCGGCGTCGAAGTGACCAGCGCGCTCGCTCATGCCGTGACCGAGCAGGTGAAGCGCATCCGCGAAGAGCGAGCCGCCGGAAACCTGGCGCAACAAGCGATCGAACGCTACGAAGAGATTTCGAGCGGGTTGGCGCTCGATGCCGAAGATGTCGTCGATATCGCGCGGGCGATCGGCGCTCGCGCGACTACCGCTAATGCTGCGCCGTCACCGGGAAATTAAACGACCGATTCGGGTACGGTTCGTGCGCGAGGGTGAAGTGCCACCACTCCTCGGGATAGGCTTTAAAGCCGTAGCGCTCCATCAGCATCGCTAAAAACATGCGGTTCGCGCGCGCTTGTGTGGGAACCGGCGCGTTGCCGCGAGATAGCGGATCGAAATAGTCGTACGGCGTTCCCATGGCGAGCCCGTCGACGGTAAGATCGACCGTACTGCCCCGGCTATGCGACGAACGTTCGGAGATATATCCTCGTGCGAACAGTTCCGATTTCGGGACGTTGGGATAATAGAGCGCCTCGCTGCGGAGATCGGTCGGGCGCTCGCTCCAGGCGAGGAATGCGTGGACCGCGCTCTCGGGACGATAGCAATCGTAGACGCGTAACGTCAAATAATGCGCGAGAAGCGTTCGCTCGACGCGAACCAATGCTTTCGCGGCAGGAGTCGTGAGAATGCAGGTGGGGGCGTCGTATCCGGGGACGCGCGCGCCGGTGAAATTATCGGTCGTCGCGTAGCGAATATCTTGGCGAATCTGTGGGGCGAGCGAAGTGAGGTACGTGAAACCGTTGGGAAGGACGGCGAGCGTCGAGGAGAGTGCGAGCAACGTTGCTCGCAGGAGAGCGATCACTCTTTCGCCGCCTCCCCCAGACCGATGCGGGCCTGTTCGAGCCCGGTCTTCGCCGAGACGTTGCTTTTATCGATCGCTAACGCGCGTTCGTAGTACGGAATCGCGCGCGCGAACTGCGATGAGGTGAGATAGAGGTCCCCGAGTTGGGTGAGTGCGACGGCATCGTGCGGATCTTTCGCGATCCGCGCCTTTAATTGCGAGACCTGAAGCATCACCGCGGGCGGCGGCCCGCCCTGGACGGCGGCCGCGCTCCCGGCATTCTGCTGCATCGAGGGGCCGCCCGAGCCGAAGACCGATCCATGCACGTCGAAACCCTTGGCGATGAAGTCGCCGGTAACCAAGAGCAGGATCGCGGCGAAGGCGACGAAGAGCCCGATGGCCAGCGGCGCCGGAAGCCCGCGCCGCACTGGTGGTGGAGATTGCATGCGTGCATCGTTCGACCGTGCGGCGCGCGCACCTCGCACGGAACGAGCGAACGCGGCGGCGAAATGCGTGCCGAGATGAGCGCTCCCTTGCCGACCGAAGCCGACCTGCAGATGCTCTTTGCGCGTCTCAATCTCGCGCATTTCGACGGTGAGATCGGGGCCTGCTCGATCGCCTACAACGAGCGCTTTTCGAATTGCGCGGGGCGAACGACCTATCGCGTCCCCGCGCTCATCGAACTCTCGCCGAAGCACTTTCGGCGCTATCCCGAGGCCCTTGAGGAGACGCTCCTGCACGAAATGATTCACGTGTGGTGCTATCAGCGCTTCGGGGAGACCGGGCACGGCACGCACTTTCGTCGCAAGATGAAGCGCTGCGGCATCACGTCGATCCATCACGATCTCGGAACGGTCCGCCCGCTCCAGGAGGCGAGCACCCGCTATATTTTTCGCTGCGAACACTGCGGCATGGAAGCGCTCCGCCGCCGCCTGCCGAGCCGCTCGATGACCTGCGGGCGCTGCAACCCTCGTCGCCACGATCCCCGCTTCCCGCTCACGGTCTACGAAGTGGTCGAGATGCGTATCCTCGGCGACGTAGGCGCGATCGCTCCGAAGCGGGCGGCCTCTCGGAGCCCCCGAGCGACCTAAGTCCAGGCGGTCGCCCCCCCGTTCGCGCAAAGATAGCGGAGCTATGACGATCACCAACACCGCCTCCAACGGCGCGCTTCAGACGCGCAAAGAGACCGACTCTATGGGTGCCATCGATGTGCCCGCCGACAAATACTACGGCGCGCAGTCGGCGCGCTCGCTCATCCATTTCGAGATCGGCGAGGGATCGTGGCCTCGCGACGTGATGCCCAAGCAGGTCATCGTTGCGATGGCGCAGCTCAAGAAAGCTGCCGCCCTGGTCAACCACGACCTCGGAAAACTCGATGCCGAGAAGACGAAGCTCATCGTCGCCGCCGCCGACGAAGTGATCGCCGGAAAACTCGACGCGCACTTCCCCTTGCGCATTTGGCAGACCGGTTCGGGGACGCAGACGAACATGAACGTCAACGAAGTGATCTCCAACCGCGCGATCGAGATCGCCGGCGGTGAGATGGGCAGCAAGAAGCCGATCCATCCCAACGATCACGTCAACATGTCGCAATCGAGCAACGACACGTTCCCGACCGCGATGCACATGGCTGCCGCCGAAGCGATGGTGGCGATGCTGCCGGCCGTTCAGAAGCTGCGCGACGCTCTCGACGTCAAGGCGAAGGCTTGGAAAGATATCGTCAAGGTCGGGCGCACGCATCTTCAAGATGCGACGCCGCTGACGCTCGGGCAAGAGTTCTCGGGGTACGTCACCCAGCTCGATCGTGCGATGGTCGCCTGCCGCGAAGCGCTCGAGCATCTCTACGATCTCGCCATCGGCGGCACGGCCGTCGGCACCGGGCTCAACGCGCATCCGGAGTTCGCAAATCGCGCCGCGGCGAAGCTCGCCGAGCTGACCAAGCTTCCGTTCCGTTCGCACCCGAATAAATTCACCGCACTGGCATCGCACGACGATTTCGTCTTCGCATCGGGAGCGCTCAAGACGCTCGGCGCCGCATTGATGAAGATCGCGAACGACGTCCGTTGGCTCGGTTCCGGTCCGCGCGCAGGTATCGGCGAGCTCGTGCTCCCCGAAAACGAACCGGGCAGCTCGATTATGCCGGGGAAAGTGAACCCGACGCAATCCGAGGCGATGACGATGGTCTGCGTGCAGGTCTTCGGAAACGACGTCGCCATCACGATGGGCGCGAGCCAAGGCAACTTCGAACTCAACGTCTTTAACCCGGTGATGATCTCGAACTTCCTCCACAGCACGACGTTGCTGCGCGACGCCTGCACGATGTTCCGCGAACATTGCATCGAAGGGCTTCAAGCGAACGAACCGGTGATTGCGAAGTATCTCGCCGAATCGTTGATGACGGTGACCGCACTCTCGCCGAAGATCGGGTACGACAAGGCCGCCGAGATCGCGAAGAAGGCGCACCATGACGGCGCGACGCTCAAAGAGACCGCGCTCAAGCTCGGTTACGTCACCGCCGAAGAGTTCGACAAGATCGTCGTTCCCCGCGAGATGACCTACCCGAAATAAGGTCGCAAAGGCGCTTCCAGGCGAGAGGCCGACCGGCACGAACCGGCCGGCCGTTCGCGTTTCTTCGGGGCTCTCGATAGAATCGGGTTTACAGCATGAGAGCGTTCATTTTGTACCCGAGCCGGGCTGCGTCTTCCGGAGATACGCCGAAGGTCCGTACGAGAAGCCCCGAATCGGCGAGGGAGGCGGGTCCCATCGCACGCAGTTCCCACCTCGCGCCGTGCAGTCGGAGTAACGCTTCACCGCTTGAGCGGCCCTCGCTGAAAGAGAGTAAGGCATTTCTGCCGGCGATGACGATCGAACGAACGACGGTTGTACGAGCGCCACGTGAAGGCGCGAAACGGTTGGTAAAGGCAAAGGCTGCCGAGCGAGCCCGATCGTCGCATCGACGTTTTGGCGCGCAGAGCCCCGAATAGGTCGCCACGTCGTCCTTCTTCATGGAGGTTACGAGCGTGCGGGCTACCGCGAGCGGTAAGCGAAATCCAGAGGTGAGGAATCCAACGGAGTTCATGCTTCCGCCGCCCATAGCGACAACGTGCCACCGCGATTGCTTGTGTTGCAGGAGCGCTTCGCCCCCGCCCTCGCCTACCGAAAACTCGGCGAGCGCGACCGATCCATCGCGAACGATCGGGGCGACGACGGGTGCGACGCCAAAACCACTGCGGTTCATCCCGTTCCGTATGACCGCAAAGGCGATCTCCTGCGCCGTGCTGCTGCACTTTCCATCGCGATTGCAGCCTTGCAGGCTCGATCCGATCCGGTCGCTATAGATAAGCGCGTCGGCAGTTGCGAGGGGAAGACCGGGAACGAGACGGGTAAGGGTGGCGGCGCTATAACTGAGTGGGAGTCGGCGAACCAGTCGCCATTGGTGGGCGCCCTTTCGTGCGACGAAGGTGTCTCCATCGTCTCCCGAAGTTGGCGGTACCCACCGACGCGTCTCTTGTGCGAACCATTCGACAATTGCAAACGATCGAACGATGGCGATGTTTCCGATGTCGATGTCTCGTGAGGGAGTCGGTGCGGCGAGCCGATGGACCATGCCGATGAGCGCATCGATATCCTGAAGGCGCGTCTGTCGCGCCGATGGATCGGCGGTAGCCGTCCGCATGCCGACGATGCAAGCAAGAAGTGCGACGGCGGCGACGACGCGGGCGCGCGGCCGCAACCTCAGACTCCACCCGAGCGTTCGATCAACGCGATTTCCTCGCGGTGCGCTTCGTCGAGCGCTTCCTCGCGCCCGCGCAACATCGATATACCGGCGGCGATGAGCGCGAGCACGGCGAAGACGAAGAGCACGTTGTGGATCCCGGCGAGCAAATCGGCAGGCGGCGCGTCGAGCGTGTCGCGGAAGTGACCGTAGGAAGCGATCGCCCACGAAAGCAACGAGGATGCGACGGCGACGCCGAGACTCGTACCCAGCGTACGCGTGACGTTGAGCACGCCGCCTGCGGCGCCCAAGCGGTGCATCGGTGCGGCTCCCATGATCGCGCTGTTGTTCGGCGAGGTGAAGAGCCCCTGACCGAGGCCGAAGATCGCGAGCAACGCGGTGACGGCGACGAGCGAACCCGGCGCTCCGTCGAGCGCGAATGCGAGCCCGACCAGCGAGAGCGCGGCGATCGCCATCCCAATCGCGGTGAGCCAACGCGGACCGAGTTTATCGGAGAGCGCTCCGGCGAACGGCGCGATGATGCCGAGCGCGATGGGGATCGTTGCCAAGCGCAACCCGGCGGCGAAGGGCGCGTCGTGATAGCCGCCTTCGAGCGCGAACGGCACGAGCAGAAAGACGCCGAACAGCAAGCCGTACGAGATGAGCCCGGCGAGATTGCCAGCGCTGAATGCATGCGATTTGAAGAGCGTGAGATCGATGAGCGGCGGTTTCGCGCGCCGTTGATGGAGCACGAAGATGACGATGAGCGCGACGCCGGCGATCGCGCAGCCGATGAAGAGCGGCGAGGCGAGCCCCCAACTCGGCGCTTCGCTCAGCGCGATCAGCACGAGCGCGAGTGCGGGCGTCAGCAGCCACGCACCGAGCCAGTCGAAGCCGCGGTCGTGAAGATGCATTCCTTCGGTGCGCGGCAGCACGAACCAGCCGAGAATCGTGCCGAGGATACCCGCGGGAACGTTGATCCAGAAGACCCACCGCCACCCGATCGCTTGAATCAGCAAGCCGCCGAGCGCGGGGCCGAGCGAGAGCCCGATCGCTTGTGCGGCGCCCTGAATGCCGATCGCGCGACCACGCCGTTGCGGTCCCGCCGCAGCGGTGATAATCGCCACGCTGTTCGCCTGGAGCAATCCCGCGCCGATCGCCTGCAGCACGCGGGCCGCGATGAGAATGCCGAGTGAATCTGCGAAGCCGCAGAGCCCCGAGCCGAGAATGAAGACGAGAAAGCCCCCGGTGTAGAGCAATTTCCGCCCGTAGATATCGGCGAGTCGGCCGAAGATCGGCAGTGTCGATGCGAGAACGAGCAGATAGGCGAGCGAGACCCAGCTGACGTCGGCGAGCGAGGCGCGGAACGTCGTCTGTAGCGTCGGGAGAACCAACTGCGCGATGCTCGCGTCGAGCTGCCCCATAAAGGCGCCGATGCAGACCGTTCCCACCACCAGCCACGGATAGCTCTCCATCCGCGCGAGCGAGGGCAGGGCACCGGGTTCCCAGTGCGTCGATGATGCGGGCGTCGCCGGAGATTCGTTCATCGCTTCACAGCCTACGCCTTAAAGTACGTGCGTGTCTCGCAGCAACATCGCAGCGGCGGCGAGGAGGAGTGCAAACGAGACGACCGAGAGGAGTTGCGCTGCGTGCAGTCGTGCGGCGATGCGCGGGCCGAGCGTGCCGCCCGCGATCCCGCCGAGAAAGAGTGGAATCGCGCGGAGAAAATCGACGTCGCCGGCGAGCCCGTGCGCGATAAGGCCGATCGGCGAGGTGAGGGCGATCGCGAACTGTGAGGTCGCCGTGATGCTGTGGATCGGAACGTCGGAGAAATAGGCGAGCGCGGGAACGATCGCGATGCCGCCGCCGATCCCAAAGAGCCCGCCGAGAATGCCGGCGAAGAATCCGGCGAGTAGCGAGGCGACCGGGTGCATCGTCCGCGGCGCGCCCTCGCGATTCGTGCCCGAGAGTGCGAGCCGCGAGCGGCGCAGCCCAAAATCGAGTGCGACGCCGACGACGAGCGCGGCGAAGAGCCAATCGAAGATCGGGCTGGCGATGCGTTCGACGATCCGCGAGCCGAGGAGTGCGCCGGGTACACCGCCCGCGACGACGAGCAGGCCCACGCGGAGATTGACGCGGCGAGCGCGGAGGTTCGCAATCGTACTGCTCGCGCCGTTGGCGACGACCATCGCCAACGACATCCCCGCGGCGACCGCGGGATCGAAACCGAACGCGAGTCGCAAAATCGGCACCATTAAAAAACCGCCGCCCAAGCCGACCATCGAACCGAGCGCGCTTGCCGCCAGCGCTGCGAGAAAGAGGGCGAGCGCTTCGATCACGCCGAGGGTGCTTCGGCGGGAGCCTCGCGCGTCGGCACGACGACATCGAAGATGCGGAGCGGTTCGGCTTTGCCTTTGACGTTGACCGAATCGAGTTCGGTCACGTTAACGAGCCCCTTGACCTCGTTGTAGGTCGTCTCGCTGATGATGATTTGCCCGCCCTTCGCAACGTTGTAGAGGCGCGCCGCGGTATTGACGTTGTCGCCGATCACCGTATAGTTCATGCGCGAACTCGAGCCGAGGTTTCCCATCACCACCTCGCCGGTATTGATCCCCATGCCGACGGTGAAAACTTTGCGTCCCTGCGTCGACCATTTTGCGGCGAGCTCGGCGATGCGTTGCTGCTGTTCGATCGCGGCGAGAACGGCGTTCTTCGCGTCGTCGGGAGTTTGGTAGGGAGCGGAGAAGACGGCCATCACGCAGTCGCCAATGAACTTGTCGACGTAGCCGCCGTATTTAAAGATGATCTTGACCATCTCTTCGAAGTACTCGTTGAGCTGGTTATAGATATCCTCGGGGCTCATCGTCTCCGACATTGCGGTGAAACCGCGGATATCGCTGTAGAAGATCGTCGATTTCACGCGTTTGCCTTTGAGCGAGAGCGCGCCGGAGGGATCCTCGGATTCGAGAATCTCGGCGACGACCGCCGGGCTCACGTGCATGCCGAAGAGATTGGTGACGACGCGGCGCTGCGCGCCCTCGATAATGGTTCGGAATGCGGCGACGAAGGTGACCGCCAAAATCATCGCCGCAACGACGTGGATGAGATCGAACCAGAGTAAGTGCGTGACGAAAAGGGCCGCGTTTATCCAGGCGTAGGCGAGAATCGTCACCGCCGAGACGCCGAGCGCGATCGCGAAACGCGCCGACATGAGGAAAAGCGCGAGAAGCAGTGGGAGCCCGACGATGAGCGCGATGTCGACCCACGTCGGCAACGTATGGATATAGATTCCCCGCAGCATCTGATCGGTGAGCCGCGCGTTCACGTAGACTCCCGGCATCTTGCCGCGCGCCGTGATCACGAAATCCCCGAGCGCTTGCGCGGTCGCCCCGACATAGATCAAACGCCCCTTCGCGAAGAGCCGTAGCTGCGAGATGGGAACGGTCAGCGCGTCGGCGAGAGACATCTGCCCGCCGCCGATGAAGGTGGGGGCGGTGCTCTGTTCGGCGCCGACGCGGCCGCTAACGGCCTGGGTCGACGCATAATGGGGAGGCAATAAAAGAATGCGCCCGTGCAGGCGCGGCGTCTTCGCGAAATCGATCGTATGGCCGAGATAGGTTTGCGCCGCCGCAGCCGCGAGCGAATAGAACGTCTGGTCGGAGAAAAATCCTGATCCGCTCGTGCGAATCTTCGGAAACTGCCCCGAGGTGTAGCTGCCGACGCTATCCGAGCTCGAGAATCCCATCGCCGCCGTATGTCGAGCGAGAACGGGAATCACCGGCTCGATACCGATCTGTCCGGTCGTCGTGGTGTTGAGTGCGTAGGCGAGGACCGTCGGCACCTTCGCAATCGCCCTGCCGAAGATTGCATCTTGGCGGGCGCTCGGACTCGGGTCGAGGAAATCGATATCGAAGGCGACCGTCTTCGCTCCGGCCTTCGCGAGCCGGTCGAGGAGCGTGCCGTAGACGCCGCGACGGAAGGGCCAGGTTCCCAGCCCAGCACTCGTATGTCCGCTCAACGAGTAATCGTCGAGCGTAATCATCGCAAGGTTATTGTTGGGGCTTCCGTAGCCGGGGTTTTTGAGGCCGATGCGATCTGCGTGCGCGAGCACCGTAATGTGGGCGATGTAATCGGCGAGCCGAGAGAGCTGGGGATTCTGCGAATAGAAGCTCGCGATGCCGATCCCGCTGGCGACGAGCGCGAGAACGACGGCTATCCCGAGCGACTGGAGTTTCTTTTTCACGGTCTCCCCTCTACGCGCCGAGTAGCGGCGGCGCGTTTAGTTCACGCGGCCGATGTAACGCCGATCTCGCGTATCGATACGGATGACGGTATCGGGTTCGATGAAGAGCGGCACCTGAACGATCGCGCCGGTCTCGAGCTTTGCGGGTTTGGTGGTATTCGTCGCGGTGTCGCCCTTAAAGCCCGGGTCCGTTTCGACGATGCGCAATTCGACGTGCGGCGGGAGCTCGACGCCGATCGCGGTGCCGTCGTGAAACTGGACGTCGACCGACATCCCGTCGCGAAGAAAATCCGCGGGGCCGCCGATGAGATCGCGCTGGATGGTGACGTTTTCGAACGACTCCTGGTCCATGAAGTGGAAGCCCTCGTCGTCGTTATAGAGCATCTGCATCGTTCGATTGTCGAGCGTCGCGCGTTCGACTTTCTCGCCGGCGCGGAAAGTGCGTTCCACCGTCGCGCCGGTGCGCACGTTCTTCAGGCGCGTCCTGACGAACGCCGAGCCCTTGCCGGGTTTTACGTGGAGAAATTCGATCACGGTCCAGAGGTTGTTGTCCAACAGAATCGTGACGCCATTACGAAAATCATTCGATGAGATCATAGCCCGCCCCAATACGGGCCGCGCCTCGCGAAGCCCTGTGCGCCGGGCTATCGGAAGAGTGCGAGAAAAGTCTCCGGTCTCGGCACCGGCGCTCTCGGGCTCAGGGCATCGCCCGGAGAGGCGCGTACCAACGGCGAAGGAGGCCCCCCTATGGGAACGACCCGCTCGCAGCTGTGCCGGGAGAGCTTGGTTGGGCTGGCGCAAAAATATCTCTGGTGGAGTTCGCCCGAGGCGGCGCTGCGTTCGCCCAATCGCGTGATCGCCCAGGTCTTAGAGCTGGGAGACTTCGATGACGTCCAACGTCTGGTCGAGCTGTTCGGCGAAAGGGAACTCGTATCGGTCCTCGAGCATGCCGAGCCCGGATGGTTTTCGCCAAAATCGTGGGCATACTGGCACTATCGTCTCGGTCTTACGCCATACCACGGTACGCCGCCGGCCGTGCCTCGCCGAGCGCTGTAAAGCAGACGCACCATGAAGCCGCTCCTCGCAACGCTGGATGAAGCGCAACGCGATCTTTGGAACGATCTTGCTCCGGCGGCGCGGCTTGGGTTCGTTCTTTACGGAGGGACGGCCGTCGCTCTTCGATACGGGCATCGCCGATCGATCGATTTCGATTTCTTTACGGATCGCGTTCTCGATAAGGATGCAATGCGCTCGGCGATGCCGTTTTTGCGGAGAGCGACGGTCCTTCAAGACTCTGTAAACACGCTGACCGTACTGACCGCGACCTCGCGGCCGGTGAAATGCTCGTTCTTCGGATCGCTATCGATCGGTCGTGTCGGTGAACCGGAAATGACCGAGGATGGAGTTCTCGTCGTCGCTTCATCGCTCGACCTGCTCGCTACGAAATGGAAAGCTATTTTTGACCGTATCGAAGCGAAAGACTATCTCGATATCGCGGCGATCGTTCGCGGCGGGACCCCACTCGATAGTGGGCTTGCCGCCGGGCGGGCCCTCTTCGGCTTGGCTTTTCAAGCTTCAGAGGCGCTCAAGGCGCTCGTCTATTTTCACGGAGGTGATCTCCATGAACTTTCTACGGAAGACCGCGAATACTTAATCGCTGCAGCGAGCGCGGTGCGTCGGATTCCGGCGATGCAGAGAGTGTCTTCGAGCCTCTCTGCATTTTCTTAAGCGTCAGGTGGCGCTACTTTTTCGGCGCGCCACGTCCCTTCAGGAACGGGATCGGGTTCTCCACACCGGCACGGAGGCGTTCGATGTTTTCGCGGTGGCGATAAACGATCAAGAGTGCGACGGCAGCGCCGTAGAGCGTCTCCCACGCCGAGCGGGTGAAGAGCCAGAGCGACGGTACGACGAGCAGCCCGGCGAGCATCGAGCCGACCGAGGAGTACGGGGTGAGCACGAGCGCGCCGAGTAACCAGCCGGCGATCGCGACGGCGACGGCGGCGGGGCTCAGCGCGAGCGTCGCGCCGAGCATCGTCGCAACGCCCTTCCCACCGTTGAATGCAAGCCACGGTGAAAAGCAGTGGCCGAGAACTGCGGCCAACGCGGCGACCGCTTGCACAGCATCCCCGCGTCCGAAATGCGCGGCGAGCAGCACCGGGAGCGCGCCCTTGGCGGCGTCGAGTAATAAGACCGCAGCAGCACCGCGTTTCCCGAGCGAGCGAAGAGCATTCATCGCGCCTATATTGCCGGATCCTTGCGCGCGGATATCGGTTGAGAAGAACAGGCGGCCGACGACGAGCCCGAACGGAATCGAGCCGACCGCGAAGGCAAAGATCGCTAGGAGGGCGTCGGCCACGGTGCCTCCTCGCGCTCCTCGCTACGGCGCGGGCGAAATTCAATCGTGAGCGGCACTCCCTCGAAATCGTAGGCTTCGCGAATCGTATGTTCGAGAAAACGCCGATAGGAGGGCTGCACGAGATCGGGATCGTTGCAGTGCATGATGAAGAGCGGCGGATGCGCCGCGACCTGCGCCGCGTAGAAGATCCGTAGGGCTTTCCCGCCCGAGATCGGTGCCGGGTGCGCCATCACCGCATCGCGGATCAGCGCGTTGAGCTGTCCCGTCGGTGCGCGCCGATCGAGATTTTCGCAGACGTGCGCGACCAAGGGCATGAGGCCACCGAGTTTTCGGTGCGTCATCGCCGAGAGAAACGCGATCGGTGCGAATCGTGCGAACGGGAGAATATCGTAGATCGCGTTCTTGAGGTCGCCTTGCTGGTACTCGCCTTGCTCGCGAACGAGATCCCACTTGTTGCCGATCAAAATCACGCCTTTGCGTTCCTCGATGGCGAGCCCCACGAGCCGGCGATCCTGTGCGGTGATGCCGTGCATCGAATCGAAGACGATGAGCGCGATATCGCAACGGGCGAGCGCATTGAGGCTCCGGAGCGTCGCGTAGTATTCGATATCGCCGATCGCTTCGGGGCGTTTGCGCATCCCGGCGGTATCGACCAGTCGATACTTCCCACCACGCCAGAGCAATTCGGTATCGATCGCATCGCGCGTCGTCCCCGCGACGTCGGAGACGATCGCACGCTCCTGGCCGACGAGGGAGTTGAGCAGCGACGATTTCCCGACGTTGGGGCGCCCGACGATGGCGAGCGATATCTCGCCGCTGCGCACGGCATTCGGGGTGTTCTCCGGGAGTGCCTCAACGATGCGGTCGAGGAGATCGCCCGTGCCCTCGCCATGGATCGCCGAGACGACGATGGGGACGCCGAAGCCCAAGCGCGAGAACTCGGCGGTCGCACTATCGGCGGCACTCGGCGACTCGGCTTTGTTGGCGACGAGGATGATCTTTCGGCGAATCCGTCTGAGGATCGCGGCGACGTCTTCATCGAGGGGATTCGCCCCTTCGCGAGCGTCGACGACGAAGACGATGGCGTCGGCGGCGGCCGCTGCGGCCTCGGCTTGCCGCCGGGTCGTCTCGGCGAAGGCATCCCCATGCGCGACCGCCGCCTCGGGGTCGATGCCGGCGGTATCGACGAGATTAAAGGTGCGTCCCTGCCACTCCGCAAGGGCGTAGAGCCGGTCGCGGGTGACTCCGGGGGTGTCCTCGACGATCGCGAGCCGCGCGCCGACGAGCCGGTTGAAGAGCGCGCTCTTGCCGACGTTTGGGCGACCGACGATGGCGACGGTCGCCGGTTCGACGCGCGCGAGAACCGGCGCCTCCGATGCTTCTAAATCCACCGGCGGGAGATTGGCCGTTCGGTCGGAGTTTGCCCGCCTCGCGACGAAGAGAGCGGTTCTTCCATGGCTGCACTCTATATTGAGACCTTCGGCTGTCAGATGAATGAGGCCGATTCCCAGGAGATCGCGCAGCGCGCTAGCGCCGCGGGGTACGCTATCGTCACGCGCCCCGAAGACGCGCAGGTGGTACTGCTCAACACCTGCACCGTTCGCGACAACGCCGAGCGGCGCGCTTACGGCCGCATGAATCATTTTCGGGCGCTGAAAAGCGCCGATCCGAGCGTGCGCATCGTGGTGATGGGCTGCCTCGCCGAACAGGATCGCGACCGCATGGCGAGACTCGCGCCGCACGTCGATGCGATCTACGGCACCAAAGAACTGCGCGCGCTCGGCGACCGCCTCGAACGCTGGCGCGAAGATTTCGGCGAGGATCCCGACGTGGAAGCGATCGAGCAGCGGGCGTTGCTCGATCCGATGGGCGGGACCGCCGACGGCGTCACCGATGCGTTCTCGCACCTCCGCGCATTCGTGAACGTCCAGCGCGGCTGTTCGTATTACTGCACGTTCTGCATCGTTCCGCACGTTCGCGGCCGCTTCGACCATCGCCCGGCCGCGGAGATTCGCGCCGAAGTCGCGGAGAAAATTGCCGCCGGCGCGCGCGAGGTGATGCTCGTCGGACAGACCGTCAACGCCTGGCGCGATCCCGCCGACGGCACCGATTTTCTCCATCTCGTGCGCGCGGTCGCCGAACTCGACGGGCTCGAGCGTCTGACGTTCATCTCGCCGCATCCGAAGGATTTCACCGAGGCGACGATCGCCGGATTCGCGGAGATCGCGGCGCTCAATCCACGCGTGCACCTGCCGATGCAATCGGCGAGCGACCCCGTCTTGCGCCGCATGAATCGAAAATATACGCGCGCGCAATTCGAAGAACGCGTCGCGTGGATCGCGCGCTACCTGCCGGAGTGGGCGATCACGACCGACATCATCGTCGGCTTCCCCGGCGAGAGCGAAGCCGATTTCGAGGCGACGTTGGAGTACGTCCGGCGCGGGATCTTCGCCAACGCCTACTCGTTCATCTATTCGATTCGGCGGGGAACGCCGGCTGCGAACTGGGAGCAGGTCGCTCCCGCAGTCGCGCACGAGCGCTTCGAGCGGCTCATCGAGGCGCAAAACGAGGCGAGCACCGCCTATCACGCGCGCAAAATCGGGCGCCGCGAGCGTTGCCTCGCGATCGGCCCGTCGAAGAAAGATCCGAATCGCTTGACGGCCAAATCACTCGACAACGTGACCGTCAATTCGCCGATGCCCCCCGATTACGATCCGGCGCTCTACGCGCGGGAACCGTGGCTCGATATTGAGATCGTCGCCGCACACGTGTGGGGAAACTCGGGAAGTATTCGCGCGCGCGCCGCCCGTTTTACCGATATCGGCACGCCGGTCGATCTGCCGGTGCTCTCGCTTCTGTAACCGATGGACGAACGTACGCTCGCGTGAGTGCGCCGACCAAACGCTCGCCGGCGATCGAGCAATATTTCGAATTGAAGGCTCGCAATCCCGAGGCGATCTTGCTCGCGCGCGTCGGCGATTTTTACGAGGCGTACGGTGAGGATGCGGAGACGATCGCACGCGCCCTCCAGATCGCGCTGACCGGGAAGGATTCCGGTGGCGGAACGCGCGTGGCGATGGCGGGCGTGCCGCATCACGCTCTCGATACCTATCTCCGCAGGCTCGTCGAACAACGCTTCGTCGTCGCGCTCGCCGAACAGATGGAGGAGCCGCGCCCGAATAAACTCGTCCGCCGCGACATCGTTCGCGTCGTCACGCCGGGAACGCTCGTCGAGGAGCATCTCCTCGATGGGAAGCGCAATAATTTTCTCGCCGCGCTCAGTTATCTCGAGGATACCTTTGGGCTGATCTACTGCGACGTCTCGACCGGCGAGAGCTTCGGCACGGCGTTCCCGAGCGAACTTGGCGAAGACGAACTCGTCGCCGAACTCGCACGCATCGCGCCCGCCGAAATCGTCTTCGATATTCCCGAGGGCGGGCACGCGACGCTGCGCCTGCAAATCGCCAATCTCGGCGCGCGCATCGCCACGCTGCCGATCTCGGGTGCTTCGGCGCGTGCGGTCGATGCCGTCCCGGGATTCTCGCTCGTCGAATCGCTCGCGATGGCGCGCGCCGCCGAAGTGCTCGATCGCTTTCTCGCGCGCACCGGGCTTGCGACCGACGGGGCGGCGTTGCGAAATCACGCCCGCTATCGGCGCGACGCGGCGCATCTCGCGATCGATCCGGCGACGCGCAAACACCTCGAGTTGCTGCGCGCCGAGGGCGCGAACGAGCGGGCGACGCTTCTGGCGACGCTCGACGGGTGTGCCACCTCGATGGGCTCGCGCCTGCTCGCACGACGGATCTCCGCGCCCTCGATCGATCGCGAAGCCATCGAGCGACGGCTCGACGATGTCGCCGCACTCGTCGAGAGGCACGCGCTGCGCGGGCACCTGCACGAAACGCTCCGTCGTTGCTTCGACCTCGAACGGATCGCGCAGAAAATCTCGTTGCGCCGCGCGAACCCGCGCGATCTCGCATCGCTGCGGCGCACCCTCGAGGCGATGGCGGAGCTTCCCGCGCTGCTGCCCGAGGCGCTCGCGCGGCGCCGGGCGCCGTTGTTGGGCTTCGAATCGCTGCTCGCCGATCTTCAGGCGACATTGGTCGAGGAGCCTCCCGCGCGCCTGAGCGATGGCGGCGCGATTCGCCCAGAGGCCGACCCCGAGCTCGCCGAATGTATCGCGCTGCGCGGCGATGCGCGCGGAAGCATCTCTGCGTTGGAAGAGCGCGAGCGCGAACGGACCGGCATCAAGAGCCTCAAGGTGAAGTATGCGAGCGCCTTCGGCTACGCCATCGAAGTCGGGCACGCGTATGCCGCGCGAGTTCCCGCCGAATACGTCCGTCGCCAGACGCTCGCCGGGAGCGAGCGCTATATCACCACCGAGCTCAAAGAACTCGAAACGGCGATAGCGAGCGCGCAGAGCCGCCAGGAACGTATCGAGCAGCGGCTCTTCGCCGAGCTCGTCGAACGCATCGCCGCGCGCGTCGACGGGCTCGCGGCTGCGGGTGCGGCACTCGCGGCGATCGACGTCAGCGTCGCGCTCGCCGAAAAAGCGGCGACGCGCGGATACGCACGCCCCGAATTTCTCGACGAATCCCGGATCGAGATCGTCGACGGCCGCCACCCGGTGATGGAGGCGGTGGTGCAGCGTCGCTTCGTTCCCAACGACGTGCGGTTGTTGGAGCGCGAGCATCGCTTCATTCTGCTGACCGGGCCGAACATGGGCGGCAAATCGACCTATCTCCGGCAGATCGGTTTGCTGACGATTCTCGCGCAGATCGGCTCGTTCGTTCCCGCCAAGAGCATGAAGCTGGGCATCGTCGATCGCATCTTCACGCGCATCGGCGCGGGGGACGATCTCGCTTCGGGGCAATCGACGTTTTACATGGAGATGGCCGAAGCGGCGAATATCCTTCGTCGCTGCACGGCACGCTCGTTGCTGCTCGTCGACGAGATTGGTCGCGGCACCGGAACGATCGACGGCCTCGCGATCGCGCAAGCGATCTGCGAGTATATTCTCGCGCTCGGCGACGGTGCGCCGATGACGTGTTTTGCGACGCATTTTCACGAACTCTGCGCGCTCGCCGAGCATTGGACCGGCGTCGCGAACTATCATATTACCGCCGTCGAAAATCTCGGACGGGGCAACGAGCCCGTCTTCTCGCATCGCGTCCAGCCGGGAAGTTCCTCGCGTTCCTTCGGCATCGAAGTGGCGCGCATGGCGGGGCTACCGGCGAGCGTCGTCGACCGCGCGCAAGAGATCGCCGAGACGCTCGGAGCCGGCCCCGATCTCGAAACGCGGATTCCGATGCGTCGGCGCTCCGGCCCAACCGAGAGCCGCGAACAGTTGCGGTTGCTATAATGCCGCAGATCGCCGCCCTCGACGAACGGACGATCGGGCAGATCGCCGCGGGCGAGATCGTCGAACGGCCGCTCTCGGTCGTCAAAGAGCTCGTCGAAAATGCGGTCGACGCCGGCGCGCGCCGCATCGAAGTCTCATTGTTGCGTGGCGGGACCGAACGCATCGAGGTAAGCGACGACGGCAGCGGAATCGCGATCGAAGATATCGCGCTCGCCCCCGCGCGCCACGCGACGAGTAAACTCCGGGATGCCGAGGAGCTTCAGGCGGTCGCGACGTTGGGCTTTCGCGGCGAGGGGCTCGCGAGTATCGCGGCGGTCGCGCGCCTCACCATCGTCTCGCGCACGCGCGATGCGGAGATCGGGGCGAAGATCGTCGCCTACGGCGAACGCATCGAGCCGATCGTCCGCGTCGCCGCTCCGACCGGAACGAGCGCGGTCGCAGAGGGGCTCTTCGCCAACGTCCCCGTCCGGCGCGAGTATCTAAAATCGCCGGCGGCGGAACTCGCGCGCGTGAATTCGTGGTTGAGCACCTTCGCGCTCGCCTATCCGGAGATTTCGTTTACGTTTCGCAACGACGGCGAGCAACACTGGGCAATGCCGGCGACCGCCGACCCGCGCGAACGGCTCGCCGCCGTCTTCGGGCGCGACGCCGCCAAGACGATGTTGGAGATCGATGCTTCGGCGGCCGCATCGATGCATGGCGGATTGCGCGGGTTCATCAGCGCACCCGGCAACGAACGCGCGGATCGACGCATGCAGATGCTCTTTGTGAACCGTCGGCTTCTTCGCAGTACGCTTCTCGCGGGCGCGTGGAGCGCCGGGTATCAAACGTTTTCGATGATCGGCCGTCAACCCTACGGCGTCTTGATGCTCGATCTTCCGCCCGAGCACGTCGATGCGAACGTTCATCCAACCAAGAGCGACGTGCGCTTGCGCTTCGGCACGCAGGTCGGCGAGAGCGTCCGCCATGCGATCGCCGCGACGCTGCGCGGCGATGCGCGCGAACGATTGAGCCGAACGCTGGGAGCCGAACCCGGCGAGCATCTCTCGCTCGCGCCGCCGGAGCGCTACGAACAGGCGCGCCTCCTGCAGTACGATCCCGAACCCGGCGAGGCACCGGTCGTTGCGCCGAACGGAATGCGCGTGCTTGCGCAGGTCGATGCAACCTACATTCTCGCGACCGACGGGCGCACGATTCTCCTCGTCGATCAGCACGCCGCGCACGAACGCATTGCCTACGAACGGATCGTCGCTGCCGCCGCCGCGCACGCGCCGAGCGAACCGCTGCTCGTGCCTTCGATCGTCGAACTCGATCCCGCGCAGAGCGAACGGCTCGAACGCGCGCTCGAACTTCTCCGCGAAGGCGGGCTCGAAATCGAACCCTTCGGGGAACGCAGTTATCGCGTCACCGCGACCCCCGCCGGTTATGGAGCGCGAGCCTTCGATTTGGCGGGCTTCCTCGACGATCTGTCGGAGGAGCATCCGCAGCGCGACGTGCGCGAGCGTGTCTGGGCTTCGTTAGCCTGCCATTCGGTAACGACGGCGGGCGAGCGGCTCGCCTTTGCCGAGATGGTGCGGATGGTCGATGATTTGCAGCGCTGCATGAATCCCATGCATTGCCCGCACGGGCGCCCCACCATGCTGCGTCTCGAACCCGAGAACGTCGCGAGGCTCTTCAAGCGCGCGTGACCGATCTCTGCGTGATCGTCGGCGCGACGGCGTCGGGTAAGAGCGAGGTGGCGATGCGGATCGCTCGTGCGGTCGGCGGAGAGATCGTCGGTGCCGATTCTCGGCAGATCTATCGCGGCATGCGCGTCGGCACCGCGGCTCCCGACGATGCCGCGCAGCGCGAGATACGCCATCACTGCGTGGAGTTTCTCGATCCCGAGCGGCGCTATTCGGCCGCGCAGTTCGCACGCGATGCGATCGCGGCGATCGAAGATATTCGCGCGCGTGGGCGCCGCCCGCTCGTCGTCGGCGGGACGGGATTCTATCTGCGCGTTTTGCGCGGGGGAGTCGCGCTCGGCCAACGGGGGGACGAGGAACTTCGCGCGCGTATCGCGCGCGAGATGCGCGCGCATCCCCCCGAGGTGCTGCACGAGTGGCTCGCGCTGCGCGATTCCACGCGCGCCGCGGCGATCGAGCGAAACGATCTCTATCGCATCGGGCGCGCGCTCGAGATCGCCCTCGCGCCGGCGCGCGACGAGCGTGCGGAGATTCCGACATTGCTCTCGCGCGCGCTCTCGTTCCGGACCTTTGCGCTCGATCTGCCGCTGCCGGAGATCGATCGGCGCATCGAGGCGCGCGCTCGCGCGATGCTCTCCGGTGGCCTTCTCGACGAAGCGGAGGCGCTCGGTGCGCGTGCGGTCGCCGCCGATGCGGTCGGGTACCCGCAGGCGCTCGCGTATCTGCGCGGGCAGAGCACGTTCGAAGAGACCTTGGTCGCACTCGCACGTGCGACGCGCCGCTACGCGCGCCGCCAGATCGCTTGGTTTCGCACGGAGCCCGATATCGAATGGCTCGCCGCCGACGATCTCGTGCGGGCGGCGGAGGAAGCCCTGGGGCATGCGCCAACGCCTTCATAAATGACGGCGATCCCCTTTGCGAAGATGCACGGCACCCGAAACGATTTCATCGTTATCGACGCACGCGAGCGTTCGATTCCGCATCTCGCCGCTTTCGCGCGCCGCTGGTGCGATCGCCACTCCGGCGTCGGAGCCGACGGCGTACTGACGATCGAGCGATCGGTCCTCGCCGACGCGCGCATGCGCGTCATCAACGCCGATGGTAGCGAGGCCGAGATGTGCGGCAACGGCATCCGTTGCGTCGCGCGCTATCTCGCCGAAGCGGGGGAGCCCGATCGGCTCACGATCGAAACGCTCGCGGGCGTTCGGGAGACGGCGATCGAGAGCCGCGATGGTGCGTGGCGAATTCGCGTCGCGATGGGTGCGACGCAGATCGAACGCGGAACGCTCGCATATCCCGATGCGACGGTGGTGCGGGTAGGAAACCCGCACGTCGTGCTCTTCGTCGACGCGCTCGAAGGTGTCGATCTCGCGGCGATCGCCGGCCGCATTGCCGCAGAGCCGGCCTTCGCCGAGGGAGCGAACGTGCATCTCGCCGTCGTCGAACCGGATTGCGTGCGCGTGCGTCATTTCGAACGTGGCGTCGGTGAGACGCAGGCCTGCGGCACCGGAGCGGTCGCCGTTGCGGCGGCGATGCGCATGCGCGATCTGCTCTCGACGCCGATGCGCGTCGAAGTTCCGGGCGGCACCCTCGCGGTCGATTTCGACGCGCGCGGTGAAGCCACGCTCATCGGCCCTGCCCTCCGCGTCTTCGACGGCGTTCTGCACGACGATGTCGCGTAAACGCGTGCCCCTCGCGCTCGCCTACGCCGACGCGCGCGGCCGCTATTATTTCGACGAACGGAGCGAGCCGCTCGCCGACGGCGGCATCGTGCGCGCGCCGCGCCCCGACGAACTCATTCCCGCGCCGCCCGGAAGCGTTCCGACGCTGCTGCCGCTGCGACGTCCGGTGAGCGTGCGCGGCGTCGAAGCGCGCCGCCACGCGCTCGGCGTCTTGCTGCCTGCCGGTTACACGCGTTTGCTCGTGCCGGCGTTTGAGGCCGACGCCGACGCGCCGACGTTGCCGCTCTTTGGGTACACGTTTGCGTGCGCGATCGACGACGAGCTCTACGTCGCCGCGATGCGCACCGATCGCGATGAGGATTGGGAGCCGCGCCGCTTCGCCGAGGGCGAACTCGAGAGGCTGCTTGAGGAGCGCTGCGCGCGCGATCCCGGAAATCACATGCTCGCCCAGCTGCGCGTCTGTGCCGGCGAGTACGGATGTTTTACCGCGCAGAACGTCTTTCTCGCACGCGGCGAAGCGGCGTTACCGGTCTCGCCGAAATGCAACGCTCGTTGCGTCGGATGCATCTCCGAACAGGATCCCGATGCGGGATTGCCCTCACCGCAGACGCGTATCGCCGTCGAGATGCAGGCCGACGAGATCGCGCGCGTCGCAATCGAGCATTTGGAACGGGTCCCCGAAGGGATCGTGAGCTTCGGACAGGGATGCGAGGGCGAACCGCTGCTGCGCTCGCACGCGATCGCTGCGGCGATCGAGAAGGTTCGCCGCGCGCGTTCGAACGGAACGGTGAATCTCAATACCAACGGTAGCCGCCCACGCGAACTCGCCCGCTGCATCGAGGCGGGGCTCCAAGCGGTTCGGATTAGCCTCAATAGTTTCCGCGAGGCGACCTACGCCGCCTATTATCGTCCGCAGGGATACGGCCTCGCCGACGTCTTCGATTCGATTCGCGTCGCGCGGGCGGCCGGGCTGCGCGTCTCGCTGAACCTGCTCACGCATCCCGGCGTTACCGACGACGTAGAAGAAGTCGCTGCAATGGAGCGGTTTTTGCGCGAGCAACCCGTCGATATGGTCCAAACGCGCACGCTCAACATCGATCCGCACCGCTATTTCGCCCTCGTCGGGCGCCCGCAAGCAACGGTGGGAATGCGCGCGGCGATCGAGAGCATCGCCGCACGCGGCGTTCGCGTCGGTAACTTCACGCACGTGCATTAACGGCCGTGCCGACCGCTCTGCGACCGCTGCCGATCTGGGTGCTTCCCGGGGTCGCGCTCCTGGGAGCGTTCGCCGGAATGCTTTTTGCCGGTCCCGTCGGCGCGGCGTTCGCGCCCGCGACGCTGCATTATATCGTTCCACCGCTGCTCTTCGAAGCGGCGTGGAGCCTCGATCTCGCCGCGGTGCGGCGCGCGTGGCGCCCGGTCGCGATATTGGTGCTACCCGGCGTCGCGATCGCCGCCCTCTGCGTCGCCGGCGCGCTGGTATTGCTCGCATTCCCCTGGCCGCTGGCGTGGACGGTCGGTGCGGCGTTGAGCGCGACCGATCCCGTCGCCGTGATCGCCTTCGCGCGTTCGGTCGGGGCGCCCCCGAGGTTGGTGGCGATCGTCGAAGCGGAGTCGCTCTTCAACGACGCCTTCGCGGTCGCACTCGTGCGCGCGAGCAATCTCGCGCTCTCGCTCGTGGCCGCTCTTCTCGGCGCCGCCGTCGGCGATTTGGTCGGACGCCTTGCATCGCGGCTGCGCCTTCGCCGCCCGTTCTCGCTCTGGGCGCTCAGCGTGCTCGGCGTCTACGCCGTCGCGATCGCCGCCGATGCGTTCGGAGGATCGGGAATCGTGGCCGTGGTGACGCTCGGCATGTTCATGCGAACGCGCATCGAGAGGACGCTCGATTCGGCAACGCTCGACGGCGCCGAAGCCTATTGGCGTTGGGCCGCCGTCGCGCTGAACTTCGTGCTCTTTGCATGGATGGGCGCGAGCTTCAATCTGCTCGATGCCCGCAGTGCGTTGATCGGTGCCGGGGCGGTCGTGCTCGCGCTCGCGGCGGCGCGCCTCATCACGACGATGGGGCTCTTGCGCGTGCTGCCGGAGCTCGATGCCGCGCGGCGACGATTCATCGCCGCGGCGGGCGTGCGCGGAGCGCTCTCGCTGGCGCTGATTTTTACGATCGACGTGCATCTACCGGGAGCGCAGAGCGCTCGCGCTATCGTGTTCGTCGCGGTTCTGGTGACGATGCTGGTGGGAACGCTCGCGTTGCCGCGCAGCGCGCGAAGGCTCTTAGCCTCCCGCTCCTAACATCTGCGCGAGCCGCTCGCGCGCGCCGTTTTTAACGACGGCGATCACGCGATCGCCGGCCTGCAGGCGCGTGTGCCCGCTCGGAACCACGATCTCCTCGCCTTCGCGTTCGATCGCGACGAGGACGGTATCGCTGGGAAGTGCGATCTCACCGATCTCTCTGCCGACGACTGCGGAGGCTGCGGCGACCGACATCTTCGTGAGGTGCAGGTTCCCTTTTCCGAAGAGATGCATCGTTTCGAGAACGGCGCCGTATCCGGCCGCACTGACGTGTTCGTTGAGCACGTCGAGGATGATCTCCGTCGACGAAATCACGGTCACCGGCTCGCCGGTATCGAGCGATTCGAAGATGCGTCGGTTGCGTGGATTGTTGACGCGCGCGATGCAGCGCGCCTTCGAGATGCGCTTGCTCAGCAGAACGACGACGAGATTATCTTCGTCGTCGCCGGTATCCGCAACCACGATATCGGCGCGCTCGACGCCCGCGGCGCGCAGGACTTTGGGATCGCAGCCGTCGCCGACGACGGTGACCTGCTGACCGATGAGTCGCTCGAGATTCTTCGCTTTGCGTTCGTCTTTTTCGACGACCACGACCTCGCTCTTGCGGTCGAGCAACGCGCGCGTGAGATAGGAGCCGACTTTACCGCCGCCGACGATGAGAATGAACACGTTACGACCTCACCGGTTTGGCTTTGCGCGCGTCGGGGAATGATTGGACGAAGCTCTCGAAGGCGTCGGAGGCGACGACGGCGTGCACTTCGTCGCCCTTTTCGAAGATCGTGTCGCTGGAAACGACGAGTAAACGGCCTTTCCGAATGAGCCCTGCGATGCGGATGCGTTCGAACTCTTCAAATTCGCCGACGCGTTTATCGACTTGTGCCGCGCCGACGTGCGCGACCAACGTGGTGAGAACGCCGAATTCGATCTCGGGCGTGCTCTTCGTCGACGATTCGACGAGCCGATCGCGAATGAGTTGTGCGTTGACGGTCGTCGGGCAGACGGTCTCGACGCCGAGATCGCGATAGAGTTGCCCGCGCTGCGGATCGTAGATGCGCGCGACGATCTTTTGAATGTGAAACTCGGTACGCGCGATCAGCGCCGCCATGATGTTGCGGTTGTCGCCGTTGGTGACCGCGACGAACGCGTTCGCCTTCTCCGCACCGGCGCGGCGCAAGACTTCGGAATCGATGCCAGTGCCGACGACAACGTGCCCGCCAAACTCCTTGCGAAGGCGTTTGAATGCGGTTGGGTTTTCGTCGATGACGATGACTTCGTGCCCGTCTTCATCGAGCTTCTCGGCAAGGGCGGAACCGACTCGTCCGCAGCCGACTATGAGATACCTCATGCGCGCTCGCGGCTTCTCTGCGACGCTGCGTTCCCCTGTGAGCAGGAGCGAGACTTTACGGTTGAGAAACGGGGGGAGCCTTCGGGGCGTGGCTCAGCTTGGTAGAGCGCTTCGTTCGGGACGAAGAGGTCGCTGGTTCGAATCCAGTCGCCCCGACCATTTTCCCCCTCACCCTACGAGTAAAGTCTTTAGGCGTTGCTGTCACGATTCGACTCGGCGGCTCGGCGGGTCATGCATACCGCCGAGCAAGAGTCGCGCAATCACAATCATTACTACATCGGCGCCGAGCACTTGCTCGTTGCGTTGCTGGAGGAGCGCGATCCCTCGGTCATGCAGCGTCTCGAAGGGGACGGCATCGATATCGGTGACGTTCACGCCGCCGTGCGCCGTGCGCTCGGGACCGGCGACGACCGCAGCTGGGAAGGAGTCCTGGTGACGCCGCGCGTGAAAGAGATCGTCCGCGTCGCTCACGAGCTCAGCGAGGGCGGCGAGATCTCGCCGCTTCATCTGCTCGAAGCGCTTCGCCGCGAGGGCGGAAGCCGTGCCGCCCACATCCTACGCCTCGCCGCGCCGAGCACCGACACCGCCGAACGGAGTTAACCACCGATGCAGCACGCCGTCGTTTCGTTCATCGACCACGCCGGCCTCGGCGGGCTCTTCATCGCAATGGTGCTCGGAAATATCGGTGCACCGGTCGGCAGCGAGGTGGTGCTGCCGACGGCGGGCGCCCTCGCGGCGACCGGGCACCTCGGGAATCTCTGGGTCGCGATCGTGGTCGCGGTTCTCGGCGAACTCGTGGGGCAGGGGCTCGGTTACGCGATCGGCCGCTTCGGCGGGCGCCCGCTCGTCGAGCGCTACGGGAAGTACGTCGGCTTCCATCACGATCGCCTCGACCAGGTGCATGCTTTTTTCGGCCGGTGGGGGAGCTTCGCGGTCTTTCTCTGCCGGTTCATTCCGGTGATCCGCGGCATCGACGGCATCCCGGCGGGAATCGCGGAGATGGATCTCGCGCCCTTCTTTCTTTGGACCGCGCTCGGATCGACGATTTTTTGCGGCGGTTTAATGCTGCTGGGGAACGCCCTCGGGCATCACCTCGACCAGATTCTGCCGCTCTTCCATCACTACGCGCGCCTGCTCTTTATCATCGCCGCGGCGGCGATCGTCGCGGCGGCGGGGGTCGCACTGCTGCGACGAAAACGCGCCGCATAAGGTTCTAGCAGTCGATGGCCGCCGCGCCGCTCGAACTTACCCTCGCCCAACTCCCCGACGCGCCGGGCGTCTATCAGATGCTCGCTGCCGGCGGCGAGGTGCTCTATATCGGGAAGGCGATCTCGCTACGCAACCGCGTGCGTTCGTATTTCCAAGAGAGCGCGCAACACCATCCGCGCATCGCCGCGATGGTCGCGCGCGTCGTCGACGTCGAGACGACCGTCGTCGGAAACGAGATCGAGGCGCTCATTCTCGAAGCGAACCTCATCAAGCGGTACCAGCCGCCTTTCAACGTGCGGATGCGCGACGACAAGCGGTATCCCTATCTCAAGGTAACGAACGAACCGTTCGCGCGCGTGCATTTTACCCGGACGCTCGCCCCCGATGGAGCCCGTTATTTCGGGCCCTTTACCAACGCCCGCGATCTCCGCGAACTCATCGATTTGGTGCGCATGGTCTTTCCGTTGCGCACCTGTCGCGAACCGATCGACGGCAAGCGCGCGCGCCCGTGCTTGCAGTATCACATCAAACGCTGCATGGCGCCCTGCGTCGGGTACCAGAGCCGCGAAGAGTACGATGCCGTCGTCGACGACGTGGTGCTCTTCCTCGAAGGCAAGCACGAAGCGTTGCTCGCGCGGCTCAACGCGGAGATGGAGGCGGCGGCGAACGAGATGCGCTTCGAAGCGGCCGCGTCGATGCGCGATCGCATCATCGCGGTGCGTCGCGTTACCGAACGGCAGCGCGTGGTGTGGCGCTCGCGCATCGATATGGATCTCATCGCCTGCGCGCGCGCGCAGGGGCAGGCCTGCATGGAAGTCTTCGTCGTGCGGGGCGGAAAACTCGTGGGCCAAGAACACGTGATTCTCGACGGCGTCGCGGCGCGCGAACCGCAGGAAATTTTCGCGGAGTTCCTGACGCAATTCTACAGTTCGCGGGCGGCGGGAGAAGAGCGCCGAACCTTCTCGACAATCGCCGAGGGGCGCGCCGCGCGCGACAATGCGGCGCCGGCCCCGGCGAGCGCGCGCGCGCGTCCGTACGCCGCATCGGTGGTGCCGAAGGAATTGTTGCTCGAAGCGATGCCCGAGGATCGTGACGAGATCGAACGGTGGTTGAGCGGAGTCAAAGGACAGCGCGTGCGTATCCTCGTGCCGCAGCGCGGGGAACGCGCCGATTATCTGCGCTTGGTCGCGCGCAACGCCGAGCAGCACCTCAAAGCGTTTCTCGCCCACCAGGAGGTGCAAGAGAGCGCTCAGGCGCGCGCGCTCGACGAACTCGCGCAGGCGCTCGAACTCCCCGATCTGCCGCGCCGCATCGAGTGCTACGATATTTCGAACGTGCAGGGAACCAACCCGGTCGCCTCGATGGTCGTCTTTGTGGAAGGGCGCGCGAAAAAAGCCGCCTACCGCAAATTCGCGATTCAATACAAACACGGGCCGAACGATTTTGAGATGATGCGCGAGGTGCTGCGCAGGCGGCTGCGCTATCTCGCGCAGCGAGAAGAAGAGGATGCACTCGGCGTCGATCGCACGAAACGGGAGCGCTTTTCGGCGCGCCCGGACCTGCTATTGATCGACGGCGGAAAAGGGCAGCTCGGCGTCGCGGTGGAGGTGCTCGACGAACTCGGGCTCGCCGGGATTCCGGTGGCGGGGCTCGCCAAAGAGCACGAGTGGCTCTATCTGCCCGAGCGCAGCGAGCCGATCGTACTGCCGCCGGGCTCGCCTGCGCTGCACCTGGTGATCCGGGTCCGCGACGAAGCGCACCGCTTCGCCATCACGTTCCACCGCCAAAAGCGCGATAAGGCGATGATCCGTTCGGCGCTCGACGAGGTGCCTGGGCTCGGGCCGGTGCGGCGGAAGCGCCTGCTCGCGGCCTTCGGCTCGGTCGCGGCGATCCGGCGGGCCGATCTCGACGCGGTCGCAGCGGTGAAGGGGATGACCCCGACGCTCGCCGCGGCGGTCCGGGCGCACCTCGCCGAGCGCTCGCCGGGATAGGAGCCCACCGTGGTGCGAGGAACGTCGCAGCCATGATCCTCCGATTTATCGTCAACGCCATCGCGTTGTATCTCATCTTGAAGTTCGTACCGGGCTTCGACCACAATGCCGGGATCGGGACCGCCTTGATTGCCGCGATCGTCTTCGGCATCGTCAACATGCTGCTGGGGCCGATTTTGCGGCTCCTCTCCGCACCGATTACCTGGCTGACGCACGGGCTCTTCTCGTTCGTGGTCAACTACCTGCTCTTTGCGATCGCGGCGCACTTCACGCCCCATTTCCGCTCGAGCGGCAATTTCAACCACTGGCTGGCCTATCTCTATGGCACGATCGTCATGATGCTGGTCAGCACCCTGATGGAGCGGGGCACCTCCGGGAAGGCGGCGGGGAGCTCGTAACCCCTCGCTTGCCGGATCGGTTATACTGAGTGTCGATGGTCGCGGGGCTGAATTAGGTTCGACGTGAGGATCCGCGGTCGATGTCAGCAGGCGGAGTTGCGAGCTCTCCTAAAACGATCGCAACGGCAATAACTGCCAACAACAACTACGCACTGGCTGCCTAAATAAGGTAACCACCGGACGCGAGGGGTCGGCCCGAACCACTTCGCCTTCCGGTCAAAAATTCGGGCTGGTTCGCACGGATGATGTGACGCGCAAACGAGATTGACTGCATCTGCGACGCACGATAGCCCAGCTTTGGGGCGATCGAGCGGCTAAGACAAAATCAAAGCTGAGCCTGGAGAACGCATCGGTCCGGCTTTGCGGACTCGGGGGGCAGTACCCCGACAGCTCCACCATTTCTGCAAAATGCGCCGTTCCGGCGCATTTTTTTTTGAGATACAGCGGGTCGACGTGTGCCGATTCGCCGCGGCACCCTCTCCCTAATGCTCCAACTCGGCCTTTACGTACTGTCCCGCGGCGGGGCGTTTGTTGCCCGATTTGCTTTAATGCGAAGATCTTGAGATGATTTGAACTACATGCTGGAGCACGAGCGAAGCCGGGAATACATGAACGATAGCGAAGGACAGCGCCTCGAAACGAAGCGCCTCGTGTTACGCTTTGCCGCTCTTGCCGACGCGCAGGCGATCTTCGACGCGTACGCGTCCGATCCCGAAGCGACGAGGTACCTCGTCTTTAAAACGCTCACGGACGTGGGCCAGGCCGCGGATTTTATCGAGCGGACCGTTCGCGAGCGCGAGGAGGGGAAATCCGTAACGTGGGTCATCGTGCTTCGCGACACGCGGCAGGTCATCGGCGCGATCGACCTTCGAGCGGACGGAAGCATCGGTTACGCCATAGGCCGCCCGTGGTGGGGAGTCGGTTATGTGCCGGAAGCCGCGCGTGCCGTACTCGACTTCGCGCGCACGCATCTTGGAGTGAAGCGCGTCACGGGCATCTGCGACTACGAGAATTCCAGGTCGGCACGCGTTTTCGAAAAACTCGGATTCAGATCGCTGGGGCTGAAGGAACGCGCCGTCGTGCATCCCGCGTTCGGTCCGGAACCACGGGCGGTGCTGCGGTTCGAGTGCGACCTATGAGCGCGGATCGCCCATGGAACTACCCTCGGGGAATAATTATCGAAGGAGTCACTGGGGCCGGAAAGACGCACACGATGAAAGCCCTGCTCTCAAACGAATTCGTGCGGCAGCATTGGTCGCCCTACGATCTCTTTCGAGAGAAAGAGACGTTTGGTGAGTTCATGGGGGATCTTCAGCGGTACCCGAACGCTCCCTTGCAACAGCGATTTAGGCTTCTTCGCAACAGCATTCAGACTGCAACATCTCGGGCCGCGAAGAGCGGCGACTATCGCTTCATTATGGAGCGCTCGCACTACTCATACTATGCTCTGTTGCCGAATTGGGACCTATATAAAAGTTTCGACGAGCAGCTCGCCGGCCTTAACGTTCATGTCTTTTTACTCTGGATACCCGAGGAAGTTCTGAGGGATCGTAGCCTTTTTAGACGGGAACGCCGGGGATGGGCGGGCGAATTCATCGAGTACTTCGGCTCTGAGGCTGAGGCGATTCAGGCTTTTTGCGCGTCGCAAGCCGCGCGTTATGAAGCGATCGAGCGAAGTGTTATACCGCACACCGTCATCGATACTCGAGCCATGGACTGGGAACGCTATGCAAATGAGATCGCTGACACATTGGGAGAATCGACGGCTCGCCTCGAGGGCGTCGCCGCCAAACCGAAGCGAGCCGACGAGCCGCACTTGTAGCGGGGCCAGTTCCCGTGCGCAACCGCCGGCGACTTTGGTTGGGGCTTTTTCGACGCCGGGCGCGAAACCCGTGGCGCTCCGCTCCGGTCGTACCGAATATGAAGCAACGCAAGTTAGGAACCCAGGGCTTGGCCGTCTCGGAGATCGGGCTGGGCTGCATGGGCATGTCGGAATTTTACGCCGGGCGCGACGATGCCGAATCGATCGCGACGATCCACCGAGCGATCGAGCTCGGGGTGAACTTCCTCGATACAGCCGATATGTACGGGCCGTTTAAGAACGAAGAGCTCGTCGGGAAAGCGATCGCCGATCGTCGCGACCGCGTCGTTCTCGCGACGAAATTCGGCAACGTGCGCGGGAGCGACGGCTCCTTTAAGGGCGTCAGCGGCCATCCCGATTACGTACGCTCGGCCTGCGATGCCTCGCTGAAGCGCCTCGGCGTCGCGCACATCGATCTCTACTACCAACATCGCGTCGATACCACGGTGCCGATCGAAGAGACCGTCGGTGCGATGGCCGAACTCGTAAAAGCCGGAAAAGTGCGCTATCTCGGCCTTTCGGAGGCCGCTCCCGCCACGATACGGCGCGCGCACGCGGTGCATCCCATCTCGGCCTTGCAGACCGAGTACTCGCTCTGGACGCGCGACGTCGAAGACGAAATTTTGCAGACCATCCGCGAACTCGGTATCGGCTTCGTCGCCTATAGCCCGTTGGGACGTGGGTTTTTAAGCGGCGCCTTCAAGACGCCCGACGATTTTCCGGCCGACGATACGCGCCGCAATCATCCGCGTTTTCAGGGCGAGAACTTCGCACAGAACCTCCGGCTCGTCGATCGCGTCCGCGAGATCGCCGCGGAGAAGGGCATCACGCCCTCCCAACTCGCGATCGCCTGGCTCCTCGCCCAGGGGAACGATATCGTGCCGATTCCGGGGACCAAAAAACGCAAGTACCTGGAAGAGAACGTCGCCGCGGCCGAGGTGACGTTCAGCGCCGCCGAGCTCGCGCGCATCGCCGACGCGGCACCGAAGGGCGCGACTGCGGGTACGCGGTATCCCGATATGAGCACCGTCAACCGCTAACGCCTCCCGTGCTATACTCTCGGAGGTCATAGCCGCCTCCGGGAGACGAGATGGACGCGTTCCAAAACGGAAAAATGATGCGAATCTTCGTCGACGAGCGCGATCGTCGCGGGGGTCAGCCACTCTATACCGCGATCGTCGAGTTCTTGCGGAAGCGCGGTATTGCCGGCGCGACCGTCCTACGCGGCATCGAAGGCTTCGGCGCGCACCAACAAATTCACGTCGCCAAACCCTTCTCGCCGACGCCGAATTCGCCGGTCCTCATCGAGGTCGTCGACGAGGAGGAAAAGGTGCGCGCGCTGATTCCGGAGTTAGAGGCGATGATCGGCGAAGGGCTCATCACCGTCGAGAATATCTCCTACCTGCGCTTGCAGCGCTCGTAGCCTCTTCCCAACTTCTTCGCAAATTTTCGGGCCTTTTCGAGTACGCTCGCGCAGTGAAAACGCCGGGTCTTCGAAAGATCGTCCTTTTGCACGGCCACCCCGATCCCGACCGGGCGCGGTTGGGCTACGCGCTCGCCGATGCCTACGAGCGCGGTGCTCGAGCGGCGGGGCACGAGATCCATCGCGTCGATGTCGCCGATCTCGAGGTCGCGTTCTTGCGCACCAAGCGCTCGTGGGAGACGGAGATGCCGACGCCGGAGATCCTCGCCCTGCGGGAGCGCGTTGCCGAGAGCGATCATCTCGCGATTTTTTTTCCGCTCTGGTTGGGAACGTTGCCCGCGTACTTCAAGGCGTTCTGGGAGCAACTCTTACGCACCGGTACCCCGCAGAACGGAAAGGCGGCGGCGCCTTCGATTCTCCGTGGGAAGAGCGCGCGTATCGTCGTGACGATGGGGATGCCGGCGCCATTTTTTCGCTGGTATTTCGGCGGGTACGGGGTGAGAAGTTTCGAACGCGGCATTTTGAAAATCATGGGTGTCGCGCCGATTCGAACTTCGTTGCTCGGCTCGGTCGAGGGGCGTGATGAAGCCGGTTACAAACACTGGATGGAGGAAATGAACGAGTTGGGACGGCGATGCAACTAACGAAGATCGATGCCGGCGCGGTGCGGGAGATCTACGAACGGCCTTTTCCGGAGCTGGCATTTGCGGCGATAGCGGCGCACCGCGCCGCGTTCGATCCCTTGGCGATTCAGCGTTCGACGCTGCTGAGCATCAAGACCGGAGGATGCTCCGAGGATTGCGGTTACTGCGCGCAGAGCGCGCGCCGCGAAACGCACGTGCGCCCCGAGCCGCTCGCGCCGATCGACGAAGTCGTCGCGGCGGCGCGTGCGGCGAAGGCGGAGGGCGCGACTCGTTTTTGCATGGGGGCGGCGTGGCGAGGCGTTAAAGACGGTCCCGCGTTCGAACGCGTGTTGGAGATGGTACGCGAGGTGAGCGCCCTAGGAATGGAGAGCTGCGTGACGCTGGGCGCGTTACAGCCGCATCAGGCGCGGGCGCTTCGCGAGGCCGGCTTGCAGTATTACAATCACAATCTCGATACCTCGCGCGACTATTATCCGCAGGTCGTGTCGACGCACGATTACGACGACCGCTTGGAGACGCTCGAAGTCGCTCGCGCGGCGGGGCTGAGACTCTGCTGCGGCGGGATCATCGGCATGGGCGAATCTCGCGACGATCGCATCGCGCTCATCGCAGAACTCGCGGCGATGGAGCGCCCGCCCGAATCGGTCCCGGTGAACGTACTGGTTCCCATCGAAGGAACGCCGCTCGCGGAACGGGCGACGTTCGATCCGATCGAACTCGCGCGAACGGTCGCCACCCTGCGCATCGTGCTGCCGTCGTCGTATATCCGCCTCGCGGCGGGACGCTCCGAAATGAGTGCGGAGTTGCAGGCGCTCTGCTTTTTGCTCGGAGCGAACTCGGTTTTCTCCGGCGATCGATTGTTGACGACCGAGAACACTCCGCTCGATAGCGATGCGGCGCTCTTCGCCGCGTTAGGCGTGCGCGCCGAGAACGGCGTGGCCCCGCACTAGCGCGTCGCGTCGCGAGCGCGGCGTGCGCGTTCGATAAAGGCCCACGCCTTCGGCATCTGCGGCATCGCGGCGGCAACGTTCGCGCGGTTCCTCTCGTCGGCGTAGAGACCCGCGAGGGAGCGCTCCATCGCGGGATCGTTTTGCGTAAACGCGGCGACGAGGCGCTCCCATCGTTGGAGCAGGGCCTGCGCCCGCTCCGATGCCGGCTCGCTATCTTCGGCGGCGGCGATATCGGAGAAGAGCGCGTTCCACGCCGCCGATATCTGCGCTTGTTCGTTCTCCCCGAGCGCGCGTTCGCCGAGCGTGCGGAGTTGTTCGGGCGTGAAATGATTTTCGAAGTCGATCTGATTCATCGTGAGCGTTCCTCGTATAGCGCGAACGAACGGCTCGCCTCGCAGCGCGGGTGCGAGGCGTACGCTCTCTCGAGCGAGGCGCATCGCATCGACAACTTTTTCGATCCCCTGGCGGCGTTCTTCGAGCAACGCGATTTGTGCGTCGAGCGCGCGACCGATGTCGAAACGTTCGTCGTCGAGCATGCGACCGATCGTCGCGAGGTCGAAACCGAACGCCTTGAGGGTGACGATCTGCTGCAGCCGCATCAACTCGCGCTCGCCGTAGAGGCGATACCGGGCATCGCTGCGTCCGTCCGGGCGAAGCAATCCGATGCGGTCGTAGTGGTGGAGCGTCCGCACCGTTATTCCGGTAAGTCGCGCGAAGGCTCCAATGCGATATCGTTCGTTCATAGTTGTATGCGGGCCATGCGGCCCTCCGAAACTCTGCAGCATGACGTAAGGTGAGAGTCAAGTTCCGGGAGGCCCCGAGGTATTCTTTTTCGCTCCGCCAATGGCAGAGGCAATGATCGATCCTACCCAACGCTTCTCCGAACGCGCCGCGGATTACGTCCTCGGCCGCCCGTCCTATCCGCCCGAAGCGATCGACGCGCTCTTCGAAGGCTTCGGAGATCCGCGAACGCTTCGCGTCGCCGATCTCGGCGCGGGGACGGGCATCTCCTCACGCCTGCTCGCCGCGCGTGCCGGATCGACCGTGGCGATCGAACCGAATTCCGCGATGCGCGCGAGTGCGGAACCGTTCCCGCGCTTGGAGTGGTGCGACGCGCGCGCGGAGGCGACCGGGCTTCCCGATGCATCGTGCGATCTCGTCACCGCCTTTCAGGCATTTCATTGGTTCGACGCTCCGGCAGCCCTTGCGGAGATCGGACGCATCTTGCGCCCCGGCGGTCGTGCGGCGCTGCTTTATAACGAACGCGACGAACGCGATCCCTTTACCGCCGCGTACGGCGAGCTCGTTCGCGCTTTTGCAACCGATGAAAGCGAGGCGCGCCGCGCCGACGGCCGCATCGTGTTTCTGACGTATTCGGGCTGGAGGAAAGTGCGGTTTGCACCGTATCCAAACGCGCAACGGCTCGATCGTGCCGGCCTCTTCGCGCGAGCCGGCAGCACGTCGTACCTACCGCATGAAGGCGAGCCCGCCCGACGCCTCAACGACGAACTCGAAGCGCTCTTCGATCGCTTCGCGAGCGACGGATACGTTACGATGACCATGCAGTGCTCGGTGACGCTCGCCGAGACACCATGAGCGACGTCACGGATTTTTCGGCGGGTGCCGCCGGCGATGCCGACGCGCAAATTCGTTATCTCGACGGCGTCGCGCGCCTCGGTGCGCAAGCAAAAGAGGCGACCTTCGTCATGCAGGGCATCGAAGCGAACGCGCGCGTTCTCGACTGCGGCTGCGGAGTCGGCGACGACGTTCGCGCGATCGCCGCGCGCGTCGGCGAAGGCGGCGAGGCGATCGGCATCGATGCGAACGACGCCTTGATTGCGGCGGCGATCGCGCGCGGCGTCCCTGCGAACGCCCGCTTTCTGACCGGCAGCGCCGAGGCGTTGCCGTTTCCGGAGCGCTCGTTCGATGCCATACGCGCGGAGCGTTTGCTCCAGCACTTGCTCGAGCCGCAACGCGCGGCGAACGAGATGTATCGCGTGTTGCGACCGGGCGGATCGTTGTTGGCGATCGATCAAGACTGGCAGAGTATCATCGTCGCGGGTGCCGACCGGAGCACCACGAGAACGATCGTCGACGCATTCGTCGATTCGCTCGCCGACGGCTGGGCGGGGCGCCGACACCGCGAACATTTTGTTTCAGCCGGATTCACGCAGATCGAATCGCGCCCGTTCGTCACCTCGCTCTCGTTCGCGCATGCCTACGCGTTCGTGCTGGAATCTGCGGTCGCCGCGGCGATTCGCGCCGGAGCACTGGATCGGGAAGAGGCGGATGCCTGGGTGCGTGGCTTGCTCGCCGCCGATGCCCGCGGGGCGTTTTTCTACGCGGTGACGGTCTTTCTCACCATCGCCGTGCGTTAACGGCGCGGCGCGAGAGGATTGCGCGCGCGCCGACGTTAACGGTGTACGCATGACGTCCCAATATATTCTCGATGCCCACTTCATCGTCGCCGCGCTGGTGATCATCTGCGCCGTCGTTTTCAGCTGGAATACGATGGGGCGGCGCGTGATGGTCGCGGTGACGGGGCTGCAAGTTCTCGTCGGACTCGTGGTGGCGGGCGTCTTCCATCCGGCGAGCTCGCTGATCTGGCTGCACCTCACCGGCGCGCTGGCCGCGATGGTCGCCTATATCTTCGCCCGACGGATCGGCGAGCAGCCGGGTAAGGGAGCGCTCGCTCTCGCGCTCTCGCTGCTTGGGCTGGTGCTTGCCGTCGGCACATTCGCGCTCGGCATGACGCTCGCGCGTGGTTCGATGTCGTGAGTGAGATTCGGCGCAGCGGACACCGTTCGGCTGCGGCGTCGCGCCCGAATTATGCCATCCCAATCGTCGTTCTGCTCCTGCTCGCGATCGGCGTCGGCTGGTGGTTCACGCGCCCGCATGCGGCATCGCCCAATACGCTGACGATCTATTACACCAAAATGGACGGTACGACCGTACAACCCTGGGATGTGACGCTGCGCCCGCGCCCTGCGGGCAGTACGCGCGCGCAATGGGCGCACGATCGCGCGCTCTACGCGGCGCTGCAAGCCGTTGTCGGCCCTCCCGCCGACATCCGTGCGGTGCGCTTTCCACCGGGTACGCGCGTGAACGACGTCGCGATTCACGGCTCGACGGTGACGGTCGATCTCTCGAAGGAAGTAGAATCGCAACCCGGCGGCACCTTCGGTGAGAATGCGGAATTTAAGGCGCTCGTGTACTCGATGACCGCGTTGCCGGGAATCTCTGCAGTGCAAATTACCGTTGATGGGGCGCGCCTTCCAACGCTGCCCGGTGGGCACCTCGAACTCGATGAACCGCTTCATCGCACGGATTTCTAGCGCGTTTTTCGCGCTCTGCTTCGCACTGCTCTGCGTCCCGCGCATTGCGAGCGCGGCACCGCTCTGGCAATTCGCGGGGCGCACGTTCGCCTTCACGCACGTCGAGAAGCGCGATTCGACGCTCCTCGTCGGCATCGACGATCCGGCGTTGCGCCGGCTCTTTCACGCGCTCGGAGCGATCGTTACCTGGAAACCGGGCGCGCGCTACGTGCTCGTTGCGACCGGCGAACCGACGATCCTCAGTTTCGCAATCGGGCATCGCACCTACGATATCGGGCCGCTTGCGGTTCGTTCTGCAGTCGCGCCGATCGTGCGCGGCGGGGAAGCGTACCTCGATTTCGATGCGCTCGCCCGCGCCTTAGGGCTTCGCAAAATCACCGGCGGTGCGGTGACGATTTTGCAGCCGCAGATCACCAGCCTCGACGTTCGCGATGAAGGCAGCGGCATGCGCGTCATCGCGCGCGGCGCGATTCCCTTGCAGGCACGCCTGGTCCGCGAGAGTGCGCGACAGATGACCTATGCCTTCGTCGGTCTCGGCACCCGCCTCTTGCACGTGCGCAGCGTCGATGCCGGCGGTCTCGTTGCGGTGGAGATTTCGCAGGTCGGCACGGCGGTGCACCCGACGACCTACCTCACCCTCGATCTCGATGGAACGTCGCACGTCGCACAGGTCGGTTCGCTCGATGGCCGCGATATCGGCTTCGTGATCGCACCGGGAGCGCTCGCCGCCGCTTCGCCGGCTGCGCGCGCACCGCAGATCGTACGCGCGGTGCCGCTCGCAACGCCGAGCCCGGCGCAGCAGGTCGCCGTGGCGCCGCGTCCGCCACCAAACGCGGAACTGCCGACCGTCTCGCCGTGGAATCGCGTTGCGAACGAACCGCTGGCGACGAGTCCCCCGGTCGCCGAAGTGACGCCCGCACCCTTGGTCGCGCTCGCACGGGTCGATACGATCCAAGCCCAGCTGACGCCGAGCGGTATCTCATTGCACGTCGCACTCACCGGGGCGGCCTCCTTCGATTGGCACCACCTTCGCGCACCCGACAACCGATTTTGGATAGATCTGCACGGCGCGACGTTAACGCCGACGGCAATCCCGCCCGCGGCCGGCGCACCGATTGAAGACGTGCGCGCGCACCAGATCGATCCGCAGACGGTGCGCATCGCGCTCTCGGTTGACGGGGCACACGATATCTCGGTGACGCCCGATGCAACCGGTCTCGATATTGCGGTGAATACCGCGCCCTCGCTCGCCGATGCCTCAACCGCCGGAACGGGGGTTGCGGGGACCGGAACCCCCAGTGTCGCGCTCGCCGCGGCAGCGCCGGTCGCCGGCGGCGACCCAAACCTGTGGAGCGTGAATCCCGTCGCGGCGTACGTTCCGACCAATCCGCGTTTGATCGTGATCGATCCCGGCCACGGCGGGAGCGATCGCGGCGCGGTACGACACGGTGTCGCCGAGGCGGTGCTGACGTTGGATATGGCCAAGCGGCTGCGAGCGATTCTCGAAGCGCGGGGCTGGCAAGTGATCATGACGCGCACGAAAGACGTCGACGTCTACGCTCCCTACGATACCGCCGAACAGGAGTTGCAGGCACGCGATAACATCGCCAATCGCGCCGGTGCGAGGCTGTTGGTGAGCATTCATGTGAATGCGTATATCAATGCCGGCCCGAACGGGACCACCACCTATTATGCGAAGCCGATCGATCTGCCGCTCGCGCGCGACGTTCAGAACGAGCTCGCGGCACAGGTCGGCACCAAAAACGACGGCATCGTAAAGAGCCATCTCTATATTCCATTGCACGCCTTCATGCCCGCATGTCTCGTCGAGACCGCGTTTCTCTCAAATCCCGACGATTTCGCCCTGCTCACCGATCCCGCGTGGCGACAGAAGGTTGCGGTCGCCATCGCCGACGGTATCACCGATTATGCAGGCGCGCCGCCCCCGGCAATCCAACCACAGCAATAAGATATGCTGGGGCTTTTCGATTCCGGGCTCGGCGGTTTAACCGTGCTTCGAGCCGTTCGCGCGATGCTTCCCGACGAGGAGATCGTTTTTCTCGCCGATCAGGCGCACGTGCCATACGGCGACCGTAGCGAGGAAGAGCTCGTCGAACTGCTGCATGCAAATATCGCCTGGCTCGAAGGCGCGGGTGCCGACGCCATCGTTATGGCTTGTAACACCTCCTGTGCCGTCGCGCAGCGCCATGGCTGGCCGCCGAGCCGCGTTCGTATTCTCGATCTCATCGAATCCGCAGCGCTCGCCGTCATGCGGCGCGGCATCCGTAACGTCGCGGTGATCGCGACCGCTGCGACGGTGCGCACGGGTGCGTACGGCAGTGCGTTACGCGCGCGCGAGCCAGGGATGCAGGTCGCCGAGATCGCAGCGCCGGCGCTCGTGCCGCTCGTGGAAGCGGGTGATATCGAGAGCGATCGCGCGCGGCGAGCCGTCGCCGAGGTCTGCGAGGGCGTTCCCGCAGATTGCGAAGCCGTGCTGCTCGCCTGCACGCACTTCCCGGTTCTCGACGCGCATTTCGCTGCGGCACTCGGGCCGAAGATCGCGAGGATCGATCCGGCACTCGTTCAGGCGGAGCGGGCGGTCGCACTCGCGATCGAAGCGGGAAGCGCGCGCGGGAACGGGGGGACGCGCTGCGTCACCACCGGCGACGGCGCGCGATTCGCCGAGCAGCTCGCAATGATGCTCGGGCCCGACCCATCGCGTACTAGTGAAGCAGTGCGTTTGGAATATGGAAAAGATCGAACAGCACGGTAACGCTGACGATGCCGAGCAGCGAGCCGCCGATCACCTGTGCGAGCGTGTGCGCCCGTAAATAGACGCGAGCCCACCCGACCATCGGTATCAAGATCAGAAACGGCAGCGGCGAACGCCCGTCGAGAAAGACGATCACCGTTAACGCCGCGGAGATCGCCAGCGCATGGGTACTGATTTTCCAGTAGCGCGTGATGACCTGAATGATGGCCCCCGAGACCGCATAGCCGGCGAGCGCGGCGCGCATCAACATCGGGGCGTGCGCCGCCCAGAGCACGAGCGATCCCAACACGTAGGCGAGCGTAAATGCGGAAAAGACCGATTCTCGTTCGCGGCGCTGCGACATATCGAGGTCGGAGATGCGGTCGCTGGCGTAGAGCCAGAAGACGTAGAGCATCGGCAGCAGCGAGGTGAAGGCGGTCGAGAGGAAGAGGAGCTTCCAAAATTCGAGCGTCGATCGCGCCGTCTGGCTCGAGAGGATGACGAAGAGCGCGAGGGCGCAGAGAAACGGGTTGAAAATCGTCGAGAGAATGCGCGCGAGGTCGCGCCATACGTTCCGGGTGCGTTCGGGGAGCAGATGTACCGACGGGTCGATCACCCGGCCGAAATGCGACCTAGCGAACCCTCCTCCCTCCGACGGTGGTTCAAGGACGGGAGGCGCCCCGCCGGGGCTTGCCCGCACCGCTCACGAATCGGAAGCTCGCGATATGCTCGAAAAAATCGACTCCCCCGCGGATCTCCAGGGCCTCGACCGGGACGAACTAGACCTGCTCGCGCGGGAGATTCGCGACCTCCTCGTCGTGACGTGTTCGCGGAACGGCGGCCATCTAGCGCCGAATCTCGGCGTCGTCGAACTCACCCTCGCGCTTCACCGCGTCTTCAATGCCCCGACCGATAAGATCGTTTGGGACGTCAGCCATCAGAGCTACGTTCACAAAATTCTCACCGGTCGCCGCGATCGTTTTGCGACGTTGCGCAAGGGCGGCGGCATCTCCGGTTTTGCGATGCGCGCGGAGTCGCCCTACGATGCATTCGGTGCCGGCCACGCTAGCACGTCGGTCTCGGCGGCGCTGGGAATGGCGATCGCGCGCGACCGTCGCGGCGGCAGCGAGCGCGTGGTCGCCGTCCTCGGCGATGGCGCGCTCACCGGAGGGCTCGCCTACGAAGCGCTCAATAACGCCGGCCAACTGCAGAGCAACCTCATAGTCGTTCTCAACGATAACGAGATGTCGATCGCGCCGAACGTCGGCTCGATCGCGTCGTATCTCTCCGTTCTTCGCAGTAAGCCGCTCGTGAATTACGCGCGCGAAAAAGCGAAGGACGTGCTGCACCATCTGCCCTTTGGCGGCACGGCGCGCAAGGCGATTGCGAGCGCCGAAGTCGCGGCGGTCCGCTTCGTCGCGCCCGCCGAAAAGACGGCGGTTATTTTTGAGGAGCTCGGCTTCCGCTATCTCGGGCCATTTGATGGGCATCACCTCGAAACCGTCGAGGCGGCATTACATGCCGCCGCCGGAATCGAGGGGCCGGTGCTCGTGCACGTTCGAACGGTGAAGGGGAAAGGCTACGAGCCCGCCGAGCGCGACGCACGGACCTTTCACGGCTGCGGCGCGTTCGATATCGAGAACGGGAAACTGGAGATGAAAGAGGGCGCGCGCCCGACCTTCTCCGATGCCTTCGCGTGCGGACTCATCGATATTGCCGAGCGCGACGAACGGGTGATTGCGATCACCGCGGCGATGCCCGACGGCACGAAACTTTCCACGTTCGCACGGCGCTTCCCGAATCGCTATTTCGATGTCGGTATCGCCGAAGCGCACGCCGTCTGCTTCGCCGCCGGTGCCGCAGCGGCGGGCCTGCGCCCAGTCTGCGCGATCTATTCGACTTTTTTGCAACGTGCGTACGACCAAATCGTCCACGACGTTGCCGTGCAGGGGCTGCCGGTCATCTTCGCGCTCGACCGGGCCGGCGTGGTCGGCGACGACGGCCCCACCCACATGGGGCTCTACGATATCGCGTATCTCCGCACGCTTCCCAATCTCACCATCCTCGCGCCGCGCTGCGAAGAGGAGTTGGCGCCGATGCTCGATTTCGCGCTCGAGTGCGATGGCCCGGTGGCGATTCGCTATCCGCGCGGCTCGACGAGCGGGCGCACGATCGACGTGCCGGCGCCGATCGAACGCGGCAAAAGCGAACTGCTCCGCGCGGGCTCCGGCGCCGCGATCTTCGCGCTCGGGAACACCGTCGACGTGGCGATGGATGCCTATCGGTTGCTCGAAAGCGGCGAGTACGGCGATATGCGTGGGTCGTTACCGACCGTCTATAACGCGCGTTTCGTCGCTCCGCTCGATCGCGACGCAATCCTCGCCTGCGCGGCGAGCCACGAAATGCTCGTCACTCTCGAAGAGCACAGCCTCGCCGGCGGCTTCGGCTCCGCGCTCCTCGAGGCGCTCGCCGACGCCGGAGAGAGCGTGCCGGTCGAACGCATCGGCGTAGGGGAAACCTTCCTTCAGGCCGACACCCAGGCCCAGCAACGGGTCGCGGTCGGCCTCGACGCCCGGGCACTCGCACGGCGAATAGCCGCTCGCCTTGTAGGGGCTACCGCATCGTGATAGAATCCTGAGTCGTACAACCCTCACAGGGAGTCTGATTTTTCATGCCAGCTAGTGCCACCACAACGCACCCGCTTCACGTCGCAGGTGCCGCAACCCAGCACGCCGCCCCGCTCGCACACGCGACGACGGTGCCGAATCCTTTCGCCGCGCAGGTCGCGCAGAGCATTCCTCCGGCGCTCGCGCCGCATACATGGTTCCAACAACACGCGAGTTGGTTGACGCATGGTGTCGCGGGGCTCGCGGTGCTCGCGGCGCTCTCGCTGATCGTGCTCTTGGCGATGCAGACGACGAAGAATGAAGGGCTCTCCGGAACGATCGGAGGGAAAGTCGAATCGGCCTATCGCGGCCGCCTCGGCATGGACGAACAACTCGCGCGCGTCACCGGCGTCGTCGCGGTCCTGTTCGTCGCTTCGATGACGATTCTCGCACTTACCGGTATCTAGCCGACTCCCCGATGGCGCTGCTCGAGGTCCGCAACCTCCGCACGACCTTTAAGACCGAAGACGGTGTGGTTACCGCCGTCAACGGTCTCTCGTTCTCCCTCGATGCCGGGCAAACGCTCGGCATCGTCGGTGAATCGGGCTCCGGAAAATCCGTCACCTCGCTCTCGATTATGCGCCTGATCGATCGACCGGGCCGCATCGAATCGGGCGAGATATTTTTTGACGGTCGCGATTTGCTGAAGCTGCGGGATGAGGAGATGCGCCACGTGCGCGGCCACCGCATCGCGATGATATTCCAAGATCCGATGACCTCGTTGAACCCGGTGCTGACGATCGGCGAGCAGATCGCCGAGGTCGTCCGGCTCCATCTCGGGCGCAACCATCGGGAGGCGCGCGATACGGCGATCGAGATGCTGCGTAAAGTCCGCATCCCTTCGCCGGAGAAGCGCGTCGACGATTATCCGCACCAGTTCTCGGGCGGCATGCGGCAACGCGCGATGATCGCGATGGCGCTCTCGTGCAACCCGCAGTTGCTCATCGCCGACGAACCGACGACCGCGCTCGACGTCACGATCCAAGCGCAGGTCCTCGAACTGATGAACGAGCTGCAACGCGAGACTGGAGCGGCAATCATCCTCATCACCCACGACCTCGGCGTCGTCGCGGAGACCTGCAAAGACGTGCTCGTGATGTATGGCGGAAACATGGTGGAGTACGGGAGCGCGCAACAGATTTTTGCCGAGCCAAGAATGCCGTACACGCAGGGGCTCCTCGCTTCGCTGCCGCGGCTCGATGCGCCGGCGAACGCTCGCCTCACGCCGATCCCCGGGCAGCCGCCGAACCTCCATCGCATGCCGCCGGGCTGTGCGTTCGCTCCGCGCTGTTCCTATCGGCTAGAACGCTGCGATCAGATCGTTCCGGTCACCGATCTCGGGCACGGCCATCTCGCGCGCTGTTGGCGCTGTACGGAGAACTTACAAGCGGCGGGGGCGGCGCGATGAGCGACGAGAAATTGCTCGAGGTTACCGATCTCAAGAAGTATTTCCCGGTCAGCGCCGGGGTTTTCGGACGGCACGTCGCCGACGTCAAAGCGGTCGACGGGGTGAGTTTTACGGTCCGTAAAGGCGAAACGTTGGGACTCGTCGGCGAATCGGGATCGGGTAAGACGACGATCGGGCGACTCGTTCTGAAATTGCTCCCGGCGACTTCGGGGACGATTCGATTCGAAGGGCGGGATATCAGCGATATCTCCGCGCGGCAGACCCGCACGCTGCGGCGTCGGATGCAGATTATTTTTCAGGATCCCTACGGCAGCCTCAACCCGCGCATGACGATCGGGGAGATCGTCAGCGAGCCGCTCGCGATTCACGGGATCGCGAAGGGGAAGGCGCGCCAGGAGCGGACGGTCGAGTTGCTGCGGATGGTGGGGCTGCAATCCTCGCATCTCAATCGCTATCCCAATGAGTTTTCCGGCGGGCAACGGCAGCGCGTCGGTATCGCACGCGCACTCGCCGTCGAGCCGCAGTTCATCGTCTGCGACGAACCGGTCTCCGCGCTCGACGTCTCGATTCAGGCGCAGGTGCTCAATCTGCTCGAAGATCTGCGCGAGCGGCTCGGGCTCACCTATCTCTTTATCTCGCACGATCTTTCGGTGGTCCGCCATATCTCGACGCGGGTGGCGGTGCTCTATCTCGGCAAGATCTTCGAAGTCGCCGACCGGAGCGCGCTCTACGAACACCCGTTGCACCCGTACACGCAGGCGCTGCTCGCCGCGATTCCGGTGCCGAACCCCGAGATGCAAAGCACGCAGAAGCGGGTGCTCCTCAGCGGCGACGTGCCCACCGCGATGGCGCCGCCGAGCGGATGTCGTTTCCACCCCCGCTGCCCGTTTGCATTCGAGCGTTGTTCGGTGGAAGAGCCGGCGATGCGCGATGTCGGCGGCGGCCATATGGTGGCGTGTCACGCCGTCGAGAACGGTACGATTCAATAAAAAGAGCGGGCGCATGCGATGCATGCGCCCGCTCTTTACGAGCTCTGGGAAGAGCGGTTATGCGGCCTTCTTGCGAGGACGGCCGACTTTGCGACGCCCGGCCGTTTTCTTGCGGGGGGCGGCTGCCTTTTTGCGTCCGGCTGCCTTTTTGCGTCCGGCGGTCTTTTTGCGTCCGGTCGCCTTTTTGCGTCCGGCTGCCTTTTTGCGTCCGGTTGCCTTCTTGCGTCCGGCGGTCTTTTTACGTCCGGTTGCCTTCTTGCGTCCGGCTGCCTTTTTGCGTCCGGTTGCCTTCTTGCGTCCGGCCGCTTTTTTACGTCCGGCGGTCTTTTTACGACCTGCGGTGGCCTTTTTGCGACCGGCAGTTTTCTTGCGCGTCGTCTTCTTGGCGACGGCGGCTTTCTTGCCGGCGGCTTTACGGCGAGCCTTGCGGCGAGGTTTTTTCTCCATCGTTTCGCCGTTGGCCATCATATCGTGTTCCATGCATCCTCCTCGTCCCCGGGGGACGATTGTCAGAGTGGATAGCGCAATTGATCTTGCGCTTTGAACGCATCTTAAAGGATTTCGCCGATTTATGCAAATACGCGCGCACGAGCGGCGTGCGAACTGCGCGCGAACCGCGGAACGTTTTGGGGACTCCTTGACCCCGGGGGTATACTTAGGCCCGTGAAAAAGCCCGTCATCATCGTCGAATCTCCGACGAAGGCGCGCACCATAAAGAAGTTTCTTCCGGCGCGCTACATCGTCAAAGCCTCGGTCGGCCACGTGCGCGATCTTCCTAAAAGCACGCTCGGCGTCGATACGGAGGGCGATTTCGCCCCGCGATATCTGACGATTAAGGGCAAGGGCGATGTCATCAAAGAGCTCAAGGCCGCAGTAAAAGGCGCCTCCGAGGTCTATCTCGCGACCGACCCCGACCGCGAAGGCGAAGCGATCGCCTGGCATTTGGCGCAGCTGCTGAAACTCGAAAACCCGAAGCGCGTCGAGTTGCACGAGATCACCAAAGAGGCGGCGTTACGGGCCCTCGAGTCGCCGCACGCGATCGACATGGACCGGGTCAACGCCCAGCAAGCCCGCCGCATTCTCGACCGGCTCGTCGGCTATAAAATCTCGCCGCTCCTCTGGGCGAAACTCCGCGGCGGCCTCTCCGCCGGGCGCGTGCAGTCGGTCGCGGTGAAGCTGATCGTCGACCGCGAACGTGCGATCGCCGCGTTCGACCGCGAGGAATACTGGAGCCTGACCGCTCGATTGAGCAGTGCGGCGACCGCACCCGTCGCGCAGATCTTCGCTGCCGAGCTGGCGACCAAGAACGGCGAGAAGCTCGAGATCACCAACGAGTCGCAGGCGCAATCGATCCTTGCCGACCTCGAAGGCGAACGCTTCCAGGTTCGCTCGGTAAAACGCCGCGAGGTGAAACGCAACGCGGCCCCGCCCTTTACCACCTCGACGTTGCAACAGGAGGCCTCGCGCAAATTGCGGATGCGCGTGCGCCGGAGCATGCAGCTCGCGCAGGGGCTCTACGAGGGCGTCGATCTCGGCAAGGAAGGCACCGTCGGCCTCATTACCTACATGCGAACCGACTCGACCCGCATCTCCGACGATGCGCGAGAGGCGGCACGGAGCTTCATTCACGCGCAATACGGCGAGGAATTCCACGGCGGGCGCGTCCATAAGGTGCGCGAGGGAGCGCAGGACGCACACGAAGCGATCCGCCCGACCGATGTGACGCGGACGCCGCAGAGCCTCAGCGGAGTTCTCAAACGCGACGAACTCCGGCTCTACGCGCTGATTTGGGAGCGCTTCGTCGCATCGCAGATGACCGCGGCACGATTCGATCAGAGCACCGCCGAGATCTCCGCCGGCGCATACGGTTTCCGGGCGACCGGCACCGTCGTTACCTTCGCCGGTTTCACGCGCGTCTATGAAGAAGGGCGCGACGAGAGTCTCGCCGAGGAGAAGGACGAGAAGCGCTTGCCGCCGCTCGCCGAGGGCGAGGAACTCGCCGTCGCCGGGCTCGATCCAAAGCAGCACTTTACCGAGCCTCCGCCGCGCTACACCGAAGCGACGCTGGTGAAGGCATTGGAAGAGAACGGTATCGGGCGACCGTCGACCTACGGCAGCATCGTCGAAACGATTCAAGCGCGCGGCTACGTCGAGCAGGCCGAACGGCGATTCAAACCCACCGAGATCGGTATCGCCGTGAACGACTTACTCGCCGAGCATTTCCCCGATATCGTCGATCTGCGTTTTACCGCGCAGATGGAGGGCGACCTCGATAAGGTCGCCGACGGCGAGGCCGATTGGGTCGCGGTGTTGCGGCGCTTTTACGATCCGTTCGCGCTGCAACTCGAAGAGGCGGAGAAGAAGCTGCCGCGCCTCGAGGTGCGCGACGAACCGACCGACGAGATCTGCCCGAACTGCGGCAAACCGATGGTGATCAAAACCGGACGCTTCGGGAGATTCATCTCGTGCTCGGGCTACCCGGAGTGTAAGACCACCAAACCGATCTTGAAAAAGACCGGCGCGCTCTGTCCGAAGGACGGCGGCGATATCCTGGAGCGGCGCAGCAAGCGCGGGCGGACCTTCTACGGCTGCGCGAATTACCCGGCCTGCGATTTCGTTTCGTGGGATCGCGTCATTCCGGAGCCGTGCCCGGTCTGCGGGGCGCACGTCGTGGTGAAGAGCAAACGCGGCGGAGCGCGATTGCAGTGCTCGGCGGATGCCGAACACGATGTCTCGGCTCTGCCGCTCCCTGGGTCGAACTCCGGCGAAGAGCGCGAACTCGTGCAAGCCTGATGCCCGCGCAGCGTTTGCGCGTTATCGGTGGCGGGCTTGCGGGCTGCGAAGCGGCCTGGCAGGCCGCACGTCTCGGCATCGATGTCGATCTCTACGAAATGCGACCGCATCGGCGGGGCCCGGCGCACCTCTCCGATCGTCTTGCCGAGTTGGTTTGCAGCAACTCGATGCGCGGAGCGGCGCTGGAGAATGCCGTCGGTCTGTTAAAAGAAGAGCTCGCGCGACTCGGCTCGCTCATCGTGACGGCGGCGCGGGAATCGGCGGTGCCCGCCGGCGGCGCGCTCGCGGTCGACCGAGAGCGTTTTGCCGAGCTCGTTGAGAGCCGCATCGCGGGGAATCCGCGTATCGCTGTACACCGCGAGGAAGTGCTCGACCTCGATGATCCGCGCCCGACGGTCGTCGCCTGCGGCCCTCTCCCGGGCGATGCGATGCTCGAGGCGATCGATCGCATCGTTTCGCAGGTGCGGGTCGAGGGCGATGCGCCGCGACGGCTGCATTATTTCGATGCCGCCTCCCCCATCCTCGCCGCCGATTCCATCGACGAAACGGTAATGTATCGCAAATCGCGCTACGAAAAAGGCGACGGCGACGACTATATCAATATTCCGCTCGATCGCGACCAGTACGCGCAGCTGCTCCACGATCTGCGAACGCTGCCGCGTCACGAAGCGAAGGCCTTCGAGGGCGATACCCGCTTCTTCGAAGGTTGCCTTCCGGTCGAAGAGATGGCCGACCGCGGCGACGACGTTCTGCGTTTCGGCCCGCTGAAGCCGGTCGGGCTCCGTCACCCCGTGACCGGGGTGACGCCGCACGCCGTCGTACAACTGCGCAAAGAAAATCGCGACGGCAGCGCGCTCAATCTCGTCGGCTTTCAAACGCGACTGACCTGGCCCGCCCAACGGGAGGCGTTCGGGCGCCTACCGGGGCTCGAACATGCCGAATGGCTGCGACTCGGCGTGATGCATCGCAATACGTTTATCGATTCGCCGCGCTTACTCGACGAACGCTTGCGCCTCCGCGGCGATCGCCCGCTCTGGTTCGCCGGACAGATCACCGGTGCCGAGGGGTACGTCGAAGCGGCGGCCTGCGGTGCGATGGTCGGCATTCACGCCGCGCGCGAACTACTCGGCCGCAGCCCGCTCGCGGTGCCTCCCGAATGCGCGCTCGGCGCGGTCGTCGCCCACCTGCAGAACACCGTCTCGCACGATTTTCAACCGGCGAACGTGACCTGGTCGATGGTGCCCCCGCTGCCGAAAACGATTCGCGAGAAGAAACTTCGCCGGGCCGCGCTCGCAGAGCGCGCGCTCGCCGCTCTCACCCTCTTTATCGAGCGCGTCGAGGCTCCCTAAAGCGTAGGAGGCTCCTCGAAAGGCGCTCCGGGGGATCGGGGGTGCAACGAAATCGCTCCCGGCACAGTAGTAAGGTGCGATGAAGATTCGATCGACGACCATTCTCGCCGTCCTCCGCGACGGCCATCTCGCGATCGCCGGCGACGGCCAGGTGACGCTCGATAAGACCATCGTGAAGCATTCCGCGCGCAAGGTTCGCAAGATCGCCGGCGGGCGCGTCCTCGCCGGTTTTGCGGGCTCGGCGGCCGACGGCATTACCTTGCTGGAAAAATTCGAAAAGAAATTCAACGAGTTCAAAGATCTCACGCGCGCGAGCGTCGAGCTGGCAAAGGACTGGCGACAAGACCGCGCGCTCCGGCGCCTCGAGGCGATGCTCGTCGTCGGAACGCCCGAACATCTCTTTCTGCTCTCGGGAACCGGGGACGTGATCGAACCCGACGAGGGCATCGCAGCGATCGGGAGCGGCGGCCCCTACGCGCAGGCCGCGGCGGCGGCGCTTCTGCGAAATACATCGCTGAGTGCCGAACAGATCGCGCGGGCCGCGTTAGGTATCGCCGGCGAGATTTGCATTTACACCAACGCCGACGTCACCGTCGAGGTGCTCCCGTGAGCGCTCCGTTGACGCCGCGCGAGATCGTCGAAGCGCTCGACCATTACGTCGTCGGCCAGAGCAATGCGAAGCGCGCGGTGGCGATCGCCCTGCGCAATCGCTATCGGCGCGCATTGGTTCCCGAGGAGCTTCGTGGCGAAATAACGCCGAAGAATATTCTGATGATCGGCCCGACGGGGGTCGGGAAGACGGAGATCGCGCGAAGGCTCGCCGCGCTCGCCGGCGCGCCCTTCGTGAAGGTCGAGGCGACGAAGTATACCGAGGTCGGCTACGTCGGGCGCGATGTCGAATCGATGGTTCGCGATCTCGTCGAGCAATCGATACGCATGGTCACGCAAGAACGCCGCGAGGACGTGCGCGAACTCGCCCGCAAACAAGCGATCGAACGGGCGATCGACCTCCTCCATCCCGAGACGCGCGCCGCGCAACCGCAGCAACCGAGCAATCCGTTTGCGGCGACGCTCGGATCGATTTTTGGTGGGAACTCGTCGGCGCAGCCGAGCGCTCCCCCGCCGCAGCCGAGCGTTCCCGCGCCCGAGGCGCAGCGCATTCGCGAGCAGACGCGCGATGAGATCGCGCGCGGCTTTTACGACGTGCGGCTCGTCGAGGTCGAAGTTGAAGAACAGGCCTCGCTGCCGATCGGCGTGATCGGCGGGAATATGGACCAAGGCAGCGGCGATGTGGGCGAGATGCTCGGCGGCTTGCTGCCCAAGCGCAAGAAGAGCAAGCGGGTGACGCTCTCTGACGCCCTGCGGATATTCGAGGACGAAGAAGCCGAGAAGCTGATCGACGGAGATGCCGTCAAACGCGAAGCGATCCGTCGCGCGGCGGAGGACGGGATTATCTTTATCGACGAGATCGATAAGATCGCCGGGCGCGAAGGCGCGCGGGGCGGTCCCGACGTTTCGCGCGAGGGAGTGCAGCGCGATATTCTGCCCATCGTCGAAGGGAGCACCGTCAACACCAAACACGGATCGATCGCGACCGATCATATACTGTTCATTGCCGCGGGCGCGTTCCACATGAGTAAGCCCTCGGATCTGATCCCCGAATTGCAGGGGCGCTTCCCGATTCGCGTCGAGCTCGATTCGTTGACCGCCGAAGATTTCGTGACGATCCTGACGCAGCCGCGCAGCGCGCTCGTCGCGCAATACAAAGCGCTGCTCGCCGCCGACGGCGTCGATCTGCAGTTTACGAGCGACGGCATCGAAAGCATCGCGCACTTCGCGATGGAGGTGAACGAACGCAGCGAGAACATCGGTGCGCGTCGCTTGCACACCGTGCTCGAGCGGGTCCTTGAAGATATTGCTTTCGCCGCCCCCAACGTCGAGCGCGAGGTCGTCGTCGACGCGCCGTACGTCCGCGAACGGCTCGCCGACATCGTGGAGAGCGCCGATCTCTCCGGCTATATTTTGTAGGTCGCGGTCGGGCGCTTCAGGTCTCGGTGGTTGCTACGGCTTTCCGGGGAGTATCGGGTTCCTCTGCTCGCCCTTCGGATTGAAAAAACCGGGCTCGAAATCGAGCATCTTTCCGTTCGCTCGCTGTGCGGGCCCCGCGCCGCAGAGCATCCACTTCGGGTAGTGATGGTAGCCCGGTAGGTTGCCGTCGGCAGCGGCACCACCTTGGGTTAGAACGAACGAACGAAGTTCGTAGGGTTTCAAATCGAACAAAATAGGATCTTCATAGGATGGCCCTCGATCGACTTCCACCACGATACGCGTGTAGCGGAGAAAATACGGTGTCTCGTTCATGACCGTGAAGCGCATGGTTTCGAATTCCTGCGGTGAGGTCGTGCTCCCCTCGAATGAGGCATCGCAGGAAAGGACGGCAACGCGGGCATTGAGGCTGTTCTCGGGGATGCCGGCCGAGCTTCACGATATGCGACCGTACGGTACGGAAGGGACTCGCTGGGTTTCCATGCGCATCCACGCCGAGTGCGCCCCAGATGCCGGGGCCTGGGGTGAAACGCGCGGCTTCTTGCTGCCGGGGCTTCGGCGATTCGACGCCACCAAGGAGGAGCGTCGCGCCGACGATCGTCGCGGCAACAAGAAGCGGGAGGCGATTTTGCAAGGTATCTCTCCAGCGGTTGGCGTCGTTACGGTGCTCTCGGGCGGCGTAACGTCCGATCGTTCTAGGCTCGTTGCGCTCCATCCCGGGGAACGAAGTGGCGAGATGTTTTCATCGGCGCTCGTGCCGTCACCGAACGTTCATCGTTCCTTCAGAATACCCACAGGGGCGATCTGCTATAATTCCGGCGATGAGAACGCTGCTTTCAATCGCCCCAACCCTCGCGCTGCTACTCGCCGGATGCGGCGGTGGCGGGGGACCGAGCGCGCCACCGACGCCGACGACGCCATGCGTCGCCCCAGTAACCGTACAGGTGCTCTACCCGCAGCCTGGTGCGACCGCCGTGCCCACGACGCTCTCGGCAATCTATGTCGCGACGAGCGGGGCGTTCCCCAGCGATAGCAACAACGCATGGGATACCGAGATCGTCGGCCCGCCCGCCTATGGCACCCAGTTTACCGGGCAATTTACGGCGACGACGGCGAGCGGGCTTCCCGCCGGGTCGGCGACCCCGACCATCGCCAATCCACAGTACTACACGACGGCGTTGAGCAACACGCTGGTGACCGGCTCGGGCTTCTCGGTCTATATCAACAACCTCAACGACGCCAATTGTTATGCCGTTGGATCGGGTGCAAGCGCGCTCTCGAGCTTCTCGACCTAAACGAGGGAGAGCACGGCGCGCGGAGGTAGAATACCCCATCCATGCCCTATCTCCGCGAAATCGTAACCGACGGTCACCCGACGCTTCGCAAGGTGGCGAAGCGGGTCGATCCAAAGGAACTACAGGATCCTCTGATCCAGCAGTTGATCGACGATATGTTCGAGACGATGTACGACGCGCCAGGGATTGGGCTCGCGGCGCCGCAGGTCAACGTCTCGAAGCGCATCTTTACCGTCGATTTACAGGATGGGAAGCCCGAACACGGACCGTTCACCGTCGTGAACCCAAAGTTCGACACCACCGAGGGCGAGATCGAATGGACGGAGGGCTGTCTCTCCGTCCCCGGTTACGTCGGCGAGGTCACGCGCTTTGAAAAAGTTCGCGTGAGCGGGCTCGACCGGCACGGCAAGCGGATCGTGCTAGAGGCAGATGGTCTCTTTGCGATCTGTCTCCAGCACGAGATCGACCATCTCAACGGTGTGCTCTACATCGATAAGGTTAAAGATCTGCGCCCCGCGCAGAGCGACGAGGAGCTCGAGGCGGCCGAACGCGCAGCGTCGCTACCGTAGGCGCCGATGCTCACCGCCTATTTTTTTGGAAGCAGCGAATTCGCCGTGCCCTCGCTCCACGAAATGGCGCGGCGGACGCTCGTGCGCGGCGTGGTCACGCAACCCGATCGTCCCTCCGGGCGCGGCCATCGGCTCACGCCGACGCCGGTAAAGCAAGCGGCGATGGAGATCGGAATTCCCGTCTTCGAACCAACCTCGATGCGTGCGTTTTTCGCCGAACGCTGCCACGAGCCGATCGATCTCATCGCGCTGGCGAGCTTCGGACGCATTCTGCCCGCCGAACTCTTGGAATGGCCGCGCCTAGGATCGCTCAACGTTCACCCGTCGCTGCTGCCGCTCTACCGGGGCGCGACGCCGATCCAGTCGGCGCTGCGCGACGGCGCTCGCGAAACGGGGCTCTCGATCATGTTGATGGACGCGGGAATGGATACCGGTGCCCTCGTCGCGCAGGAACGAGTCGCAATTGGCGCGCAGGAGAGCTACGGCGAGTTGCACGACCGGCTCGCCGTCCTCGGCGCGCGCATGCTCGGCGAGGCCATTGAGCGTGCGCAGGCCGGAGGGCTCGCGAGCTGGCCGCAGGTCGGCGAAGCGAGCACCACGCGTCCGTTAACGAAGGAGGATCTTATCGTCGATCTCGGTTGGCCCACTCCGCGACTCCTTGCAGCGGTGCGCGCGTTCGCGCCGGCGCCGCTCGCTCGTGCCTTCGTCGACGGGGAATGGTTGAAAATCGTGCGCGCGCATGACGAAGAGGGCCGCTTTGCAATCGACGAAGTCATCGCCCCGAATAAGGGCGCGATGTCGTGGGAACGCTACCGACAGATGCGTTCGGCGGTGCGCGGATGAGCGCTCGCGAGGTCGCGCTGCTCGTGCTGCGCGACGTCTTCCCAGGGGAGCCCGGCGTCGAGGCGCGCCCCGCGCAGGCCTCGCTCGGCTACCGCGCGCAGCGCGGTAAGCTCGATGCGCGCGACCGGCGCTTTGCGACCGAACTTTCGTACGGTGCGATTAAAATGCGCCGCGCTCTCGACGACGCTTTGCGCCCCTTTCTCAAGGAGCGGGCGAAGACGCTCCCTACGACGATGCAAGAATTGCTGCGCCTCGCCGTCTACGAATTGCGCTATACGCAACCCGACGTTCATGCGACGCTCTTCGAATGGGTGAACCTCGCGAAGCGCTACGGTCACCAGGGGCTCGGTTCGTTGGCGAACGCCGTTCTGCGGAGCTATTTGCGCGAGCCCACTCCGGCCCCCCAGCGCGAAAATTACGCCGATATCGACGATTACTACGGTGCGCTTTACTCGCTGCCGACCTGGATGGTTCGTCGTTGGCACGCGCGCTTCGGCGACGAAATGGTCGAACGAATCTGCCGCGAAGCGAACGATCCCGCCGCCCACGCGCTGGTAGGGCTGGGGAACGCCGATGAAGTGCTCGCGATGATGGCATCGCGCGGTATGGATGCGAGCCGCTCGTCGTTGGCGCGCGACGCGGTGGTCGTGCGGGCGAGCGAATCGGCGGCGCTCGATCTCGTCGAAAGCGAGGCGCTCCCCTTCTGGATGCAGTCGGAGAGCTCGGCGGCGATCGTCGATCTGCTCGACCCACGGGCGGGTGAGCGGATTCTCGATTGTTGCAGCGGCCGCGGCAATAAGGCGCTGCAGATCGGCGTGCGGATTGGGGCGGGCGGATCGCTCACCTGCGTCGATCGCGACGCGCGCAAAATCGCCGTCTTGCAACAACGGTTCGAAAAATTCGCACGGGTTGCGGAGCTCCCGCTCCCCGCGGTCGTCATCGGCGATGCCGCCGATCCGACGCTCGTTCCCGCGGAGATGCTCTTCGATCGCGTCTTGCTCGACGCGCCCTGCACCGCGATCGGCGTCATCGCGCGGCATCCCGAGGCGCGCTGGCGGCGTCGCCCCGAGGATGCCGAACGGATGGCGACGTTGCAATCGGCGTTGCTCTCGACGGTCTCGGCGCACGTCAAACCGGGCGGTCGCCTCGTCTACGCCGTCTGCTCGACCGAGGAGCGCGAGAGCACCGCCGTCGTCGACGCTTTTCTCGCCGAGGGAAATTTCGCGCGCGTTCCCGCGCCGGACGCACTCGCTCCCTATTGCGATGCGAACGGCGACCTGCTGACCGCGCCGGTCGACGGACGGGACGGCTTTTTCGCAGCAGCTCTGGAGCGCCGTCGGTGAATTGGTTCGCGCGCATCGAACGAAACCTCGCCGACTTCGTCGAGCGGGCCTTCGCGCGCACCTTCCCCAGCGACCTCGAACCGGCGCAGATCGCTCGAAAACTCGTGACGGTGATGGAGGCGCAGACACGGAGTTCGGTCGACGGCGCCAATCGCGCTCCGAGCGCCTACGAAGCGCGCGTCAGCGAAGTCGATTACGAGCGGCTCGGAGAGCATCGCGACTACCTCGAACGCCAGTGGGCCGATTTGCTCGAGGATTGCGCGGCCCGCGTCGGCATCGCATTCTCCGACGGCCCGGCGCGCGTTCGAATGATCGCTCGCCCCGAACTACCCGTCGGCACCGTCGACGTGCGCGTCGAGCCCGAACCGACGGTGGAAGAATCGATCGATAGCGAGGTCGCCCACCGCTTCTTCTTGCACATGGTGCAGGGAACGCCGGCCTACGGTATTTTTGCATTGGAGGAGAGCACCGTCATCGGCCGCAGCGAATCCTCGGATATCTTCCTGCTCGATCCGGGCATCTCGCGGATACACGCGCGCATCGATATTCGCGACGGTGAGGCGACGATCGTCGATTGCGAATCGACGAACGGCACCTATATCAACGACGAGCGCATCGAACGCCGCGTTCTCTGCGACGGCGACGAAATTACGGTCGGCAACACACGACTGCGCGTAGAGATACGTGACTGAAATCCACGCCGCATGGGTGCGTCTCGACACGCTCGGCATTACGGCGGCGCTCGGCGCGGTTGCCGCCATCGGTTTCTTGCGTCGCGCCGATGCCCGCGAGCCGATCGGCGACCTTACCCCGATTGCGGTTCGTATGTTCGTCTATGAAGGTACGCAGCGGCGCGAGTTGCGCGTGCTGACACCCGCGCTCGTCGGGCGTGCCGGATCCTGTCACGTGCAACTGCAAGATGGCGACGTGAGCCGCCGACACGCTCGCCTGGAGGCCGAGGAGGGGGTGCTCTACTTACGCGATCTTCGCAGCGCGAACGGTACCTTTCTCAACGGCGAGGCCTTTGAAGGGGCGATCGAATTGCGCGTGGGCGACGAAATCGACTGCGGCGCGACGCGGCTGGAAATCGTGGAGATCGGCGGATGAGCGTGTTGACCGGTTCGCCCTGGCTCGTCGCGCTCGCCGTGTCGCTCGCCGCGGTTTGGGCGTTTCGCCACGCGCGGGGCAGCCGGCGCGATTGGTTCTTTCCCTTCGCGACGATCGTGCTCGTGCTCTTCGGGGAGGTGCTGCTCGCGCGTCTCTCTCCGGCGCTCGCGCGCAAACAATTGGTGTGGATCTGCATCGCCTTCGGCATCGCGACCGTGCTCCAACCCTATCTCGCCCGTTTTCGGCGCATCGCGACGGTGAAATACACCTGGATCGTGCTCTCGCTCGCGCTCGTCGCCGCCACGGCGATCTTCGGCGAGCGTGTGAACGGCGCGAAGTTATGGATTCGCATCGGTTCGCTCCATGTAGAACCGGTCGAGATCATCAAATTACTGTTGGTATTTTTTCTCGCCGCCTATCTCGCCGAGATGGGCGATGCCATCGCGAAGGCCCGTTGGTGGTCGTTGCGCGCGAATGCAAAATACCTCGGGCCGCTCTTTTTGGGGTGGGGCGCATCGATCGGGCTCCTCGTCGTGCAGCGCGATCTCGGCATGGGTGCCTTGCTGCTCTGCACGTTGCTGACGACGCTCTACGCGGCGACGCGGCGCACCGATCTCGCGCTCGGCGCCGCCGCGGTCTTCGCCCTGGTTGCGTTTTGGGCGGCCCTGCATTTCCCGTACGTGCACGAGCGTATTGCCGTCTGGCTGCACCCCTTCGCCGACCCGTACGGCGCGGGATATCAGGAGGCGCAGAGCTATTTTTCAATCGCCGCCGGCGGACTGTTGGGAACCGGGCTGGGGCTCGGGCACCCGGGATTTATTCCCGACGTCAGCACCGATTATATCGTTGCCGCGATCGCCGAGGAGTTCGGATGGCTCGGGATCGTCGCGATTCTCGCGCTCTACCTGGCGTTGGTACGACGCGCGGTGAGCGTGGCACGCGAGCAACCCGACGCATTTGCCAGTTTACTCGCGGTGGGGTTGGCGGCGACGCTGGGCTTTCAAGTCGCGATCATCGTCGCCGGCGTTGCCGGGCTCGTCCCGCTGACCGGAATTACGCTGCCCTTTATCTCTTACGGCGGTAGTTCGCTCGTCGCCAACGTGTTGCTCGTCTCGCTGATTCAGGAGATCGCGACGCGTCGACCAACGGAAGAACGCGCGTGAACGCGCGTTCGATCTTCTGGGCTCTCGTCGCCGCGTTCGCGCTGTGGGCCTTCGCATACGGGGCGCTGCATCCGCCGAAACCCCCGCCGATTCCGCAACCGACGGCGCTGCCACGCCTCGCTCCCTCGGGTCCGGCGCGGCGCGATCTCTTCAGCAACGATCCCGTGATTGCGGGGCGAACGCCTCGCCGCGGATTTATTCCGGGACCGGCGCGTTTGGTCGCGATGGTTGGGATCTGCGGTTCGTCGTTCGCCGACGAACGAGCGGTGCTCGATGCTCCCTTCCCGATCGGCGTCATTCTCGATCCGCGCGCGCGCGACGCCCGCCGCGTCGCAGCCTTCGCGCACGCGCGTGGAGAGGAACTCTTCATTCAGGTCGCACGCGCTCCGAACGCTTCGGAACTCAGGCGCTGGCGACATGAGTTCGGTGGTTTTCTCGGAATTGCGACGCAGCACCCCGACCGCACGATCGCGACGCTCGCGGGAAGCACGTTGGTCCTCTTCGACGAACGCGGAGCGAGCGATCCCAGAGCGTTTACGCGTTCGGAGATTCGCCTGATCCGTCGCGACGTGCGCATCGACGATCGCGATTCGGTTCCATATATCACCTATATGCTCGAACAGGCGACCGCGCTCGCGCGACGCCGTGGGATCGTGGTGCTGCTCATGCGTCCGCGAGCGAACGATCTTACGGCTATCGAAGGGCTCTTGCAACGGCGCCGCGACGTGCAGTTCATTCAACCGGCGACCGCCGAACGTGTGTAAACGCCTCCGCGGCATTGCTGCGGCGCTCGCGCTCGCCATACTCTCTACCGGCTGCGCGCATCGCGCGCCGTCGAACGCTACCGATTCCGGCGCACTCGTTTCGGCGTACGACGGCGGCGCGATCTATCGTCAGCAATGTTCGACCTGTCACGGCGCGCGCGGCGAAGGAGTTGCGGGCGTCGCACCGGGCCTGCGCATCGGCGCCGCCCTCGACACGCGCGCGGCGCTCCTCGCCGTCGCTTGGGGGAGACGCGCAAACGGTGCGGCGATGCCGGGCTGGTGCGCGGTGTTGAGCGACCGCGAGATCGCCGACGTCGTTGCCTATCTTCGGGTCACGTGGGGCGCGCGGCCGCATCCGCCGCGGATCGGTGAGGTCGCTACTGCGTGCCGTCGCCCGGTGCGGCGAGGAGCGCGCTAACCGCCGCGCGCACCGCTTCGAATGCGCGCCGCCGCTCCGGTGCGGCACCGACGGGCGGAGCGAAGAGATTCATCGTTGCATTCGCTTCGAAGAGCACGACGCCGCCCTCGGCATCGATCGTGAAATCGATCCCGCCGTAATCGAGCCCGAGCGTACGACGGATCCGCTCGAGGAGCGCGACGGCGCGTTCGCCGAGCGCTGCATGCATGTCGGCGAGAAAGGCAAGTTCCTCGCGATCTTCCGTTCCTTCCCCCGAAAAGTAGTGAACTTTCCACTGCTGCGAGCGTGCGAGATGGATCGGGTAGAGCCGGTCGCCGACGATGAGCACGCGGTACTTGCGAAAGAATCCGTCGGCCGAACGCGTGTCGAGATATTCGATGGCGAGGAGCGGGTCGCCGGGCAGCGCGTCGAGCGCCGCGGGGAGATCGTCGCGGCGCTCGACCCGTTCGAAGTGCTCGCCGGTGTGAAATCCCAGCGATCGTAGGAGAATCGGAAAATCGAAGGATGCCGTCGCCACGCGCTCTCGGCTCATCTCCACCGTGCGCGGCGCGAGCAGCCCTGGGATCGTCGCCATGCGCGCGGCGTTGCGCGCGCGCGAACTCGCGCCGACCGCGTCGGGGCTGTTGAAAACCCGTTCTCGACGCGTTTCGAGAAAACGTCGGGCCCCGGAGAGCGCCTCGCCGCAGCGCTCGGCATCGCCGATCGCGTTGAAGATCGCGTGATACGCGCCGATCTGCATCTGCGGTTCGTAAAACTCCGCCACGAGAACGTCGCACGCGAAACGCTCGGCATCGATGATGCGCTCGGTATCGACGTTTCCGCCGAGCGCGGAGAGCAGCAGGAGCAGCGGCGTTCGCGGCGCGCTCCCACGCGCGGGGGCGCGCCGGATCGGCTGCGCTCCGAAGCCGATCCGCGCGTGCGCGCGCGCGCGCTCCCAGGCGCCGTCGCGCGCGTGAAGCAGCGCGAGCCCTTGGTGTGCGTCGGCCGATCGCGCATCGATAGCGAGTGCGGCCTCGTACTGCTCGAGCGCCGCGGCGGCGTCGCCCTCGTCGAGCAGCGCGGCGGCGAGATTCGTGCGCGCGCGCCGATCCTTCGGATGCGATGCAACCGCTTGTGCGTATGCGAGCCGTCCGGCTCGCTTGAAACCGCTATAGGTGAGCAAGGTCCCGAGGTTCGTCAGCGCGCCGAGATGCGTCGGGTCAGCGGAGAGGATCGCAATGTACGCATCGCGGGCGGCCACGCGTTCGCCGGCGGCTTCCAGCGCGCAGGCTTCTTGAAATGCTCGATCCACCGCGCGTGCTTCGAGGGGCGGCGTTGCTTCGCCCGCGCGAGGACGCCGGTGAAACATCGGCCGACGAATGTGGTAGGATGAGCCATGAGTTTTCCGATTGTAGGGCGCGCCCTTATCGCCGCGCTTATCGCTTTTCCGGCCGGCGCTTTCGCCGCGAGCCCCGCCCCCGTTGCAACCGCGATGCCGACGCCCGCGCCTACTGCCCTCTCGCCGAAGCGGCTCGCCTTCGCGCGCTCGCTCTTCACGAATCTGCAGGCAGGAAAGATCGAGAGCGCGCTCTTCGATGCGCGTATGAACCAGTTGCTGGGGCCGGCGGTGCTGTCGGGCTTGGCGAAGCAGCTCGTACCTTTGGGGAGACCGACGGCGATTCTCGATGCCGCCGACCACACCACGCCGAGCTATCGCGTCACCGATTATCTGCTGCGCTTTAGCGCCGGCCATTCATTGATCATGCGGGTCGCGATCGACACGAAGGGTAAAATCGCGGGACTCTTTTTCCCGAACGGCCTCTAACGTGCATCGCCTCGCAGCGGCGCTCGTCGCGGCGGCAATCGTGCCGCTGGCGCCCTCGTTGCGACAGCTGCAACCGCGCGCCCAGGCGCCGGGATTCGCCGTTGCGGTCCTGCGAAACGGAAAGATCGTCGATCGCTTCGCCGCAGGCGAGGCCGACCTCGCGCGTTCGCTTCCGGTGACGCCGCAGACGATCTTTCACATCGGCTCGATTACGAAAACGTTTACCGCAACTGCGGTCATGCAACTCGTGCAAGCGGGGAAGATCGACCTGCACGCATCGGTGACGCGCTATCTTCCGCAGTTCGTCGCCTGGAAAAATATTTCGATCGCCGAGTTGCTGATGCATCGGAGCGGCATTCCGAACTACCTCGATGCTGCGCTCGCTCGGGGGCGCGTCGCGCAACCGACGACGCCGCAGGCGATTCTCGCGGCGATGGCGGCGAGACCGCTCGATTTCGTGCCGGGAACGCATTTCGAGTACAGCAATACGAATTACGTCGCGCTCGGACTCATCGTCGCCAAGCTTTCCGGAGAGTCGCTTGCCGCCTACGAGCGCCGCGCGATTTTTATCCCGGCGAACATGCACTCAACCTTCGTCGGCAACGCGCCCGCGGGGCGCCCGCTCGCGTTGGGCTACAAAACGCGCGAGGGAGCGACCGTGGCGAACCCGGGAGATCCGAGTTGGTATTACGCATGCGGCGATATCCTCTCCACCGTCGGCGATCTCGCGCGCTTCGATCGCGCGTTGATGGACGGAAGGCTGCTCGCACCGGCGACTTTCGCGGAGATGGCGAAGGTCGCGCGCCCGGCAAGCGGGTTTGGAAATGCACGGTACGGATACGGCGTGATGACCTTCGCGTTCGGCAATCGCACGCTGGTCGGCCACCACGGCGGGCTCCCCGGGTTCGAGGGCGATAACGAGATGATCCCGCGCGACGGCTTCGCCGTCGTAGCGCTTGGCAATGCCTTCGATTTCGCAACCTCGGGACCCGATAACCTCGTCTTCGAGCATTATTATCCCAAACAGTTTGCCGCGCTCGTCGTCGCCGCACACGATGCGTCGGGGAAGGCGATTCCCGACCCGAACCCGGCGCTCACGCGTCGCTTCGCGTCGTTCCTGCGCGGATTACTCGTCGGGAAGCAGAGCGACGCGCATCTCACCCCACAGATGGCCGCCGCGCTCACGCCGACTGCGATCGCGCAGATCGACGCGCAGGTCTTCACTCGCCTCGGTGCGCTCCGCCGCTTGACATTCCGCGACCGCGCAGTCATCGATGGATATCGTGCCTACGATTATCTCGCGTCCTTCGCCAACGGGCACCTGGACCTGCGCTTTACGCTCGATAGAAGCGGCGCGCTCGCAGGGTTTACGAAGCAGTAGGGATCGCGCGGCTCCGCACGCTCGCTCTGCCGTTGACAACCCGGCCGCGGCCCTGTAGCATACGCAGCACATGATGACGCATCGCACGTTCGCGTGGTGGTGGCAACTCTCCGGAGCGCATTCGCCGGTGAGGTAGGTCGTCGTCGCTCCCGTAAGGGATCGTTCGTAGAGACCGTCCGTAGCACCGGACGGTTTTTTGTTTGTATCGAGTCGCGGCGCCGGAGCGCCAAGGAGAAGAAGTCGTGTATCCTCTCGCAGCATTCAACGGGCAACGCAGCGTCGTCGAGGTCGGCGGGGTGCGCTTCGGCGACGGCGGCTTCGTCGCGATCGGCGGGCCGTGCGCGGTGGAGAGCGAGGAGCAGATCGAGCGCTCCGCCGCGCTTCTCGCGGCGGGGGGCGCGGCGCTGCTTCGCGGGGGCGCCTATAAACCGCGCACCTCGCCGTACAGCTTCCAAGGGCTCGGCGACGAGGGGGTGCTCCTCATCGAACGGGCTGCGGCTCGCCACGCCCTGCCGACCGTCGTTGAAGTGCTCGCGGTCGAGGACGTGCCCTTCACCGCCGCGCGCGTCGCGATGCTGCAGATCGGGGCGCGGAACATGCAGAACGTCGCGCTGCTACGTGCCGCGGCGCGGAGCGGGAAGCCGATCCTGCTGAAGCGCGGCCCCGCGGCGACGCTCGACGAGTTGCTCGCCGCGGCCGAGTATATCTTGATGGAAGGGAACGCTCGGGTCGTGCTCTGCGAGCGCGGGCTGCGCGGCTTCGACCGGCACACCCGGAACCTCTTCGATCTCGCGGGCGCGCTCCGGTTACGCGAATTGACCCACCTCCCGGTCATCGTCGATCCGAGCCATGCGACCGGGCGCCGCTCCCTGGTCGTGCCGATGGCGCTCGCGGCGGCCGCCGCCGGGCTCGACGGGGCGATTCTCGAGGTCCATCCGCAGCCCGATCGAGCGCTCTCGGATGCCGAGCAGGCCCTGGCGCCCGAGGAGTTCGCCGGCTTTACCCGTCGCCTCACCGCGCTGCGCGAGGCCGTTAAGGAGCCGTTGCCTGCCGGCCGATAACCCGAACTGGAGTCTACTCGGAAGGAGGTGACAGAAAATAACAACTCCACTCCTCGGCAGCGGCAGAGCCGCATCCACAGGTGCAATCAGTCTCCAAGCACTGCTTTCATCGCTCGATCTTTCACCGCTTCGCGTCGGCACCGATATGTTCGGTGGTTCCTTCTCGGCGGCGTTGGAGGCGCGCTTGAAAGCGGCAAAAGCTTCGACACCGAATGACCCCACGGCTGCGCTCACATCGCTTTTCGCAAGCGGTGTATCCCCTGCCGAATTCATCAACACGCTCTCGATGCAGATCGGGCAAGCAGCTGCAACGGCTGCGAAAGCCTCGCCTGCGACGAGAGATGCAGTAGCGAAGAAGTTCGCGACTGCCTTTGCCAGCGCGCTCTCTCCACCCGGTACGGCACCACCGACGTCGGCGCAGCAAGAGGCTGCGACCCTCGTGCAACGCTTCACCGGCATCGTCAACGGATTAGCGCGAGGGCAAACGACAATCGAGGGGCAGAAGAACGAGATCTCGGGTACGCTCTTGGACGCCAAATCGGCGAAAGAACCCCCGGCCCCAACGACGACCACACCGCCGAACGCGCGTACGCTCGCGATCGATGCGGCTCTTTCGTCGTTGCTCTCGTCGCTCCCGAACCATCGTTCTCCAGGCGCGCTCGTTCAAGACCTTGCCGTCGCGAGCAAGGGCGTTTCGGATAACGGCGATTCGATCTCCCCGCCTTCCACGTCCGTCGTGCAAACGATGGCTCTCCCCGCTCCGGACCCGGCAAAGGCACGGCCCGCGCCGAGTACGAGCGCTTCTCCCCCGACGCCGATGACGCTCGCGAATTTTGCAGCGCCTCCCCCGCCGGTACTCCCGCATGCGGGACCGACGCCGGAGCGCAACCCCTCCGCAAGCGCCCCAAGCGTCCCAACCACCTCGAATGCCGGGCAGAACCTCGATCTGCTCGGGCGTATGATCGCCCGTGCAGCGGGTGCCGACGCGACCCTGACTGCGGCGCGAGCCGCCGTCGGCGAACCGTCCTCACCACCGAGCTTCGCATCGGCAACCCTCGCCTCGGCGGGCCTCGCACCGGCGAGTCTCACCGGCGTTTCGAGCCCAGGCCAACTCGATTCCAACCAGATGCTCCGCTTGACGGCGGCGCTGACGGCGGCGGCGGAGAGCGGCACGGGTTCGAGCGGTTCGCACCTCTCCTCGGGCTTCGGCTCGCCGAACGGGCGCGATTCGAGTTCATTCGGAAACCAGACGTCGAACGCGGCGCTCGGGTTTACGCTCCCATCGTTGCACGGGGCAACAAACGCGGCCGCGCCGAGCGTCGCCGCGCCGGCTCCGCAACCGCTCGACGTGCAAGCGCTCGCCGAGCAAATGATCGCCGGGATGCATATGCGCACCGCCCTCGACGGCAGTTCGCAGATGCAGATCAAACTCGTGCCCGAGCACCTCGGAGAGGTGGCGGTCAGACTCACGGTCAGCGGTACCAACGTCACTGCAAACGTCGTCGCTCAGAACGCCGACACGCGCACCGCGTTGCTCGCCAACCATCAACAGCTCGCTCGTAGCCTCGCCGACTCCGGTTTGAAATTAACCGGTTTCTCGGTCGATCTATCGGGCGGCAAACACCAGGATCGCGGTAACGACGGCAAAGGCCCCGGCCTCGGCCGCAGATTCACGATCCACGAAATCGGTGCACCGGCGGCGCAGCCGACCGACGCACTCGTATCTTCGAACGCGGGGATGCTCTCCGCCGACGGAAATGCGCTCTATAACTATCTCGCCTAAGGAGATAACAATGGCGACACCCGTGAATTCAACGACGTTACCGATTAACTCGTTGATCGCACAGCCCTCGAATCCGGCGGCGACGAGTAACTCGTCCGACGTCGGCCTGAACACGTTCTTGCAACTACTCACTGCGGAGTTGCAGAACCAAGACCCAACCGCACCGCAGGATCCCACCGCATCGGTAACGCAGCTCGCGCAGTTCCAAGCGCTCTCGGCGCAGACGAACCTGGCCAGCTCGTTCCAATCCTTCACCTCGAATTTCGGGGTGATGCAAGCCTCGGCATTGCTGGGCAAAACGGTAACCGCAAACACGGGAGCCGCCGGCACGTCGGGCGGCACCTCGACCGTAACCGGAACCGTCGCTTCGATTACGGTGCAGAACGGACAACCGTTCTTTACCCTCAACGGTAGCAACGGGCAACCGCTCACCGACAACAACGGCAATCCGTTGCTTTTCTCGACGCAGCAGATCGTCGGTATCGGAAGCTAAACGATGGATCCCAAAGAGATCGCCTCGGTTCAACAACCCGGCACGATCCTTCCGGGGCCTGCACCGCGCCCGGTCGGGCGCCCGGTCGAGATACCCCCAGGCGAGAGTTTTCGCTCGATCCTCGACCGAACCGCAAGCTCCGGCGACGTGCGCTTTTCGGCGCACGCGACCGCGCGTTTGCAATCGCGCAACATCGCGCTTTCGAATGAAGATGTTGCCAAAATCAACGCGATGACCGACAAAGCTGCGGCAAAGGGGGCGAAGCAATCGCTCTTCCTCCTGCGCGACGTTGCGATGGTGGTCAGCGTGACCAATCGCACCGTGATCACGGCGGTCGATCGGAATTCGTTAAAAGACAATCTTTTTACGAATATCGATTCGGCGGCGGTGATCGCATGAACAACGTTATCACTCATCCGGGGCGGACCGCAGCGCGGAGCCTCGGCCGTGACGCCGATCGAATGACGCGTCACGGGGCTTCCCAACTGAGAGGTCAATAAACATGGGATTTGACTCGCTCTATACGGGGATATCCGGTCTCAATGCTTACCAGAGCTGGATCGATCTCCTGAGCAATAACATCGCGAACATCGGCACCTACGGCTTTAAGGGCCAGCGCATGACGTTCGCCGATCAGTTCTACAATCAAATCGGCTACGCGAGCGGCCCGACGACCACCAACGGCGGCGTCAATCCGCAGGAGATCGGGCTCGGCGTCAAGGTCAACACCATCGACACGCTCTTCAATCAGGGCGGGCTCGAAACGACCGGCGTCAATACCGACCTCGCGATCAACGGCAACGGCTTTTTCGTTCTCGCCAACGCGAACGGAACCGGCACGCCGAGTTACACGCGCAGCGGCGCGTTCTCGCTCAACCAGAACGGCCTGCTCTACGATCCGGGCAGCGGCCTGGCGGTGCAAGGCTATATGGCGAACGCACAGGGGCAGATCACGGCGACCGGCGTCCCCGGTGCGATCACCATTCCGCTCGGCCAACAGGAGCAGGCGACGGGGACCGGCTTCGGCGTGAAGACGGGCCCGACGTCGACCGATAAGGTCTTCGACGTCTCCTTCGGTGGCAATCTCGACCAGACGCAGTGGGCGCAGGCGCTCAACTACTCGGTCGGGGGCGCGCCGACGAACGGGTCGCCGTACACCATCTCGACGACGATCTACGATTCGCTCGGGGTCGCGCACCAGGCGACGATCACCTACACCCCCGACGCCGCAGGTGCGACCGCCGCAACCACCGCGGTGACGGCAGGCACAGTAGGCAACATCGCCACTGTTGCGGTCAGCCCAACCACCCAGGCCAACGACACGATTCAAATCACCGTCAATGGTGCGGGCACCGCAGCGACGCTGGTCGATACCAACTCCGGTGCCGTCGTCACGGCCTCGGCGGGATCGACGATTCAAATCGGTGCCGATACCGTAACGCTCGCAGGAGCGCTCACCGCAGGGTCGACGACGACCCTCGGGGTAACCGGCGGCACGAGCGGATTACCGAGCAGCGTCACCGACGCGAGCGGGAACGTCCGGACGCCGGCGACCCGTTGGAAAGTCAGCGTCAGTTTCGCCGACGGGACGACCTTCCAGACGATCAAGACGCCGGGGAGCGTCGCGGCGGGCGGTGCCGTCACGGCACCGACCTACGGAACCGGGACCGCAGGAACGATCGGCTACGCCTACTTCGATCAGAACGGTCAGTTCATCAATACCTCTTCGATCGAGACGACCGCAGCGGGTACATCGATCGGTGGGGCGACACAGACCGGCGATTTCCATACCGCCGGGGCGCTGACGTCGATCCAGCAAGGGAACCAGCTGAACGTCACCTCGTGGGGGCCGGGCACCGGGAATAACTCGGTCGCTCCAACCGCAGGCGGCGGCACGCCAGCCCTGGGGCCGATCGGGCTCGACTTCTCGAATAATGCGAGCTTGGCGGGCACCTATACGGCAAATACCCTGACCCAGAACGGCTATCAGGCCGGCATCCTCTCGAACATCACGGTCGGGCAGGACGGCACGATTACCGGATCGTTCACCAACGGTCAGCAGAAGGCGCTCGCGCAAGTCGCGCTGGCGACCTTCCAGAACGAGCAAGGCCTCAACCGGGTCGGAAGCAATTTCTTCCAGCAGACGGCGAACTCCGGGCTCGCACAGGTCGGAACTGCCACCACGGGTAGTCTCGGCTCGATCGTCTCGGGGGCGTTGGAGCAGTCCAACGTTTCTCTCGCCGATCAGTTCACCAAGATGATCGCGGCGCAACGTGCATTCGAAGCGAACACCCGCGGCATCACGACCGCCGATCAGAACCTGATCACGGTCACGCACTTGCAGGCGAGCGAGAACTAAGGTTCGCGCGAGCGTGCAGGCCTTCACGCCGAGGGGCGCTAACCCCTCGGCGTGATCGTCCTTCAGCGCCTCAACGGCGGCACCGTCATGGTCAACAGCGACCTCATCGAAGCCGTCGAGGAGACGCCCGATACCGTCGTCACGCTAACCTCCGGGAACAAGCTCCTGGTGCGCGATTCGATGCTGGAGATTCAGAAGAAAATCGTCGACTTCAAGCGAAGAATCTACGGCCCGGCCGAGTCGGTTCGCTAGGGGGCGTGATGCGGAACAGATTGGAGCGCTGAGTTTTGGATATCGCGACTATCGTTGGCCTACTCCTTGGCTTTGGCGCCATTGCGCTTGCCGGAGCGGTCGGCGGCACTGACCCCGGGATCATCTTTGGTCGCTGGGAAGCGATCGTGCTCATTATCGGCGGGACGCTCGGCGCGACGATCACGTCGTTCCCTTGGCGTATTTTCATCGACGGCTTCTTCGGCGGTTTTAAGACCGCATTCACGACGCGCAACTATCACGAGCGCGACGTCATCGCCACGCTGGTGGCATTCGCCGAGAAGGCGCGTCGCGAAGGGTTGCTCGCGCTGGAGAACGAGGCGGCCGCGCTCGACGACGAGTTCATGCGCAAAGGAATTCAGCTCGTCATTGACGGCCGCGACACTGAGATCATTCGTAAAGTTTTGGAAACCGAGGTTAGCAACAATCAGGAGCGCGGGGCGAAAGCGGAGTCGGTCTTCACCTGCCTCGGCGGGTACTCGCCGACCCTCGGTATCATCGGCACCGTGCTCGGCCTTATCGGAATGCTCAAGGGGTTGGCCTCCGCAGCGGACAGCACCAATATCGCGGGTTCCATCGGCGTTGCCACCGCACAGGCCTTCGTGGCGACGTTCTTCGGCATCATGTTCGCCAATTTGCTCTGGTTGCCGATCGCCACGAAAATTAAAGAGCGCAACGGCGAGCTTTTGCTCCTGCGCGAAATTATGATCGAAGGCATCCTCGCGATTCAAGCCGGCGACAATCCGCGACTGCTCGAAGAGAAACTGCTCGCCTTCCTCGACCCGCGCGACCGCGAAGCGCACGTGGAAGAGGGCGGGGCCGTTGCCACCGACGAGCTCGCGGCGAGTTCGACGTAACGCCGATCGATGGCACAACCGGTAAAGACCGCGGCGCGCGCGGCCGAATCGAAGCTCCACAACAAACAAAAGGAGCAACAAGTCGAAACGGCCGGGATGATGCGTTGGCTGCTCACGTACGCCGACATGATCACCCTCATGCTCGCGCTCTTTATCATTCTCTTCGCAATGTCGACGATCAGCCGCGTCAAGGTCCAGGCCTTCGCGAAATCGGTCTCCGGCGGCTTCAATAATGTCTGGTCGATCAATCAGCCGCCCAACGGCGGAAGCAACGGCCAGCAATCGTTCGGGGCGAACGCAAACATCCCGACCTTACAGCGCGAGCTCGAACGGTACGTGCAGAAGAACCAACTGCAGCACCAGGTGCAAATCCGCCGGGAGCGGCATAAATTGGTGGTGACGCTCCTCTCGGATCAATCGTTTTACAATAGCGGAAGCGCGCGTATCCGGCCGCAGACGCTGAAAATCCTCGATACGGTCGCCGGGTTCCTCAAGAAGACGACCAATCCGATCCGCGTCGAAGGCAATACCGACAACGTTCCGATCCATACCGCGCGGTATCCCTCGAATTGGGAGCTCTCGACCGCCCGTGCGGTCAACGTCGTGCGCTACCTCGTCGAACAAGACGGGCTCGAGCCGACGAGAATTGCCGCTGCGGGATACGGGAAGTATCACCCGCGCGTCAGCAACGCGACCGCCGCCGGTCGCAAAGAAAATCGTCGCGTCGACATCGTGATCTTAAACGAGAGCGACGTTCCGCAGCCGACTGCGCGGACCGATCGTTTCATTCCTGCGGCGAAAAAGCCCGCCACTCACCCTTCCGTCAAACCTACGGGCAAGAGCTAGGAGCGCGTTATGTCGAGTTTATCGCAAGAAGAGATCGACGCCCTCATCAATCAACTCGGCAGCGAAGAATCGCAGCTCGAAACCATTGAAAGCCGTCGCATCAAGTCGTTCGACTTCCGCTTTAACAAGCGGCTCGACAAGTTTTCCAATAATCAATTGCAGACGCTGCGGACGCTGCACGAAAATTTCACGCGCTTGCTCAATAACTCGCTCTCGGTCTATCTACGTACGCGCGTCGAAGCGACGATCGTTTCGATCGAACAGATCAGTTACGGTGATTTCATCGCTTCGATTGGGATTCCGTCGATTCTGGCGATTTTCTCGATGGATCCCTTGCCGGGCAGCGGCATCGTCCAGGTCGATCTCAATCTCGTCTTTTCGATCATCGATCGCCTCCTCGGCGGCCCGGGCTGGTTTCCGCCGAAGCTTCGCGATCTCACCGATATCGAGCGCACGCTCATGCAGCGCTTTATGGCCCGCATGCTCAACAGCTATCGCGAATCCTGGAACTATCTGCTCACCCTCTCGCTGAAGATCGAAGCGCTCGATTCCAACCCGCAGTTTATTCCGCGCATCATCCCGCTCGACCAGATCATCGCCTACGTCTCGATGGAACTGAAGGTCGGCGATATGGCGGGCGTCATGAATTTCTGTCTGCCCTACCTCGTTTTACAGTCGATCGGCCAACAGCTCACCGATTTCCAGTGGTCGCCGACGGTGATCGCCGGGCGAGGAATGACCGAAGATGATGTCGCTCAGTTAGAACGAAACGTCGAGCGGGCGGATATCGATCTCGAAGTCGAACTTGGCCGCACGACGCTCTCGCTGCGCGATCTCGTTTCGCTCCAGCTCGGCGACGTCGTCGTTCTCGATAACGAAACCTCGCATCCGCTGGTGGGGAAAGTCAACGAACGGGAGAAGTACCACCTCTTCCCGGGGGTCTATAAAGATCGCTATGCTATGAAGGTTGCCGGTGCGCTCACGAATGAGGACGAATAAGCGACGATGATGCAGATCGATAATCTCGCCGACACGATGTTTGCCGCTGCGGCGACCGTTCTCGGGCGCTTGGTCGAACAAGCCGCGGTCGCCGGAGCGAGCGTCCGAGCCGACCACGAGGGTTCGATTCACACCGAGGGCGACGAGCTCGTCGCTCTCGGTGAGATTCCCGTGCTCGGCGCTCAGTTAGTCGTCCGATTCCAGCGCGACGATCTCGCGCATATCGTCGGCATGATGCTCGGCGGCGAGGAATCGGTCGGTGAACTCGGCCCGATGCAGCTCTCGATCGCTTCGGAGACGGTCTCGCAGATCGCCGTAGCGATGGCCGAACGTCTCGCCGAGGAAATCGGTGCGTCGACCGCCGGCATCCACGCCGAGTTATGCAGCGATGCGACGTTGTTGCCTCCGCCGCCATTCCAATCGTATAGCGCGCCGATCCAGCTGGAAAACGATCTCGCGCCGCGTATCGCCGTCGACTTTGCGGCAATCACGCTCTCGAAACTTGGCAGTTCGGAGGAGCCGACACCAGTCGCCGCAGGCTCGGTTGCCGCTCCGTCGGGGCCGACGAAACCGACAGCGCCTCCGATCGCCGCCGCGCCCGCGCAATTCGCGCCGATCGTGCCGACGCAATCGAAGAAAACTCCGGCCGGGCAGGCGAATCTCGATCTCGTTCACGACGTGCCGTTGCAAGTACGGGCGATTCTCGGCAAGACCGTGATGCAGCTTCGTGACGTCGTTTCGCTCCAGCAAGGAAGCGTCTTCGAACTCGATAAGCTCGCCGTCGATCCGATCGACATCTACGTCAATAATATTCTTATTGCGCGTGGGGAAGTGGTGGTCGTTGATGACAAATACGCGGTGAAAATCAGCGAGCTGAATCCCCAGGTCGGCTAGCGGAGTCCGCGGAGCGGTTTCATGACGACGCATCTTTGGGCTCAATACATCTTTGCGCTGATCGTCGTCGCCGTCGTTTTGCTGCTCTTTGCCGCACTCGTCAAAGCACTCGGCCGGGGGCGCATCGTCCTCTCGGCAGATCGACGCCTGGTGACGGTGCTGGAATCGACGCCGCTCGGCGCCCATGGAGCGCTGCACGTCATTAAAGTCGGCTCTCGCTACTTGCTCGTCTCCAGCGCGACCACGGGCACGCGGAACGTGATGGAGATACCCGCCGAGGAAATCGACGGCTGGATGGCCGCCCAGCGAGCCGGCTTCGACGTTACCAAGCGTGCCTGGAGTTCGCTCCTTTCGCTTCCCTGGAGCAAACGGTGAAGGCGCGTCGTTTCGCTTACCTCGGAGCGGCACTCGGTTTTGCGGTGCTGCTGCTCGCCCCCGCGTTCGTTGCGGCCGCGACCGCGCCGACGGCTCCGCTGCCGCCGATTCCCTCGCTGAGTATCGGCCTGGGGCAAGCGCACTCGCCACAGCAAGTGGTCGGCGCTTTGCAGGTGCTGTTGTTGCTCACCGTTCTCGCGCTCGCCCCGACGTTGCTGGTGCTGATGACCTCGTTCACGCGCATCATCATCGTTCTTTCGTTCGTGCGCACCGCATTGGGAACCGCGCAGGTCCCACCGAATCAGGTACTGATCGGGCTCGCCTTGCTGCTGACGTTTTTCGTGATGAACCCCGTGATCACCACGATCAACACGACGGCGGTGCAGCCCTATATGAAGAAGCAAATTTCGCAACAGGTGGCGCTGGACCGCGCCGCCAAGCCGCTGCGAGCGTTTATGTTCAAGCAGACGCGCGAGAAAGATCTCGAACTCTTTTATTCCATTTCGAAACACCCCCGGCCGAAGAAACAAGCCGACGTCCCGACCTACATCCTCGTTCCGGCGTTCGTCATCTCGGAGTTGAAGACGGCCTTTCAGATCGGTTTTCTTCTCTACGTGCCGTTTATCGTGATCGACATGGTGGTGGCGAGCATTTTGCTCTCGATGGGTATGATGATGATCCCGCCGGTGCTGATCTCGCTGCCGATTAAGATTTTGATCTTCCTTTTGGTCGACGGATGGAATCTCGTCGTCGGGGCGCTCTTTGCGAGCTTTAAGACATGACGGTCAGCGATGCTTTAAGTCTCGGCCGAGAAGCGATTTTCGTCGCGCTCCTGGTCTCCGCGCCGGTGCTGCTCATCAGCCTCGTGACCGGCCTGATTATTTCGCTGCTCCAGGCGGTCACGCAGTTGCAGGAACCGACGTTGACGTTCATCCCGAAAATTCTCGTCTCGGCGGCCGCGATTCTGTTCTTCGGGCCATTTATGCTTGCGTTGCTGACCGATTTTACGACGCGCGTTTTTTCGTCGGCGGCGAACGTCCTCCATTAGAGCGGCATGCTCGATATTTTCGGCATCACCGGGGCGCAATTTCAGACCTTTTTTCTGATCTTCGTTCGGGTCAGCACGATGCTCTTCGTATTTCCAATTTTCTCCGCGCCGCAAATCCCGATCCAGACGCGCTTCGGGCTGGGAGCCTTGCTTTCGTTCTTGCTCTTGCGCACGGTGCCGACGCTCGCGCCGTTTACCAACCTTCTCGCGCTCACCATCGCGATTCTCGCGCAAATTGCGCTGGGAGCGATCGTCGGGTACATCGCTTCGTTGGTTTTCGCCGGGATTCAGTTCGCCGGTGAGCTGGTGGATCTCGAGATCGGGTATGCGATCGCCAACGTCATCAGCCCGACGACGCAGCAGCAGATCACGATTATCGGTGAATTCGAGCTGGCGCTGGCGACGCTGGTCTTCTTGGCGACGAATTCGCACCTGCTTCTGATCGCCGGCATCGCCGGATCGTTCAACCTCGTGCCGCTCCCCTACATTCACATCGACCCGTCGCTCGCGGGGAACGTCGTGGCGATTTTGGCTTCGTCGTTCGATATCGTATTTAAGATCGCGGCTCCGGCTGCAATCGCGCTCTTCGTCACCAATATTTCGCTCGCCTTAATGGCGCGCGTCGCGCCGCAGATGAACGTTTTCGTGGTGGGCTTTCCGATTCAGGTGACGGTCGGGTTAATAACCCTCGCCGCGAGTTTGCCGCTGCTTGCGACCGTCGGGCCGCAGTTATTCGACCAGCTCTCGCGGCAGATGGACACGGTCATGCGCTCGCTCCGCTAGCGCACGTCTCACTCCAAGGAGGCTGAGGGCCTCGGCCCGAGGGGGTTGCGAAGCATCAGCCCGAGGTGGTTGCGAAGCAAACATGGTGTCAGCCCGAGGTGGTTGCGAAGCAACCGTATCGAGGGCGGGGCCCGTCGTTCGGCGCCTCGATACGGCGCTTGCAGCGCCTACTCGGCGTGACATAGCGCGCTACTCGGCGTGACAACTTCGCGGCTGCAGCGTGTGAACGGCGCCAGCCGCGAAGTTGTTACCCGGCGTTAGAAGTAGGAGAGCTGGCCGATCTTGTTCCCGGCGCTCTCGCTGAAGTAGATGCGCTGGTCGGGGCCGATCGCCATGGCGAGCGGGCTCGATGCTGCCGTCGGGATCGCGTATTCAGAGACCGTACCGCCGTTGGAGAGGAATTGCCCGATTTTGTTGCCGGGGATATCGGTGAAGTAGAAATTGCTGTCGGCACCCTCGGCGATCGCTCCGATCGTCGGAGAGGAACCGACGGCAACGCCGAGCGTCGTCTCCGTGAGGCCGGTCCCATTGGTGAGCATGCGGCCGATCTTATTCGTGCCCTGCTCCAAGAACCAGAGTGCGCCATCGGCCCCGCTGAGAATCGAAGTCGGCTTGCTTCCTGCAGAGACGGGGTACTCCGTGACCGTACCGGAGGTCGTGATCCGACCGATCTTCGCCGCGTTGTACTCGGTGAACCACAGTGCGCCGTCGCTTCCGGCGGTGATGCTCGTCGGATCGGCGTTCGCCGTCGGGATCGCGTATTCGGTCACGGTTCCCGAAGTCGTAATGCGGCCGATCTTCGAGCTTCCCGCTTCGGTGAACCAGAGCGCGCCGTCGGAACCTAGGGCGATCCCCTCGGGCTCCGAGCCCGGCGTCGGTACCTGGTACTCGACGATGGTGGTGCCGGAGGTGTCGATCTTCCCGATTTTATTGCCGTTGAACTCCGTGAACCAAAGGTTGCCGTCGGGGGCGGCGACGAGGTCGTCGGGCATGGCGTTTGCGGTTGGGAGGGGGTAATCGACCACGGTTCCGGTCGTTTCGAGCTGGCCGATCCTGTCGGCGCCGCCCTCGGTGAACCAGATCGAACTATTTCCGCCGATCGTCAGGGCGGTTACCCCGGCGGAGCTCGTCGGAATGGCGAACTCTGCGGTGACGGAGGGCACCACGGGGGTGGCGGTTGGGGAAGCCGCGGAGGAGATCGGGGTTGCGTGCCCGCACGCCGTCAGCGCGCTGAGAGCGAGGAGCGAGGCAGCGAACAACACGCCGGAGAGCGTGACCAGCGGACGATACAACGTGGGAGACTCCTTGTCGCGGTACTTGAAAAGATGCGGGCTTAAGGCCAGCCCCACTCTTTTATCGTGGAAGGCGCCCATTCCCGCAGGTTTCGGCAAGAAGAAGAGGCGTCGTGGAGGAAATGCCTTTGGGAATGAGCCTGGAGCAAGCGGGCTATGCCGCGTCCTGAACAAACCGAGCGAGCGACTCCAAAGCGCCTTGAGGAGTCGCGCAAGAAAGGCCAACTCGCCCGAAGCACCGAGCTCGCCGGGGCGGGGATCTTTTTGGGCGCCATCCTCGCGATGCATTTTTTTGCCGGAAGCGATTTCGGCGGGCTCGGTCCGGGCACGATGGTCGCGCTCAGTCATATCGCCTCCTACGATCCGCTCACGATCGATTCCGTCTGGGGCATCTTCGCGAAGACGCTCGGGAGCGTGGTGGTCGTCATGGCGCTGCTCTTCGCAATTGCGTTCGGCTTAGGGGTTCTTCTCAACGTCGTTCAGGTCGGGCTGCTCTTTACGCTGCAACCCCTGCAACCGAACTTTTCGAAACTCAATCCACTCAGCGGGTTCAAGCGTATTTTCTCGAAACAGGTCGCGGTCAATCTCCTCAAGCAGTTCATCAAGCTCGGTGCCGTCGCCGTCATTCTCTACTCGACGGTCGCCGGGAATCTCGGCTTTTTCCTCTCGCTCGGCGAGATGTCGCCCTACGGCGTCTTCGGAGCGGTCGGCTCGCTGATCTACTCGATCACCTTCAAATTCGCGGTGTTGTTGGTAATCGTCGGCATTCTCGACTATGCCTACGAGCGCTGGAACTTCATGGAAAATCAGAAGATGACCAAGCAAGAGGTCAAAGACGAGATGCGGCAGGCCGAAGGGAACCCCGAGGTGCGCGGCGCCGTAAAACGTCGCCAGCGCGAATTCGCGCGCCGGCGGATGCTCTCCGCCGTGCCGCGCGCGACGGTCGTCGTTACGAACCCGACACACTTCGCGGTCGCCTTGGAGTGGGATGAGGTCGATATGGAGGCGCCGGTCGTCGTAGCGAAGGGCGCCGATTTGGTAGCTTTACGCATTCGTGAGATCGCGCGCGAGGCCGGGGTGCCGATATTGGAGAACCCTCCACTCGCACGCACGCTCTACGAGAAGGTCGCGCTCGACCAAATGGTCCCGCCGAACCTTTACGCAGCCGTCGCGCAGGTGATTGCATTCGTGTACCGGTTAAAGAGAAAGACGATCGCGTAAATGGCTTCGGCATCCAGCGCACCGGCGCGTCCGAGCATCGGCCAGCGAATCGCCGCAACGACCCCGGTCTTCGTCGCCGGGGCGGCGGTGACGCTCGTCTTTTTGATGATCGTTCCGGTGCCGACGCAGGTGCTCGACGCGCTGCTGACGCTCAATATTACGGGCGCGCTAGTGATTATCGGAACGAGCCTCTACGCCGAAAACGCGCTCTCGTTCTCGGTCTTTCCCACCTTGTTGTTGATCGTGACGCTCTTCCGGCTCGCGTTGAACATCACGGCGACGCGCGCGATTCTTACCAACGGCTATGCCGGCGAGGTGATCCAGTTCTTCGGGCAGGTCGTGATCGGCGGCAACTACGCCGTCGGATTCGTCATTTTTCTCATCTTGGTCGTCATTCAATTCGTCGTCATCACCAACGGCGCAGGGCGCGTCGCCGAAGTCGCCGCGCGCTTCACCCTCGACGCGATGCCCGGCAAACAGTTGGCGATCGATGCCGATCTCAATGCCGGCCTCATCACGGAGGCAGACGCTCGCCAGCGGCGCAAAGATATTCAACGTTCGGCGGATTTCTACGGCGCGATGGACGGCGCCAGCAAGTTCGTTCGCGGCGATGCGATCGCCGCGGTCATCATCGTAGCGATCAATATTATCGGCGGCTTTATTATCGGCGTCGTACAGTTGCACTACACCTTGCTGCAGTCGCTCTCGACCTTCACGCTACTCACCGTCGGCGAAGGCATCGTGACGCAGGTTCCGGCGCTGTTGATCTCGACCGCAACCGGTATCATCGTCACTCGCGCGGCAGCCGAATCCGATTTCGGCGGCGAACTCACCAAGCAGCTCAATTCGCAACCGCTCGCCATCCTTATCGCGGCGGTGATGACGGGCGTCTTCGGCATCGTCGGCCTCGCGCGCTTCTTCATGTTGCCGATGTCGGCGTTACTGTTTTTCTATTATTTCTCGCGCCGCCGTGCGGCCTCGCCTGCGGTGCAAGCCGCCGCCGCGGCGGCGAAAGCCGCTGCGACGGCAAAAAATGCTCCGGCAAAGCCCGCCGAGAGCGTGGTGCCGTTGCTCTCCTACGATCCGATGGAGCTCGAGATCGGCTTCGGCCTCATTCCGCTCGTCGACGTCAACCAGGGCGGCGATTTACTCGAACGCGTCACGCTCATTCGGCGCCAGGCGGCGCGCGAACTCGGCATCGTGATGCCGCCGATTCGCGTTCGCGACAACCTACAGCTCAAGCCCAGTGCGTACAGCGTGAAAATTTACGGTTTGGAAGTGGCGCAGGCCGAGGTGATGGTGAGTCGGCTTCTCGCGATGAACCCGGGCACCGCAACGCAGCCGCTCGACGGCATCGCCACGAAAGAGCCGGCGTTTGGATTGCCGGCGCTCTGGATCCCCGAATCGCTGCGCTCCGAAGCGGAGATGGCGGGCTACACGGTGATCGATCCGACCAGCGTGATCGCCACCCACCTCACCGAACTCATCCGTTCGCACGCTCCCGATCTGCTCGGCCGCCAAGAGACCTCGGCATTGCTCGACAATATCAAAACGCATTACCCGGTGGTCGTGGAAGAATTGGTACCGGGGCTGCTCTCGGTCGGCGAGGTGCAGCGCGTCCTGCAGAACTTGCTGCGCGAGCGGATTCCGATTCGCAACCTCGTCCTCATCCTCGAAACGATGGCCGATGCGGCTCGCAACAGCAAAGATATCGATTTCCTCACCGAGCGCGTTCGTGCGGCGCTCGCGCGTCATATCTCCTCGGAGTACGCCGAAGAGGGCTTGCTCTCGGTCATCACCGTCGATCCGCGGCTCGAGGCGTTACTCGCCGAAGCGGTGCGGCGAGGCGAAGATGCCTATGCATTGCTCGACCCAGCGACGATCTCGCGCGTCTATTCGTCCCTCTCTCGTCAGATCTCGATCGCGCAGAATGCGGGTCTGCAGCCGATCGTACTCGCATCACCCTCGGTACGTCTCGCACTCAAGCGGCTCACCGAACGCGCCGCACCCAACCTCGTCGTTCTTTCTTACTCTGAAATCGCTCCGGGACTCCGCGTCGAATCGATCGGCCAGGTCTCGGCAACCGATGAAACCAGTTCAGCACCCATGGGGTCGGGAGTCTAAATGCTCAAATCGTTGTTTTCTCGCGGACCTTCTATTCCGGCGTCGAAGCTGCCGAGCGCGAACGCCTTCGTCGACATCGTCGTTGCAGGACGCGCCTCGCGCTCCGTCTCCGTCGACGCGGTCACGGCGAAAGGCATCGTCGTTCGCGGCGCGATCGGGCGCGCTGGGGAGAGCGCCGTCTTGCTCTACGATTCGGGGAGCGGCCGCCTTCGCGCCGCAACCAAGATTATCGGGGCGAGTGGGGACCGCACGACGCTGGCGATGCCGGCGCGCGTGACTCCCGCCTCGGCCTCGCCCGGCGGCTCCGGCGGCGGCGCGCAGAAGCGACAGACGGTGCGGCTCGATGCGCTCGTTCCGGGCATGTGGCGCTTCGCTCCCGGAGGCAAGGGGACCGGCGAGTTCGTAAAGGCGAATATCCGCGATATCAGCCGCGGAGGCTGCTCGCTGATCCTCGACCGCGAACTCAAGCGTGGCACGAGCGTCGAGGTGCAGTTGCGCTTGCGCGAGAACGGGGCGCCGCTCGTCCTCCTCGGCGAGGTGATGCGTCAGGAGCGTATCGCGAGCTCGGGGCGTTTTTCGCACGGCCTGCGCTTTCATGGAATCCGCCCCGAGGAAGACCATGCGATCGTGGAATTCATCAATCGTAAGCAGGCCGAGTTGCGGAGCCGGGGGCTTGCGTGACCGACGGCGAAGATGGTGCCCAGAGGGGCCTTGCCGCCTCAGCGGTGAATTATCATTGCACCTTCGCTCTGGGAGTTTTTGATGAGTAAAAAGGTCCTCATCGTCGATGATGCCGTCGTCATGCGTATGATGATCAAGGGTATTCTCTCCAAACACGGCTACGAAGTCGTTGGAGAGGCCCAAAACGGCGTCGAGGCGGTCGATAAGTACAAACAATTGCAACCCGATTTGGTGACGATGGACATGGTTATGCCGGAGATGGACGGGATAACGGCGGTCCGTCAGATCATGTCGATGGACCCCAATGCTAAGATCATCATGTGCACCTCGATGGGGCAGCAGGCACTCGTCGTCGAAGCGATTCAAGCTGGGGCGAAATCCTTCATTACCAAGCCCTTCCAACCGCCGAAAATCCTCGAAACCATTTCGAAGGTGCTCGCGTGAGCCATCAAGGCATGAATCTCACCGACCTCCAGAAAGACGCGCTAAAGGAAGTCGGCAATATCGGCGCCGGGCATGCCGCCACGGCGCTCTCGCAGCTGCTCAATGCGAAGATCAATTTAAGCGAGCCGCGCATCGACGTTATTAAATTCCGCGATCTCGCGACGCGCGTCGGACACGAGAATCGCACCGTCGCTGCGTTGCATATGTACGTTCGCGGTGAGGCGCCGGGGCAGATGGTCGTTCTTTTCGACCGCGAGCAGGCGCTCGATTTCGTCAGCCAGTTCCTCCATCGCGTTATCGGGGATATTCAGATCTTCGATTCCATCGCCGACTCGACGCTCAAGGAACTGGGAAATATCATCGCGGGTTCGTATCTGACCGCGATCATCCAGCTGACCAGCGTGAATTTGCTTCCCTCGGTCCCGACGCTCTCCTATGGGACCATCCAGGCGGCGTTTCGCACGTTAATGTCGATTTTGCCGGATCAGGATGTCTTTCTCATCGAGAGCAGTTTCCTCGATAAAGACAAGGAAGTTGCCGGCCAGTTCATCATGATCCCGGAGACCGGCTCGCTCACCCCACTGCTCTCGGCGTTCGGCGTCGAGTAGGCCGTTCCGGCTGTACCGAACGAGCGCTTGAGGATCGCCGATGTCCGACGAACCATTCGATAAAGAAGAGTTCGTTGCGTACTTCCGCGACGAAGCCGAAGAACTATTGCAGCAGATCGATGGCGATCTGCTGCGTCTAGAAGAGTTCGTCGATAGCGGGCAGGCCGATCCCGAGATCGTCAACTCGCTTTTTCGGGCGCTCCATACCATTAAGGGAAGCTCCGGAATGCTCGGCTTCACCGAGGTTCAGGGGCTCGCGCATAAGTTAGAGAATCTCTGCGATTTACTGCGCAAAGAGCGAATGCCGCTCTCCGAAGGGAGCGTCGAGTTCCTTTTTTCCGGGCGCGACTTTTTAACCGATCTCGTGCAGGCGGCGATCGGGCAGAGCGCGCCGCCGAGCGGACTCAATGAGTTCACCGGTCGGCTCGACCAGTTTGTTGCGATCTATAACGAAACCTCGAACGTCATCGAAGGCAAGGCCCCCGATCGCAGCGAGGGCGCAACCCCCGTCGGCAGCGAGCCGATGAACGAAGCAGAGATCGCCGCATTTGAGGCCGAGATCGAGCGCATGCTCGCCGAAGCGGCGGCGACGGCCGCCCCTACCGCTCCGGCGACTCCGGCTGAGAGCGCCGCCGCGCCTTCAGCGGCGACGGCAAAAGCGGTACCGGCGCGCGGAAACGGCGAGAGTGCCGACGCCAAAAAAGGTTCCGCACAGGGGAAGCGGAGTTCGCTCGCCCAGACGATTCGCGTCGATATCGACCGGCTCGACGCCCTCTTGAACCTCGTCGGCGAACTCGTCATCAACCGCACGCGTATCTCCGACATCGCGACGACGCTCGGGCGGCTGATGGGCGACCGGGCGCTGAACGCATCGATCGGATTGATCGGGCCGCTCTCGAAAGATCTCGCCGATAGCGCGGCGCTCTTGGCGCGAACGACCAACGAGATTCAAGAATCGATCATGAAGGTCCGCATGGTCCCGATCGGTCAGGTCTTCGACCGCTTCCCTCGCACCGTCCGCGACGTTGCGAAGGCGCGCGGCAAAGAGGTGCAACTTCAGATTTCGGGTGCCGATACCGATCTCGATAAGACGATCGTCGACGAGGTCGGCGAACCGCTCATGCATTTGCTACGGAATTGCGTCGATCACGGCATCGAGGCCCCCGACGAGCGCGAACGGCAAGGAAAACCGCGCATGGGGACGATCTCGCTGAATGCCTATCACGAAGGCAACCAGATCATCATCGAGATCTCCGACGATGGTGGCGGTATCAATCTCGATAAAGTCCGCGCGAAGGCAATCAAGAATGGGCTCATCGGCACCGAAGATCGCCTCACCGATCGCGAACTCATCGAGCTCATTTTTACCCCCGGCTTTTCGACGGCGGAAGAGGTCTCCGACGTGAGCGGCCGCGGCGTCGGGATGGATGTCGTCAAGCGAAACATCACGAAGCTCAAGGGAATTTTCGATGTCGATTCCGCGCCCGGACAAGGCACGCGCTTCACGATTAAGTTACCGCTGACGCTGGCGATCATTCAAGCCTTGCTCGTGCGCGTCGTCGACGAACTCTACGCAATTCCGCTCGATTCGGTGATCGAATCGCAGCGCGTGGAGATGCCCGACGTACGCACGGTCCACGGCTCGGAGGTCATCACGCTGCGCGGCCAGGTCGTGCCGTTGCTCCGCATCGCCGATTTCTTCGAACTCGGCGGCGAGCGCGACCCCGAGAAGGTGATGATCGTGATCGTCGGCCTCCAGGGGCGTCAGGTTGGGCTCGTCGTCGATTCCTTCGAGGGCGAACAAGAGATCGTTATCAAGCCGCTCTCCGACGTCGTCGGGCGGATACCGGGAATCTCCGGCGCGACGATTCTCGGCAATGGGTCGATTTCGTTGATTATCGACGTACATTCACTCGTGAGCGATGCCTATGCCGGGGGCAAGGTAACGCGAGCGGAGTTTTCGGGGGTATAACGTTTATGATGGCCGAGCAACGAGAAGAGAAGAAGCAACAGTACTCGGGCGAGACCTTTCAGGTCGTCTCGTTCCGTTTGGGCGGCGAAGAGTACGGCGTCGATATCTCGCAAGTTCAAGAAATCATCCGCATGGTCGAGATCACGCACGTTCCGCGCGCCCCGCGCTTCATGGAAGGCGTCATCAACCTGCGCGGCCAGTTGATTCCCATCATCGACCTCCGCACGCGCTTCGGCATGAATCGCGCCGACCACACGAAATCGACGCGTATCATCGTCACGGATATCGGCAGCAAGCGAGTCGGTATCGTCGTCGACAGCGTCTCCGAAGTGCTCAACATTCCGGTCGAAAACGTTGAGGACGCTCCCGAGATGGTCGCCGGCATCGGCACCGAGTACATTCAGGGCGTCGGCAAGGTCGATACGCGGTTAATTATTCTTCTCGACCTGAGCAAAGTGATTACCTCCGAGGAGAAACAGGCGCTCGATAGCGTCGACGAGGCGGCGGAGTAGCCCGCGCCGAAACGATTCCCCCGGCCGGGCCGTTCCGGTACTGAGGAGAATCGATTCCCATGAAATTTCGTTCGCGACTACTTGGATCTCTCGCCGCCCTCGCGCTCGGCGCGCTGATCGTGCCCGGTGCGCTCCGGGCGCAGCAGAGCGCGCCTGCTGTGGGGCAAGGCACGACCGCGAAGAGTTCCGGTACGGCGAGCGACGGAACGGGCGATCGCGCGGCCAAAACTGAACTACATCTCCCCGTTATCGTCCACGTGATCGCGCGTCCGCTCTGCAGCGGGCTGCATCAAGCCGTCGCACCGGCGATCGGATTGATGCTGCAGAACAATGCGATTATCGCCAAAAGTCAGCCGCTCTTTAACGATTACGTTCGTTATAATATCAGCGGCAAGACGAGCGCTACCGCCCGTCAACTCGCTCAGGTGAAAATGGAATACCTCGTCGGACCGTTGGTGAAGAATACGGAAGCGATCGACAAACTGCTTGCCAACGACGCGATTTTCCACAGCGGGAATGGATACGATTCGCAGGAGTTGGCAAAACTGAAAGCCGGGCTGCTCCGCGCGCTCAACACACAGAAGTTTGCGCTCGACTTGATCAACGGCTTCGTCGCAACCAAGCAGATGGCGAACATGCAGCATGCCGGATTTGAATATATCGGCGCGATCAACGGCGCCCAGGAACTCAAAACGAATCCGATTGCGACGGCGACGCCGAACTCGGCGTTCTACAACAACAATTACGCCGGTCTCGCGCCGCGGCAGCTCGACCCGACGCTACTCGACATGCGCAACGTTCCGGGATTGAGCCTCGGTTATAACCCGATCCGCGCGGTTGCAAATGCCATGCGCTGGACGCGCCGCGAGATGACGAAACGGCAGGATGCGGTCGCTCCGCAGATCATCCAGGCCGCCCATATCTGCACCGGCGCTCCTCCGCACAAGCAACCGTAGCCAATCACTCCTCGACGACGACGCTCGAGGAGTCTCCCTGCTCTACGGTCACGTCGCCGCCGCCGAGCGCCCGCGCGGCCTCCCATCCCGCCGCGGCATCGCCCGCAGGATAGAGGACGCGCTGCGCTCCATTCGCGGCGCCCGCTCGCGCCACGAGGAAGCCGAGATGTTCGAAGTGCAGCGCCATGTGCGCGCTTCCATAGAGCGTGACGCGCACGCTATCGTGCGGCGGAAAATCGATACCGAGGCTTGGAGGTTGCGCTCCGAACGGCGCTAGACGGCGAGCGATCTCCGCCGGATCGAGCACGTCGTAATCGGCGCCGTCGAGATAGCCCTCGGCATTGATGCCCGGAACGCTCGCCGGTGCGAGCGTCATCGAATCGTCGATCGACCCGAGCGGAACCTGGTAGACCGGTGCGCCGGCCATCGCGATGCCGATACGAATGAGGCGCGACTGGGGAAGATCGGTGGCGATATCGCCGTGCATTTTTTTAACAAAGGTGGGAACCAGCGTCGCCGCGCGTGCCGGGTCGAGCAACGTATTGCGTAGTATTCCCAGCACTTGAACCTCGGCTTGCATGCGTTGGAAATCGTTTGTGCGATAGGAGTTGCCGGCGATGTTTTGCCGCACGCGCACGAAGGCGAGCGCTTCTTTCCCATTCATGTGTTGCAAACCGGGCTGAAAATTCGCTCCGCTGTGACGCGGATCGTAAATGCGTTTCTTGACGTCGACGGTGATGCCGCCGACGAGATCGATCGCGCGTTCGAAACCCGCGAAATTCGCCGCGATGTAGCCGTCGACGGGCAAACCGGTGAGTTGCGCGACGGCCTTCGCGAGCTCTTGCGGCCCTTTCGGTGGGCTCTCCTGATCGCCCATAAAGAACAACGTTTTTATTTTCGGTACCGGATCGTTCCAGCCGGGTTGCGCGAAGAGCGTATCTCGCGGAATGGTGATCGCATAGATGCGGTGCGCCGCGGGGTCGATCCGTGCGAGAAGAATGACGTCGGCTTGCCCCGCCGCGGTGCCGAGGCCGAGCGGATCGTTCGCGACCACGCCGCGTGCGTTGTTGGCGATGACGAGAATGTCGATCGGCTGCGTCCCCAGCGTCAGGCGTGCGGCGACGCCGCCGGCGAGGCGACGAGCGCCTTGCGAGAAAAAGATCGCGAAGCCGCCGATGAGGGCGAGCAATGCGCAGGCGATGAGAATGCGCGCCGTATTCGGGCGCACGCGTTGTCGTTTCATGGGCGAGAAAATACTCCGAAGGGCGGCGTGCGATTGAGGGAGGTTACGCAATCACCGATATCGGAGGGGCGCGCTCGCCGGTAGAACCAAAAACGACGTCGGGTAGGGCGGCGAGGGTTGCGACGAAGCGACGACGGATGCCGCTCGCGCGGGGAATCGCGTGCTCGTGACGGAGGCGCACCGCCGCAGCAAGCGCGGGTGCGCGGCGTGCGAACTCGCGCAAGGCCGTTGCGACGAGGAAAGCGATCCCCGTTGCAAAGAGCGCGTGAACGGCGAGCGCGAGAGGAACCGGCGCGCCGAGCCAGAGCGCCCCACCGAGAAACCTTCCGAGAACGACGCGTTGCTCGACGCTCTCGATAACGAAGAGCAACGCGAGTTGGAGGATAAAAATGTGCGGCAAGAGCGCCGCGAGCGGCCGCCGGAGCGGCCCGTCGAGCCGCCGGTGGGCGCAGGCACGCCGAAAGATCCAGAGCAGTTGAGCGATGAGGAAGAGTGCGCCGGAAAGGAGCGTCGGCAAGACGTCGGCCATGCTGCGATCGGTGAAACGACCGGCCCCAAACCAGCCGGCGTTCGAAGCGAATTCGAGGCACGGATCGGCGAGTGCGGCAGCGAGCACCGCAACGGTCAGGCAGAAGGCACGTTCCTGCCGCGAGGCGCGGGAGGGAGCGAAGCTGGGCACTCCCGGGCGCTTCGACGGGGAGGGGAGAAATCCGGCGTTGACATCGAACATACGTTCGATTACGATAGCCTCCCATGTTGCCCGTCCCCGATCCCCTCGCGAACCGGCGCGCGGCGTTTCATTCCCTCAAGGAGCGTCTCGTCGCCTTGCAGCGCCCCGCTCCGACGCAGGAGCGGCGGCTGCCCTGCGAACTCCCCGCGCTCGATCTTGCGCTGGGCGGAGGGCTCCCCGCCGGGCTCGTGACGCTCGAAGGCCCCGCAAGCTCGGGGCGAGGAGCGATCGCCTTTCGGGCGCTCGCCGTGGCGAGCCGGAGTGCGTTCGTCGCGCTCCTCGACGACGGTTCGTGCTACCCGCCCGCGCTCGTTGAAGCCGGCGTGCTGTTGGAGCGCCTGTTGATCGTACCGGTGCGTGAGGGACGGCTGCTCGCCCGCGCGCTCGATACGCTCCTGCGTTCGCGCCTCTGCCGCGTCGTCGTCGTGCGAGCGCGCACCTGGAGTGCGGCGATCTGGGGGCGTTTCTCGCAACTCGCGCGCGAGACCGGCAGTACGCTTCTGGCACTGCTCGACGATGGGCTACATGCCCCCGCAGGGCTTCCGGCGTTGCGCTTGCGCTGTCGCAGCGAGCGGCTCGTTCTGTGCGGGCGCGGAAGCGTCGGCGGCGCATTCCTCGGCTACACCTTCTCCGTCGAACCGTTCGCGCGCGCGCTTCGCTCGCAGGCACCGCTCGTATTGCGAGCGTCGCGCACGAACGAAGATCTGCCGCTGCACGAACGGGCGACGCGCTCCCTCTCCGCGCCGCAACGAGCGGCACGGAGATGCGCCGTCTAGCGCGCGGGGTAGGGGATGTTCCTCTGCGCGATCGTCGAGGGCGAAGATCTGCAACGTCGTTGGGAAGCGTTGCTCGACGCCCTCGATGCAGTCACGCCGACGGTCGAAGATGCCGGTCTCGGCGCTGCGTATCTGGATATGCACGGCATCCTTGGAGAGCCCGCGCTCTGGTACGCGCAGGTGCGAACGGCGCTCGCTCCATTTTTCGTCGACGTGCGTTGCGGCTGCTCCGAAGATGCGTTTTGTGCCGGAGTGGCGGCCCGGCATGCCGATGGGTGCGTCGTCGCAGCGGGCGAAGAGGCGGCCTTTCTCGCGCCGTTTCCACTGCATTTTCTCGACGTCGATCCGCGAACGATCGAACGCCTCGTGCTGCTGGGTATCGAACGGATCGGCGAGCTCGCGGCACTTCCGTACGGAGCGTTCGTCCGTCGCTTCGGCGCTCGCGCCGCGCTCTGGCATCGGCGTGCGAGCGGTACGGAGCGGCGTTCGCTCGTTCCGCGCGCATTCACGCTGCCGATCGAGGCGAGTGCGTTGGGGGAGGGAGAAGCGCAAACGCAGGAGCAGCTGCTCTTTGCATTGCGCGTGCTGCTCGGCCGCATTGCGGAGAGTTGCGCGCGTCGCGGCCGCAGCGCCGGCGGCATCCGCGTCGATTTTTTCTGCGATGACGCGAGCGAACGCAGCATCGAGCTGTTTTTCGCACTCCCAACGGCGGAGGAACGAGCGATGTTCGACGTTCTCCGCGCGCGCTTGGAACGAGAGAGTTTCGAGGCGCCCGTCGTCGGCATGCGCGTGCGTGCGCTGCGCCTGGAAGAGGCGGGAAGCCGACAGATGCTCTTCGTTCGCGAGCGCGCTCAACGACAGGATCTCGCCGTCGCGCTCGCGCGGTTGGAAGGCTTGCTCGGAGAGCCGGTACGGCGGGCGTGCTTGCGTCCGGCACACGCCTTCGAAGAGCGTTTCACGTTCGAACGGTTTACTCCCGATCTCGCTGCGGTCGAGGATGCGCGCGTTTCGGCGCTCCCCGCATTGCCGCTCCCGCCGCTGCACCTCATTCCCGAACGAGAGGTTGCGGTGGAAGTGCGCGGCGGCGTCCCGGTCGCATTCGGGGACCCGCCGAGCGCGCTCTACGAATGTGCCGGCCCCTGGCGTACCCAGGATGTCGCGCGCGAGATGCCTCCGCGCGACGAATACGACGTCGCGCTCGCCGACGGACGATGGTATCGCATCGCTCGCCGTCAAACGCGATGGTATCTCTGCGGCGTCTATGAATGAGCGCGCGCTATGCCGAGCTCCACGCGCGTTCGAACTTTAGCTTTCTCGACGCCGGGTCGCACCCCGAAGAACTCGTCGACCGCGCGGCCGACCTCGGGATCGCGGCGTTGGCGATCGCCGATGCCGACGGCTTATACGGCGCGGTACGCTTCGCTCGCCGCGCCCGCGAGCGCGCGTTGCCCGGGATCATCGGCGCTCGTCTGCACGCACCGGGCGGCATCCCCGTGCTCTTGCTCGTCGAGGAGGCGTGCGGCTACCATCGCCTCTGCGAGCTGATTTCGGGGGCGCAATTGCGCGGCCGCAAAGGGGCCCCCGAACTCCAGCTCGCCGATCTCGAAGGCGATAATCGCGGTTTGATCGCGCTCTGCGGCGATATTCGAGCGCCGTTCGAATTTTTACGCGCGTGCTTCCCCGACGCATTCTATATCGAGATCGTTCGTCGCCTGCACGAAAACGATGCCGTCCGTAACGAAGCGCTGATCGCCGCGGCGCGCCGGATCCGCGTTCCGTACGTTGCGAGTAACGACGTTGCGTACGCCCGTCGCGAGGATGCCGAGATCGCTGCGGTCTTGCGTTGTATCAAGCATGGAGTGACGCTGGAAGAGGGAGTCGCGCGTAATATTCTCGATCCCAATACCGAAGCGCACCTGAAGAGCCCGAGCGCCATGGTGCGTTTGTTCGCCGATTATCCCGGTGCGATCGAACGGACGTTGGAGATTGCCGAACGGGCGCGCTTTCGTCTCGAAACGCTGAGCGAACAGTTTCCACTCTTTACCGTTCCCGATGGCTATACGCGGCAGAGCTACTTACGCGCGTTGACGATGGAGGGCGCCGCCCGTCGCTACGGCAATCCGCTCTCCGTTGCGGTGGAACGCCAACTCGAATACGAGTTGGGAATTATCGCCAAGCTCGATCTCGCCGGTTATTTTCTTATCGTGTGGGATATCGTTCGTGCGGCAAATGAGATGGGAGTGCTCTGTCAGGGGCGCGGATCGGCGGCAAATTCTGCGGTTTGTTACGCATTGGGGATCACGGCGGTCGATCCCGTCGGTATGAAGTTGCTCTTCGAGCGGTTTCTTTCCGAAGAGCGTAACGAAATTCCGGATATCGATATCGATTTCGCGCATCGCGATCGCGAGCGGATCATCCAGTACGTTTACGAACGCTACGGGCGCGCGCACGCCGCAATGGCCGCAGAGGTGATCGGTTATCGTTCGCGTTCGGCGTTGCGAGATGTTGGCAAAGTGCTGGGTCTCGTGCCCGAACGGCTCTCCGCACTCGCAATCGATCTGCGCAGCGGCCGCTCCTACGGCAGCGAAGCGGCGCTCGATGTGACGAAAGCTCTCGATCTCGCACCTGTCGAGAGACGCCTCGTGCGACTCTGCGAACGTATCGAAGGCTTTCCCCGCCATCTGGGGATTCACTCCGGCGGCATGGTGCTCGCGCGCGATCCGCTGGTACGCGTCGCGCCGGTGGAATGGGCGACGATGCGCGACCGCAGCGTCATTCAGTGGGACAAAGACGATCTCGCCGCACTCGGGCTGATCAAAATCGATTTGCTGGGGTTGGGGATGCTCTCGTTGCTCGATGAAGCGTTCGCGCTTCATCGGCGATCCCGCCCGAACGAAGCACCGCTCTCGCTGGCGACGATCCCTCCCGACGATGCCGCGACCTACGCGATGCTCGAGCGCGCCGACAGTATCGGCGTCTTTCAGATCGAATCGCGGGCGCAGCAATCGATGCTGCCGCGGATGAAACCGCGCTGCTTCTACGATCTCGTCATGCAGGTGGCGATCATTCGCCCGGGGCCGATTCAGGGGCAAATGATCCATCCGTTTTTACGTCGTCGCGCGGGTAAGGAACCGGTGGAGTACCCGCATCCGAAATTGCGTCCGGTCCTCGAACGAACGCTCGGAGTGCCGCTCTTCCAAGAACAAGGCATGCGCCTCGCGGTTGAAGCGGCGGGCTTTTCCGCGGGAGAAGCCGACCGTCTGCGCCGAGCGATGGGGCACAAACGTTCGCGCGAAAAGATGCAGGCCTTGCGAACCCAACTCATCGAGGGGATGGAGCGAAACGGCATCGAGCGCGCGGCGGCGGAGAAACTCTTTGCAATGCTCGAGGGCTTCGCCGATTACGGGTTCCCCGAATCACACGCCGCGAGCTTCGCCTTACTCGCTTATGCTTCGGCTTATCTCAAGTGCCGCTATCACCCCGAATTCACCGCGGCGATCCTCAACGTCCAACCGATGGGGTTCTATGCAACCGAGGTGCTCGTCAACGATGCCAAGCGGCACGATGTCGTGGTGAAACCGATCGAAGTCAACGCGAGCGAATGGTGGAGTTTCGTCGACGAAAGCGGCGCGGTACGGCTGGGCTTTCATCTCGTGCGCGATCTCGGCAGCGTGCAGCGCGAGCGTCTCGAAGCGGCGTTGAGGGATGGCGCTTTCGCCGATATTCTCGATTTCGCACGGCGCACCGATCTCAGCCGCGAGGGGCTCGAAAGCCTCGCCGTCGCCGATGCCTTCGCGCCGTGGTATCGCAGCCGGCGCGAGGCGATGTGGGCGCTGCGTGCGCTCGACGAGCGGGAACGGCGCGGCGAACTCGGGCGACTGATGGAAACCGAGGAACCGACGATCGCGTTCGCAGCGTTGCAACCACGCGAGCAAACGGCGTTCGATCTCTGGGCGACCGGCGTCACGACGGGGCCGCAAGGCATCGCCCACCTGCGCGCCGGGCTCGACGCGGGCGGCGTTCTCTCTGCTACCGCGCTCGCGCACGCAAAGCATCGGCAGCGCGTGCGCGTCGGCGGATTGGTGATTACGCGGCAGCGCCCCGGCACCGCGAAGGGCTTCGTGTTTCTCACGCTCGAAGACGAGACGGGGCTGGTGAACGTCATCGTGCGCCCCGATCTCTACGAACGTACGCACCGCGTTATCGCTACGAACGCGACGTTGATCGTCGTGGGAACGTTGCAGAAAGAGAGCGGCTGCATCGACGTGCTCGCTGCGGAGATCGAACCGCTGGAGAGTGCGAACATGCTCGCCGGCGTTCGCGCGCATAACTTTCAGTGAGGTGAAGGAGTGAGGCCGATTTTCCGGTCTTCATAGTCGAGGATCGCCCCACGTCGATATCCCGACGACGAACTCATAAAAAACTACGTGCTGGTATTATTAAATCGGTTCATTTTCTCCCGGCGGAGGCCAGCGTTTAGGGAATGCGCCGACCCGAAGGCGACCGTTTAACGGGTACGAGCGGCATAATCGCAGGGGCCTCTTCGGTGGAGAGCACCGCAGGTTTGACGACGATCATCTTTGTTGAATCCCTTCATGGCGTTCGGATGTCGAACTTCGTAAGACCGCTTTGCAGACTGCATGCGCGGTGCTCAGCGTGGCTGCCGGATAGAGCTTTTCCGGAGGGCAGGGGCGCCGACCTTCCACGATCCGCGTGAAGGGGCAAGATGCTCCCAGGCAACTAGGAACGTAAAAGCACTCGCTGCATACGGAATCGGAACGATAATCGGATTGTGATGTCCAGAGCGCGAGTTTTTTCTCGTCGACCAACGCCTCTCCGGAATCGGTCAGTTCGCCGATTTGATTGCGAACATCTCCGAAAGAGAGCGTGCATTTGTAAAGGGCAGCGTCGGCGCCGACGACGACTGCGTTTGCACGACCCGAATAGCAATATCGTGTGCCCGGGCCAAAAGCGTTGAAGCCGATACAGTCACGGGTGCTCGCTCCCAATGCGGCCGCGCTCAGCCGCTGTAGTGCGGGTTCCCGATCGGTAAGTTGCCGCAGGTCTCCCCACGGCGACCCGCCCTCCCAAAGGGTGTGAAAATCGATCGTGAATCGCCGATCTTGCCCGAATGTTTCCGTGAAGAGGTCGACGAACTCGCGCGCAGAGTCATAGTTGTCCTGGTGGACGTTGACGCGCACAAGAACGTTGTGCGCGTACTCGGATGTCTTCAAACGTAGCAAATTTGACCAGATCACCTCGAAGGTCTTGCCCCCCTCCCGCAGCGGGCGCGTCCGATCGTGCGTTTCCTGCATGCCGTCGAGCGTGATCTGATAGTTCCGGCAGTGCGTCGCCTGCAAGAAGTCGATTTTTTCGGCATCGAGGAGATAGGCGTTGGTGGTAATGCTCGATTCAAAGTGCACCGCGAAGGCATCGCACAGAGAACGTGCATACTCCGCTATCTCGACCATGATGGGAAATGCGAGGAGCGGCTCTCCGCCGAACCAGGCAAGCCGCAGATGGTCGAGATTCGGGATGGTCGAACGCAGGAATGCCTTAAGCCGTTTTCGGACCGCCGGGCTCATGGCTTTCTTCGCGAACGTCTCGTAGCAATAGACGCAACGAAAGTTGCAGTCTTCAGTCGGCATGACGATGAGATCGAGCGTACGCGGGTTGTTTAGTGCCGTCCGCAACGCCTCCACGGCGGCAAGTTCGTCGCGATCGCTCGGAACCAAGAAACCTTGTTCGATGAGGGCGAGCGCGAGGGGTTGCGCGGCATCGCCGCCGGGGATGCCGCGCAACAGCGACTTCACGAGCGATGTCTCATCGCTATCGAAGGCTGCAACGGCACCGGTGAAGCTATTTGCCAACATCAAAGTTCCCTGGACACGGCGCATCGCATTAAAACGCGACGGCTTATGCTCGGCGAGAATGCTTGCCGGCTTCAAGATGTCACCAATGTCGTGGTCGAATGAATGGGACGGAACACGCGGGCGGAATTCGGCGATCTCCGAGATCCACCTTGGATGCTACGGCGCACGGGTGTTCCAGTGGTTTTCCGTGTCAACGATTACATTCGGCTAAAAAAGTCGGCAATCAGTGAAGCGGGGCCAAACTTCGATTCCGCAGAAGAGAAATTCCTCACTATAGGGAACTCCCTGCTACGAGGAACTGGGCGCCCTTCAAATCCGCGTGCGTATTGGGGAATCGGCCTTCGGGCGTGACGTTCGTGCTGCCCTTGGAGAGATGATGAAAAAAGTCTGCGTACTCACCGCGATCTGTCTTGCTCTTACCGCACCTGCGTGGGCGCACCCTCCGCGCGCGATGCGCGCTTACGTTATCGTGCAAACGAACGGGGGCGGCGTTATCGAGCAACTCGTCGCCCGTCCAAGCGGGATGCTCGTGCCGCTTCAATTTCGCGGTGACGTGGGCAGTCTGGCGAGTTGGACGCTCGCCCCTGGTCGATCGGTGCGCACGCTCAGCGCTCCGGGAACGATCCTCGCAACCCCGAACGGGAAGTTCTTATACGTGGCGGGCTGCAGCGCTCGGGAGAGGAGCGAGGAAATCGCTGCGTACCGTATCGATGGAAAAAATGGGCTCGCGCGGCCATTAGGGGCTCCGACCCGCTTGGAAAACTGCCTCACCGGAAACGACGCGCCGTATCAAACGATGGTGATGGATCGTTCGGGTAATGCACTCTTTGCTTTGGGAGGAACGACCAGCGACGCCGCGAGCGTCCGGTCGATCGTTCACGTGCATTCCTTCTCGATTGCCGCCGACGGAGAGCTGGTACCGACTGGATCCGTGCAGATACCGCACTACGAAGAGGCCTCGTACCTTACACTGGACAGCTCGGGGACCGGGCTTTTCTTCGCCGGATTGCCCACGTATGGAACGGGCTCGATACGTCTTCAAGCGCTCCAGGTAAGCGCCGATGGAACGCTGACGCCAGGGAATAGCATTTCGTTCAGCCACACGGGTTCGGTTGCGATAACCGGTCTCGTTGCCAATCCGTTCCACCCAATGCTGTACGCCGCGGCGTACTCGTTGACAGAGGTAGATTTGGGCACGACTCATATCATGCAGATCGCCATCGGTGCCGACGGATCGCTGCTAGCGACTCCAAGTGCGCCGATCCACGGAGCGCTTAGCGTCACATCGGGTGTGGTGAGCAGCGCATCGCTGGCCATCGCTCCATCCGGCCGCGCGCTCTATATCATGGGGTCGAAAATCGGCTTCATCCCACTGCGCCTCGACGGAACGCTCGCTGCTTCTGCGCGAGCGACCTCCGCCAAACTCTATCAGCCACAAATGCTTGCGTTCGCGCCATCGGGTCGCTTTCTCTACGATATGGATGGTAGCGGTGGTTTCATGGGCGCGCCCGCCATATTCGTTTTTCGTGTCGCTCCGAATGGGAACGTCAGCATCGACAAAGCATGTATCGGGGGCGGACCGAATCAGGTCCCATTTTGTGGACGTATACCGGTAAGCACGGGAGCAGTCGTTTTTGTGCCATAAGCGGCACACGGTTTTTTGACCTACTCCCCTGCCTGAAGGCGGAGGATTCTTCCACTCGTCACTCATGCGACAAGCTGAGTTTCCTGTTTCATCGACTCGTCTAACGACGAATCTCCACAGGCGATCCGGGCCGATCCAGCCCTTCGGGGGCGCAAGAACTTTCTCTTCGCTGGCAGCGATGCCGGCGGCGAACGAGCGGCGGCGATCTACAGCCTGCTGGGCAGCGCGAAACTCAACGGCTACAACCCTGAAGCGTTTCTGCGCGAAGTGCTCGCGCGCATCGCTGACCATCCCATCAACCAGATCGCCGAATTACTACCGTGGAACTTAAAAGCGCACGCCACACCGCTCACCGCCAACGACGCGACGACCAATCTACTGCTACAGAACTAAGCGGCTCAGCACGATAGCCCGTTCGCCGTCAAGACGGTCTTGAGAAGACGCTTACAACAACACCAACCCCAGCACCGTGACGGAGTACGCGCCGCCCTACACCGGCGCGCCGACGGCGACCATCTCGAACTCCGTGAACTATCCCTGGTTTCTCGCGTTCGATTCCTCCGGCAAGCTCTTCGTTACGGACAATGCCAACAGCACCGTGACGGAGTACGCACCGACCTACACCGGCGCGCCGACGACCATCTCGAACTCCTCCGTGTCCCGTCCCACAGGTCTGGCATTCGACTCCTCCGGCAATCTCTTCGTCGCAAACTACTACAACGGCAACGTGACGGAGTACGCGCCGCCCTTCTCCAACACGAGCCCTGCGACGGCGATCATCTCGAACGGCGTGAACTATCCCCGGGGGCTGGCATTCGATTCCTCCGGCCATCTCTTCGTTGCGAATAACAACGGCAACGTGACGGAGTACGCATCGCCCTACACCGGCGCGCCGATTGCGTAAGCGTCTGTTGAGGGCCGTATTGCGCTGGGGATTGTCGTTCACGATGATAGAGGAAACGCGTCTTCCATCGTGAGGTCTTCATGGCATCAACCAAAGTCCCGAGTCCGCGCGCGCCGGGTCGCCGTTGGCCGCTCGCTGAGAAGCGACGTATCGTTGAACTGACGTTGCGTGCCGGCACGTCGATTCAGGCGATCGCGCAGGAGCAAGGCATCCATCCTACCAGCCTGAGCCATTGGAGAACGCTGTATCGTGCTGGAAAGCTCGATCTGCCGCCGACGTCACCGGTTCGCGACTCGATAGCGCGTGCGACGTTTTTGCCGGTGAGCATCGCTCCGGCGGTTCGCGAGCCGCAGCCGAATCCGCGTCATCGAGGCACATGTGGCGGCGACGTGCTGCATCTGACGCTCGTCTCCGGCGCGACGTTGCGGATCGAGACCGGTGCGTTGGACGCCGGGTTGCTCTGCGCGTTGGTTGCGGAATTGCAACGATGAGCGTGGTGCCGACGAGCGTACCGACCGGCACGCGCATTTGGCTCGCTGCGGGCGTCACCGACATGCGCAAAGGGTTCACCGGCTTGAGTGCGTTGGTACAGAACGCGTTGGCGAGCAGCCCGTTTTGCGGGCATTTGTTTCTTTTTCGCGGGCGTCGCGGCGATCTACTCAAGATACTGTGGTGGGATGGAACCGGCCTGTGTTTGATGGCCAAGCGTTTAGAGCGCGGGCGTTTCATCTGGCCGCAAGCGCAGAACGGCAGCGTATCGCTGAGCGCGGCGC
>JAJYRH010000026.1:0-6960 GCA_021794205.1 bacterium
CGGCGTGACAGGGCTGGTTTGGCGCCTCGATACGCGCTTCGCGCTACTCGGCGTGACAGCCCGCTACTCGGCGTGACAGGGCTGGTTTGGCGCCTCGATACGCGCTTCGCGCTACTCGGCGTGACAGTCCGCTACTCGGCGTGACAGGGAGGGAGCAGGAGAAGCAATGGCCTGGTACAAATGCCCGGCTCAACAACTGAAGAAATGGAGAGCCGCAGCATGATTGCTCGTGTGGGCATTGCCGTTGTTTTAGCGTTCTCGCTCGTGAGTTGTGGCGGGGGCGCTTCGTCGCGTTCGGTGCTCCCCGGCACTCCGCAGGGGGCGACGGCTGGTACGAATGCCCAGTTCGTCATCAAGGTGCCGCCGAAAACGAGTTCGGGCACCGGGCGCGGGCCGGCGTACGTCTCTCCCTCCACGCAGTCGGTCTCGATGCAGGTGGATTCGGGCACCCCGATCGTGACCAACCTCACGCCGGGCTCCCCCGATTGCAACGTTCCTGCGCCGCTCTCGCCGCTGGTCTGCACCCTTCCGCTGGTGGTCACGGCGGGAACCCACACGTTCACCTTCACCACCTACGACGGCCTTGCCGGAGCGGGGAACGTGCTCTCCACGAATACCGCGCCGTTCACCGTTGTTGCGAATCAAACCAACGTCGTAACGCTAACGCTCGCGGGCGTCCCTGCATCGCTGCTCGTCGAACCTGGCAGCGGCGACGCGCAGATCGTCGGCTCGGGAAGCGCCGGCTTCCAATTTACCGGTGAGGTTCCGCATACCATCGTCGTGCTGCCCCAAGACGCCGACGGAAACCTGATTTTGGGCCCCGGTGCTCCGACGATTTCGGCGAGCGTCACGGGCGCGAGCACCGGTTCGGGGCTGAGCGTTGCGCCGGCAAGCGGCAATCCGAACGCATTTACGCTCTCGTCGACCGGCTTTGGTACCGGCTCGCTCTCGCTCGTCGCGACTCCGGCCGCCGCGTCGGCAGGGAGCGCGCTGAACGCGAGCGTCTCGCTCGATGCAACCGTCTATTCCTCCGTCATTGCGGGAGGCGGTGTCAACGGCGGGGGGTATGCCGACGGCACCGGAGCTGCGGCGGCGTTCTATAGCCCAGCTGGTGTTGCGGTCGATAGTGGAAATGGCGATCTTTACGTTGCCGACACCTATGCCTGCTCGATTCGACAGGTGACCACGGCCGGCGTGGTCACGACTCCGTATGGCCCGCTTCCTCCGAACACGGGCATTTGCGGCGAAGCGAATGGAACGGGGAATGCGGCGCTCTTCGGACGTCCCTCCGCGCTTGCGTACGACCCCGCGAATGGGAATCTCTACACGATGGAATCCTCATACGGTTGCGCCGTCCGACAGATCACCCCGAGCGGCGTCGTGACGACGCTCGCCGGAGGGACCTGCGGCTACGCCGATGGAACCGGCTCCGCCGCAGAATTTTTCGCCTTTAACGGCGGTATCGTTTACGATCCCACCGATTCCGATCTCTACGTCAACGATTACTACAACTGTGCGATTCGGCAGGTGACGCTCGCGGGCGTCGTGACGACCGTTGCCGGTGCTCCGCCGCCGACAAAATCGTGCAGCACGGTTGACGCAACCGGAACCGCGGCGCGATTTTTCCATAGTCAGGGCATCGCGTATGACTCGGCAAATCAGAGTCTCTATGTAACGGATCCATATCGGATTCGGCAAGTGACAGTCCCGAGCTTTGTGGTGACGACGATCGCCGGCCCGGTGCCTCCCACCTCGACTTTAGGCTTCGCCGATGGTAGCGGGAGCACGGCGAGTTTCCGCTATCCGACCGGCATAACATACGACAGTACGGATGGGAATCTCTACGTCGTCGACTCTGCGAACGAGGCGATCCGCCAGGTAACTCCCGCGGGGGTTGTCACCACAATCGCCGGCTCGATTCCGCCGACACCAACCTCCGGCGCTTCGAACGGCTTCGGTTTTGCAGCGCAATTCGGATCTCCCTACGGCGTCGCGTACGACGCTGCGACAAACGCGCTTTACGTTACAGACCAAAGAAATACTACAGTCGTGCAGGTGCAGCTATGAAATCGATCGTTCGTCCGCTTGCCGGGCTTGCTATTGCCGTTATCGTGGTTTCCTGCGGTGGCGGAGGCGGCTCACCGGGTTCACCGCTCGTTCCAAGCGCGCAATCTCCGGGCTCGGCACCGATCGGCTCGGTAAAACTGCAACTCAATATTCCGCCGAAGAGCGCTACAACGGGGCGCGCCCCCGCATACGTCTCACCTGCGACGCAATCGGTGAGCGTTGCGATCGACGGCGGTACGCCGACGGTGCAAAACCTTTCCCCGAGTTCGCCGAATTGCTCGAATTCCGGCACCGCGTACCCGTTGCTCTGCACGGTGACGCTCAGCGCGAGCGCCGGCGCGCACACCGTTACGATCGACACCTTCGACCAACCCAACGCGGCAGGGCACAGCCTTTCGGTCAATAGCATTAGCGTGACGTTCGTCGCCGGGCAGAGCCCGAACGTTCCGGTCGTCCTTGCCGGCGTTCCCGCCTCGATCGCCGTCTATCCGGCGGCTTCCGGGAACACGATGTCGTTGAACCCGTCGGTCGGGCTCATGTTCCTCGCCGCACAGAGCAACCAGTTGCCGATTCTCGTCGAGGCACTCGATGCCGACGGAAACCCCATCGTCGGTCCCGGTTCGCCGGCGCTCCAGGTGAGCGTTACCGGTGCGAGCAGCGGTTCGGGCATCGCCGTAAACGCACTCTCCACGACCAACGCGAATGACTACGCGCTGACCTCCACGGGCGCGGGAAGCGCGACGTTGTCGGTCGTTGCAACGCCGAGCGCCGCGTTGGCGGGCGCTCCGGTCAATCTTCATCTCTCGCTGCTCGCCACCGTGATGGTGAGTACGATTGCCGGCTCGGCGAAGCCGGGGTTCCTCGACGGCACGGGAGCTGCGGCGTCATTCAATGAACCTCGGGGCGTTGCATACGATTCGGCGAACGGCGATTTTTACGTGACCGATTCGAGGAACAGTTCGATACGCCAGGTGACCCCGGCGGGTGTCGTCACGACGATCGCCGGCCCTACCCCTCCGATGGTCAGCAGTGGGTTTGTCGACGGCTCCGGTTCGACCGCTCGCTTTTCGAGGCCGGCTGGGATCGTCTACGATCCGGTCGATGGAAAGCTTTATGTGACCGATGCGGGCAATTGTGCGATTCGCTCTGTGAGCCCAACCGCACCGTATACGGTAACCACCGTCGCGGGCTTCGCCCCACCGAGCCGTACATGCGGAAACTTCAATGCCGTCGGAACCGCCTCGAAATTTCGAGCCGCTATCGGCATTACCGTCAACCCCACAACCGGAACGCTTTATGTGACCGACTCTCGCAACAACGAGATACGCGCGATCGCGGTTCCTGGGTACGCGGTGAGTACGGTCGCCGGCTCGCGCTCTGCAGGCCACTCCGGGAGCACCAGCAGCAGTAGTAGCAGTAGTAGCAGCGGTAGCAGCAGCAGCAGTAGCAGCGGTGCTCACGGAGGCGCCACCTACGTCGACGGTAACGGAAGCGTCGCGACATTTCATTACCCCGTCGGAATTACGTTCGATCCTACCAACGGCGACCTCTACGTGACCGATTCCGAGGACTGTGCGATTCGTCAGATATCGACCGCATCGCCGTACACGGTTTCGACGCTCGTCGGCGCCTCGCCGACAGCCTGCGGATTTGCCGACGGCACGGCGACCACTGCGACGTTCAATAATCCGCGCGGGATCGCGTACGACCCCGACACCGGCGATCTCTACGTCACCGACAGCTTCAATAGTGCGATCCGACAGGTCACGCTCTCAGGCGTCGTGACGACGGTTGCGAATGTCGCGTCGAGCACTCGGCGCTTCGGGCTCGTCGATGGCTTCGGCCCGCTGGCGACCTTTGACACCCCGACGCAGCCCGTCTACGATCCGGCGCTCAAGAGCCTCATCCTCACCGACACGCATTCAAACGCGATTCGACAGGTTGAACTGTAGGGTCGGCGCGCGCGCGCCGTTCGCTGCTGTTGCGGCGCTGCTCTGCGCTTGCGCGCGCAGCGCACCGCACGCGGCAGCGCTGACGGGGAGTTGGCCGCAATACCAGAGCGATGCGGCGCACAATGCGGTCATCGCCGGCGGCGCGCTCCGGGCGCGCTGGACGTTCGACGCACGTGCGCGGATCAACGGAGGGCTCGCGGTCGTCGGTCGGCGCGTCTTTCTCGACACCTTCTCCGGCGAGATGCTCGCACTGCATTTCACGACCGGGAAGATTGCGTGGAAACAGCGTGCGGATAATCTCGTGATGAGTACGCCCGTCGTCGGCGATGGACTCGTTATTTTCGGCACGGGGCGCAATGGTGCATCGGGCGGAACGAATAAAAGTTTCGTGTACGCCGGTGGCGCTCAGACCGGCAAAACCATCGATTTCTGGGGGCGCCCGGCCGGCGATCACGTGCTCGCGTTCGATGCCGCCACGGGAGCGCGCCGATGGGTCTATCGCACAGCGGGCGAGGATATGCCATCGCCGGCGATTGCCGACGGCCGCGTCTTTTTCGCCAACGGCGATGGCAACGCATACGCGCTCTCGCTCAAAAATGGCCGCGCGCTGTGGCAGCAGAGCCTCGGGGGAATCGCCACGATGGCCTCGGCGAATTTTGCCGCGGGAACCCTCTTCGTCTCGGTCTGCTCGCATGCGATGCGACGCGCGCACACCCTCGCGCTCGCACCGACCACCGGGCGGGTGCTCTGGCGCGCTCCCTACGGAAATTGCGATTCCGCTCCGACTTACGCGCGCGGGCGCCTCTTTCTGAGTGGAGTTGCGGGGAATCGCGCGCCCTTCGGTTTCGGTTCGCGTGCGATTATCGCCGCAGTCGATGCGCGAAGCGGGCGGATGCTCTGGGTCTATCGCAGCAAACACGCGCGACCGTACAGCAAAGTCGGTTCGAGCGAGCGCGCCATTGCGGGAACCTTCGCGAACGGCATCTATTTTCAACCGGTGCCGACGGCCGACGAACTGCTGGCGTTCGATCCCGCGACCGGGGCGATTCGCTGGCGCTTTCGTTCGAGCGGTGCGATAAAAATGAGCCCGATCGTCGTCGGGGGCACGCTCTTTGTCGGCGACGCGGCCGGGCTTTTCTACAGTATCGATGCTCGCAGCGGTCGGTTGCTGGCGGTGAAGATGTTCGCACATCCGTTCGCGACGGCGCCGCCGGTCGCGTTCGGGAGAACGCTGCTGTTGGTGAACGGCACTCGCGTGTTCGCGCTTCCCTTCGTCCATGGAGTCCTGAGATAATGCTGCGCCGATTCGTTGCCGTGCTGTTGTTGGGCGCACTCTCGGGGTGCGGCTGGTTCTCTCCCGAGCGCACCTTCGTCACGCAGGCGCGCGCGCACATCAAGCACGTGGTGATTATCGTGCAGGAGAACCGGAGCTTCGATAATCTCTTTCACGGCTATCCGGGCGCCGACACGGTGAACTACGGCTACGCCCACGACGGAACGAAAGTGCGGCTCAAGCCGATTCCGCTGAACGTACAATTCGATATCGGAAACGGCATGCGGGCGTTTCGCCTCGCGTACGACGGCGGCAAAATGGACGGCTTCGATCTACGCAAAATCGGCCCGCGCCCGGGGCTCAAAGTACCGCTCGCCGATTTGCAGTATCCGGAGTATGCCTACGTTCCGCACGACGAAACGAAGCCGTATTTCGCAATGGCGCACCAGTACGTTCTGGCCGACCGAATGTTCCAAAGCAATATCGACCAGAGTTTTGTCGCGCATCTCTATCTTATTGCCGGGCAGGCCGCACATTCGGTCGACCTGCCGAACGGTTATCCCTGGGGCTGCGACGCTCCGGTGGGAACGACCGTCGGGATTCTCGATAATCATCGAGTCGTTGTCGACCGGGAGCCGCCGTGCTTTCAGCTCAAGACGCTTGGCAACGAACTGAGTGCGAAGCACGATTCTTGGCGCTACTACGCGCCGCATATCGATAAGCCCTCGATGTGGAGCCGGTACGAGACCTGGATCGATCGGCACCATCATCCGCGCCATGCGCCGGATTTCGGGCAAAATTGGTCTTCGTACGACGCCGTTTCCAACGTACGGTACAGCGCGTTATGGAAGCGGCATGTCGTTTCGCCGCCGAGCCGCTTTATTGAGGACGTGCGCGACGGCAAGCTCGCCGATGTTTCGTGGGTGATTCCCGATTGGAAGAACTCCGATCATTCGCTCTCGCGTTCGATCACCGGCCCTTCGTGGGTGAGCGCGCTCGTCAATACGATCGGCGAGAGCAAATACTGGAAGGACACCACGATTCTCATTACGTGGGACGATTCGGGCGGCTGGTACGACCACGTTCCGCCGCCGCAGCTCGATTACGACGGGTTGGGATTCCGCGTGCCGCTGCTGGTCATTTCGCCGTATGCGAAACGCGGCTACGTCTCGCACGTGCAGTATGAGTTCGGGAGCATTCTGCGTTTTACCGAATCGATCTTCGGGCTCGGGCACCTCGCCGCAAGCGATCGTCGTGCGAACAACCTGCGCGACGCGTTCGATTTCTCGCAACCGGCGCGTGCCTTTTCGCCGATTCCCGCGCCCTATCCAATCGGCTACTTTTTGCGCCAAAAGGCTTCGGGTATTCCCCCGGACGACAATTAGCGCGGCGTATCAGGGCCGCTTGTCAGCCCGAGTAGGCTGCGAAGCATCCGTATCGAGGGCGAGCCCGCTTGTCAGCCCGAGTAGCCGCGCAAGCGGCGTATCGAGGGCGAGCCCGCTTGTCAGCCCGAGTAGCCGCTGCAAGCGGCGTATCGAGGGCGAGCCCGCTTGTCAGCCCGAGTAGCCGCTGCAAGCGGCGTATCGAGGGCGAGCCCGCTTGTCAGCCCGAGTAGCCGCTGCAAGCGGCGTATCGAGGGCGAGCCCGCTTGTCAGCCCGAGTAGCCGC
>JAJYRH010000026.1:6970-27335 GCA_021794205.1 bacterium
CGAGCCCGCTTGTCAGCCCGAGTAGCCGCTGCAAGCGGCGTATCGAGGGCGAGCCCGCTTGTCAGCCCGAGTAGCCGCTGCAAGCGGCGTATCGAGGGCGAGCCCGCTTGTCAGCCCGAGTAGCCGCGCAAGCGGCGTATCGAGGGCGAGCCCGCTTGTCAGCCCGAGTAGCCGCTGCAAGCGGCGTATCGAGGGCGAGCCCGCTTGTCAGCCCGAGTAGCCGCTGCAAGCGGCGTATCGAGGGCGAGCCTGCTTGTCAGCCCGAGTAGCCGCCGCAAGCGGCGTATCGAGGGCGAGCCCGCTTGTCAGCCCGAGTAGCCGCTGCAAGCGGCGTATCGAGGGCGAGCCCGCTTGTCAGCCCGAGTAGCCGCCGCAAGCGGCGTATCGAGGGCGAGCCCGCTTGTCAGCCCGAGTAGCCGCCGCAAGCGGCGTATCGAGGGCGAGCCCGCTTGTCAGCCCGAGTAGCCGCTGCAAGCGGCGTATCGAGGGCGAGCCCTTGCGGCGCCTCGATACGCGCTTCGCGCTACTCGGCGTGACACTGGCGCTACTCGGCGTGACACCGCGGCGCTACTCGGCGTGACACCGGTGCTACGGTCGGCGCAGCGGGGGGTTCGCGGCGTCCTTCGCGCTGAGAATCGGCGGGGTCGCGAGCGGCCACGCGATCCCGATCGTGGGGTCGTTCCAGGCGACCCCAAATTCGGTGCTCGGATCGTAGAGCGCGCTCTGGAGATAGTGCAGCACGGTGCCCTCGGCGAGCGAAAGGAAGCCGTGCAGACACCCGGCGGGGATGTAGACCTGGGTGCCCTCATCGGCGCGGAGATCGCAGCCGTACCACTGCCCGAACGTGCCGCTGCCGGGGCGCGCGTCGACGATGACGTCGTAGGCCTGTCCCGCGAGCACCTGCACGATCTTGCTCATGCGCGGGTCGCCGTGGAGACCGCGCAGGACGCCGTAGCGCGAGAGCGAGACGTTCTCCTGTACGAAGCGCTCGGTGATCCCGGCATTCGCGTAGCGCTCCACGCTGAAGCTCTCGCGAAAGCTGCCGCGCTCGTCGGTAAAGATGTGCGGGCGCAGCAAGAGGGCGCCGGGGATAGGCAGCGTTTCAACCTTCACAGCCTGCTGCATTCGCGCGCCCACGCGCAGGCCCTGGGGGGAGCTCCTCGCTTAGAAGCTCCCTACTCCCGGAGTCAGCGCGGGGCACGGCGTTGGAACCGCTTGGGGAAGCGGCGGAACGATCGCACTCGCCGTCTGCGGTACTGCGTTGATGCGCACGTCGATGGAATCCCCGAGGTTCCAATTCACGCCCGATTCGAGCGTGTACAGATCGTCGTAGGCCAATCCATAACTCAAACCGTTATCGAAATATTGATGCAAGATGTAATCGTATTGGTCGTAGAGCGGATATTGGAAGAGCTCTCCGAGGCTCGCGGGGGGCGGAGTCACGGCGCCGACCGGATGGATCTGCGTGGTCGATTGCGTCGTGCCGTAAACGATATCGGCGATGAGCCCTTTCCACAGCGCAAACGCATCGTCGTTGGCAAAAAGGTGCCCCGTCAAACCAAATCCGGCGGTTTTTGCTTCGGTCGTGTTGTTGACGTTCGCCAATCCCCACGGCTGCTGCAACAGGATCGCCGGCTTGCACGTCCCTTGATTGTTGTTATCGGGGCCGGGCGGAACGCCTTCGATCAAGTTATACACGTTCATGTGAAACGGGTTCGGCGAGACGTTGGTATTAGGGGGCGAGCTGCACGTCGCGCTCGAGGAATTTCCGACATCGGTGAAGATGAAGTTTTGCGCGCCGTCGGAGGTGACGCAATAGTAATCGCCGGTAACGTAATCCGGCCCCGGCGTTGCGCCGGCTTTGACGGGCCCGGCACCGGGGATCACGCTAGTGAACATGCGCCCTTGTGCCCGGTAACTCGCCATCACGCAGCTCAGGTAGCCATAGGGCGTCGAGTTCGGGCAGTACGCCGGCGTTGGCGATGGGATGTAGCTTGCGAGATTGAAGAGGTTCCATTGGAACGAGGTGATCTGCGCCGATTCACCGGGAGAGATCACGCGCAGATCGAGGACGTTGCTCGTGCTCGTCGGGAATGCCGATGCAAGGACGTTCGCGCTGTAATTCGGCACGTTCTGGATCGCGTAGAAGATATTTGCAAAATTGCAGCTGGTGACGCCGACGTATCCCGAACTCGGCGGTTGCGTCGGGCAGGGCACCGGCATGACGCCCGGCGGCGGCGCGGTGGGCAGCGGCCCCGGCGTCGTGGCGGGCAAGGGCGTCGCACCGGTCGAGAGCTCTAACGGCAGCCCCAGTGCGACGACTTGCGAGGTATCGTCGGTCGTTCCGTTTTGGTACGTGCCGTATTCGATAAAGTCCCAAGGATAGTTTGCGAGCATGCCGCCACCGGTTCCGGGCGGGCCGCTCGTGTTGCCGCCGCTCATGGGGTTGGGTGCGGTCGTGGTTCCCGGCGTATAGGGCGCGTAGACGAAATAGACGCGTCCGCCCTTGGTGCCGTTAGGAATGAGCAGCGGCTGCTTTCCGGCAGATCCCGTCGTCGTGCTGAAGCACGCCGCCGGCAACGCAACCGGAACGGCGGAATCAAATTTTCCATCGGCGCTGAGAAACATGTTGGTGGTGGCGTCGGTCGGATAGACGAGCAGCTGCGCGCCCGCGATGCCCGCATCGTCGGTGATGTTCAACGGCACGCCGTTGGTCGACGGCGTATAGGCGGGGCAATCCGCCGGCGTCGCAACCGGAAGCACCGAGGCGCTCACGACAATGGCGAACACGTAGGTGGCGTTCGCAGCGAGCGCGACCGGCGGCGAGAGCGCCGTCGCGGAAAAGGCGATCGAGGTGCCGCTCGCGGATATCGGGCCGCCGACTTGTTGCCAGCCTGCCGCCGCGTTGGTGGGATCGTAGAAGGCGAGGTAGCCGGTGCCGGCGAGCATGCCCGCCGGGAAGGTGAACGTGAACGACGGGGTCTCGCCGATCGTCACGCCGGCGTTGACGGTAAGCGTGACGTAGGCGAGCGCGCTGACGGTGCCGCCGAGCGACGCGATCGTTCGCCGGTGAAGCGAGCTGGGGACGGCGACGCCCGCGGGCGGGGCGTTCTGCAGGACGACCGTGGCGGTCGCGCTGCCCGAGGTGGTCGCCGGGAGGCCGACGGTGCCGGCCGCCCCCGAGGCGATGGCGGCAAAGGTGACCGTCGTCGCGCTCGCGCCCAACGGCGCGGTCGTCGATTGCGTGGCGGGCGACGGGTTGGTCGCGGGGAGCGAGGAGCCCCCGTGTCCGCCGCACGCGACGAAGAGCGCCGCTGCCGCAAAGGCGAAAAACGCGAGCTTCTTCATGACGGTCGTCCTTTCAAAAGTGCCCACCTCGGAGCGTTTCCGGCGGTTTAAAGGAGGCGAGCGCTAATCCTCTTTTAGGGCGTCCTCTTGCCAAGGCATCCACCTTGAGGGCGGGAATGAAGCCCGGCGTGAACGCCGCCACCACCAATACTCCCGCCTCGCGCCCGTCGCTCCTTTCATCGGGCGCGATCGTTTTTGCCGCCACGATGGCGATGAATCTTGGCGGGTTTCTCTTTCACGCGATCGCCGGGCGCGCGCTCGGCGTTGCGGAATACGGTGCGCTCTACGCGTTGATTTCGATCTACCTGCTCGCCTCGCAGCCGGTCGCGATTCTCGCACCGGTCATCGCGCGCTACGCGGCGGAATTTCACGCGCTGCACGATGCGAGCCACCTGCGCGGATTTGCCGAGTATATCGTGCGGATCTTCGGAACGATCGCGCTCGTCTCGGCGCTGCTCGCGGCAATCTTTGCGGTGCCGATCGGCGCGTTCATTCGCGAACCGGCATGGTCGGTGGTGGTGGTGGGGATTGGCGTCGCGTTTGCAACGCTCTCCGGTTCGCTGCGGGCCTTCTGCCAAGGGACGCACGCGTTCACGCTCTTCGGCGTTTCAATGTTCGGCGAAGGGCTCGGCAAGGTGCTGTTGCTCGGCGCAGCGGTACTGCTGGGGTTGGGGCTCTTCGGCGGGCTCGCGGCGTTTATGCTCGGCGCGGGCATCGGTGCGGCGGCGATCGTCTTCGTGCTGCTCGGCCGGTATCGCGGCATCGCCGCAAGCGCGCCGCACATCGATTGGCCGCGCGTTCGCGCGACGCTCGGTGGATCGGCGGCATCGGCGATCGCGGGCGTGGTGATGGGCTCCGCCGACGTCATTTTGGTGAAGCACTATTTCAACGCGCACGACGCGGGGCTCTATGCGGCGGCATCGCTCGGCGGAAAGATCGTGCTCTATTTTATCGGGTTCGCACCGACGGTATTGCTGCCGCACTTCACGCATCGGGCGGCGCGCGGCGAGAGCACGCGGCGCGTCCTCGCGCTGGTGCTCGCGGCAACCGCGGGAATCGGCGTGGCGGCGGTGGTCGCCTACCACTACGCGGGGCTGCTGTTGTTGCACGTGCTCGTCGGGACGGCGTTCGATGCCGCGCTGCCGTTGATGCAAGGATATGCCGCGGCGATGGCGCTGCTCGCGATGACCACCGCGCTGGTGACCTACGGGCTGGCGACGCATCGGCTGGGCTTCGCGATCCCGCAGTTGCTCGTTACCGCACTCACGCTCGCAGCGATCGTGCTGCGCCACCCGAGCCCGGCGTTCGTGGTGAGCGAGATGATTGCCGGGAACGCGCTTATGGTGTTGGTGGTCGGCATTGCGATCGCCGCGCAGGCGCGGCGGAGGCACGCCTGATGCGTGGATCCCAACCTTGTATCCCAAACGCGCTTGGGTTATAATGCGCCCGTGAGCAAAAGAGCACGTATCGTTACGAGCGACGAGCAAATCGAAGCGGCGATTGCTGCGGCAAAGGTACGCGAGGGGTTGCGCCCACGAGCCGTTTCCGCGAAATATCGTCCTGGAAAGGATGCGTTTGTAATCGCGCTGGCTACCGGCGTAGAAATCGTGATCCCAAGAAAACTACTTCAGGGACTCGAGAATGCGACCCCCGCACAAGCAGCGGAAGTTGAAATATGGGGACCGGGAGACAGCTTACATTGGGAATCCATCGACGTCGATCATTACGTTCCGAGTTTGATCGAAGGAGTCTTCGGTAATCGTCGTTGGATGAGCGAAATTGGAAAAATTGGGGGTTCCGTTCGCAGCGAAGCCAAGCGCAAAGCCGCTCGAAAAAACGGTTCCAAGGGCGGTCGCCCTCGCGTTCAGGCCTGATGCGCGTACTCTTGATCGGCGGCTCGGGGCAACTCGGCAGCGAGATTCGTCGCCGGTGGAGCGGGGACCGCATCGTTGCGCCGGGGCACGATACCGTCGATCTCGCGGTGCCTGCCTCGATGGACGCGGCGATTGCAGGCAGCGATGCGGAAGTCGTGGTCAACTGCGCGGCGTTCCATAACGTCGATCGCTGCGAGAGCGAAGTGGAGACGGCGCTGCGCATGAATGCCGTGGCGGTGGAGCGGCTCGCCGAACTTTGCGCGCAGAGCGGGAAGCGCTTCGTAACCATCAGCACCGATTACGTTTTCGACGGGACGACCGAATGGCCGTATAGCGAGAACGATTGCGCGCATCCGATCAGTGCCTACGGGCTCTCGAAATACGCGGGCGAACTGCTGGTGGAGCGGCTGCGCAGCGATGCGTTGGTGGTGCGGACCTGCGGCGTCTACGGCGTGCGGCCATCGGCGACGAAGGGCTACACGTTCATCGATCGCCTGATCGCGCAGGCGCGCGCCGGGGAGCGCGGGCGCGTGGTAAGCGATGTGGTTGCCTCGCCGACCTACGCCGGGCATCTCGCCGAGGCGCTGCGCGCGCTGTTGGCGACGAACGCACGCGGCGTCGTGCACGCGTGCAACGTCGGGCCGGTGAGTTGGTACGATTTTGCCGCCGAGGCGTTGCGCCAGGCGGGGGTCGACGCGCCGCTCGACGCGATTAGCAGCGGCGAATGGAAGGCTGGTGCGCGCCGGCCGCGCTACTCGGCACTCGAAAACACGCGCCTGCGCGAACTCGGGATTACGATGCCCGATTGGCGAGAAGGCATCGCGGCGTATTTAGCCGACAAAGCCTCGCGTCCGCAGTAGCCGCGCCTCTGCCATCCCGAGTAGCCGCCCCTTCGACTCGCTCCGCTCGCTCAAGACAGGCTCGGCGGCGTATCGAGGGAAGTTTTTGCCCCTCGATACGGGCGCTAAAGCGCCCTACTCGGGGTGTCAAAGGCTGTCATCCCGAGTAGGCTGCGCAGCACTTCTGTCATCCCGAGTAGGCTGCGCAGCACTTCTGTCATCCCGAGTAGGCTGCGCAGCACTTCTGTCATCCCGAGTAGGCTGCGCAGCACTTCTGTCATCCCGAGTAGGCTGCGCAGCAGCCGTATCGAGGGATTTATCTCTTCGTCAAGATTCCTAAAGGAGCTCGATGAGTTCTTCGACAGTTAAGCCCGAGGCTTTTAGCATCGCGGCAATAGTTGCCGTTTTCATATCGCCAACGTGCATTGGAACATTCACGATACGGCCATTTGGGTGCCGGAAAAACGCATGCGAACCCGACTGGCGGACGAGCCGAAAACCCGCACGTTGCAAGACTCGCGCAAACGCGCGAGCCGATACACGCGGTAATTTCGGCATTCGAGGCTACGCTGCTGCGATCTTAACGATCTCTAGTCGAGCGCCTTCAGCATCGGATGGCGGAATTTCTAGACCCAGGTCGCGGCGGGCCTGTAGCGAGAGGGTGATGGCGTCGCGCGCCATTGCAAGCGCCTCATCAGCCGAGGCTCCTTCGGTAGCGATCTCCGGAAGGGCCGGCACGGTTACACTATACCCGCCTCCCTCAGCGATCGGGCTCGGTTCGAGAACCACGGCGTAACGAAGTTCCGTCATACACCCATCTTCGGGGATTTCTTGCGAATTCATGCGGCTCCTGATGCTGCGAAGCGGCCCCTCGATACGGGCGCTAAAGCGCCCTACTCGGGGTGACACACGTGCCCCTCGATACGGGCGCTAAAGCGCCCTACTCGGGGTGACACACGTGCCCCTCGATACGGGCGCTAAAGCGCCCTACTCGGGGTGACACACGTGCCCCTCGATACGGGCGCTAAAGCGCCCTACTCGGGGTGACAACGCGCGCGCTACATGTGGGCGACAACCCAGTGAAGGATCGCGCGATAGTAGAGCTCGAGATGCACCGGGTCCTGCGGCGTGTGGTGCGCGCCCGGGATGCCGATGAAACGCACCGGAACGTGCCGGCTCGCGAGCGCGTGATAGAGCGCGAACGATTCGGTGATCGGCACGGTGATATCGGCGGTCCCCGAAAGAATGAGCGTCGGCGTCGTGATTTGGCCGGCGTAGGTGATCGGCGAACCGGTGCGATAGAGCGCCGCGCTCCGCGGATTCCACGGCGAACCGCCGAGCGAATAGCGCGTCCACGCCATGTTGCCGTCGCCGGCGAGTTCGTACTCTTCGGTCCAATCCACCGCACCGTCGGCGACGACCGCGGTGCGCCAGATATGATAGTGCGAGATCAACCACGTCGTGAGATAACCGCCATAGGAATGGCCGACCACGGCGATGCGCGAGGTATCGACGATTCCGCGATGCTCGAGTTGTTGGATTCCGGACATCACATCGCTCGCCGGGCCGACGCCGGGATCGCGATAGATCGCGTGCTCGTGCGCGTTGCTCAGATTGTCGCTCCCGCGATAATTCGGTTCGAACACTAAATAGCCGCGCGCGGCGAAGAGATCGCGCAACGGCCCGATCTCGCCGCCGATGAAATTCTCGGAGGAGGCCGCTTCGGGGCCGCCGTGATTGTACACGACGAGCGGATAGCGCTTGCCCGCAACATACCCGTTGGGATAGGTGAGAATGCCGTCGTTCCATTGCCCGTCGGGGGCCTGCCATTTCATCGCTACGCTCGTGGGATAGGCGTAGTTGACGAAGGCGGCGTTGAGCGACGTTAAGCGTACCAGCGCACCGCGGATTTTCGCGCTGAGAATATTCGGCAGCAGGTACAGTTCGGGCGCCGTTCTTGTATTATCGGCGACGAAGGCAATCGCGCCCTTCGACGAAACGGCGAGCTGCGACGGGGCGAGCCGCAGCGCGTATGCGCCGAGCCGACCGAGCGGCATCGGTGCGCCGCCGAGCGGCTGATAAACGATATCGGTACGGACACCGACGTTGACGATCCCGAGAAAGCCGCGCCCATTGGGGAGCAAGCGGTACTCCGAGGCGATATCGCCGTCGTGCGCGCCGACATCGTGCATCGCACCGCCGCCCGCGGGCACGGTATAGACGTTCATCTGGCTCAGCGGCCCCGGTCCTTCGGGATAGAGAAACGCAACGGTTTTGCCATCGGGTGTAAACGATGGTGTGTATTCGAAACTCGGCGTGTTCGTCAGGACGTGCACGGCACCAGTCGCGACATCGACCGAAACGATGGTCGTTTTATCGGTATCGCTATCGTTGGCGTCGATCTGTCGCGTGAAAACGATGCTCTTGCCGTTCGGCGACCAGACCGGTGCGGTGACCGAACCGGCGAAGGGCGGCGGGTTTTCCAGCACGCTCGTCGGGCCGAAGGTGAGTTGGCGCGCCCGGCCGCCTGCGACGGGGAGCAGCCAGATATGCGAGGGACGCGGTGCTGCGTGAATCTGGTAGTCGTCGTTGTGGATGGTGAAGAGATCGTGATGGGTTGCCTTCGCTTTCGCCGCGAGGCCGTTATCGGGCATGACGTAGGCGATGGTGCGCCCGTCGGGGCTCCACGCGAATTGCTCGACGCCGTTGGGCGCGAAGCCGAGTTGGCGCGGCTTTCCTCCGCCGGCGGGGACGAGGAAGATCTGCGCGCGCTTCTTGGTGCCGCGCGCGATGAACGCGATCGAACCGCCGTTTGGTGCCCAGCGCGGCGACTGGAGCCCCCGCATGCCCGCGACGAGCGTGCGCGGCCAAACGCCGACCGTGCCCCAGTTGCCCCCGCTAGAGAGCACCATCAGCGACGCATCGTAGCGGTCGTGCGCGAAATCGGCTTTCTTGGCGACGAAGGCGATGCGCCCGCCGCCGGGGGAGAACGCGGGCGATGTGATGCCGGTGAGCGCGCGATAATCGCGCAGGGCGATCGGCGGATACATCACCGGCGCGCCGGAGCGGGGCGCGACCCCGGTGGTGAGCGCGAGAACTGCGGCAGGCAGCAGCGCGGCGATTCTGTGCATCGGTGGTCCCTCCAACGTAGCGGAGATTCTGCGGCGCCGCCGCGCGCGCCTCGACAGCTCCTCGATACGCCGCGAGCCTGTCCTGAGCGAGCGAAGCGAGACGAAGGGGGCTACTCGGGGTGACATGGGGGGTGGCGGCGGTTGCTTCGGGCAGGTACGATGGCGGAGTATGGAACTTCGGATAGATCCCTCCGTCGTCGCGGCGTGCCGCGCGCTCGCCGCACGTATCGCCCGCCCGGTCGAAGAGTTTATCGCGGGGCACTCCACCGTCGCGGTGGAGCGCTCGGTGCTCCGGCTGCTCGGCGTCGACGGAGTGAACGGCGAGGAGATTCCGCTGCCCAACCTCATCGTCGATAGCTTGAGCCCCGAGCAGCGTGGGCGCGGCGTCGCGCTCGCGTTCGGCCGGGCGCTCGCCGAGACCGGCATGGAGCCCGCCGCCCTCGCCGCGGAGATCGGCGCCGGGCGCACCGAGCTCGCCGCCTATGCGGCTACCCCCGTCGCCGCCGCGCGGGGCGCCCTCGCCCCGTACGTCGAGCGCGCGCTGGCGCACATCGCCGCCCGCCGCGAGGAGCGGCGCGCCGCGCTCGCGCGAACGCCGCAAGGGGAGCCGCCGCTGCTCTACGTGATCGTTGCCAGCGGCAATATCTACGAAGATCGCACCGCGGCGGTCGCCGCCGCCGAAGCCGGCGCGCAGATTATCGCCGTCATTCGCTCCACCGGGCAGTCGCTGCTCGATTTCGTTCCCTACGGCCCCACCACCGAAGGGTTCGGCGGCACTTACGCCACCCAAGCGAACTTCGCGATCATGCGCGAAGCGCTCGATGCGATCGGCGAAAAACTCGGGCGCTACATCATGCTCACCAATTATGCCAGCGGTCTCTGCATGCCCGAGATCGCGAGCATGGCCGCGCTCGAACGGCTCGATATGTTGCTCAACGATTCGATGTACGGCATTCTCTTCCGCGACATCAACATGAAACGCACCTTCGTCGATCAACACTTCAGCCGCATGCTCAACGCGTACTCCGGCATCATCATCAATACCGGCGAAGATAACTATCTCACCACCGCCGATGCCGTGGAGCAAGCGCCCGCGGTGCTCGCGTCGCAGTTCATCAACGAAGAGTTCGCGCACCGCGCCGGCATGCCCGATAGGCAAATCGGCCTCGGGGATGCCTACGAAATCGATCCCGCGCTGCAAGACGGGTTTCTCTTCCAAGTCGCGCAGGCGCAGCTCGCGCGCCAAATCTTCCCCGAGGCGCCGCTGAAATATATGCCGCCCACCAAACACATGACCGGCGATATTTTCAAAGGACATCTCATCGACGCGATGTTCAACCTCACCTCGGTGATGACCAAACAAACCATCCATCTCTGCGGCATGCTCACCGAGGCGATTCACACGCCGTTCCTGGGCGATCGCGCGCTCGCGATCGAAAACGCGCGCTACGTCATGAATACGGCGCGGCATTTCGGCGACGAGATTTCGTTCAAACCCAACGGCATCATCGAAACGCGTGCGCGCGAGGTGCTAAGCGATTGCCTCGCGTTGCTCGAAAAAGTTGAAAAGCGTGGCTTGATGGATTCCATCGCGGTCGGCGTCTTCGCCGACGTGAAGCGCCCGCCCGATGGCGGCCGCGGCTACGACGGCGTCTTCGCGCGCGACGAAGGCTACTACAATCCGTTCGAGGAGGCATTACGCGCATGAGTGCGGAGCAGAGCGGGCTCGTCAAACCCTACGGCGACACGCTGAACGACGGGAAAGTGCAGCTCTCGTTCACGCTGCCGATCGAATGGAGCGAAGCCGCCGACGAAGCGGCGCGCCAACTCGTTGCGAAGATGGGATTCGCCGACGTGCAAGTGGTGGAAGGGCGGCGCATTGCGACCGGCTTTTCGTTCTTCGTCGTGTACGGCAGCACCACGCAGAGCATCGACGCGAGCAATATCGCCGCTCCATCGGCGAAGGCGCACGCGATGTCGATGGAAGAGATCGACGCGCTGCTGCGCGAGAAACTCGGGCGCAAAGTGCGCGTCGCCGGCGCTTGCATCGGCACCGACGCACACACCGTCGGCATCGACGCGATCCTCAACATGAAGGGCTACAAAGGCGACTACGGGCTCGAGCGCTACCAGATGTTCGAGACCTTCAATCTCGGCAGCCAGGTCGCGGTCGAAGAGTTCGTCCGCATCGCTAAGGAGCGCCACATCGACGCGCTGCTCGCCTCCCAGGTGGTCACCCAGAAGGGCAGCGACGTCAAGAACTTCACCGCGCTCGTCGAGCTGCTCGAGGCCGAGGATCTGCGCGACCAGGTAGTCTTAATTTGCGGTGGACCGCGTGTAACGAATCTTATGGCCGCCGAGATGGGCTACGACGCCGGCTTCGGCCGCGGCACGCTGCCCAGCGAGGTGGCGGGCTTTATTGCCACCCGTCTGAGCGAACGCGTAGAAAAAGCGCGCGGGCAGAGGTAGCAGGCGGCCTCCGCGTCGTAAAGGGGCTTCACGATGTTAGGCGACCTACTCGCGTGGTTTACGGGCAAGGAAGCGAACCGCCGGCGCTACCCGCGCAAGCGGAAGGGCTACAAGGCGCAGGTTTCAGCTGACGGCGGCACTACTAGAAAGGCCGCCATCGGTTTGGATATCAGCGGCGGTGGCCTCTGTTTGATCACGCAAGAACCGGTCGGCCGCGACGAATTCGAAGTCTATGCATCGATCGAATCGCGATTGATTCGCATGCGCGCGATCGCGGTGTGGAAAGATACCGTCACGCATCAGGGAAAATCGGTCTGGCGCTACGGAATGCGTTTTACGGGCATCGCCGCCGACGATTGGGATGCGATCATTCGGTACACCACCGATAAGCCGGTCGACGAAGTCAACAAAGCGCAAGAAGAGCTCGTCACGGTGCGCTTGACGCCCGACGAAACCAGCCGCATGATTCCGGTCGCGCTGCAGAAGCGCTTGCTGCAGATGCTCGTCGAGCGCCGTCGCCTCGCGCCGCTGCAAGAGAGCGTGACGCCGCTGGTGCAGTATTTCTACTCCGGGCTCGCGCGCCAAGGCGACAAACTATTGCATCGCCTCACGATTCAATCGAAGGTGGTCGGCCCCGAAGGTTCGGAGCTTTTCGAAACGCGCTTCACGTTCGACGATAAGGGCGAAACCGTCTCGATGCTCAACTAGGGCGCCCTTGTCACGCCGAGGCGCCGCACGCACGCAGCTGTCACGCCGAGTAGCGCGAAGCGCGTATCGAGGTGCCGCAATTTCCCCTCGATACGGCTGCTGCGCAGCCTACTCGGGGTGACAAGGACCCCTCGATACGCCCACTGCGTGGGCTACTCGGGGTGACAAGTGCCCCTCGATACGGCTGCTGCGCAGCCTACTCGGGGTGACAAGGGCGCGCTACTCGCGGTGACACAGGGAGCGCCAGCGTCGACGCCCGAAGCTCGCCGCGATGCTCGCACACGGACACGTCGCGTTGCCTTCGCTGCTCGACGCCGATCCCACCCATCCGCTCGCCGCGGCGATTCTCGGTATCGCGCGCATCGCCGAAGGCGCGCCGCGTTTGCTCGTCGTCGATCGCCTCGATCTCAGCTACGATGTCGTTGCCGATAGCGACGGCCCCGATGCGTGCAGCGCCACCGCGTGGCCGCTGCGCGAACTGCTGCGCGAACTCATTCTCGCAGCGCGTATCGCGGTGGAGGTGCGCGAAGCGGTGCAGCCGGATCGCACGCCGCAACGCCCGCCGGCCTGCCGCCCGGAGAGCGCCGCCTCGGCGAAGCGCGCGGCGGTGCCGCAACTCCTGTGCGCGGCGCTCGCGGCAACGCGCGCGCGGATCGTAGCGGGAGAAATCGCCCGCGAACCCTAACGGCTGCGACGATGGATGCTTCTGCCCCCTCGTCGCTCGACGCTTTCTTCTTTAAAAACCGCGGTGCGTTACTCGCGCTGCCGGCGCTCGCGCTCGTCATCTTCGGCGTGCCGACGTTGCACGCCGCGTTGCTCGGCATTCCGATCGCGATTCTCGGCGAACTGCTGCGCATGTGGGCGGTCGGGTATTCCGGCGTTACCACGCGCGGCGACCACGTCGAAGCGCCGAAGTTGGTTACTGCGGGGCCGTACGCGTACGTGCGCAATCCGCTCTACGTCGGCAACTTCATCACCGCGCTTGGATTCGCGCTCGCTTTTACCGGCGGCAATTCGCTCGCGCTGCGGCTGCTGCTCGTGCTCGGTTCGCTGGTGTGGATGCTCGTCGTCTACGGAATCATCGTTCCGCACGAAGAGCGTTTCTTGCATGCAACGTTCGGCGACGCATTCGCGCGCTATTGCGAGCGCGTGCCGCGCATCGTGCCGCGCATTCCGCCCGCGCCCGAGGCCGCAGGCACCTGGGACGGCAGCGTGATCGCGCGCGCGGAGACGCGGACGTTCGTCACCTTCCTCGTCATGCTTGCGATATTGGTAGGCAAGGGGCTCCTGCACCGCTAAGAGCGAGGTTCGGCGCGGCCACCGCGCGAAGCGGAGGCGGGTTATGGAATCCATGCAATCATCAACCGTCGTCCTCGGCCATGCGCGCACTCCGTTCGGTAAACTCGGCGGCGCTCTTTCGCCGCTTCCTGCCACCTCGTTGGGCGCCGCAGCGCTCGTCGGCGCGCTCGAACGCGCCGGGCTCGACCCCAGCGAGATCGAACACGTCATCTTCGGAGAGGTGCTGCAAGCCGGCGTCGGGCAGAACCCCGCGCGCCAAGTGCTCTATAAGAGCGGCCTCGCAAAAACCGTTACCGCCGAAACGGTCAACAAAGTCTGCGCGTCGGGCATGCTCGCCGCGGTCAACGCGATGCGCCTCATCAACGGCGGCGCGAACCGCGTCGTCGCTGCGGGCGGCATGGAATCGATGAGCAACGCTCCCTACCTGCTCAAAGAAGCGCGTAGCGGCTACCGCTTCGGCGACGGCACGTTGATCGACGCGATGATTCACGACGGTCTCTGGGATTGCTATTTCGGCATGACGATGGCGACGCAGGGTTCGAAAGTCGCCAACGAACTCGGGCTCACGCGCGAAGCGCAGGATGCGTTCGCTTACGAAAGCCACCGCCGCGCGCACGCCACCGCGCAAGCCGGCGGCTACGCCGACGAACTGATTCCGGTGAAGGTTGCGAGCAAAGCGCGCGGACGCATCGTGCGCGACGCACTTCCGGCGCGCGGGCGCGAACGCATTCCCGCGACGGTCGGTGCGCCGATGAACGCGTTCGACCACCATCCCTCCGCCGAGTTCACCTTCGATTTCGAGAAGTACACGCCGTTCGTCACCGGCGACGTTCCGCACGCCGTCGTCGACCGCGATGAAGCGGTGCGCGCCGACGCGAGCTTGGAATCGATGGCGAAACTCAAACCGCTCGAACGCGACGGCACCATCACCGCCGGCAACGCACCGGGCGTCAACGATGGCGCGGCCGCGTTGATTCTCGCGCACGCCGATTACGCGCGCGATCGCGGACACGCCGCGCTTGCAACGCTCGTCGATCACGCGACGGTCGCGTGGGACGCGCCCTATATCGCTCTCACGCCGGCGATGGCCGCGCAGGCGCTGCTCGCCAAACACGGCATGCGCGCGAGCGACATCCATGTCTGGGAGATTAACGAAGCCTTCGCCAGCGTCGCGCTAACCTCGGCGAATCGCTTGGGCATCGACCCGGCGACGATCAACATGCGCGGCGGCGCGATCGCGATGGGGCACCCCATCGGCGCATCGGGCGCGCGCATTCTCGGCACCGTGATCGCGCAGCTGCGCAAACGCGGCGGCGGCCTGGGCATCGCATCGATTTGCTCGGGCGGCGGCCAGGGCGACGCCGTGCTCGTGCGCGTCGACTAATCGATGCCGTTACGCATCGCCGTTATCGGCGCCGGGCAGATGGGCGCCGGCATCGCACAGGTGGCCGCGCAGAGCGGCCACGCGGTGCTCTTGCACGACCGCAGCGAGGAACTCATCGCGCGCGGGATCGCCGGGATCGAAAAGAACATCGCACGCGCGGTGGAGAAGGGGCGGCTCGATGCCGCCGGGCGCGATGCGGTGCTCGCGCGGATCGAACGCACGCCCGAGATTGAAAAGCTCGATTGCGATCTCGCGATCGAAGCGGCGACCGAGGCGCTCGAGATCAAGCTCGAGCTCTTTCGCCGGCTCGATGCGGCGACGCCCTCGAACGCCATCCTCGCATCGAACACCTCGTCGATCTCGATTACCATGCTCGGTGCGGCGACCAAACGCGCCGAGCGCGTCATCGGCATGCACTTCATGAATCCGGTCCCGGTGATGGCGCTGGTGGAGATCATTCGCGGCATCGCCACTTCGCAAGCGACCTACGATTTCACCGAACAGCTCGCGCGCGAGATGGGCAAGACGCCGGTGGAGGTGCGCGATTTTCCGGGCTTCGTCTCCAACCGCGTGCTAATGCCAATGATTAACGAAGCGATCTACGCGCTCTTCGAAGGCGTCGGTAGCGTCGAAGCGATCGATACGGTGATGAAGCTCGGCATGAACCATCCGATGGGGCCGCTGCAACTCGCCGATTTCATCGGTCTCGATACGTGCCTGGCGATTATGGAAGTATTGCACGGCGGATTCGCCGATTCCAAATATCGGCCGTGTCCGTTACTCAAACAGTACGTCGCTGCCGGCTGGCTCGGGAAAAAGAGCGGCCGCGGGTTTTATACCTACGCATGACCGACCGATCCGCCGCTGCCCGATTTGATATCACCGACGAGCAGCGGCAGATCGCCGCGCTCGCGCGCGACTTTGCAGAGAGAGAGATCGCACCGCATATTGCGGCGTGGGACCGCGAGCATTATTTTCCGCGCAGCCTCTACACGAAGATGGATGCGATCGGATTGATGGGCGTGCTCGTCGACGAACGCTACGGCGGCGTCGGTGCCGGCTACGGCGCGTACGCGCTCGCCGTCGAGGAGCTCGCGCGGGTCGATGCGGGCAGCGCGGTGACGCTCTCGGTGCACGCGATGATCGGCGCCGCGATTGCGAAGCTCGGCAACGAGGCGCAGCGCGCGGCATGGCTGCCGCGCCTGAGCGGCGGCGATACGATCGCGGGGTTCGCGCTCACCGAATCCGATGCCGGCTCCGATGCGGGCGCGATTCGTTCGACGGCGGTGCGGCGCGGCGACGGCTACGTGTTGCGCGGGCGAAAGCAGTGGTGCACCAACGGCACGCATGCCGGGGTGGTGATGGCGATGTTTCGCACCGGCGGCGTCGGCCCCAAGGGCGTGAGCGCGTTTCTCGTCGATCCCAAGACGCCCGGCATTACGGTGGAGCGCGAGACCGAGAAGCTCGGTATTCGCACGAGCAACACCTGCGATCTCGCGTTCGACGATGTGTACGTCGGCCCCGAGGCGCTGCTCGGCGGCGAAGGCGAAGGTTTCGGCGGCGCGATGACCGCGTTGCAGGGCGGGCGCATCGGCATCGCGGCACAAGCGGTCGGTATTCTCGCAGCGTGTCTCGACGCATCGGTAAAGTTCGCGCAGGAACGCATGGCGTTCGGCAAACCGATCGGCGCGTTCGAAGGCGTCTCGTTCAAGATCGCGCGCATGGCGACGGATTTGGAGGCCGCGCGGCTGCTCGTCTATCGCGCCGCCGCACTCGCCGACGCCGGAACGCCCTCGCCGACGCTCGCGAGCCAAGCGAAGTTCTTCGCGTCGACCGCGGCGCGCACGCACGCATCGGAGGCGCTGCAAATTCACGGCGGCTACGGCTTCACCACCGAGTTCCCCGTCGAGCGCTATTATCGCGACGCGAAGATCACCGAGATTTACGAAGGCACCTCGGAGATCCAGCAGATCATCATCGCGCGCAGCCTCCTCGGCCGCCTCTAACCGCGCGCGTCACCCCGAGTAGAGCCGCGCCTCTGTCACCCCGAGTAGGTTGCGCAGCAACCGTATCGAGGGGCGCCTCTTGTCACCCCGAGTAGGCGCTGCAAGCGCCGTATCGAGGGGCGGTTTTTTGTCACCCCGAGTAGGCGCTGCAAGCGCCGTATCGAGGGGCGGTTTTTTGTCACCCCGAGTAGCGTACCTCGATAAGCTCGGGATAAACTGCGCGCGCGCATCTCGATACGCTGCCTTCGGCAGCTACTCGATGTGACAATGATTCTCACTCCGTGTAGCGCCTCGCTCTGTCACCCCGAGTAGGTTGCGCAGCAACCGTATCGAGGGGCCCTCTGTCACCCCTCGATACGCGCGGAGTTTACCCCGAGCTTATCGAGGTACGCTACTCGGGGTGACACGCGCGCGCATCTCGATACGCTGCCTTCGGCAGCTACTCGATGTGACAATGATTCTCACCCCGTGTAGCGCCTCGCTCTGTCACACCTAGATACGCGCGGAGTTTACCCCGAGCTCGCCGAGGGGCGCTACTCGGGGTGACATGAGCGGCTACTCGGGGTGACATGCGCGGCTACTCGGGGTGACAGAGAACGGGGTGGCGAGGGGCAAAAGGCGGCCCTTGCGACAAGGGTATGAAGAAGAAGAAGCGTGCTGCCGTTACGAATACAAGGCTCGTCGGCGCCCATCTTTGCGCGCCCGGCCTTCCATCGCGTTAGAAACGGAGTACACGAAAGCATCTATGAATCTCATGGAGTACCAAGGGAAGGAGCTCTTTCGTCGCTCCGGCATCCCGATTCCACGCTCGCAGCATTGCACCACGCCCGAAGCGGTCGGCGATTTTCTCGCCGCAAATCCCGGCGAATGGGTGCTGAAAGCACAAGTGCTGATGGGCGGGCGCGGCAAGGCCGGCAAAATTAAATTTGCGACCGGACGCGAGCAAGGCATCGCCCTCGCGCGCGAGATCATGGCGACGCCGATGCCGCCGAACCGCCAGAACCCCAACGGCGAAGCGATTAAATCGTTGCTCGTCGAGGAGAAGCTCTCGATCGCGAAAGAAGCGTACTGTGCGATCACCGTCGATCGTGCCACCAAGCGCCCCGTTGCGATGGTGAGCAAATACGGCGGTATGGAGATCGAAGAAGTCGCGCACGAACATCCCGAATCGATCGCGAAGTTTTTCATCGATACCGCGATCGGCTATTCGCCGTTTATCGGCCGCGAGTTGGCGTTCGGTTCCGATCTCGACCCGGGCTACCGCAAACAACTTCCCGCGATCCTCGCCTCGCTCTACCACCTCTTCTTCGAATACGGTGCGAAGCTCGTCGAGATCAACCCGCTCGCGCTGACCACCGACGGCCGCGTTATCGCCTCCGATGCAAAAGTCGAACTCGACGACGACGCGCTCTTCAAACACAAAGAGTTTGCCGAGTGGCATGCGGTGCTGCCGCTCGACGAAGACGAACAACTCGCAACCGAAGCGGGCTTGGGCATTCGCAACTTCCGTCGCTTCGGCGGCACGGTGGGAACCATGGCCAACGGCGCCGGGCTCGCGATGGCGACGATGGATGCCGTTAAATACGCCGGCGGCGAGATCGCGAACTTCCTCGATGTCGGCGGCGGTGCGAATGCCGAACGCGTTCGCAAATGTTACGAACTCGTCGTCAATCACACGCCGGCGAAAGTCTTTTTCATCAACATCTTCGGCGGCATCACGCGCGGCGACGAAGTCGCGAAAGGCATCGTCGAGGCATTGCGCACGACGACCTCGCGCAAAGTGCCGTTGGTGATTCGCTTGACGGGCACCAACGAAGAGCAGGGTCGGAAGATTCTTGCCGACGCCGGCATGACGCCGGTGGAGACCATGGACGAAGGTGCGGCGCAGGCCGTGCGCATTGCGGCGGGCGCGTAAAGGAGCGACGATGAGTATCTATCTCGATAAAAACAGCAAGGTGATCGTGCAAGGCATCACCGGTGGCGAAGGTTCGTATCACACCGGGCGCATGCTCGCGTACGGAACGCAGATCGTTGGCGGCGTGACACCGGGCAAGGGCGGGCAGAAGAGCGAGCACGGTTTGCCGGTCTTCAACACCGTGCGCGAAGCGGTCGAAGCGACCGGCGCGACGCACACGTGCATCTTCGTTCCCCCGCCGTTCGCCGGCGACGCACTCTTCGAAGCGTACGAAGCGGGGATTACGTTCGCAGTCTGCATCACCGAAGGGGTTCCCGTGCACGACGTGATGAGCGTTGTCGGCGCGACGCCCGGCATGCAGATCATCGGGCCGAATTGCCCCGGCCTCATCTCGCCCGGAAAAGCGAGCATCGGCATCATGCCCGGACACATCTTCAAGCAAGGGAACGTCGGGTTGATTTCGCGCTCCGGAACGCTGACCTACGAAGTGGTCGACGGTCTCACGCGTGCCGGGCTCGGGCAGTCGACCTGCGTCGGCATCGGCGGCGACCCAATTATCGGCACCACCTTCGTCGATTGCCTCCGCGCCTTCGCGAACGACGAGGAGACGAAGGCGATCGTCGTCTGCGGCGAGATCGGCGGCTCGGACGAAGAAGATGCCGCAGCGTTCATTGCCGAGCATCTGCGCAGCACGCCGATCGTCGCATTCATCGGCGGGCGCAATGCACCGCCCGGAAAATCGCTCGGCCACGCCGGAGCGATTATCTCCGGCAACTTCGGGACGCCCGAAAGTAAAATCGCGGCGTTCAAGCAAGCAGGCGTTCCGGTTGCCGACCGCCCCTCCGATATCCCGGCGCTCCTCAAGAAGACAATCGAGCGCTTGACCGCCTGAGCCGGGCGACCTCCAACAACGCTCGGCGGCGTTCGGGGGCAGGGTACCAGCCGGTAGGCGATCGTTGACAAAAACTCGCCTACCGGCCCGAAGGTGTCCGCCCGATTTTGGTCGCATTGACGGGCTTAAGCCGTCGAGGATTCATCTGGGAAATCGACGAGCTCAACTGCTGTATGTCAATTTTGTTGGAGGGTTCTATGGCCATATTTGGTCGAACGTCTCGACGGCTGCAAGCGATACGCTGCGCACTGGCGCTCGCTGTTGCTTTCGCAGTGAGTCTTGCTGCCGCCGCTCCGGCTTTCGCAGCTGGAGGTCAATTCGGCAATCTCAACGGCACGATTGTCGATTCCCATTCGCACGCTCCGATTGCCGACGGAGGTCGCGCCGAATTTCGGGTAAACGTGCGGAGCGGCGTAGTCCGTTGAGCACATTATCTCATGCGGCTTTCTCTTGTGCAAGTGCGATTGTTTTGTAGCCGTCGATTCGCCTCCATGTCATCG
>JAJYRH010000027.1 GCA_021794205.1 bacterium
GGTCTGTCGGCGCGCGATCGCGGTCAACTCTCGGCGATCCTTCGGAGACAAGCGTAATGCTGTAGCCATGCTTCAAGCATAGCACAAAATCCCTACTATGTCTTGCCACTTACGAAACATGACACTAGACGCTCGCGGCTCGGACAAACAATGTCAGGGTCCTCGCCGCTCGCTTAATCGCTCGTCAGGTGCGCCGACATCGCGCGAAAGCGCGTCGTCGTTCGAGTGGTTCGCGCAAACGTGTCACGCCGAGTAGCGTCACGCCGAGTAGGGCGCGTTAGCGCCCGTATCGAGGCACGAGAAGCATTCCCTCGATACGCCCTCTGCGAGGGCTACTCGGGATGACAGAGCGCCGCTCCGCGGCGGCTACTCGGGATGACAACCTGGCGCTATTCGCAGTGCATTGTCATGCCGAGTAGGGCGCGTTAGCGCCCGTATCGAGGCACGAGAAGCATTCCCTCGATACGCCCTCTGCGAGGGCTACTCGGGATGACAGAGCGCCGCTTCGCGGCGGCTACTCGGGATGACAAACGATCGCCATCCCGAGAAATCCGCAGTTAGTGCGCGCGCTCGAGCGACGCGAGCTTTGCGAGCGTCTTCGCAAGGATCGCGTCGAGTTTGCGTTTCGCGCTCTGCATCGTTTCGGTGATTCCGGGATTTTTCGCGTTGCGCGGTGCTGCCGCGAACGTTCCTTGCCCGGACTCCACCGCCGAGACGAGTGCCCCGTACGAATTCGCGAGGAAGCCGAGGCTCGAAAAGTCGAGCGACGCCTTGCCGATCGAATCGTCGGGGCTCGATGCCGGCGGTACGCCGATGACCTGCGTCAGCAACTCGTGCTTGCGCGCGGCATCGAGTGTTCCGCCGTCGAGGAGGCGCTGCGCTGCGTACTGCGCGACGCGGATGCGATGGATCGTCGCCTCGAGCGCCTGTGCGAACGCAAACTGCGCCTGCATTTCGGCGGTACTCGTATGCGTGCGCGGGTCGCGGAGCAGCGTAGCGTTGCGCGCGTACGTTTTCCCGTCGACCTTCAGTACCACGCGGTAGGTGCCCGGCGGCACCAACGCTCCTCCGGGGCTCCCGGCGCGGAGATCCCACGCGAAGCGGTGCGTTCCCACCGAGATTCCCGGAAGCGGCATCGCGCGCAGCCAATACGCCGGAATATCGACCTTCTGCGGGTTGGGGGCGCTCACGTGCTGGCTCGAACTCCAGCGTCGTAACACCGTTCCGCGTGCGTCGCGAATCTCGATAACGACGGGTGTGCTCGGCGTTTTCCCAATCGCGTAATCGATCTGCATGCCGTAGGTGGGGTTGTCGAGTTGCGCCTCGTCGTATGGGATCGGCGTCTCTTCGTCGTTGTAGGGTTTCAGCCGATACGTTGGTGCCGGAGCGTAGAGATACGCCGGCGCTTGGAGGCTCGCAGCGGAGATCTCTCGGAGCCGCGCGACGTCGTCCATCACGTAAACGCCGCGGCCGTGGGTGGCGATGATGATGTCGCCGTGCTTGACGACGATATCGCGGACCGACGTCACCGGTAGATTGCGCTGGAACGATTCCCAGCGGTTGCCGTTATCGAACGAGACGAACATACCGCGCTCGGTCCCCGCGTAGAGCAGGCCGGGGCGGTGCGGATCCTCGCGAACGACGTTCACGAAATCGTGCGGTGGGATGCCGTTGGTAATACGCGTCCAACTCTTTCCACCGTCGGCCGTGCGATAGATGTACGGCGTCAGATCGTCGAGGCGGTGGCGATCCACCGCGATGTAGGCGACCTGCGGATTGAAGTGCGAGGCGGAGATGATGCCGACTTTGCTCCACGGCGTGAGCGCCTTGGGAGTGACGTTGCGCCAGTGCCTGCACCCGTCGGTCGTTATCCAGACTCGTCCGTCGTCGGTGCCCGCCCAAACGACGTTTGCGCGAATCGGCGAAGGAGCGATCGAATAGACGACGCCGCGGCGCTTCAGCCCGATGTTATCGGCGAGCGTCGCCGGATCGAGATTTGCGGGATGGTCGTCGCCGTGCGCGCGCGTGAGATCGGGGCTCACGATCTTCCAACTGTAGCCGAAATTGCGCGTGCGGAAGATGCGCTGCGTACCGAAATAGAGCGTCCGGTGATCGACGCTGGAGAGCGCGAGCGGAAGCGTCCAGGTATAGCGCCAGAAATGGTGCGGATGCGCCGCTTCGGGATCGACGTTCTGCTCCCAGCCCGTCGTCGTATCTTCGATCGTCGGCGGTGCGAGGACGCTCGGCGCGGCGGCGATGACGCGGCCGATTTTGCGCGGATCGGGAATGAGCCAACCGCTCTCGCTTCCCGCATCGACCGGCTGCCAATCGCGCATCGTGAGATGCGTGTATTTACTGCGGCTCAATAACGAGAAGGCGCCGGAATCTTGCTGCGATCCGTAGATGTGATACGGAAACGCATTGTCGACGCTGACGTGATAGACCTGCGCCGTCGGTTGGTTGTACCACGAACTCCACGTTTTCGCGTTGTCGACGGTGACCACGACGCCTTGGTCCCCACCGAGCACCATGTGCGTTGGATCCTGCGGATAGATCCAAAGTTGATGGTAGTCGTCGCCGCCGGGCTGCCCCTTTATGGCGACGAAGGTCTTGCCGCCGTCGGTCGAGCGATAGGTCGAGGTATCCATCGTGTAGAGCGTATTGGGATTTTTTGGATCGACGGCGAGTTCGCCGAAGTACCATCCGCGTTTCCAAATTCGAATATCGCCGTCGGTTTTGAACCAATGCGCGCCGCCGTCGTTGGAACGATACATGCCTCCGTGCGCGCGGTCGCTGTCGATGCGCGCGTAGACGATCTGCGGATCGCTCGGTGCGACCGCGACGCCGATGCGCCCGACGTAGCTGGGAATTCCGTCGCGTAACTCCGTCCAATGCGCACCGCCGTCGGTGCTCTTATAGAGCCCCGAACCGGGGCCGTTACTCGGCGGATAGACGTTCCACGGTGGCCGCCGCGTCTGCCAGAGCGCGGCGTAAAGAATCTGCGGGTTCTGCGGATCCATCGAGAGCGAGATCGCCCCGGTATTCGCGTTCTTGTAGAGCACCTTGCTCCACGTTTTTCCGCCGTCGACGCTTTTGAACACGCCGCGCTCCGCATTCGGGCCGTACGCGTGCCCGAGTGCCGCTACGTAAACGATCTGTGCATTCTGTGGATCGACCGCGATCGCCGCGATCTGGCGCGTGTCGCGCAGGCCGATATGCGTCCACGTCTTTCCGCCGTCGTGCGAGACGTACATACCGTTGCCGTACCCGATGTCGCTGCGCATATCGGGTTCGCCGGTGCCGACGTAGATCGTGCGCACGTCGCTCGGCGCCACCGCGATCGCACCGATCGATCCGATATTCTCGCCGTCGAAGATCGGCGTCCAGGTGCGCCCGGCGTTCTCGGTCTCCCAGACGCCGCCGTCGACGGCGCCGAAATAATAATGGTTCGGCTGCCCCGGCACGCCGGTGACCGCGACGGCTCGGCCGCCGCGAAGCGGACCGACCTCACGCCAAGAGAGCCCGCCGAATGCGGACTGAGGAACCGAGGTAAGCATCTGCCCGGCGGCCTGCGCCGGGAGCGGGAGGGAGGGCGCGAAGAGCGCCAGCGCAAGCGCGCAAAGTATGAAACGTCGCATAGGGGGCGCATTCTGCGTGCGCGTCTGTGCCCCCCCGAGCGTTTACCAGCCTCCGGAGTCGCCGCCTCCGCCCATGTCGCCGCCGCCGAAGCCGCCACCGCCCATGTCGCCGAAGCCGCCTCCGCCGAAATCGCCGCCGCTCGCGCCGCCCATATCGGCTTGGCCGGCGTCGCCGCCCCAGCCACCGAGATCGGGCGTGCCCATCTGCGAGGCATCGGCGACGTTCGGGCCACCCATCATGCCGCCGCCGCCCATCATGCCGCCGCCGCCGAAGAGCTGGTTGCCCAACCATGCGCCGCCGAGGCCACCGAGGAGGCCGCTAAAGAAGCCGCCGCCCATCATTCCGCCGCCGCCGTAGCCCATCGGTGCGCCGCCGGTCGGGGGAACGGGGCCCGTCGGCGGGCCGCCCATTGGGCCGTAGGGCGGGCGCTGCGCCGACGCGCGCATAATCGAGCGGACGACGAGAAAACCGACGATAAAAATAATCAACCAAAACACGACGTTCGGTCCTTTCCGGTGTTGCACCGGTGATGCGAGACCCGCGGCGGGGATCGTAGCGGGTGCGCCGTAGGAGCGCACCGGGGCGTTGGCATTCTCCAACGAGCCGAGATGCGAACGATAGATTCCGACGAGGCTCCCTGCCGCGTCGGTGATGCCGCCGTTAAAATCGGCGGCTTTAAATTGCGCCTCCATCGCTTGCCGGATCGGCGCGATGATCGAAGGCGTGAACCATCCCGCGCGAACGCCGGCCGCGTCGGGCACGATGATATCTTTATGCTCGGCCATCGCCACAAAAATCATCACGCCGTTGACGCCGTACTGCGAAAACGCCTGTTGCGCCGCGGCGTGGAGCCCTGTGCCCCCTAACGACGGCACCGTCACCACGACGACCTGTTTTCCGGTCTGCGCGTTGAAGGCGCTCAGGGAACTATCGAGTTGCGCGACTGTCGAGGGCGAGAGCATCTTCGCGCCGTCGTGCACGAAATTCGCCGCTCGCGCGGCGACGGGTAGCGCGAGCGCTCCGACTGCGACGAGCGTTGCGGAAAGGCGAGCCCAGCGGCTGCGAACGTTCATGGGATGACTACTTCCTCCGCGTGGTAGTACCGCGGGGCGGGGCGAGTGTTTCGAACTTACTGCGCGCCGCCGCCGAGATGCACGCTCATTGCGAGCACGCCGCCGGCGACCGTAAAGACGAAGATGCCGAGAAAGATCCAGACGCCGAAGCGCAGCAACCGCGAGAAGCGTTGGCGCTCGGCTTTGGTTTTGTGGACGACGCGGGCCCGCGTACTCATGCTTGCTCCTCTCGGCTGGTCGGTAAGGGCTCTCCCCAGAGCCGCTCCAGATTGTAGAACGTCCGTTGCTCCGGCGTAAAGATGTGAACGATCACCGCACCGAGATCCAAGAGGATCCAGCTGCCTTCGGCGTAGCCTTCGACGCGTGCGACCCGCCCCCCGGCGGCCTCGACCGCCTCGACGATAGCGTCGGCGATCGCTCGGGTCTGGATCTTCGAACGCCCGGTGACCAGCGCGAAGTAATCGGCGAGGATCGTTTTCGAACCGACCTCGAGCGCCTCGAACTCCTCGCCCTTTTTCTCCTCCGCGGCCGCGCGGACGATATCAATGAGTGCTGACAGTGGAACCCTTCCCTTTCAATCGTGAGAACGTATCCAGTGCGGCTTTCGTCCTCGGGGCGATCGCGTACCCTCGGTTGCGTGCGTAGGCGATCGTGCTCTCAAGCGTAGCACACATCGCCGCATCGAGATCCTGCAGGGCGAGATTCCAGAGCTCCGCCCGCTCCGGATAGTTCCGTTCTGGTTCGAGCGCGTCGGCGAGAAAGAGCGCTCGGGCGAGCGGCGACATCTCGGCGGCGCCGAGGGTATGGGCGGCGATCGCTTCGGCGATCTCGGCGTCCTCCACTCCAAAGCGTTCGCGGGCGAGCGACGCGCTCAACGGCGCGTGCAGCACGATCGGATGGCGCCGTTCGAAATCGTCGATCGGGTACCCGCGTCGCTCGGCCTCTTCGAGCAAGCGCTGCGCGGGCCACAATCGCGCGAGATCGTGCAGCAGGCCCGCCGTGCGCGCGCGTGCCGCGTCGATACCGTGATGCATCGCGATCGTCTCCGCGCAACGCGCGACGCGAATGCTGTGCTCTGCGCGGTGTCGTTGCCCGACCGTCGCGCGCATCTCGCGCGCCATGTCGGTGTAATGATTCACGAAAGTTTCGCGCGCAAGGCATCCAAGCGCGCGCGATAGAGTTCGCCTTGGAGGTTGCCGGCCCACATGACGAGCGCGCTTTCGTTGTTATCGCTGTAGTAGGCTTTGCGCGTGGTAACGGTGGTAAAACCGTATTTCTGGTAGAGCCTCTGCGCCGAAAGATTGCTCTCGCGAACCTCCAGCGTCATCCACGCCGCGCCGAGTTCGATCGCCGTAGCGAGCAGATGCGCAAGCATGCGCTCGCCGTACCGGCATCCGCGCAATTCCGGATCGACGGCGATGGTCGTCACGTGCGAATCTTCGAGAATCACCCAGATGCCGCCGTACGCGACGATACGCGAACCGATGCGGCCGACGAAATAGTGCGCGAGTTTATTCGAGCGTAATTCGTTGGCGAATGCGTCGTGCGGCCACTGCGTGGTAAACGAGAGCAACTCGATGCGCGTGACCGCGTTGATATCATCGAAGCGCATCGCTTCGATGAGCAGCGGTTCGGGCGCGGAGGCGTGGGCGGGATCGAGATCGAGTTTCACGTGCGCGTCGGAACCTTCGCGGCGGGCGCCTCGCCGTAATCGGCGACGATCGCGTGCGGCGATGCAGCCGCCGCGGGCATGGCGCATGCGAGCCGTGCGAGGGCGAGAACGGGCGATGGAACCTGCGGCAACGAGAACACGGGCTGCCCGCGTTCGGCGAGGATGCGCGCGGCGCCCGCCGTCGCCCCGGCGAGGGCGAGCGGCTCGGCGAGCGGTTTCGGCAGGAGCTCGGCGATCGCGGCGGCGGTTTCGCCCGAGGTGCGCCGTTCCCCATCGCGGGTACGCAACCGCGCCGAGATGATGCCGGGGCGCCCTTCCACGATGCAGAGGCGAGGAAGCTGCTGCGCTCCCGCCTCGAGGGTATCGAACGAGGAGATGCCCAGGAGCGGCAGCTTCCAGGCGAGGGCGAGTGCCTTTGCATAGCTCAGCGCAACGCGGAGGCCGGTGAAGCCGCCCGGGCCGAGGCCGACGGCGATCCGGTCGAGCCCGTCCGGCGATACGCCGCTCTCGTCAAAGGTCGCGGCGATCGCTGCGAGCCCGGCTTCGAGCGCTTGATTGCTCTCCACGCGACGCTGGGCGAGCACCTGGTCCTCGTCGAGCAGCGTGCATTCGAAGGCCCCGAGCGCGCCTTCGATCGCGAGCAGTCTCACGTCGGCACCTCGATGGTGAGTGTGCGCGGCTCCTCGCCGGCTCCGGCGATGGCGACGCGATAGCGGCGGCTCGGCAGCAGCGGAGCGAGCCGCTCGGGCCACTCCACCAGCACCACCGCATCGCCGCCGAAAGCTTCCTCAAGCCCGCTCTCCGCGAGCTCGGCGGGCGATTCAATGCGGTAGCCGTCGAGGTGCTCGACCGGCGTGCGCCCCGGCCGTTCGTACCGATGGCGAAGGGTGAACGTGGGGCTCGAAACTTCGTCGTGTCCCTGAATCGCGCGAACGAGCGCGCGCGCGAAGCGCGTTTTTCCGGCACCGAGCGGGCCTTCGAGCGCGACGACGTCTCCCGAGCGCAGACGCTGCGCGAACTTCGCCGCGAACGCATCGAACGCAGCGATATCCCGGCAAGTCTCCTGGAAGGTGGCGTCGAAGGCGCTCGCGGTGAACTTCACTATTCCGGCGTTCTTCGCCAACGAGGGGTGGGCGTCCTGAGCGAGGAGTTCGAGGAAGCGCTTCGGCAGCGGTACGAGGGGGCTCTGAGGACGCTCGACGAGGATTTTCAGCGCGCCTCCGAGGCTCTGCACGCCGATCTCGCCGCCATCGAGGCGCGCTCGTTGCCCGCCGCTCCCGAGCCCCCCGCGGCCGAAGAGCTCGCGACGGCGCCGGCGGGGCGCGATGCACCGTATCCGCCCGATGACGGCGGTTCGCGCGTGAACTTCGACGAGGATGAACCTGCTCCGGTCGTGCAGTTCGACGATCTTCCAACCTGGGAAGAAGGCACGTAAACCGCGAAGCAGTCGGGATTGTGTCGGTGGCGTTTTTGGCGTCACCTTAGCATCCGCACGCCGGAGTCAACCGTAAGCCTTGAGTAACGAGCACATTCAAACGGTCAACGTCGAAGACGAGATGAAGGAGAGCTATCTCTCCTACGCGATGTCGGTTATTGCCTCGCGGGCATTACCCGACGTCCGCGACGGCCTCAAACCCGTGCAGCGCCGCATTCTCTACGCCATGCGCGAGATGGGCTTCGACCCGACCAAGCAACACCGCAAATGCGCCGGTATCATCGGCGAAGTGCTGAAGAGTTACCATCCGCACGGCGACCAATCGGTCTACGACGCGTTGGTGCGTCTCGCACAAGATTTCACGTTGCGCTACCCGTTAGTTGACGGGCACGGAAACTTCGGCTCGATCGATCCCGATTCTCCGGCCGCCTATCGCTATACCGAAGCGCGCCTCGCACGGCTCGCGCTCGACCTGCTCGCCGATATCGATAAAGAGACGGTTCCGTTCACGCCGAACTTCGACAACCAGAGTACCGAACCGGCGGTGCTGCCGGGGCGCCTGCCGCAGTTGCTCGTCAACGGTTGCAGCGGTATCGCCGTCGGCATGGCGACCAACGTGCCGCCGCACAATCTCGGCGAGATCGCCGATGCGGTCGTCGCGATTCTCGATAACGAGAACGTCACCGACGACGATCTCTGCGATATCGTCAAAGGCCCCGATTTCCCGACCGGCGGCACCGTGCTCGGGCACGAAGCGATCCGTCAGGCCTATAAGACGGGGCGCGGTTCGATTCCGATGCGCGGCAAGGCCGAGATCATCGAAGAAAAGGGCCGCCATAAGATCGTCATCACCGAGATTCCCTACCAGGTCTACAAGAGCCGCATCGTCGAGGCGATCGCCGAGGCGCACGCCGAGAAAAAGATCCAAGGCATCGCGCGTCTCGACGACCTCAGCAACCGTAAGGGCATGCGAGTGGTCGTGGAATTGCAGAAGAGCGCGACGCCGAAAGTCGTGCTCAATCAGCTCTTCAAGCACACGCCGCTGCAATCGAGCTTCGGCTTCAACATGCTCGCGTTGGTGCCGGCCGGCCCACCGAAAGCCGATGGAACGACGCCGCTCGAGCCGCAAGTGCTCAACCTGCGTCAGCTGCTCGACCATTACATCACGCATCGCAAAGACGTCGTCCTCAAGCGGACCGCCTACGATCTTCGCAAGGCGCAAGAACGCGCGCATCTGCTCGAAGGCTACCGCATCGCGCTCGACAACATCGACGAGATTATCGCGCTCATTCGGAGCAGCGATTCGACCGACGAGGCGAAGGGCAAGCTCGTCGCGCGCTTCTCACTCTCGGAGATTCAAGCCCAGGCGATCGTCGATATGCGCCTGCGCACCCTCACCGGGCTCGAACGCAAGAAGATCGAAGACGAATACCTGGAGCTCATCAAAACCATTGCGGATTTGGAAGACATTTTGCGTAGCCCGCGTCGCGTCGCCGCAATCGTCAAAGAGGATGCGCTCGATCTGAAAAAGCGGCACGGCGACGAGCGGCGCACGCTCGTGCTTCCCGCCGAAGACGAAATCTCGGTCGAACAGCTCATCCCCAATACCGACGTCGTGGTCACCTATACCGACGGCGGCTATATCAAGCGCGTCTCGGTCGACACGTTCCGCACCCAGAATCGCGGTGGGCGCGGCGTTACCGGCATCTCCAATCTCAAGCGCGAGGATGTGGTACGCAATTTCTTCGCCACGAAGACGCACGATCACGTGCTCTTCTTTACCAACAAGGGCCGCGTCTATCGCCTGCGCGCGTACGAGATTCCCGACACGACGCGCCAGGCGCGCGGAACCGCGCTCGTCAATCTCCTCACGCTCCCACCGGGCGAACAGGTGACGGCGTGCTTCCCCATCGACACCTTCGAGGGCGATAAATCGCTCGTCATGGTGACGACGCACGGCGTTATTAAAAAGACGAAACTCGAAGAGTTTGCGAACGTTCGCCGCAACGGGCTCAACGCCATCAATCTCGACGAAGGCGACGAATTGCTCGCGGTCGATCTCGCCACGGGCACGCGCGATATCATCCTTTGCACGCGCGCCGGTATGGCGGTGCATTTCAACGAGCAGAACGTTCGCCCGATGGGGCGTAACGCGCGCGGCGTGAAAGCGATGACGTTGGAGAGCGGCGACGAGATCATCGCGATGGACGTGATCGAGGACGAACGCAAAGAAGTCCTGTTGGTCACCTCGCAGGCCTTCGGCAAGCGCACGCCGATCGACGACTACCGGCACACCTCTCGCGGCGGCAAGGGCGTGAAAGCCTTCGCCAAGGAGCGCGAGGATATCGGCCGCGTCGTCGACCAGATCATGGTCGCACCCGACGACCAATTGCTGATGATCACTTCGGGGAACCAAGTGATTCGCATCAACGTCAAGGATATTCGCAAAGCCGGTCGGGCGACCAAGGGCGTCCGTCTCCAACGCCTCGGCGAAGGCGACGAAGTGATTGCGATTACGAACCTCGGGAAACAGGCCGAGCTTATCACCGGGATCACCGGGGAGCCGACACAGACCGAGCTGGCCTAGTGCGCTAGGCCGGCTCGTGCAACCAGGCACCGCCGCCGGGCGGTTGAAGCATCGTAGAAAAAGGAGTCCATCGTGAGCGTAGTAGCCGAAGTCAGTCAAGCAAATTTTCAGAGCGAGGTCCTGGGAAACACCCAGCCCGTCCTCGTCGATTTCTGGGCGCCGTGGTGCGGCCCGTGTCGCATGCTCTCGCCGGTTGTCGAAAAAGTCGCCGCCGCGCATGAAGGCAAAGCGAAATTCGTCAAACTCAACACCGACGAAAATCCGTCGTTGAGCGGGCAGTACGGCGTCTCGGGCATCCCCTGCCTGATTCTCTTCAAGGGCGGCCAGGCCGTCGACCGCATCGTCGGGTACGTACCCGAGGCGCAGATCAGTTCGATGCTCGCCCGGCATTTGAACTAGAAGCCGATGAACCAGAACGCGATGCGCGGCCTTCCGGCCGTGCATCGTTTGCTTTCCGAACCGGCGGTCGTCGCATACGAAGGCACGCTGGGGCGCGACGCGCTGAAAGCGCTCGCGCAGGAAGCGCTCGAACGCGGGCGGGCCGCGCTCGCCGCCGGGCATAGCTACGATGCATCGCGCGCCTTGCTCGCCGATCTCGAAGCCGCCGCTGCCGCGCAGTTGCAACCGACGATCAACGCGACCGGAATTCTCGTGCATACGAATCTCGGCCGCGCACCGCTGGCGCGCGCCGCGCTCGACGCCGCGGCGCGGATCGGCGCGGGTTACTCCAATCTCGAATACGATCTTCTCGAAGGGCAGCGGGGCTCGCGCTACGAGCGCGTCGGCGCGCGCTTGACCCGGCTCTTCGGAGCCGAAGACGCGCTCGTCGTCAATAATTGCGCCGCCGCGGTGTTGTTGCTGCTCGATACCTTCGCTCGCAATCGCGAGTGCATCGTCGCGCGCAGCGAACTCGTCGAGATCGGCGGCGGCTTCCGCATTCCCGAGGTTCTCGAACGGAGCGGAGCGCGTTTGGTGGAGATCGGAACGACGAACAAAGCGCGCGTCGCCGATGTCGAGCGCGCGCTCTCGCCGCAGACGGCGCTCATCTTGCGCACGCATCGTTCCAATTTTTCGCTTGAGGGCTTTGTCGAAGAGCTCGATTCGCGTGCGCTCGCCGCAGCGGCCCGCCGCAGCGGAGTGATGCTCGTCGAGGATCTGGGGAACGGTGCGACGATCGATATGACGGCGTTCGGATTGCCGCGCGAGCGAACCGTTCGCGAAGCGCTCGACGAGGGGGTTGCGGTCGTCGCGGTCTCGGGGGATAAACTTTTCGGCGGACCGCAATGCGGCATGCTCCTCGGCAGCTCGCTCGCGGTCGGGCGTATGCGCGGCAATCCGCTGCTGCGTGCCCTGCGCGTCGATAAGACGACGCTCGCGATGCTCGACGCAACCGCGCGCTTGCACGAGAGCGATAGCACCCGTCTCGATATTCCGCTCTATGCGATGCTCGCCGCATCGCTCGAGGAATTGCAACGTCGCGGCGAAGCAACGATCGCACGCGCCGGGCGCGGGCGACTGGTGGAGACGCGCGCCGCCGTCGGCGGCGGAGCGCTCCCGGGAGCGACGCTTCCTTCGCTGGCGATCTGTATCGAGCGCCCCGATGCCGGCGCGTTCGCACGTCGCCTTCGTCACGGGCGGCCGCCGACGATCGCACGGATCGATGATGGCTGCGTTCTGCTCGATCTCCGCAGCGTGCTCGCCGCCGAGGATGCAGCGCTCGCCGACGCCATCGCTGCGGCGCTCTAGGTAGCGCGCGTGCATATCGTCGGAACCGCAGGGCATGTCGATCACGGAAAATCGACGCTCGTCGAGCGCCTGACGGGAGTCAATCCGGATCGCTGGGCCGAGGAACGGGAGCGCGGCATGACGCTCGATCTCGGCTTCGCGCGCTTCGAAGAAGGCTCGGTCGTCGCGGGAATCGTCGACGTTCCCGGGCACGAACGCTTCCTCCACAATATGCTCGCCGGTGCGAGCGGTATGGACGTGTTGTTGCTCGTCGTCGCCGCGACCGAAGGCGTGATGCCGCAGACCCGCGAGCACCTCGCGATCCTGCGCTTTCTCAACGTGCGCGACGTCCTCGTTGCGGTGACGAAATGCGATCTGTTGAGCGCCGCCGAGCGCGACCAAGCGCTCGCGCGCATTCGTAGCGATCTTGCCGGAACGCTCGCCGCCGATGCGCCGATGACGGCGATCTCCTCGACGAGCGGCGAAGGCATTCCCGAGTTGCGGGCCTCGCTCGCCGCCAAACTCGCCGCGCTCGCTCCGCGCAATGCCTACGCCCCGCTCTACATGCCGATCGACCGCGTCTTCACGCTGCCCGGGCACGGAACGATTGCGACGGGAACGCTTATGCAGGGCAGCGTTCGCCTCGGGGAGAGCGTGACGTTGCAACCCGCAGGAATGCGCGCGCGCGTTCGCAGCGTGCATGTGTTCGGCGCGCCGGTCGATCGAGCGACGGCGGGTGCGCGCGTCGCACTCAATCTTCCCGGAATCGCGCGCGAAAAACTTTCGCGCGGGAGCGTGCTCTCCGGACCGGAGTTGCTTCCCGGCTCGCACTTCGCCGTGCGTTTCACGCCGCTGCCCGAAGCGCTCCCGCTCCTGCGGCGTCGCACGCCGGTGCGCGCCTCGATCGGTGCTGCGGAGATTCTCGGCACGCTGCTCTTCGAGCGCGTTCCCGAACGCGAAGAAGCCGTCGAAGCGCGTCTGCTGCTTCGCGAAGCGACGACGGCGTTCGGCGGCGTTCGTTTCGTGCTGCGTCGCCTCTCGCCGAAAACGCTCCTCGGCGGCGGCGAGATCGCCGGTATCGAAGCAATCGAAGAGGGCGGTGAGGCTCCGCATGCGGCGGCACTGCGCGCCGCGCTCGCCGAGGCCGGGCACGCCGGGCTCGGGCGCGAGGAACTTGCTGCAAAACTCAACCTCCGCACGGAGGCGATCGAGGATATCGTCGATGCGGCGCTCGCCGCCGGCGAACTGCGTGCGATCGCCAAGCCCGAAGCGTTCGTCGGTGCGGAGCTCTCCAACGCGTTGCTCGAACGCATCGTGACGCAGCTCGCGCGTCGGCACGAAGAGGCGCCGTGGGCGATGGGGCGCACGTTGCAAGCGTTGGCGAAGGATTTGAATTTCGACGAAGGGCTGCTCTATCGCCATCTCGCGGCGTTCGTCGGCGAAGGCCGCCTCGCCGCGCGTTCGGGATTCTATGCGTTACCGGGCCACGAACCGCGATTCTCCGAGGAACAGGAACGCTTCTTCGCGGCCTTTCTGCAACGCGACGATACCACTCGCCTCGTTCCCGTGCCGGCCTCCGAGATCGAAACCGCGATCCGCGGCTCGCGCATCCCAGGGCTCGCCGATGCGTATGCGGCGCTGCTCGCTCGGGGCGCGCTCGTGCGCGTCGGCGAAGAACTCTACGGCGCCTCGCAGATTGCGGCGATCCGCGCGCGCGTCGAGCACCATCTCAAGCAACACCGTCAGATGACGGTCGCGGATTTCCGCACCCTCATCGGGACCTCGCGCAAATTTGCGGTTCCGTTGTTGGAGTGGTTCGACGCTCGCGGCATTACGATCCGTACGGGAGATCTCCGCGCGCTGCGCGCGAACGAGAGGAATCCATCCCCTCGGTAGCGCACGGCGCGAGCATGAAAATCGAACGGCTGCTTCCTCTCGCGCTCATCCTCGCCGTCGCTTCGAGCGCTCCGGCGATCGCCGCGGGAACCTTCGCTTCCGCCGGGCGTCCGCATACGATTACGGTCGCCGCAACGGCGCAAATCACCCCGACGGAGCTCGTCGTCGATCTTCCCGTCGAGCGAGTGCTCGTGAGTCGGCTGGGAAAATCGGCGAATGCCGCCCTCGGTGCCGAGGCGAGCGCATCGTTGCGCGCCATGCTCCCCTCGCTCGGCTTGAATTCCTCGGCGATTGCGAGCCTGGTTCCGCTCGAATCGCTCGGCAAAAACGGGCACACGGCGTATGCGACCTACGCGATTCTCCGCGTTCCCCCCAATCGCGTCGTCCTGGTGAGCGAGGCGTTGACCAAGAAGGGCTGGGATGCGAAGCGGGTCACACTCTTCGAGGCCGCCGATCCCGGCGCGGCACGGACGCAGGCGCTCGTCGCCGCCGAACGCATCGCCCGGGTTCGTGCCGCCGCGATCGCCCGTGCCGCCGGGCTCCACCTCGGAAAGCTGCTCGCGGTAAAACCGATCGTGCTCGACGATTTCATCGGCGGCGAGAGCTTCAAGCTGCCGAGTTTCCCGTTCGCTTCCACGCCGGCATCGATCTTGCCGCAGCCGCTGGAAGTCAAAGCGGCAGCGCTCTTCACGTTCTCGATCCGATAGGAAGAAATCGAGAAGGTCACCCCTGTAACCGTTCGCACGGACGGCGGTATTATAGGAGTGTATGAACGTCGATCGCTTGACCGAACGCGTCTCGGATGCCTTGAATGCGGCCTATAGCCGCGCGCTCGCGGAGCGCAACACCCAGACGACCCCCGAACATCTTCTCGCCGCCCTCATAGACCAGGAGCGCGGCATCGCCGCCGATATTCTCGGCAAGGCCGGAGCCGATCCCAAGGCGATCGCTCGCGCGGCCGACGCCGCGATCGGGCGACTCCCGCGTTTAAGCGGGCCGAACGCCGAGAGCGCTCAGGTCTCGCTAGCGCCGGAACTCTCCCGAGTGATGGACGCCGCCGACGCGCAGGCGAAGAAGCTCGGCGACGATTACGTCTCCGTCGAACACGTGCTGCTCGCGATGACGCAAGCGGGGGGCGCGGTCGGCGCGATCTTCCGCGAAGCGCGGTTGAGCGAGGACGCAATTTTGCGCGCCCTGCGCGCGGTGCGCGGGAACCAGCGCGTGAGCAGCAAGGATCCCGAGGGAACCTATAAATCGCTCGAGCGCTACGGGCGCGATCTGACGCTCGATGCCGAGCGCGGTAAACTCGATCCCGTCATCGGACGCGACGAGGAGATCCGGCGCGTCGTTCAGGTGCTCTCGCGCCGCACGAAGAACAATCCCGTGCTCGTCGGCGAACCCGGCGTTGGGAAGACCGCGATCGTCGAAGGGCTCGCGCAGCGAATCGTGCGCGGCGACGTTCCCGAAAGTTTGAAAGAGCGCCGCCTCGTCTCGCTCGATATGGGCGCGTTGATCGCCGGCGCGAAATATCGCGGTGAATTCGAAGAGCGCTTAAAAGCGGTGCTGAAGGACGTCGCAAAATCGGAGGGGCGCATCGTGCTCTTCATCGATGAATTGCATACCGTCGTCGGCGCCGGCAAGACCGAGGGCTCGATGGATGCCGGCAACCTCCTCAAACCGATGCTCGCGCGCGGCGAGCTCCACCTCATCGGTGCGACGACGCTCGACGAATATCGCCAGTATATCGAGAAAGACGCGGCCTTCGAACGGCGCTTCCAGCCCGTCATCGTCGATCAGCCCAGCGTCGAAGATACCATTTCGATTCTGCGCGGACTCAAAGAAAAATACGAAGCGCATCACGGCGTTCGCATTAAAGATAGCGCGTTGGTCGCGGCCGCAATGCTGAGCGACCGGTATATCAGCGACCGCTTCCTGCCCGATAAGGCGATCGATCTGGTCGACGAGGCCGCGGCGAAGCTGCGCACCGAGATCGACTCGATGCCGCAGGAGCTCGACGAAGTCTCGCGCCGCACCATGCAGCTGGAGATCGAACGCGAGGCGCTCAAACGCGAGAGCGATACCGGCAGTAAGGAACGGCTCGAATCGCTGGAGCGCGAACTCGCGACGCTTCAAGACGAGCGTTCGCGCCTGCGCGCGCAATGGGATATCGAAAAGAGCGGCGCGACGACGCTGCGGGATCTTCGCGAGCGCATCGATGCGGCGAAGGTTGAGATCGAGCGTGCCGAACGACAATACGATCTCAATCGCGTCGCCGAATTACGCTACGGCCAGCTCGCGACGCTCGAACGACAGCTCGCCGAGGAAGAGGCGCGCCTCGATTCCGCACAGGGCGGCCGCCTGGCGAAGGAAGAGGTCGACGAAGAAGATATCGCCGAGGTCATCGCACGTTGGACGAAGATCCCGGTGAGCAAACTCCTCGAAGGCGAGAAGCAGAAGCTGCTCCATCTCGACGACGAGTTGCATCGCCGCGTGGTAGGACAGAACGAAGCGGTCGATAGCGTTGCGGAGGCGGTGCTGCGTTCGCGCAGCGGTCTCGCCGATCCCCATCGCCCGATCGGTTCGTTTATCTTCCTCGGCCCGACCGGCGTCGGCAAAACCGAACTCGCGCGCGCGCTCGCGGAATATCTCTTCGACGACGAACGCGCGTTGATCCGCGTCGATATGTCGGAGTATCAGGAAAAGCACACCGTCGCCCGCCTTATCGGCGCGCCGCCGGGATATATCGGATACGACGAAGGCGGGCAGCTGACCGAAGCGGTCCGCCGCCGCCCGTATTGCGTGGTGCTCTTCGACGAAATCGAAAAGGCGCACCCCGACGTCTTCAATATCTTCTTGCAGATTCTCGACGACGGGCGCCTTACCGACGGCCAAGGGCGGACGATCGATTTCAAAAATACGATCCTCGTGATGACCTCGAACATCGGAAGCCATCGTATCCTCGACTATCGCGACGGCGGCTCCGACGCCGAATACTCCGTCATGCGTGCGACTGTTCTCGACGAGCTGAAGGCGCATTTTCGCCCGGAGTTCCTCAATCGCGTCGACGAGATCGTCGTCTTCCACGCGCTCGACCGCTCGCAACTGGCGGAAATCGTCGGGATTCAGCTCGAGCGGTTACGCGACCGCTTGGCCCAGCGCCGAATTACTATCGAGCTCGACGAACCGGCAACGCAGCATATCGCGAGCGTCGGGTACGAACCCGCCTACGGTGCCCGCCCGATCAAGCGAACGATACAGCGCGAGCTGGAAACGCCGCTCGGCCGGAAAATTCTCGCCGGCGATATTCACGACGGCGACAGCGTGCGAGTCGGCTACGACGCTTCGGCAGAACGGCTCACGTTCAAAGTGGAACCCGCGGTCGCTGCGGTTTAGCTCGGCTCGACGACCTGCGTGCAGTACATGCAGCGGCGGGCGCTCTTCGGAATCTCCGCAGCGCACTCGGGGCATTTCTTGAGCGTCGGGCTCGAGAGCCCGGAGAGCACGCCGTTGAGGGCGAGGCGATTCGATGGGACGATCACGAAAAAGTAGACCGCGCCGGCGACGAGCAAAAACGAGATCGTCGAGTCGATGAATTTCCCGTACGTAATCGACGAATGATTCAGCACGACTTTTGCTTTTGAAAATTCGTGCTGGCCGATGACGGCGGCGAGGAGCGGCGAAAACAGATTCGTGACGAACGAGTTGATGAAACTTCCGGCCGCGCCGCCGATGACGAAGGCGACTGCCAGGTCGACCACCCTCCCGCGGACGAGAAATTGGGCGAAACCCTTGACGAGTTGCCTCAAGCGGTCGTGCGCTCCCGTCGCCGCGCCTTAAGACGCTCCCCTTCATCGAGAATGCGTTTGCGCAAGCGAATCGATTTCGGCGTCACTTCCACCAGCTCGTCGTCGTCGATGAATTCGATCGCCCGTTCGAGCGAGAGTTCGTCGGGCGGCGCGAGTTTGACGTTGTCGTCCGATCCGGCGGCGCGCATGTTGGTCAGCTTCTTCTCACGGACCACGTTGAGCGCGATATCCTTATCGTCGTTGGCACGGCCCACGACCATTCCTTCGTAGATCTCGGTTCCCGCGCCGACGAAGAAGCGCCCGCGCTGTTCGACGCCAGCGAGCGCGTATGCCGTCGCGCGGCCGGTATCGCTGGCAACCAGCGCGCCGACGCTCCGCCCCGGCAAGTCGCCCTGCCAGACTTCGTGGTCGTAATAGGTGTGCGACATAACGGCGGTTCCGCGGGTCAGCGTCAGCAACTCGCCGCGAAGCCCGAAGATCGCCCGCGTCGGCATCGTGTATTCGAGCCGGCGAGAGTCGCCGATGTTGATCATGTTCGACATCACCGCTTTGCGCTTTCCGAGCGCTTCGATGACGGCGCCGGCGTACTCCTCGGGGACGTCCACGACGACGTACTCGACCGGTTCGTATTTCTTGCCATCGCGTTCGGTGACGATGACTTGCGGTTTGGAGACCGCCATTTCGTAGCCTTCGCGGCGCATCGTCTCGATGAGAATGGAGAGATGCAGCTCGCCGCGCCCGCGGACCTCAAACGTATCGGCCGATTCGGTATCGGCGACGCGCAGCGCGACGTTCGATTCGAGTTCGCGCATCAGGCGCTCGCGAATCTGTCGCGAGGTGACGAACTTGCCTTCCTTGCCGGCGAACGGCGAGTTGTTGACCGAGAAGAACATCGAGACCGTCGGTTCGTCGACGGCGACGGCCGGGATCGCCTCGGGTGCGGATGCATCGGCGATCGTGTCGCCGATATTGAGATTTTCGATGCCGGAAACGCAAACAATATCGCCGGCGGATGCTTCGCTCACCTCGACGCGCTCGAGCCCGGCGAAGGTGAGCATCGTCGTCAAACGCAATCCGCCGGTCACGGTGCCGTCGTGAGCGACGCGCACGATCGGCGCGTTCACGCGCGAAATGCCCCGGAAGATACGTCCGATTCCAATGCGTCCGACGTATTTATTGTGGTCGATCGCCGAGATCAAGAGCTGCAGCGGGCCCTCTTCGGCGGGAGCTTCGGGAATGTGGCGCGCGAGCATATCGAAGAGCGGTTCGAGATTATCGGATTCTTCTTCTAACGAAAGTTTCGCGATGCCTAATTTGCCGTTTGTGAAGACGACGGGAAAATCGGCCTGTTCGTCATTCGCGCCGAGATCGATAAAGAGATCGAATACTTCGTTCACTACTTCCGATGCTCGCGCATCCTTGCGATCGATCTTATTGACGGCGACGATCACGCGCAGATCGAGCTCGAGAGCCTTGCGCAGAACGAAGCGCGTCTGCGGCATCACGCCTTCGGCTGCATCGACTAAAAGCAGGACGCCCTGAACCATCTGCAACACGCGTTCGACCTCGCCGCCGAAGTCGGCGTGTCCCGGCGTATCGACGATGTTGAACTTGTAATCGCCGTGCCGAACCGCGGTATTTTTTGCGAGGATGGTGATGCCGCGCTCGCGTTCGAGCGGGTTGGAATCCATCACGCGCGTCTCCACCTGCTGCCCCTCACGGAAGATCCCGCTCTGGCGAAGCATGGCATCGACGAGCGTGGTCTTTCCATGGTCGACGTGGGCGATGATGGCGACGTTTCGGATATCGGCACGAGTTTTCACGATGCCGTATAGTTCGGCATGGTAAATGCCTCGAACCTACCGTATTCGCAGCGGTTTTACGCTTTTACGGCGATGGGAAGCGAGAACCAGAAGGTCGTCGTGTCGTTCGGAGTGCTCTCGAAGTCGATTTGCCCGCCCATCAGCTCGACGAGTTGGCGACTTAAGTAGAGTCCGAGCCCGGTCCCATCGGGGTGCTTTCCGATTTGCCCGAATCGTGTGAAAAGTCGCTCGCGCTCTTCGTGGGGGATGCCCGGGCCGCGGTTTCGCACCGAAAAGCGGACGTAGGATCTCACCGCCTGAAGGCTCACGTCGATCCTCGTATCGGGCGGTGAGTAGCGAACTGCATTCGTGAGCAAGTTGCAGAGGACTTGAACGATTCGCGTCTCGTCGCCGCGGACCGGGGGAAGTTCTTCGGGAATGCGCGCCGAGAACCGACGCGACGGATATTCGCTGCGCATTCGGCCGAGCGCTTCGCCGACGATCGTGCGCCCGTCGACGCATTCGTCTTGCAGCGCGAGCGAGCCCGCATCGACGCGCGAGAGTAATAGAAAATCGTCGAAGAGCGTCGACATCCGCGTCGTGGATAGTGAGATCGCTTGCAATAGTTCCCTCCGACGCGTCTCCGATAGGCGCTCGAAATTCGTCTCAAGCAAAATCGCCGCGCCGCGAATCGCGGCGAGCGGAGAACGAAATTCGTGCGCTACGATTCCTAAAAATTCGCTCTGCGAGCGCGCGCGGCTTTCGAGTAACTCTCTGCGCGCCGCTTCGGCGCTGCGCGCGCGTACGTTCGCGAGCGCCAAGCCGGCGAGATCGGCGAAGACGCGCATGCGCGTCAGCGTCGTTCGGTCGGGCACGGCGCCGTCCTCGGGGCCGTCGATGGAGATATAGCCGAGCATCGTGTTCGATGCATCTGCGAGAACGAGTGCGATGGAATCGCGTTCGTGCCAGCGGTTCGGAGCGCTGCGCTCGACGCCGCGGTCGTTTTCGCCGGAATAGAGCGCGTGTCGCCATTCGACGAAGCGCTCCGCCGGGAAATAATAGCAGTGCGGATAGACCTCGAATTCGGGGGAGAGAAACTCGCGTGTCGCCGAACGCGAAACGCTCTCGCCGAGCCGTTGGGCTTTGCTCTCTTCGCTCCACCCGAGCATAACGCGCCGCGTCATTTCGCCGTCGGGCGATTCGGCTGCGACGATACTGACGTAGCGAAACCCGAAGGCTCGCGAGACACCGTGGGCGATCGCTTCGAGCGCGTCTTGTCCGCGCTCGGCGCCGAGGATACTTTGCGTTACGGCGAGCAGCGCTTCGAAAAGCGGCTCGCTTTCGCCCGTCACGCCGTCCGAACCAAAAGCTTTCCGAGGTTCGCGCCGCGCAGTAAACCGATAAATGCCTCGGGTGTCGCTTCGAGGCCCTCGACGACGTCCTCGCGATATGCGAGTTTGCCACGTTGCAACAGCCCGCCGACGGTTGCGAGAAAGTCGCGCGTGTGCGCGGCGTGATCGGTAACGAGAAACCCTTCGATTTTTGCGCGCGCGACGAGGAGCGGAGCGAGGTTCGGCCCTTTGGGCATCTGCACGGCGTTATATTGTTCGATCAGGCCGACTAAGGGAATGCGCGCGCCGACGCGCAGACGTTTCATCACCGATTCGAGGATCGTTCCCGCCGTATTGTCAAAATAAACGTCGATGCCGTCTGGGCAATAGCGCGCGAGCGCTTCATCGAGCGATTCGGCCTTTCGGTCGATGCAGGCGTCGAATCCCAATTCCTCGACGACGTATCGGCATTTCTCGGCGCCTCCGGCGACGCCGACGACGCGACACCCAGCGATCTTCCCGAGTTGTCCGGCAACCTGGCCGACCGCACCCGCGGCGGCCGAGACGACGAGCGTCTCCCCGGCTTTCGGCGCGCCGATATCGTTGAGCGCGCAGTACGCCGTCTGCCCGGGCATCCCGAGAATTCCTAACGCATAGCTCGGGTGCGGCATCGTCGCATCGAGCTTCTGCAACGCATCGGCGGGTTCGACGCTGTACCGTTGCCAGCCGCCGTAGCCCAGCGCGAGATCGCCGACGGCGAAGCGCGGATCGTTCGAAGCGAGCACCTTGCCGACGGTTCCGCCGACCATCACCGCATCGATGGCGACGGGAGCGACGTACGAACGGGCCTCGCTCATACGACCCCGCATGTAGGGGTCGAGCGAGAGCCAGAGCGTTTGCAAGAGTACCTCGCCGGGTCCAGGAGCCGGCATCGCTTCTTCAACGAGCCGGAAATCGTCGACGCTCGGTTCGCCGACCGGGCGGCGCGCGAGGCGAATCTGCAGATTGCGTTCCATTCCCTGCCGATTCGCCTCGCTGCGAGCGGTTACTTCCTCAAAGGCGGCGCGTCAGAAGAGGTTCCAGAGGAACTGATTGTAGACTTCGTGGTGATATTGCACCTCTTGCGGTTTCACGATCGTTCCTAAGAGTCGTGGGCAGCGATCGGCGCTCGCTTGTTTGAGATCGGCGTATTTTTCTTGGACGTCGCCGCTGAAGAGCTTCGTCACCCACTCCGACTTGCGGAAATGCTCGATCGCGTCGTAGACATTGTCGGGCAGGTAGCGCTCCGCTTGGCGGAGGTTGCGAAGTTTGCTGGTGCTCCCTTCGAGCCCGGTCTTAAAGACCGCGAGCAGCACCATATAGGGGTTGGCGTCGGGGCCGACCGAGCGAACTTCTACGCGCGCGCTCCCTTCGTTTCCGATCGGAATGCGAATCATCGATCCGCGATCGACCGCCGAGGCTTTGATTTGGTTCGGCGCTTCGAAATGCGGGTCGAGGCGACGATAGGCGTTCACGCTGGCGTTGAGCGCGAGGCAGATATCGTTCCCGTGCGTGAGCAGCCGATCTACAAATTGCCACGCGAACGCGCTGATCTTCTCTTGGCCCTTCGGATCCCAGAAAATGTTCTTGCCGTTTTTCTTGACGGAGACGTTCGTATGCATGCCGCTGCCGTTCACGCCGATCACCGGCTTGGGCAGAAAACTCGCGGTCATGCCCAATCGCGTCGCTACTTGGCGGCAGATGAGTTTATAGAGCTGAATCTGGTCGGCGGCGGCGACGACCTCGCCGTACCCGTAGTTGATCTCGAATTGCGATGGGGCGACCTCGGGATGGTCTTTTTCGTTTTCGAAGCCCATCGCGCGCTGCACTTCGGCGACCGTATCGATGAACGTCCGCAGCGAATCGCCGGGAAGCGAGTGATAGTATCCGCCGGTGTTGACGTATTCGAACTTCGCCGTTTCGTGATAGCGGCGCTCGGCATCGAGGCCCTGAAATAGAAAGCCTTCGATTTCGTTGGCGGCGTTGAGCGTGTATCCGTTTTTCGTAAATTGTTCGGTGGCGAATTTCTTCAACGAGCCGCGTACGTCGCCGACGAACGGCTTCCCGCTGCGGTCGATTACGTCGGCGAAGACCAACACCTTTCCCGGCCCGAAGATATCGGAGGGCGCCCAATAAAACGCGCTCCAGTCGAGGAAGAGGCGCAGATCGCTCTCGCGTTGCGCGGTGAATCCGCGGATGGACGAGCCGTCGAAGGTGAGATTGTCGTGCGACCTGAGCAAGAACTTCTTGTCGTAGTCGAGCATGTGCAGGCGCCCCTCGAGATCGCTGAAGAGCACGGTAACCGCTTTGATGCGGTGCTCTTCCTGGAGATACGCCAAGCGTTCGGCTTGGAGCGTCGCCGGTGCGACCCGATCCTTGCGCTGCTGTTTGGCGCGAAGGTTGAGCTCTTCGAGCTCGGTGTATGAGAGGGTGAGGAACTCACGCAATTCGGTACTCATGCTCCCGGAGTTGGCACGATCGCCCCGCTCCGCCTTTGTCCACTCGGTAAAGCGTCGCCGGAGCCCGCTCGCCAATCGGCGAAAGAGCGCTCCGTGCGTATCGTTCGGCTCGCCGATTGCCCCGAGGTCCCGTGGCGAAACGGGGGCGGGACGACGCGCGAATTGCACCTCGAGCCCGATTTACGCGTCACGGTTGCATTCGAGCGCACCGGCGCCGCCTTCTCGGATTTCAGCGGTTGGTCGCGAACGATCGTCCCGCTCGGCGCCGGTTTCTCGCTGCGCCTCGACGAGCGCGAAGCGGTCGCGATCCCACCCTTCCAACCGTTCTCCTTCGCGGGTTCGCAGCGCGCGAACGCCGTGCTCGCCGCCGGAGCGATCGAGGCGTTCAACGTGATGACGCGCGACGGAGCGCTCGCGCACCGCGCCGTTGGGATGCCCCCTCCCGCCGCGCGCGAAGGGAGGTTCCGCTCCCTGCTCTGCTTCGTCGCTCGCGGCCGGGTGGGTTGCGGCGCGCTCTCGCTCGAGAGCGGTACGCTCGCGGTCGCCGAGAACGCCGCCGATCGCGCGGATCTCGCGCGCGCGACGTCGGCCCCCGACGCGATCCTTCTCACCTTTGAAATCGAAGCCTCGGCTCCTGAAACTCGGAGCCCGGGTGCGCCGTAGTAGCGTCGTGATGATGCGCGTGACGACGATCCTCCGCTCGTTTTTTCTCTGCGTTGCGTTTCTCGCCGCCGGGGGCGTTCCGTACGCGCGGGCCGACGCGCCGCCATCGGCCGCACGATACTATCGCGACGCACTCGCGATCATGGAGCGACAGCCGGTTCCACCCTATCTGACCTTCCGCACGATCCTTTCGCTCCACGGACATCCGCCGACGATCGACGCCTATAAATTACGCACGAAGGACGGAAGCGAGATCTCGCGCGAGTTGCCGCACGGGAAATGGGAGAGCGAAAAAGACGGCCTCGATCCCACCTGGCTTGGCGTGAGTAAAATCGTGCAGTATGGGCTCGATATGGCGCAGGCGCAGAGTTCGAGCACGCAAAAACCGACGACGCCCGCGAAGAATCTGCCGCAGGGTTTAAAAACCATCGCCATCGTTACCGCCGTCGCGCCCGACGATTATCGCATCAGCGATCGCGGCGCCGCGCTCTGCCCGAACGGTGCGCCGGGACACGCATTGCACTTGCAAGCGCTACGCAACAAAGAACGCCGTTTGCTGACGCACGTGGTGATCGAGAGCGCGACCGGTCGCTTTTGCGAAATGCGCTTTTCGGTCGCCGATTCGCTCGTCGCCGTCGGCGTCTCCGGCTACCTCGCCTTGCATTTCGGCGAGAGCGCCGACTATTGGCTCGTGCGCGACGCGCGCTTCGTGATCGGCTTTCGAACCTTCGGGATGCAGGTTTCGCAGCTCACCATCGGCGTCGCCTTTCGAAAGATCACCGCCCCCACCGCGATTCCCGCGGTGGAGTTCGCGCCGGGCCCGTCGCCGAGCCCGGCTGCGAAGGGCGCTAGCGGCGAGTAACCGCGAGCACCGGCGTCTTGCCGGCGATAATCGAGACGCGGATCTGCTCGTGCGGCTTGACCGCGGCGAAGCTTGCGCTGCCGGTGGCGGTCAGCGTGGTCTCCATGCCGTTGGGCAGGAGGACGAGGGCGTGCCGGGCGTCCTTGACGGCCTCGACTTGGACGACGTAAGTGCCGTCGGGGACGAGCGAAGCGCTCACCGTCGTGGCCGATGCGAGGCCGGGGGCGAGCATTGCGGCGAGGAAAAGGGCGCCGACCGAACGGCGCGCGATTGAAACGAACATAGGGTTCCTTGTGAAAGATGGAGGGGATGCCTCTGATGATCCTCTTCGCCTGGTCCTGCGGCTACGACGTTCAGCAGAATCCTTCATGAACGTTACAGTATCTTTACGCTTCTACCGTCGTCCACCAGTACCGGAGGCCATATCATCTTGCGAATGTTGAAGCGTGCCACTATTTTTTTGCTCCTCACCTCGCTTGCGCTCCTTGGGAACGCTCCCGCACTGAACGCTGCACCCTCAGCGACGGCGTACTACGAGGCGGCGATCGCGACAATGGAACGTCTTCCTGAACCGCCCGCCGCGATCTTTACGACGGCATTTTCTTCCCAGGGACTGGCGTTTTCGTTCGGCCCGCTCAGCGACGGTCGCACGGCGATCTACGTCACCTGGGGTGGCGATACCGCATCGCTCGGCGATCAGCGCTACCGAACGTGGATGCGCGCGAACGGCGACTTGACGCTCAACGTCGATAAGAAGAAGAAGCGCTATTACAGCTCCTCTCCGGTCTTCGTTCCGACGTGGTCCGGCGCATATGATTTTCTGCGGTACGGCTGGAATGGGAAAGCGCCGGCCCCGAAAACGCTGCGTCCCGTCGCGACGCCGCCTCCCGGGCTTAAAACAATCGCCGTCGTCTCGGCGCTGAGCCCCGGCGCGTACCATATCGCCGACGGCGGAGCGGCGCTCTGCCCCGACGGGTCGCCCGGCCACGCGCTCCGGCTTACCGCGCGGTACGATCCTACGGTTCACACGCTGAGCCGCGTGGTGATCGACCCAAGCACTATGCGCGTCTGCTCGATGCGCTTCAACATCTTCGAGACGATCGTCGCGGTCTCGCTCGGTGGCTACGTGCAGATGAACTTCGGGCAGAGCGGCCCGTACTGGATGGTACGCAACAGTAAGATCGTCATCGCGATTCACACCTTCGGCCTGCAGATCAAACATGGGAGCGCGACGATTGCCTATTCGGCGATGAAATTTCCCGCTTCGATTCCGCTCGCACTGGTAACGCCGCCGACACCCGCTCCCTCGCCCTCACCGTCGCCTAAAGCATCGCCGTAGCGATCGCTGTCACGCCGAGTAGCGCGAGCTCTGTTACGCCGAGTAGCGCGAATACTGTCACGCCGAGTAGGGCGCTTTAGCGCCCGTATCGAGGCGCGTTGCTTCCTGCGCGACCGCACGACTGCGGCGCACCGCTCCGAGCTAGACGCTCGCGTCTCGGACAAGCAATGTCAGGGTCCTCGCCGCTCGCTTAAGCGCTCGTCGGGTGCACCGACATCGCGAGGTCGCTCGTCGTTCATTTGCGGCTAGCGCGAATTCTGTCACGCCGAGTAGCGCGAATACTGTCACGCCGAGTAGGGCGCTTTAGCGCCCGTATCGAGGCGCGTTGCTTCTTGCGCGCCCGCGCGACTGCGGCGCACCGCTCCGAGCTAGACGCTCGCGTCTCGGACAAGCAATGTCAGGGTCCTCGCCGCTCGCTTAAGCGCTCGTCGGGTGCACCGACATCGCGCGGCCGCTCGTCTCGAAGCGCGAGCTCTGTCACGCCGAGTAGCGCGAATACTGTCACGCCGAGTAGGGCGCTTTAGCGCCCGTATCGAGATTCCGTGATGAGCGTCAAGCCATTTTGGGGTCAAAGGGGCGTTGGGACTTAAGGACCCCATAGGCGATGACCAACAGCTTATGCATGACCGCAACGACGATCTGCATCGGCCGCTTCCCACGTTCCCGAAGCCGCTGGGCAAAGGCGATGATGGTGGGATTGT
>JAJYRH010000038.1 GCA_021794205.1 bacterium
ACTCGACGAAGGGCTTCGATCTTGTATTCCGACGAGTGTTGCGTGCGTTTCTTTGGCATGGGATACCTTTCTGGCCCTCCTCGGGGAGTGACCTATCTTGGCGTCCACGAAACCGGGTAAAGTCCAACTCGGCGTGACAGGGGCGCACTACTCGGCGTGACAGGGGCGCACTACTCGGCGTGCGAGCGGAGCTACGGGTTCTTGAGGGTGTCGCGGAATAGGATGCCGCGCACCAAGCCGGTCTTGTCGAGCGCGATCTCTTCGTAAACGTACCCGTTGGAGCAGATCGCGCGGAACAGATGCGCGAGTCCGCCGCCGGGGAACGAGCCGTCGCGAACGAGCCCAAGGTAGACCAGATGGTCGAGCGCACCCAGATGCCCCAGCTCGAGCGAGGTCTGCTTGACGCGCGCCGGAGTTGCCGCGGCAGCAAGGGGACCGATGTAGTGCGTGGGATCGATGCTGCCCAACTGCCAAGCGAGAAACTCGCGGCGAGCCGCGGCGACGATCCGCGGGGCGGCGACCGGCGTCGGCGTTGGGGCCGGAGTCGGAGTCGGCTTCGCCGCAACACCGAGGGCGAAAAACAGCGCACAAACGACGGCGAGGCGCGCGTTACGCATTATGGATACCTCAAGAATGAAACGACGTCGTGCCCGGCGAGCGATGCGCGCCCGTTGAGCGCCTCGAGCTCGATGAGGAACGCGAACGCAACGATCTCTGCGCCGAGACGTTCGATGAGACGTTTCGTCGCGGCGGCGGTACCGCCGGTAGCGAGCAAATCGTCGACGACGACGACCCGGTGCCCCGCAGCGAGCGCATCGGCATGGATCTCCAGCGAGTTGGTGCCGTATTCGAGCGCGTAGGATTCCGCAAGTTTACTGAACGGCAGCTTGCCGGGCTTGCGCACCGGAACGAACCCGGCCCCAATTGCATAGGCAAGCGGAGCTCCGAGCATATACCCGCGTGCCTCCACCCCGACGACGTAATCGATCTTCGCCGCACGGAAACGCTCTACGAAGAGATCGATCGCTTCCTTAAAGCCTTTCGCGTCACCGAGCAACGGCGTAATGTCGCGAAAGAGGATGCCGGGGATGGGGAAATCGGGGATCGCCCGGATATATTCTTCGATACTCACGAGGCGCCGAGATTCGGTGCGAGCCCGCAGAGGCCTTCGCTCGATGCGGCGCAAGCGAAAAGCTTACGTGGAGCGAAAGATCGACGAAATGCAAAGTAGCGAACGAGGCGAGGCACGTCGCTTCGCCCTGGCGCTGGTCGCGGCGCTCGCCGTCCATGCGATCTTCGCGAGCATCCTGCCCGGCCTCCCGTCGCTGCGCGCGCCCCGAACGTCGCCCCCAACACGCGTGCACATCTTGCACGTCGCGCGCGTCGCACCAACGCCCACGCCGAAGCCGAGCCCCGCACCGATCGCTCCCGTCCCATCGCAGGCGCTCCACCCGGTCGACCGGCACGTCAGCGGCGCCGAGGCGGCACCGAAGCGCGTGCATGCGGCAGGTGGAGCGAGCGTGACACCGCCGCCGATCGCGACGCCGGTCGCCCCCGCGCCACTCGCGTCGAGCGCCGGGCAGAGCGCGGGCGCCGGCAACCGCACCGGTGCCGGAAGCCTCGGCGCCGGAGGGACCGGTAGCGGCGCGGCGGCGGCGGGGAGCGGTAGCGGAGCGAGTGCGGGGGTGACGCCCTGCGGTTTCGTCAACATCATCGCGCTGCAACGCGAACGCGTCGGTGAATACGTCCGCGTGCGCGTCGAGATCTCGGTGCGCTTGAGCGACGGAGGCGCGCAGATCGCGCGCCTCGACTATCCGTTTCTCTATCCCAACGACATCGGCGATCCGTTCTCGCCGGCGCACCTTAACGATCCCAATTACCCGGTCACCTTTCAAACTCCGCCGCCAGAGTTGCGCGCGAACGAACCGCCGCTGGTGCAATATGTGATCGCGCACTCCACGCCCGAGGGCTTCACCGTTCTCAAGCCTTGTCCGAAATAGCCGGAACCGCACGCGGCGCTCTTGTCACCGTTGTCTTTCGTCGCAAAGGGGCTCCGAATCACTCTCTTTGTTTCGGAGGAGCTATGGACGGACTCACCCTTCAACCACGTGCCCTGCAATTCGGCATCTATCGCGACGGCGACAACAATCTCGACGGCAATCAATGCAACGTGTTGGCGCAAGCCGTCGCGGTGAGTAAGCACGACGGCGCCGTTGGTTTTACGGTTCAGGACACGACCGCACGCAACGGCGCGGCATTGCACACCAACAGCTATCAGATCGCGGGCGGTCGCGTGCAGGACGTACAAGTCGGCAAAGCCCACGACATGGCCGATCCCAAAAACCTCGCCACCTTCGTCGCGCAAACGCTCGATGATGCACGAAAAAGCGGCGCGAAACAGAGTTGGATCGAATTGGTCGATCACGGCGGCGGCGACGGCGGAGGCCTCGAAGCCGATAGCAAACACGCATTGATGTCGATGCCGGGCATCGCGTCGGCGATCGCCGAAGGCGAACGCCTCTATGCCGCCGCGCATCCCGAGGATGCGGGGCGCGGTATCGATGGCGTCGTCGCCAATCAATGCCTGATGTCGACGATGGGTTTTGCCGACGCGCTCTCCAAAGTCGGCGTGAAGTATCTCGCCGCCTCTCCCGAAACGATGATCTCGCCGGGAACGCCGAGCGCTGTCGCCGCGAGCATCGCCGATAACGTCGGCGATCCGGCGGCGATGGCGCGCGGCGTCGTTCGCGACGTTATGAAAGCCGACTATCGCATCGACGGCATGCCGTACGCACCCGCCGCGGCGTACGACGTTCTCGATCTCGCTCCCGCGAAACTTGCAGCAGCGGATGGCGCGATTAAAACACTCGACGATGCGCTCGTGCAAGGTGCTCGGAACGGCGAGCGCACGGCGATTCGCAGCGACGTCGCGCGCGAAGACGGCATGGTCCGCTTTCCCGGCTCCGACGGTCTTCCGTGGCACGCCGATCGCCCCGCGATCGCTACCTACGGCCGCATCGCCGCCGACGCGCGTCTCTCGGCCGAGATTCGCCGCGACGCGAGCGCAGCGGAGAACGCCGTCGGAAACCTCGTTCTCGCCCACGCCGAATCGAATGCGTACGCACCGTTCGGGGGAAGCGATTATCGCGATGCCGTCGGCCCGACCGTGCATCTGCCGACGTCACCCGCACAGGTCGATCCGTGGGCGCCGAAAGTCAGCGAGACCGAGAACGCGTTCTATCACGCAACCGACGAAGACCAACTCGCGGGCGTCCTCGCGTAGCACGTTTCACCTCCGAAAACGCAAATCGCCGGTGGGTTCAACCACCGGCGACTCGTTCTCGCTCCTCGCGCAAGGAGGGATCTGGGGGCGACGCTACGGCGTAGCAGTCGCCGTCGGCGATGCGCTCGGCGACGCGCTCGGCGACGCGCTCGGCGACGCACTCGGCGATGCGCTCGGCGACGCGCTCGGCGACGCGCTCGGCGACGCACTCGGCGACGCACTCGGCGATGCGCTCGGCGACGCACTCGGCGATGCGCTCGGCGACGCGCTCGGCGAGGTGGAAGGTGTCGGCGACGGCGCACAGGTCGTGCTCGGTGCCGGCGAACCGGATTGCGCGGTTACCGCGGTCAACGGCGCTTCGATCGAGAGAATCTTCTGCCCGTTCGAGAAGAGTTCGAGATCGAGTCGCGCCGATGCGGCGAGAATCGGAACGCTCACCGGCGCATCGAAGGGCGAGAAGCTCTGCTCGAATTGAGCCGCGTTCTCGGAATCGTTCTGTTTCTCTTCGATGTTCAGCGAGAGGTTCGGCGGCGCGCCGGTGTTCGGGGCGATCGTCAGCGTGGTCGAACAGGCCGAGATCGTGATCGGCAGGTTCGCGGGCAGCAGACCGTTGTCGTTACTATTGACGTCGGAGGCTTGGCCGTCGCTCGGATTCTCCGTCTCGGTCTCCTGCGAACTGTCGCCGGGATCGACTTTGCCGTCACCCTTGTTGTCGGCGGAGGTCGTGACCGTCACGCTCGGCGGCGGCCCCGCGTTGTAGGTCACATCGGCCGCGGTTCCACTCACCGCCGAAGCGACGGTCACCGTGACGACGATTGCACTCGAACCGGTCCCGACGGTGACGGTGAGTACGGCACCCGCCGGAACGCTCTGCGAGAAGGTGAGGTCGGCAAAGCCGTTGCCGTCGAGCGTCCCGGTTGCCACGGTCGTACCGTTGTAGGTCACTGTGACCGGGCTGCCCGCTGCCGAGCTCGATGAGCCCGAAGACATCGGTTGCCGCGTCACCGCGAAGGGAAGGGAGGATCCCGATGCCGCCCCGACCGTGAGGCCGAGATGTGCAGCGCTACTCAGCGGCGCGCTCGGGATATTTGAACTCGAACCACCGGCGCCGGCGCCTCCCCCGCCGCATGCCGTGAGCAGAAACGCAAAAGCCGTGATGGCGGCGAAGCCCAACCGTGGAGCGAACGAACGATTCGACATATGACCCTCCTGTGTGCCGCCGATTCTACCCGAGGGCCACGATCCTTAAACACCCCTGAGAAAACTTTACATTTCTCAAACAATCGCCGAGGCGCGTTCGCGCGCGTACGCTCCCGTGCGATGTCGGTCGCGTGCGAGTAACGCGTCTTTGAGCAGCCGCGCAGCCCGACGTTGTCACGCCGAGTAGGGCGCCCTTGTCACGCCGAGTAGGGCGCCCTTGTCACGTCGAGTTGGGCGCTTTGCGCCCGTATCGAGGCGGCACTGCGATCCCTCGATACGCCGCCGAGCCTGTCCTGAGCGAGCGAAGCGAGTCGAAGAGCGGCTTCCATGAGAAGGCCGGTATTGTCAAGTGGTTTCTTCGTCGTGCTCTCTACATATTTTGCGTTCTGGGTCTCCGCTGGTGAGCTTCCGTGGTGACGTCGTCGAAGAATTCGGTCCGCCCCGCTT
>JAJYRH010000039.1 GCA_021794205.1 bacterium
TGGGCCCCGACCGCGTCGTCATCAACATTCACGAATACGGGAATACCTCCGCGGCATCGATCCCGATCGCACTCTCCGAAGCGGTCGCAGCGGGGCGCGTCCACGATAACGACGTGATCGTCTTCGTTGCGTTCGGTGGTGGGCTCTCGTGGGGCGCGGTGACGTGGCGGTGGTCGGCGTGAGCGGAATGCGCGTCGGCGCGGTCTTCCCGGGACAGGGTTCGCAGACGCTCGGCATGGGCGTCGATGCGGCGCAACGCTATCCCGTCGCCGCCGAACTCTTCGAGCGCGCTCGCGCGATCCTCGGCTACGATCTTTTGGCGCTGCAACGCGAAGGGCCCGAAGAGCGCCTGCGCGAGACGCAGTATAGCCAGCCGGCGATATTCGTCACCAATCTCGCGCTCGCGTACGCCGTCGATGGGCTCGCGGAGCACCTCGTGGCGAGCGCCGGGCACTCGTTCGCAGAATTTTGCAGCCTGGTCATCGCGGGTGCGCTCTCGTTCGAAGATGCATTGCGCGTCGTCGACGAACGCGGAAAAGCGATGAGCGAGGCCGCCGCGGCGGCACCGGGCGGGATGTCGGCGATTCTCGGTCTCGATGCGGCCGCCGTCCGCGCGGTGACCGAAGCGACCCAGAAACGCACCGGGCTGCGCGTCTCGCCCGCGAATTTCAACGCGCCCGCGCAGATCGTCATCTCCGGCGATCTCGATGCCGTTCTCGCTGCGGGAGAAGAGGCGCTCGCCGCAGGTGCGAAACGCGTCGTGCCGCTCAACGTTTCGGGTGCGTGGCACTCGGCGTTGATGGAGCCCGCGGTCGCGCGCTTTCGGCGTGCCGTCGACGCCGCGCCGTTCGCGATGCCCGAGCGCATCGAGGTAATCTCCAACGTCGACGCGCAGCCCTATCGCAGTGCCGATGGAATGCGCGCGAACCTCGTCGATTCGATCGTCCACGAAGTGCGTTGGCACGAAACGGCGATCCGGCTCTTAGCCTGCGACCTCGACCTCATCGTCGAATTCGGGGCGAGTGCGGTGCTCGCGCCGATGATGAAGCGCGTCCCGAATGCACCCGAGGTGCTCGCCGTCTCCGATGCGGCAGGCATAGAACGGCTCGAAGCACGCTTGCTCGCAGGAGTGAACGCATGATCTTCGCGGAACGGAGCGCGATCGTTACCGGAGCGAGCCGCGGCATCGGCCGCGCGATCGCCGTCGATCTCGTTCGGCAGGGCGCCGACTGCGCGCTCGTCGGGCGCGACGTCGCCGCGCTCGAGGAGAGTGCGGCCGCCTGTCGCTCCGCGCGTGCCGGCGCGCTCATCGAAATTCTCGTCGCCGACGTCGCCGATGCGGCATCGGTCGATGCGGCGGTCCTGCGAGCGCACGAGGCATTCGGACGGATCGATTTCGCCGTGGCGAACGCCGGGCAATCGATCGACGCGTTATTGATGCGCATGAAGCCCGAACATCTCGACCATCTCCTCGACGTGAACGTGAAGTCCGCGTTTTATCTCTGTGCGGCGGTGAGCCGCCCGATGATGAAACAGCGCTCCGGAAGCATCGTCTTGCTCAGCAGCATCGTCGGGATTACCGGAAATGCGGGACAGAGCGCCTATGCCGCCTCGAAGGGGGCGATCCTCGCGCTGGGCAGTTCGCTCGCCAAGGAGTTGGGTTCGCGGAATATCCGCGTCAATAGTGTCGCTCCGGGCCTGATCGAGACGGCGATGACCGCCTCGATGCCGGCAGCGTACCGCGAAGCGTTGATCGCCAAAACGGCGCTCGGGCGCGCGGGAACCCCGGAGGATGTTGCCGGGGTGGTGTCGTTTCTCTGCTCCGATGCATCGCGCTACGTTACGGGGCAGTGTATCGTCGTTGACGGCGGCATCGTCACCTAAATCCGAATCACCGTACTACAAGGAGAATCATGTCCAGCAGCACCTTCGATCGCGTTAAGAAAGTCATCGTCGAACAACTCGGCGTTCAGGAGTCAGAAGTGACGCCGGAAGCCTCGATCACCGACGATCTCGGTGCCGATTCACTCGACCAGGTGGAATTGGTGATGGCGTTCGAGACCGAGTTCAATATCAGCATCCCCGACGAAGAGTCGGAGAAGATCAAAACCGTCGGTGATGCCGTCGCGCGCATCGACGAGGCCACGGCGAAGGCCTAGACCGGAACCGACGTGTTCGAACAGCTCAGCGATCGGTTAGGCGCGGTATTTTCGCGCCTGACGGGTCGCGGCCGGCTCAGCGAGAGCGACGTTACCGAGGCGCTGCGTGAAGTTCGCGTGGCGCTCTTGGAGGCGGACGTCTCGCTTGCGTCGGCAAAGGCGTTCGTCGCTCGGGTCAAAGAGCGCGCGCTCGGCGCCGATATCCTCGCGTCGCTGACGCCGGGGCAGACGATCGTTTCGATCTGCCACGAGGAATTGGTGGCGCTGCTCGGCGGTGCCGAGGCGCGCCTGCAATTCAGCGACGCACCGCCCTCGACGATCCTTCTCGTAGGGCTGCAGGGCTCCGGCAAAACGACGCACGCCGGAAAACTTGCGTTGCGGCTCAAAGAGCAAGGACGACGCAGCTTGCTCGTCGCCGCCGATATCTATCGTCCCGCGGCGATCGCGCAGTTGCAGCGGCTCGGAGAGCAGATCGATCTCCCCGTCTTCGAACGGGGAACCGCCGATCCCGTCGAGACCGCACGCCTCGGCGTCGCCGAAGCGAGGCGGCTCGGCATTTCGACCGTCATCATCGACACGGCTGGTCGGCTGCAGATCGACGATGCGCTCATGTCCGAACTCGAACGCATCAAGAGCGCCACGCAACCGCGCGAAATTCTTTTCGTCGCCGATGCTATGACCGGGCAAGAGGCGGCGAACGTCGCCGACGGTTTCCACCGGAGGCTCGGCCTCACCGGCATAGTGCTGACGAAGATGGACGGCGACACGCGCGGCGGCGCGGCGCTCTCGATCTTCGAACGCACCGGCGCGCCGATTAAATTCATCGGCGTCGGGGAGAAACTCTCGGCGCTCGAACCATTTTATCCCGATCGCTTAGCCTCGCGCATTCTCGGAATGGGCGACGTGCTGACGCTGATCGAAAAGACGCGCGGTATTTATACCGAGGAACAGGCGAAATCGCTCGAGCAGAAGATGCGCACCGCGCAGTTCTCGCTCGACGACTTTCTCGACCAGCTCCGACAGGTCCGGAAGATGGGACCGATGGGCGATCTCTTAAAAATGATCCCCGGGATGTCGCGCGCGCTCCCAAAGAATTTTGAACTCCCGGAGACGGAGCTCAAAAAAACCGAGGCGATCATCTGCTCGATGACGCGGCAAGAACGGCGCATGCCGCAGATCCTCAATGGATCTCGGCGCAAGCGTATCGCTCTTGGCTCAGGCACGCAGGTCGCCGATGTCAACCGCCTGATCAAACAGTTCGATCAGGCAAAATCGCTCATGAAGCAATTCGGGGGCAAACGCCGCCCGCAGATTGCTCGTGGCTCATTCCGATAGGAGAAGCATGGTTAAGATCAGGTTGCGCCGCATGGGCGCAAAGAAACAGCCCACGTACCGTTTTATCGTTGCCGATTCGCGCTCGCCGCGCGACGGAAAGTTCATCGAGATCCTCGGGCATTACAACCCGCGGACCGAACCGAAAACCGTCGAGATCGACGAAGCGAAAGTGAAAGAGTGGATGGGCAAAGGCGCCCAGCCCTCGGAGACCGTACGCCGTTTGCTCTCTGCGCGCGGTATCATGGATGCAGGCCCCGCGCCGACGGCCAAACGCAAGCCGAAGAAGGCGGCGAGCGAGAGCTAGCGTGAGCGCATTCGACGACGAGTTCGGTCTCTTTAGCGAAGAGACCGGAGAGGAAGAACGTCGCGCAACGCTCGGTGGCCGTCGCGTCTCAGGGCAACGCCCGGTCGGCGATATCGAACGCGAACAACAACCCGATCGTCCCGCCGCATCGGCCGCTCCGCGCGGTCGTACGCGGCGCGATGCTCCCGCGCGCCCTGCGGCGCCGCGCGAACGCACGCCGCGAACCGGCGATCCGTACGCCGGGCAGCGACGCGCGCAAGGAATCCTCGATTTCCTGGCACGCAAGCTGGTGAGTAAACCCGATGCGGTCGAGGTCGATCTCTTTCTCGATGAAACGGGACAACCGACGATCGAAGTCGTGGTCGACAAAGAAGATCTCGGCAAAGTCGTCGGGCGGAGCGGGCGCGTCGCGCATGCATTGCGCACCATCGCGCGTGCCTCTGCCGAGGACCGCATTACCGTCGATATTCTCGATCGCGAAGAGGCCGAGGGTGAACCGGAAGCCTGAGCGTATCCCGCTCGCGCGCCTCGCCGGAGCGTTCGGCGTCCATGGAGAGATCAAGTGCGACCCGTCTCATGCGGGTCGCACGCTCTTTGTGCCGGGCGCGCACTTTTCGATGGAGCACGCGAACGAGGTACGCGACGTCGTCGTCACCGGCGTGCGCGAACATAAGGGCCGATTGCTCGTTCGTCTGGAGGGCGTCGAGAGCGTCGAAGCGGCGCAGGCGCTCAACGGTGCCGAATTAACCGTCGAACGCGAACGCATCGAACTCGGCCCCGACGAGTATCTCGACGACGATCTCGTCGGTCTAGAACTCCGTGGAATCGATGGACGGGTCTACGGCAAGGTCGAACGCGTCGAACATTGGCCGAGCAGCGACATGCTCGTCGTCGCGGGGCGCATGGTGCCGATGGTACGAGCGATCGTTCGCAGTATCGATCTCGGCACCGGGATCGTCA
>JAJYRH010000028.1 GCA_021794205.1 bacterium
GTCTCACGAGAGAGGCCGAGGGATCGAGCCACCGAAGCGGCCGGCTCCTTCGAGTCGACGACTCGACGAAGGGCTTCGATCTTGTATTCCGACGAGTGTTGCGTGCGTTTCTTTGGCATGGGATACCATTCTGGCCCTCCTCGGGGAGTGACCTATCTTGGCGTCCACGAAACTGGGTAAAGTCCACTTCAGCGCCCGTATCGAGGCGGCATAGTGTCACGCCGAGTAGGGCGCTTCAGCGCCCGTATCGAGGCGGCGCAATTTCTGCGTGCATCGGCGCTCGCCTCGATTGCGACTCGCTAGACGCTCGCGGCTCGGACAAGCAATGTCAGGGTCCTCGCCGCTTGCTTAAGCGCTCGCCGCAATCTCGGCGCCGCGATGCACGCGCGAATGAAGCTTGGCTCGTCAAACCGGGTGGAGAAGTTTTGTCACGCCGAGTAGGGCGCTTCAGCGCCCGTATCGAGGCGGCGCGGCGGTCACGCGAAGAGCTGTCGATCCGGCGGCTTAAATCATCCCCATGTCGCGCAGCAGATTGAGCGTGTCGATGTATCGCTGCACGTGACGCTTCGTCGGTTCGTCCAATTCGAGGAATGAGATTCCGGTGCGGTAGCGCTGCAGCATCGAATCGAAGCGCGACCAGCGAACGACACCGCGTAAGCGGAGGACCGGCGTTGCATCGCCACGGAGTTCGAGTTGGATCGAGACCGGTGCGTCTTTGAGCAGCTCCGCATTCGTGAGCATCGCCATTCCGCCCAGTGCGATATCGTAGGTCTCGGTGAATTCCGGGGCAAAATCGTCACCGATGCTGTACGATACGAGAAGCATGTCGCCGACACGCTCGAAGCGACGGCTCTGTTCGTTTTCTGCATCCATTCGGTTGGTGTCGGTCGTGCCGGATTCCACGATGCTGGGCCTTGGCCGAGAGGACCGGCAATCCTGCCGGGCCCTCTGTAACGTCTCCTTAAAGGCCGCACCGAAAGCCTTGGCGTACTGTGGGGCGCGTGACACTCTTTCAGGCATTGATACTCGCGCTCTTACAAGGCACGACCGAGCTTTTTCCGGTCTCTAGTCTCGGGCATACCATCCTTATTCCCGCGCTCTTTCACTGGACAAACATCCACCGTAGCGATCCGACCTTTCTCCCCTTCGTCGTCACGCTGCACCTCGGCACGGCGCTGGCACTGGTGCTATTTTATCGCCGCGAATGGTGGAGCATCGTGCGTGCGCTCGTTCGAAGCGTCGTCCGGGGGCAGCTCAGCGAGGATCCTGACGAGCGTCTCGGGTGGCTCCTGGTCGTCGGCACGATTCCCGTCGGCATCCTCGGCTTGCTCTTGGAAAAGACCGTTCGAGCCCTCTTTGCCAGCGCGCTCCTCGCGTCGCTCTTTCTCATCGCGAACGGCCTGGTGATGTTCCTCGGCGAAGCGCTGCGCAGGCGCCAACTCTCCGTCGAACGTCGCGCAGATCGCCCGCTCGAGCGCTTGTCGTGGTTTCAGGCGGTGCTCGTCGGCTTCGGTCAGTCCTTCGCGCTCCTACCCGGCATATCGCGCTCGGGCGCGTCGATGGTGACCGGTTTGCTATGCGATCTCGATCACGCGGACGCCGCGCGCTACTCGTTCATGCTGGCGACCCCGGTGATCCTCGCCGCCTCGCTCTTGAAGGTGCCCGATCTCTTTCGCGCCGGGGCGCATGTCGCGCTCGTTGAATCGCTCCTCGGCGGGATCGTTTCGGGAGTAGCCGCGTATTTCTCCGTCGCCTTCCTCACCCGCTATTTTCGTTCGAACAACCTTCGACCGTTCGGATGGTACTGCGTGCTGTTGGGACTTCTCGGCAGCATTCTCGCTTGGAAAGGAATCATTTCGTGAAAGTTCTAGGGTTAATCGTTGCGGTGCTCTTTTTCGTTCTCGCCATCCTGAGTTGGACGGGAACCTTCCAATCGGCGATCCTCTTCGGGCACAGCCCGATGCACAATTACAAACACACGATCCTGTATGCCGTGCTCGGAGTGCTCGCGCTCTTGTGGGTGCGTTTTCAGGGAAGCAACGCTACGCCGTCGCGATGAGATAGATCTCGCTATCGTTGGGCGCGTAGCATTCGACCTTCGCCCGCGCGTTGCGGACGATCGGCTCGATCTCGCCGAGGCGCGATTCGTTGGTCGTGACGATGAGCAACGGATACTCGCCGGCTTCGGAGAGGATTCCCGCGATTGAACGCTGATACGCCGCCGGATCGTTCGAGCGCGCTCCGAAAAGTGTGTCGCGGTAGGCGTGCTCGAGGGTGAAATACGGATTCCCTTGCCACCACGCTTCCCACATCCAAATGCGTGGGTCGGCATGGTGCAGCGCGTTGCGCGGCGGCGGTGCGAAGAGGAGCGCGTCGGCACGTTGTCGTTCGAGCGTCTGCATGACATCGCTCTGACGGACGGTGTTCCGTCGCATGTTGCTCGCGACCCAACGCTCGGTCTGCCGGATGTAGTACCACGCCAGTTCGCTCGGCGGTAGGTCGGGCATCTCATCGGGCTCCTGCGCCTTTTGCAACCAGTAACAGAAAACGCGCCAAAGCCCGAGGATTGCGAGCCCGGTCTGCCCGTCGCTTCGTAGGTTCCGTACGTTGTCGAACCAAACGCCGAGATAGACGCATTGTTCTTCCGTGAAAAAGACACCTTCCCACGCTTTGAAAAGGTCGAGCGCGTAGATGCGCCCCGGAATCATTTCGACGATCTCGGCGACCTCGTGATCGCGTAGAATCGTGAGATCGTTGACGACGATTCCTTCGCCGACGCGCACGAACCATTCCAAGACATCGCCCCCATGAACGGCGATTCCGTGTCGCTTTAAGTAGTTCAAGTGGGTCGGCAATCCCATAAATGGATCCACCAAACTCTTCGCGCCGTAGCGGAGAAGAATTTCGTGAATGCGCGTCGGGGAGATGCGCCGCGTTCGTTCGTGTAGCTCGATCATGCGTGTGCCTTTGCTGCATCGAGAACCGCGGTGACGACGCGCGGATCGAAGTGCGTCCCTGCTGCGCCGTCGAGCCGTTCGCCGGCGGTCGTGCGGCGCGCGGCAGGGCGTGCGCGCGTATCGATATCGATGGCGTCGTAGGCGATTGCGGTGGCGAGAATGCGGGCCCCGATGGGAATCATATCGCGTGCGAGCCCGGCGGGTTTTCCCGTTCCGTCGAACCATTCGGCGCGCGCGGCGACCAATGGGGCGGCGGCGGCAACTGTTGGCAACCCTTCCAATAACCGCGCCCCGGCGACCGCGCGTTCGGCGCGCCGTTCCAGCCCGAGACGAACGAGCGGGTCGAGCGTACTCTCGAATGCGTCGCCGAGCTCACCGGCGCCGAACGTGAGCGCGGCAATGCGAAGGGCTTCGATCTCGCCGGCGTTGCAGCCCAAAGCATGGGCGCTCGCTTCGGAGAGCCGTAGGACGTTTCTCGCACGCCCGGCAACGCCGAGGTGGCGGTCGATGCGATCGGCGATGTCGAGCAGCAGGTCGCCGGGGTCGCTGAACTCCGAGCGCAATGTCGAGCGGGGGAAGGTGAAGGGTTCGACTTCGGCGCCGCTGCGATGGAACCAGAGCATAAACGCCCGCGCGTGGGTGGGCGCGAAACTGCGCCCGGCCTCCTCGGCGATGCTTGCGAGTGCTTCCTCGGGTTCGTTCGCGCGGACGAGGCGGTCGGCGAGCGCGAGGGCGACCGACGGCACGGGAATGCCGTTCCATCGGAGTTGATCGGGGAAGCCCGTACCATCCCATGCCTCCGACTGCCAGCGCACGATATCGGCGACGTGCTCCGGGATCGCACCGATCGCCGCGCAAACGCGCGCTCCGGCTGCCGGAATATCCCAGCGTTCCATGGTTGCAAGACGTTCGGGGAGATCGCTCTCGCGTACGAGTGCGGGATTTCCGAGGGCGCCGACGGAGTGCATGAGCCCTGCGATCGCAACGGCATCGAGAAGGGGTGCTTCGACCTCGAGCGCTTCGGCGATGGAACGTGCGAAAGCCGCCTTCCGCAACGAAAAGCCAAAAGCCAGCTCGGCGGCCGCGTCTCCGACTGCTCCGTAGTACGACAGCACATCGGCGAGCCGATCGAGCGCGACCCGAGGATCGCCGTCTGCTTCCTGGAATAGCGCCATTACCGACCCTCTTTGACGATTGACGTGCCGAAACCCTCACATTTAAACTCCGACGGGGCCATTTCGATGGTCGATGTCGGCAAGAAAGCAACGACGGAACGCTTCGCCCGCGCCGAGGCCTTCGTTCGCCTCGCGCCGGATGCCGCCGAATCGCTACGAACGGCGATGGGGCCGAAAGGGGATGCGTTCGTCACGGCTCAGATCGCCGGCATCATGGCCGCAAAGCAGACCGGGAACCTGATACCGCTCGCGCATCCGGTCGCGTTGAGCCACGTCGCCGTCACGCTTGCCTGGGCCGAACCTTCGCTGCTGCGGATCGAGAGCGAGGCGCGCACCTCCGGCCAGACCGGCGTAGAGATGGAGGCGTTGATGGCCGCAAACCTCGCCGCGCTCACGATCTACGATATGTGCAAAGCGCTCGACCGCTCGATCGAAATCGAGCGCGTTCGCCTCCTTGAGAAGCGGGGTGGGAAGAGCGGAACGTGGATCGCCGAACGATGAAGTTTCGCGTGGCGTGCATCGTCCTCTCCGACCGGGCGGCTGCGGGGGAACGCGAGGATGCCTGTCTCCCGGTGTTTCGCGAACGGCTCGAACCGGTCTACGAGATCGTGCGAGCGCTCGTCATCCCCGACGACCCGGCGGCGCTGCAGGCCGAACTCATCGAACTCGCCGATGCCGAGCGCGCCGATTGCGTGCTCACCAGCGGCGGGACGGGCCTCGCGCCTCGCGACCGCACGCCCCAAGCGACCGCGGCGATTCTCGATTACGAAGTTCCCGGAATCGCCGAAGCGATTCGGGCGGAGGCGCTTCCGCGCGTGCGCACGGCGATGCTCTCCCGCGCGCTCGCCGGCGTACGACATCGCACCCTTATCGTGAATCTTCCCGGTAGCCCGCGCGCGGTCGCCGAATCGCTCGACGTGTTTTTGCCGACGCTCCCCCACGCGTTGGAATTACTTTCGGAACGACCGACCGACCACGCATGAGGTTTGAGGAAGCGGAGCGCTACCTACTCGCGAGTATTGGCGAGAGCGCCTCGCCGCGCACCCATTATGGATTGGAACGTATCGAAGCGCTGCTCGCCGCGCTCGGAGACCCGCATCGCCGCTATCCGGTGGTGCACGTTGCCGGCACCAGCGGTAAGGGGTCGACGGCGACGATGATCGAGCGCGCCTTGCGCGAGCGTTCGCTGCGCGTGGGCCTCCACGTGAAGCCCCACCTGCAATCGATGACCGAACGAGCCCGCATCGACGGAGTTCCGATCGAGCGGGACCGCTTTGCCGTGCTCTTCACGGAGATGCTGCCGGCGATCGATGCCGTGACGGCACGCTTCGGCGCGCCGAGTTATTACGAAATGTTGTTGACCGTAGCGTTTTTGTATTTCGCGCGCGAAGCGGTCGACGTTGCGGCGATTGAGGTCGGGCTCGGCGGGCGGCTCGACGGGACCAACGTCGTCGCTCCGGTCGCGTGCGTGATTACGAGCATCGGATACGACCATCAGGAGATTCTCGGAGACACGCTCGATAAAATCGCCGCCGAAAAGGCGGGGATCGCCAAACCCGGCGTTCCGCTGATCAGCGCGGTATGTGAAGAGCCGGCGCGTTCGACGATCGCTGCGGTCTGCGCGCGGGTGGGCGCGCCGTTGATCGAAACCAGTGGAAGTGCCGAGATCGACGAGATCGAACGCGATGCGTTCGCACAGCGCTTTACCGTGCGAACTTCGCGCGACAGCTATCGCATTCGGTTACCGTTATTGGGTGGGTTTCAGCGCCGCAATGCGGCGACCGCCATCGTAACGCTCGAAAGCCTTCCCGCGGCATTGCGGCCGAGCCGAAGCGAGATGGAACGGGGGCTCGCAGAGGTGCGAATACCGGGACGCATGGAGTTGGTTCCGGGTGCTCCACCGATTCTTTTCGATATCGCTCATAACGAACAGAAAGCACGCTCGCTCGCCGACGCGCTTCGCGAACGTTTCGAGAATCGAGCGCTAACGTATGTCGTCGGCATCGGCGAAAGTAAAGACGCGCGCGCGATTCTCGCGGCGCTCGTGCGGCCGAATGCGTACTGCATCCTCACCTCGTTCGATGCCGATGGCAGGCCGGCGCGCGCGCCGGAACGCTTGGCCGCAATCGCTGAGGAACTCGGCCTCGCACACGAACTCGCAGCCGATCCCGGCGCCGCGCTCGCACGGGCGCGCATCCGCGCCGGGGGCTCCGGCGTTGTGGTCGTAACGGGCTCTACCTTCGTGGTCGCCGCGCTACGCCCGGAGGTGCTCGGAACGCAAGCGAGCCTATCGTCACGAGGATGAACGCAACCAATTTAATGATGCGCGGGCGGTGTTTCGTGCGTGGAGAGCGCACGGTGGTCATGGGGATTCTCAACGTGACCCCCGACTCGTTTTCGGGGGACGGACGGCTCGCGTTGAGCGACGCCGTGGAAAGAGCGGAGGCGCAGTACGCGGCGGGGGCCGATATCATCGATATCGGCGGCGAATCGACGCGTCCGGGACACCGGCAGATTCCGATAGCAGAAGAGATCGAGCGGGTCGTTCCCGTCATCCGCGCGGTGCGCGAGCGCTTTGCCGATTGGCCGATCTCCATCGATACCTACAAGCCCGCGGTGGCTCGCGCGGCGCTCGCAGCCGGCGCCGACTGCATCAATTCCATCTGGGGGGCGAGCGACGAACTGATCGCGCTCGCGCTGGAGACCGGAGCGACCCTGGCGATCATGCATAACCGCAAAGAGACCTACGAAGGCGAGATCGTCGAGGAAGTGCTGCGCGCATTAGGTGCGGAGGCGCGTCGCGCGCGAGAGCGTGGGGTGCCCGAGGAGCGTATCGTGCTCGATCCCGGGATCGGTTTCGGAAAGACTCCCGATCAAAATATCGCCGTGCTCGCGTCGCTCGAGCGCCTCGTCGCGCTCGGGTATCCGACATTACTTGGAACGTCGCGAAAATCGACGCTCGGAAAGCTCGCCGGGCGCGTTCGCCCCGACGAACGCATTTTTGCAACGGCGGCGACGACGGCGCTCGCGGTTCGCGCGGGGATCGATATCGTGCGCGTCCACGACGTTGCGGCGACGCGCGATGTAGTTGCGGTATCCGACGCTATCGTTCGACATTGGAGGCCGCCGAGTTGGACCGAATAGCGATTCGCGGAATTCGCGCGTACGGCCGGCACGGTGCCGATCCCGGCGAACGCGAACGCGCACAACTTTTCGAGATCGAACTGCACTGCCTGCTCGACGCGCGCGGTGCGCGCGAAAACGACGATCTCGCGGCGACGCTCGATTACGCGGCGTTGTATCGCCGCGTCGTTTCGCTCGTCGAGACGGAATCGCATCGATTGCTCGAGCGGCTCGCGCAGCGATTGCTCGATCTGTGTCTCGACGATTCCCGCGTGCTCGAAGCCACGGTGAAAATCGAGAAGCCGGGCCTCCTCGACGGTGCGACGCCGGGCGTCACCTGCACGCAGCGCCGTTGATGCCGCTCGCGACCATCGGTATCGGGGCGAATATCGGTGAGGCGGTCGCTACCGTCGAACGTGCGATTGCAACGCTCGGCGAGCTCGGTCGGTTGACCGCGCGCTCTTCGCTCTATCGCTCCGCGCCGTGGGGGAAGCTCGATCAGCCCGATTTCGTCAACGCCGTCGCACGGATCGATACGGCGCTCGCTCCGCGCGCGCTGCTCTCGGCACTTCAGGCGATAGAGGCTCGATTGGGGCGCGTCGCCGGGGAACGCTGGGGGCCTCGTGCCATCGATCTCGATATCTTGTTGTACGACGACCTTGGGTTTGAAGATGGGGCCCTGCGCATCCCGCATCTCCATCTATTCGAGCGCGCCTTCGTCTTAGAGCCGCTCGCGGAGATCGATGCGTCGTTTGAAGCGTGGCGCGACGCCTTGCCGATGGGAGAGCGGGCAAGCGTCGAACGGATCGCGCCCGCCAAGTAGCGCCAGTGTCACGCCGAGTAGGCGCCAGTGTCACGCCGAGTAGGCGCCAGTGTCACGCCGAGTAGGGCGCTTCAGCGCCCGTATCGAGGCGAGCGCAGCGCGCTCGCGTTTGCCTGCGCGCAGCGCGCTCGCGTTTGCCTGCGCGCAGCGCCGCTCGCTAGACGCTCGCGGCTCGGACAAGCAATGTCAGGCTCCTCGCCGCTCGCTTAATCGCTCGTCGGGTGCGTCGCAGGCACCGTTCGCCGCTCGCTTTAGCGCTCATCGGGTGCGCCGACATCGCGTGGTCGCCCGTCGTCGGGCCGATATGTCACGCCGAGTAGGCGCCAGTGTCACGCCGAGTAGGGCGCTTCAGCGCCCGTATCGAGGCGACGGGAACTGCCCTCGATACGCCGCCCTTGGGGCGGCTACTCGGGCTGACAAGGTGGCTACTCGGGCTGACGAGGTGGCTACTCGGGCTGACGAGGTGGCTACTCGGGCTGATAAGCGTCGTACTCGAACCGACTGCTAGGCGAGCTTCGCTTCGTAGAGCTTGCGTTCGATAAAGAGATCGAGAAAGAGGCGGTCGATCTTTCCGCGCTCGGCAAACTCTTTGGTGAGGATGTCGAGCGATCGTTCGACGCTCATCGCTTTTTTGTAGGGGCGATCGGTTGCGGTTAAAGCGTCGTATACGTCGCTGATCGTCATCATGCGGACCTGTGGAGCGATTGCATCGCCGGAGAGTTTGCGCGGGTAACCGGTTCCGTCGAGGTGCTCGTGGTGTCCGTAGGCATACTCGGCAACGTTGAACCACGGCGTCTCTCCCCACGGGATCTCGCGCAGGAAGAGGTAGGATTGCGTGACGTGCTCTTGCATGCGGTCGCGCTCCGCATCGGAGAGCGAGCCGCGCGGAATACGCAGATAGGCGAGTTCGATGTCGTCGAGGAGCGGGCGTGGCTCGCCTGCGTCGCGATAGCCGTGGCGCATCGCGCGCCCGATTGCGTCGTCGGCGTCGGCCGCAACCACGTTCGGTTCGTTCGCCGCTTGGATTCGATCGAGAAGTTCCCGCAGCTCTTCGCGCATCGCATCGTCGCGGCATTGTTCGATGGCAAGCAAGAATCGAAGGCGCACGGTATCGAGCCGCCCGTCGGGAAGTTTTTTTGCCTTTCCGAAAATATATTCCGGAACCGCGACCTTTCCGAAGTCGTGCAGCAGCGATGCGTAGCGCACCTCTCGCAGCTGATCGGCGGTGAAATACATATCGGCGAGCGGGCCGGCGTGCGTTCGGTTGACCGCCTCGGCCTGCGCGACCGTCAGTGCGGCGACGCGTTCGGAGTGGCCCTGCGTGGATCGGTCGCGCACTTCGATCGCTTTCACCGACGCGCGGACGAAACGCTCGAAGAGATTTTGAATCGATTCGACGAGGCGCGCATTTTCGATGGCGATCGCGGCCTGTGCGGCGAGCGCTTCGAGGACGCTGCGGTCGTGATGGTCGAAGGGGCGAACGATCGATTCGCTGTGCGTCGGCGTCTCGAGAACGATCTCGAACGCGGGCTTGCGGTTGATTAATTGAATCGCCCCGATCACCGTGCCGCGCAGGTTGCGCATCGGGACGGCGATCATCGATTTCGAGCGATAATTGTTGCTCTCGTCAAAACTCCGATTGAACGTATATGGATGGCCGGCATCGATTTGGTACGCATCGTCGATCGTAATGCTCTCGCCCGTTACGGCGACGTACCCGGCGATGGAATTGGTATTGAGCGGCAGCTCGCGATTAAAGAGCGTTCCCTCGTCGGTCGGCCCCGTCTGAGCGACGACGAAGCGAAGGTGTTTGAGCCCGTCGACCTCTTCGATGAGATAGAGGCTCCCGGCGTCGGCGCCGGTGAGTTCGCGTGCGTTGTGCACGATCGAGCGTTCGAGGGTCGGGAGATCCCGCTCCGAAGAGAGCGACCGGCTGACGTTGAGAAGCGTCGTCGTTTGCGTTCGTTCGGCCGCGAGTTGGGTCGCCGCGCGGGTGGCTGCGACGAGCGAGACGCGCTCGATCGGCGGGGTAAGGACGGCGACGACATGCGGATCCTCGGTGAGCAGGGCGAGGTTTGGATCGCGTGGATCGCCGACGAGAATCGTCGGTCCGGGCTCCCCGAACGCGGCGAGTCCCCCCTCGTCGCGTAAGCGGTCGAACTCGACCTCATAGGTCTCAAAACCCGCCGTATGGAGAAGAGAGGGAATATCCCCTACCTCTGCCCCTCGAGCGTAGAGAAAGTACGAGAGCACGGATTTTAGGTTCGGCTCGCTTCGGGGGAACTCCCGGCGAAGGGGGGTTCGGGGTAGCTCCCCGAAAAGGCGGGCCGATGAGTTCCGAGCATCCACCCGAGGAAGAACCGTCGGCCCGCGCGCAGCGTCTGGCCGAATTTTTCGTGAAGACTCCCCTCCTGCGGATGCGGATCGAGCGCGAGAACGAGGAGTTCGAATTCGTCCGCTCCTCGCTCGCTCAGGCGCGCGGCGCGGCGGAGCAGGCAGTGATGCCCGAGCCGATGGCGGAGCGCCCGGTCGATGTCCTTCGCGCCGATGTGGTCGGCGTTCTTCGCTTTGGCCGGCGCGTGCCGACGCTTGGGGAAGAAGTCGCCGAGGAGCGCGAACTCGCCGCCATCGAGGCGTTGGGAATTCGGACCTCGGTGCGCGCTCGCTCGTCGGGTCGCTTGACCGCGATACTCTGCCAGGATGGGGCTGCGGTCGACTACGGCCGCGCTCTTTTTGAGATCGAGCGAGGATAGGTACGATGTTGCGCAAGGTCCTCGTCGCCAATCGAGGGGAGATCGCACTGCGAATCGTGCGCGCCTGCCGGGAGCTCGGCATCGGCAGCGTTGCGATTTTCTCTGAAGCCGACCGGGAATCGACCCACGTGCGGGTCGCCGACGAGGCCTTTTGCGTCGGTCCCGGCCCCGTTCCGCGTTCCTACCTCAACGTGCCGAACATTATTTCGGCGGCGCTCGTCTCGGGATGCGATGCGATTCATCCGGGATACGGATTCCTCGCCGAGAACGCGCGCTTCGCCGAAATTTGTGCCGACCACGGATTGAAGTTCATCGGTCCGCGCCCCGAAATTATTACGGCGATGGGCGATAAAGCCACCGCGAAACGCGTGATGGCCGAAGCGGGCGTCGCCACGACTCCCGGAACCGATATTCTCGCGACCGTCGAACTCGCACGCGAGGCTGCGGAGAGCGTCGGCTACCCGGTCCTCCTGAAAGCGACCGCCGGTGGCGGCGGCAAGGGGATGCGCGTCGTCGAGCGCCCCGAGGATTTGGAGCGCGCCTTTCTCGGCGCGACGGCGGAGGCGGAAGCCTCGTTCAAAGACGGCCGCGTCTATATGGAAAAGCTCATCCGCGACCCGCGGCATATCGAAGTGCAGGTTCTCGCCGACGAACACGGCGAGGTGGTGCACCTCGGCGAGCGCGATTGCTCGATTCAAAAACCGTCGCACCAGAAGCTCATCGAGGAAGCCGGCGCCCCGAATCTCTCCAACCGCGCTCGCGCGCGATTGCACGATATGGCGGTGCGCGCGTGCCGTCACGTCGGCTACAGTAACGCGGGAACGCTGGAATTTCTGTCGAGCGGCGACGACGTGTTTTTCATGGAGATGAACACGCGCATTCAGGTCGAGCACCCGGTAACGGAGATGGTCTACGGCATCGACTTAGTAAAAGAGCAGATCCGCATCGCCTCGGGCGAGCCGCTCGGCTACACCCAGAGCGATCTCGAACCGCGCGGGCACGCGATCGAGTGTCGTATCAACGCCGAAGACGCGCGGAATAACTTCGCTCCGCAGGCCGGAAAATTGGGCGCCGTCATCTTCCCTGGAGGGCCGGGAATTCGCATCGACACGCACATCTTCTCGGGCGCGAGCGTGCCGCCGTACTACGACTCGATGCTGGCGAAGGTGATCGCGTTTGCCAATACGCGCGAACAAGCCATCGCGCGTATGGAGCGCGCGCTGCGCGAAACCTTAGTCGACGGAGTTGCGACGACGACGGAGATGTGCTTGGAAATTCTCGGCACCGAAGGGTTCCGCAACGGCGTCTACGATATCGGCTTTCTTCCTCGCCTGCTCGCGCAGCGCGTCGGATAACCTATGCCTTCGCGGCGCATGTTGCGCGAGCGCGCCCTGCAGACGCTCTACGCCATCGAAGTCGGTGGGCGAGAACCCGCCGAAGCGCTCGAAGAGATCGTCGGCGAAGGAGGCGCGAGCGAGGACCGAGCGTTCGTGCGCGAACTCGTGCTCGGTACGCTCTCCGGAGCGAACGATGCAGACGAACGGATCTCACCGGCATTGCAAGGTTGGACGCTCGATCGCTTGGCGATCGTCGATCGTACGATTCTCCGCTTAGCGGTCTGCGAAGCCGCCCAGGCCGAGGCTCCGCCTCGTGCGGTGATTATCAACGAAGCCGTCGAACTCGCAAAACGGTACTCTACTCCGGAGGCGGCGAAGTTTGTAAACGGCGTTCTCTCCGGTGTTTTCGGCGATGCGTCGAGCGCCCAGACGTAAGCCTCGTCGGCCGGTGCGCTGGCGTAGCATCGGCCTCGTCGTCCTCTTTCTCGCGATTTTTGTCGTCGGGACGCTCGCGGGAATGGTCGTGGTCATATCACGCAACCTTCCCGACGTGCGCGAACTCTCCGATTACCAACCCGAGGGTGCGACGCGAATTTTTGCCGCCGACGGCAGCGTGCTCGGCAGCGTCTTCAAACAAAATCGCGTCTACGTCCCTCTTTCGCGCATCCCGCCGTTAGTTCGAGATGCCTTCATCGCCAACGAAGATCACACGTTTTATAGCAACCCAGGAATCGACGTATTCGGCATCGTGCGCGCGGCGATCGCCGATGCGCTCCACCAGCCCCTCGAGGGCGCTTCGACGATCACGCAACAGCTCGCGCGCGGACTGTTTCTCAACGACCGCATCACCATTACGCGGAAGATCGAGGAAGCACTGCTCGCATTAAAAATCGAGCGGTATTACACCAAGGACCAGATCCTCGAGCGATATCTCAACCTGATTTATCTCGGATCGGGGGCCTACGGCGTCGATGCCGCCGCGCGCACCTACTTCGGCCGGAGCGTCTCGAAATTAACGCTCGGCCAAGCCGCGATCATCGCCGGCGTCGTCGCCGCGCCGTCGGATTACTCACCGTTCGTGAACCTGACGCTCGCGCGACAACGCCAACGCCACGTACTCGGGCGCATGGTCGCCAGCGGGTACATCACGCGCGCGCAAGCGCGCGCGGCGTATGCCGCCCCGCTGGGCTTGGTGCAGGAGCGGAGCGACGGCCCCTTGGGGTATCGCGCGCCGTGGTTTACCACCTACGTCATCGCGAGGTTGCAGCGCCTGTTCGGCAATCGCGCCGTTCGCGAAGGCGGTTTGCAGGTTTATACGAGTCTCGATCCGCGCATGGAGAGCGAGGCGCAGTCGGCGATCGATTGGGGTTTGCGCGCGGCGAAAGCTGAAGGCATCGGCGCGCACCAAGCGGCGCTCGTCGCCATCCGTCCCTCGACCGGCGAGATCGTCGCCATGATCGGCGGAAAGAAGTTTTCGGCAACCGATCAGTTCAACCGTGCTTGGCAGGCGCTTCGGCAGCCGGGCTCGTCGTTCAAAATCTATCTCTATACCGCGGCGATGAATAGCGGCCTCTCTCCATCGACGGTGATGGACGACACCCCGGTCACCTATCCGATGTACGATGGGAAAACGTGGTCGCCGCACGACGACGACAACCGTTTCATGGGACCGATCACGTTGCGCCGCGCGCTCGCGCTCTCTCGGAACGTCGTCGCGGTGAAACTCGCGGACCGGATCGGGCTCGATAAATTCATCGCCTACGCCCATGCGATGGGCGTCCGCGCCCCCTTGGAGCCGAACCTATCGCTCGCGCTCGGTACGTCGTCGGTGAGCGTGCTCGATCAGGCGAGCGGCTTCCAGACCTTGGCGAACCAAGGGCTTCACATCTCGCCACGTTCGATCCTGATGGTTCGCGATGCATACGGAAACGTCGTTCTCGACGATCGAACGCCGCACGAACGTCGCGTCGTTTCGCCCGCTACTGCGTTTCTCATGACCTCGATGCTCGAAGATACGATCGCCTACGGAACCGGCGTGAACGCGAATATCGGGCGACCGGCCGCCGGGAAAACGGGGACGACCTCGGATTTTCGAGATGCCTGGTTCGTCGGGTATACCCCCGATTTAGTGACGGCGGTCTGGATGGGGAACGATAACGATTCGCGCATGATCGAATCGTATGGCGGAAACATCCCCGCGCGTATTTGGGCGCGCTTTATGCGCGCCGCGCTTGCGAAAACACCGCCGCATCCCTTCGTCGTACCAAAGGGCGTGGTCAAAGAGCCGACCTGCGCGGGAGGCGTCGATTACTTCCTGGCCGGGAATCAGGAACGACCTCGGTGCGGCCATGCGAGCGCCGCCGCCTCGCCGGCGGCGTCGTCGACACCGAACCCCGATGCGACGCCGCCCCCCAATACCGCCGGTGACGGAACGAATTACATTCCGCTCGGGTCGACACCGCTGCCCTCGAGTGCGCCGGAACCCGGGGCGAGTGCGGAGCGCCTCGGCGGAACGATGCCGCAGCCGAGCGCGAGCCCGTGAGCGAGAGCGACGAAGCGCTCGCGCCGATCACCGTCGCCGAGTTCTCGCGGCGCATGAGCGACTTGTTTCATCGGGTTCCGCGGTTTCGCGATATTGCCGTCAGCGGCGAAATCACGGGTTTCAATCCATCGGGGAACGCATTTTTTTTCTCGCTGAAGGATCAGGGCGCGCAGGGTGGACCCAAACTCTCGTGCTTTTTGCGTGCGGAGCAGCTCCCGCCCGGAGTCGAACTCGCCGACGGGCTCGCGGTCGTCGCTCGCGGTGAAATAATCAACTACGGCCCCCAGGGACGCTATTCTTTAACGGTACGACGGATCGACGCGACTGGATTGGGCTTACTGTTCGTGGAATTGCAAGCGCTCAAAGAGCGCTTGCAGCGCGAAGGGCTCTTTAACGACGAGCGTAAGCGAGCGCTGCCGCGCTTTCCACGAAGCGTTGCGGTGATCTCGACGCGGGAAGGGAAAGGCATCGACGATTTCGTTCGCGAGATCGCGAGACGAGCACCATTCGTCCGAATACAGATTTTCGACACGCGCGTTCAAGGCATCGGAGCGGAACGCGATATCGCCGCCGCCGTCGCCCGCGCCGACGCAAGCGGGAGCGATTTGATCCTGCTCGGGCGCGGCGGTGGATCGTACGAAGATCTCTTTCCGTTCAATCGCGAGGAAGTCGTCCGCGCGATCGTCGCGACTCGGACTCCCGTGATGACGGCGATCGGGCATAGCGCCGATATTCACCTCGCCGACCTCGCGGCCGACGGAAGGGCGAATACGCCGAGTCTTGCCGCCGACCTCGTACTTTCGGCTTGGATGAAGGCTGCCGAATGGTTGCCGAAGGTGAGCGAGCGGCTCGCCGTTGCGGCCGAGCGTCGGTTCGACGTTGCCGCTCGCGACATCGAACTCCGCGCGCGTGCGCTCGTCGACACCGCAGCACGGCGCATCGCTGCGAAGCAGAGCGCGTTGCTCCAGCGAGAACGCGAGATGCTCGCTCTCGACCCTCGGGCGCGGCTCGCCGGGCGAGCGGCCGCGATTGCGACGCGGCGCGAAAAACTCCATGCAGTCTCGGCGGCATCGATCGGCCGCGCGGCCACGAGGTTCGACGCGTACCGAGAGCGACTGCCCGAGCGCGCAATCGGTTTCGTCGGACGAAAGCGCACGCTGCTCGACCTCGCTCGCGCGGCCCTCGAAAGCGTCGATCCCAACGCACCGTTACGCCGCGGATATGCGATGCTCTTTCGCGATGGAGCCGTGGTTCGTAATGCGGAGGAACTGCGCGTTGGTGACGAAGTACGCGCGCGTTTCGGACGCGGGGCTGCCCGCGCGCGTATCGAAAGTATCGAAACGAATGAGGAGGAACCATGAACGAACCCGGTGAGAGTTTCGAACAGAAACTCGCGAGAATCGATGCGATCGTCAAGGAGCTCTCAAACGACCAAACGACGCTCGACCGCGGAGTCGCGCTCTTTCAGGAAGGTCGGGCGCTCATCACCGCATGCGAGGCGTTGCTCAAGGGTGCGCAGGAGCAGGTCGACGCAGTGACGCGCGGCGAGGTGAAACCGTGAGCGGCGGATGTTGCGCTTCGTGTGGAGCGGCATGTGCGGCTTCGGCGGCGTCGTGCGCCGCATGCGGCGCCGCTGCCGCCGGCGCTGCCGCCATTGTTGCTGCGGCCGCTGCCGAACGTGCGAGAGCTACCGGTGGGCGCCCGGCGACCGCGTCGCCGCCCCGTTCGGCGCTCGGTGCCCTCCTCATCGGCGTCGGCCTCGTATCTCTCTTTGCGGTTGCGGTGATCGTAAGCTCGTTCGCGCACCGCTAGCCGCCGGCGATCGCGCCGATAATCAGGAGCGGTTCTTCGCCATCGAGCACGGCCGCGGGCAGGGGACTCTTGGGATCTTCGTGCGAGAGATCGGTATTGCACGCAAAGAAACGAAGCATCGGGCGCCGTTCTCGCACCCCATAGCGAAGAATCGTCCCGCGTAATGCCGGGTAGCGCCGCTCGACGGCCTCGATAACCGCGGAGATCGAAGCCCCATCTTTCGGATCGATTTCGACCTCGCCGGTGACGTTCGCCAAAACCTTGAGATGCGCGGGTAAGAGAACGCGAATCACGCGAAGCTTTGTACCTCGACCGAGAGCACCGGGGGAAGATCGCGAGCGATGGCGTTCCAAGAATCGCCGGAATCCGCAGAGGCGTAGATTTGCCCGCCCGTCGTGCCGAAATAGATTCCGCAGGAGCCGAGCCGATCGACGGCCATCGCATCGCGTAACACGTTCACGTAACAATGTTCTTGCGGAAGCCCGTGCGTGAGCGCCTCCCATTCGTTTCCGCCGGTCCGGCTTCGGTAGACTCGGAGTGCGCCGTCGAGCGGGAAGTGCTCTCGGTCGCTCTTGATTGGAACGACGTACACGGTGTCGGGATCGTGTGCGTGGACGTCGATGGCGAAGCCGAAGTCGGTGGGGAGATTCCCGCTGATTTCGTGCCATACTTCGCCGCCGTTGTCGCTGCGCATTACGTCCCAGTGCTTCTGCATAAAGAGGACGTTCGGTTTCGCCGGATGCATTGCGAGCCGGTGGACGCAATGCCCCACCTCGGCGTTGGGGTCGGGAATATACTCCGATTGCAATCCGCGATTGATCGGCAGCCAGGTCGCGCCACCATCGTCGCTGCGGAATGCGCCGGCCGCGGAGATCGCTACGTAGATACGGCCTGCGTTACTGCGGTCGAGCAAAATGGTGTGCAGGCACATGCCGCCGGCTCCGGGCTGCCAACTGCTGCCGGTGCTGTGGTTGCGTAAACCGGAGAGTTCGTGCCAGTGCTCGCCGCCGTCGTCGGAGCGGAATAACGCGGCATCTTCGACCCCCGCGTAAACGACGTCGGGTTGGAGCGGAGAGGCTTCGAAATGCCAGACGCGTTTGAACTCCCACGGGCGCGACGAGCCGTCGTACCACTGGTGGGTTCCGGGAATGGCGTCGTAGGCAAACTCGTTGTTGACGGGTTGCCACGTCCTTCCGCCGTCGTTGGAGCGTTGGACGACCTGGCCGAACCATCCACTGCTCTGCGACGCGTAGAGCCGCTGAGGATCGGCGGGCGAGCCGGCGATATGATAGATCTCCCACCCCGCAAAAAAGGGACCGTCGATACTCCATCGATTCCGAGCCTCATCGGCTTCGAGAATAAACGCTCCTTTTCGGGTCCCGGCGAGGACGCGCACTCCGCTCGTAGCAAGTCACCTCCGTCGCGAGAGGCTGCGGCGGCTTCGGTATTCCTTCCTGTTGACACGCGCGTCGGTGCGCGGAAGAGCATCGACGCATCGGGCGCGAAGGAACGCGGCATGAAGGGAACGCGGCTCGACGATGCGGTCGCAGAGCAACTCGGGGTCTCACGGTCGCATGCTCGGAGCCTCATTCTCGAGGGTCGCGTGCGCGTCGGCGGCGTGCCCGCACAGAAAGCCGGCGCGAACGTCTCGCCGGGTTCGGAGATCGAGGTGCGCCGCCCGAGGCGGTTCGTCAGCCGGGGCGGCGAGAAACTCGAAGCCGCGCTCGATGCCTTCGCACTCGACGTGCTTGGAGTGCGGGCGCTCGACATCGGTGCGTCGACGGGCGGTTTCACCGATTGTTTGCTCCAACGCGGCGCGGCGCACGTTACCGCGCTCGATGTGGGATACGGTCAGCTCGATTGGCGCCTGCGGAACGATCCGCGGGTCGCCGTCATGGAACGGACGCACGCTCGCAATCTCCCCGCAGAGAGCTTTGCGGTACCATTCGATCTCATCGTGATCGACGTCTCGTTCATTTCGCTGCATACCATTCTCGCCTCGGCGATTCGTTTTCTCGCGCCCGATGGAAAGATCGTCGCGCTCGTCAAACCGCAGTTCGAGGCCGGGCGAGAGCGGCTCGGGCGCGGCGGGGTGGTACGCGACCCGGCGGTCCATCGCGCCGTTTTGCGCGAGGTCCTCGGAGCGGCAACCTCCCTGGGGCTCCTTCCCGTAGCGCTCATCGCTTCGCCGCTTACCGGGCCGGCCGGCAATCGAGAGTTTCTCGTCGAGTTCCGGCGCTCCGGCGAATCGCTCGCCGAAGCACGAATCGACGAGGTCGTCGGCGAAGACCTCTCGGTACCATGAAAACGCTTTCGTTCGCGCGGCGTGCGGTCGCAGTCCACCTGTCGTCGCGCGAATCGGCGCACGAGTATGCGAAGCAATTCGTTGCGATGTTCGAAGCGCGATCGATCTCGTGCGTCGTGCTCGACGACCGAAGCGGCGATGCCGAGGCGCTCGCGCGGGTCGATCTGCTCGTCAGTATCGGCGGCGACGGAACGCTGCTGCGCGCCGCGCGGCGCGTCGTGGACCTCGGAATACCGATTCTCGGCATCAATACCGGGCGGTTGGGATTTCTCACCGAGTTCGATAGCGACGATCCGCGCATTGCGGATCTCCCCGATCTGCTCGAACGCGGCTTGTTGATCGAAGAGCGCGCGGCCCTGCGCGTCGAAGCGCGCGGCGAAAAGCATTTCGCGCTCAACGACGTCGTCGTGCGCAAGGGCGATATCGCTCGCGTCGTCCCGTTTCGTTTGCATCTCGACGAAGAAGAAGCGGTCGGCGTCCCCGCCGATGGCATCTGCGTCTGCACGCCGACCGGATCGACGGCGTATTTTCTCTCCGCCGGCGGTTCGCTGATCTCCCCGCGCGTCGACGCCTTCGGCGTGGTACCGCTGCTCCCGCACACGCTCTTCTCGCGCCCGCTCATCGTTGCCGGCGACGCGCGCGTGACGATCCTCTGCGACGCCGATCTCGGCGGAGCGCATTTGGAATGCGATGGAGACGTGGTGACCGAGATCGCACCGAACGAGCCCGTCGTCGTCTATCGCTATCCGCGAGCGGTCCGCTTTGCCCGGGTCGAAGTGCTGCGATTCTTCGAACGTCTCGAAGCGAAACTTCGCTGGGGCGCTTCGATCGTCGAAACCGTTCGGTAGGCGAGACGCGTGCTACGATCCCTTCGCATCGAGAACTTCGCGCTCATCCGTGGCGCCGAGGTGGAGTTCGGCGCGGGGCTCACCGCATGCACCGGCGAGACCGGCTCGGGAAAATCGATGCTCTTAGGCGCGCTCTCTTTTGCCTGTGGAATCCGGAACGATATCGAGAGCATCGTGCGGCCGAACCTCCGCACGCTCGTCACTCTACGGCTCGACGCGAATCCCGAGTTGTTGGCTTGGCTCGCGGAGCGAGGCTACGAAATCGACGAGGATGAAGAGATCGCGCTGGAGCGCGAAATTTCGCGGAACGGAAAGAGCGCGGCGCGCATCTGCGGGCGAAGCGCGAGCCTCGCATCGCTCCGCGAACTCGGGCGCGAGATCGTCGATATCGTCGGCCAACACGAAGCGCAGCGGCTGACATCGGCGAGCTTTCAGCGCACCCTGCTCGACCGGTTCGGCGGAGCGCCTTCGCTCGAGGCCGCAGCGGAGGTCGCCGAGCGTTATCGAGCGCTCCTTGATGCGCGCGAGCTCTGCAAGAGCCTCGAAGACGCGCGACGGACCGAACGCGAACGCGAAGCGTTCGTACGCGACGCGCTCGCCGCGCTCGATGCCCTCCGCCCGCAACCGGAGGAGTATGCATCGATGCGCGAGCGCCGCAGCATGCTCGCGCATGGAGAGCGTATCGCCGCCGCGTTTCGCACGGCACACGAAGCGCTCCGTGGCGAGGAGGGCTCCGCCGATCGGGCGCTCGGCGCGGCGGATGCCGCCCTGCGTTCGGTCGCCGCCCTCGTCCCGGAGATCGCCGATTTTGCGTCGCGCGTCGAGGCACTGCAAGGCGAACTTGTGGACGTGGCGCTCGAACTCGACCGCTCGCTCGATCGGCTCGAGCGCGCTCCCGGCGAACTCGAATCGCTCGAATCGCGCGCCGCTGAATTCGAACGCGTCGCACGGCTCTACGGCAACGGCGATCCTCACGCGCTTGCCGCCCGATGGGAGGAACTCCGCGAAGCATCTGAGCTGCTCGAGGGCGGCGAGGAACGTATCGCGGCGGCACGCGAGAGCGAACGCGCGGCAGCCGAAGCGCTCGCGGCTGCAGACGACCGATTGCGTGCGGCGCGGCGCGAAGCCGCAACGCGCCTGAGCGAGAGCGTCGAGGGGGAGTTCGCCGCACTCTCGCTCGCCGGAGCGCGTTTCGGGGTGAGCTTCGAGCCGCGGGGCGAGATCGGTGCGCAGGGGAGCGAGCGCACGCATTTTACGTTCTCGCCGAATCGGGGCGAACCCGAACGCCTGCTTGCGAAGATCGCCTCAGGCGGCGAGCGCTCGCGCGTGTTGCTCGCACTCGTTCTCGCACTCGCCGCGGTACGGCGTGGAGCGAGCTATATCTTCGACGAAGTCGACGCGGGCATCGGTGGTGCCGTCGCCGCCGCCGTCGGCGAACGGTTGTCGCGCTTAGCGGCCGACGCCCAAGTGATCTGCGTGACGCATCTCGCGCAGATCGCCGTGCATGCGAATACGCACCTGGTTCTAGAAAAAATTGCCGCCGGCGAAACGATGGCGATCGCGCTCTGCCCGGTCGAAGGGCCGAAGGAACGCGAAAACGAGATCGCCCGGATGCTCTCGGGCGAGCCTCACCGACAGGCGCTCGACCACGCGCGCGAGATGCTCGCGCGCGCTAAGGAATCTGATGGATCTTTAGGACGTTCGTCCCGCCCGCGCCGACCGGCATCCCGGTCGTAAAGGCGATTAAGTCGCCGCGTTCGACGAATCCCTCTTCCTGCATTCGTCGTTCGGTGACGTAGAGCAGAACGTCGATCGAGGCGTAGTGATCGATCAGCAGCGCCTCGACTCCCCAGACCAGCGCCAGTCGCTGCGCGACGCGCCGATGCGGCGTGAGCGCGACGACGCGTGCGCTGGGGCGAAACGCCGCGATGTGATGCGCCGTATTCCCGGTGGTCGTACCGGTTACGATATACGGAATCTTGAGTTCGCTGCTCGCTCGCGTCGCTGCTTCAGCGATGGAGCTCGCGATCGTCGGTTCGCTTTTCTCCAAACGTCGGTCGCGCAGCGTGGCGTGCGGATAGTGCTTTTCGATCTCGCGCGCGATCTCGGCCATCGTACGGACCGCTTCGGTGGGGTAGGCGCCGCGTGCCGTTTCGCCGGAGAGCATGACCGCGTCGGTGCCGTCGAGGATGGCGTTGGCGACATCGGCGACTTCGGCTCGCGTCGGGCGCGAGTTCGCGGTCATCGATTCGAGCATCTGCGTCGCCGTCACGACCGGTTTGCTCGCTCGGTTGCACCGCGCGATGAGATCTTTTTGGATCAGCGGCACCTGTTCGAGCGGGATCTCGATCCCCAAGTCGCCGCGCGCGACCATGATGCCGTCGGCGGCCGCGATGATCCGATCGATATCTTCGAGCGCTTCGTGCTTCTCGATTTTCGCGAGAACCGGAACGTGCTTCCCACGCTCTTTCATGAATTTCTTCACGCGTTCGATATCGCCGACGCTGCGGACGAATGAAACGGCGACGTAATCGACCTGTTGCTCGAGCCCGAAAGCGAGATATTCGAGGTCGCGATCGGTGACGGCGTCGATATTGAGGGAACCATCGGGGTAGTTGATCCCCTGACGCGCGCGCAGGTCGCCACCGAATTCGACGGTGGTGACGATGCGATCGGCATCTTTTTCGATGATGCGAAGGGTGATCGAGCCGTCTTGCAGGTAGATGCGCTTACCGACCTCGACATCGTGCGGCAACGCCGCATACGAAACGCTGACGCCTTCGCTGCCGCCGACGCGGTCGTCGACGTAGAGTTCGAAGCGGTCCCCGCGTTCGAGTCGTACGCTCTCGGTGCCCTCGGAAAAGCTGCCGGTGCGGACTTTCGGCCCCGGAAGATCTTGCAAAATTGCGACGTGAATACCTAACTCGTCGGCGAGTTCGCGCGCGGTACGGATGACGGCAGCGTGCTCGTCGGGCGTTCCATGTGAAAAGTTCAAACGCAAAACATTTGCGCCGGAGACGAACAACGAACGCATGACGCTGCGCTCGCGAGAGGCGGGGCCGATCGTCGCAACGATCTTCGTCCGTTTTTGCATGATCGGTTCCATCGTTCTTCGCGATGCGCGCCCGGGATTGCAGGCTCCTGCGTCTCCGGGCGCGCATAACGCGCTTACGCGATGAACGAGCAATCGACCGACGACCGCGATCGCCGCGAGCAACGGAAACGCGACGCCCTCAGCGCGCTTGGGTCGCTCGCGCTCCATGCATTGATGGCGGCGACGCTCTTTACGATCTCGGTCGCGCCGTCGGCGCAAGAACCCGAGGCCAACGCAAGCAGCAGTACCGTACTCATCGTCGAACGAGAGGTCGCCGCGGTGCGCGCCAATCCGCGTCCGCAACCCCCGCGCCCACGGCAGGTACAACGGCCGCCGCAGCCGCCGCGCCCCGAACAGCAGCCGCGCCTCCTCTCGGTGACGCGCCCGAGTGCCTCTCCGAAGCCGCCGCCGAGGCCGATTCGTACGCCTGCCCCCGCACCGGCGCCGAAACAGGCTGCGCCGACCGCTCGTCCGAGCCCGGCGCCCTTGGTCGCGCGCGTCGCTCCGAGCCCGAGCCCGGTGCCGACGCTCGCGCCGCGCCCGTCACCGCAGCCGACGCTGACGCCACGGCCGCTACCCTCGCCGCAACCGACGGTGATCCCCTCCCCCGCGCCGACGCTCGCGCCCTCGCCGATCCCGACGCACGTGCCCTCGCCCGCTCCGCATCCCGTTCCCTCGCCGGCTCCGCATCCGGTGCGAAGCGTGGCAACCCCGGGACCGAAGCAATCCGCAGCGCCGGGAGCGAAGGCACCCGTCTCGCGGGCGGTCGCGGCGCCTCGGCGCCCGGTAGCGATCGCTCCGACGCCGAAGCCTCGCGGACACGCGCGCCCCAACCCCTACCAGCAGCATCTGAACGCGCTGATTCCACACGTCCAGAGCACTCCACGCGGCATGACGCGCGTACGCAGCGTCTACCATCTCGGGAGCAACCTCGGCCCGACTCCCCCGAACGGCGTTCTCGCTGCGACGAAGTTTCTCTATCGCCATAGCGGCAGCGACGGGCAGATCGAAATGTGGGTGACCGGGGTCTCGCATCGAGGACCCTTCACGATCTGTCACGGTTGGTTGGTGCGGGTGCCGCCACCGCGATACGGCACTCCGCCGGGGCCGATCGGCGGGGTCTTCGCCGGAGGAACCCGTCCCTTTCTCAACCCGATGCGCGGCGGCGAGCGCCCGATCGTGCAGGCGAATGTTTCCTACACCTGCAACCCGAATCTGCTCGAGCCGTTCACGCCCCCATCTCCGTAACGGCGTCACGCTCGATCGGTCGTTCCGTTTGCGTCACGACGTTTTATAGTCGAACGCCAAGGCTGACGATAGCTCGCCGCTTCGCGCGCTGCATATCGTTACCGTCAATGGTTGGGCCGCAATCCCCTTGCAACTCGCTATCGATGGGAGTAGCATAAAAGCGTACCGACGCGATCGGTACGAGCACAACGCACGACGTGCGCGTAACGCAGAAGGAGGGCGGTTTGTCACCGCAAGATCCACCGGGTCACCATCTCAGCGAGTCGCGCCAAGCGTTGTAAGGCGTTCGCGTAGCGCCTAGGCCGGCCGGACTTTCCGGCACGAGCGCGACCGCAGAGCGGAGATGATCCAAGCGAGGGGCGGCAGCCATAGGGTTGC